>CALXNA010000005.1 GCA_944389615.1 uncultured Anaerobiospirillum sp. | reverse complement strand
GCATTATAACATATGTTGGTATTGGCCGCTTACATCCCTACGCTTACGCATAGGGAATTACGCGGCATTAGTTAAAGCACGGCAGTGGTGAAGGCGCTTCGCGCTTAGCACGCAACGTCGGTCTCACCTCCCTAAGTAAGTACGGGCGCCTTGCAAGGTCGCCGCGTTGGGGAAAGGTGGGGGTGGTTTTCTTGGTGCCTGCTTTGTGGGCACAACAGCTTGTACACAACTATGGACAACTCGGTTCAACCTGATCCTAGCCAAGCTCAGGCCTCACTTCCTGAGTTTAACCCTGATTTACGCGGAGTCAGCCTCGATGATCTCTATCATCAGGCGCTCAAACTCCACCATCACAAGGCCTTGCCCAATGCTGAGCTCAATAAGGTGGCCACCGCCTTAGCTCAGGTGCAAGAGATCTTAAACGAGCACAACAACGACCAGTTTATTGTGCGCCAAGCGCGCCTGTCGGACATCGACAGCCTCGACAATATGGTGCGCTATTGGGCCCAGCAGGGCGAGAACCTGCCGCGCCCGCGCGAAGATCTGATCCGCAACATCCAGTCCTTTGCCGTCTGTGCCAAGAACGGCCAAGTCATGGGCTGCGCCTGTCTCTACGTCTACGACACGGGCTTGGCCGAAATCCGCAGCCTCGGTGTCAACCCAATGGTGCAGCGCCAAGGCCAAGGCCGCGCCATTGTCGAGTATCTGCTTTACAAGGCCGAGAGCTATGAGATCAAAAAGGTCTTCGTGCTCACGCGCAATCCGCAGTTCTTTGCCAAGGTCGGCTTCACTCAGACCACGATCGAGGCGCTGCCGGAGAAGATCCGCAAGGACTGCGATAATTGCCCTAAGCGCGAGCGCTGCGACGAAGTGGCCTATGAGTACAACTTCAGCCCGGAGCGTTCGCTGATGGCGCGCCACGTGGCACAGCTCGGCCGCGTCGGGCCGCTGGGCACGCAACTTGGCGCCCAGTTAGGCGCGCCTGAGGGCACAGCGCCAACGGGTGGACAGCCTGCGGCGCCAGCGGGCGAGGCGCAGCCGGGCACCATTGCGGTCAAGTCGGTCTAGGGGGAGGATGTTATGACGGTTTCCAGACAGACCTTCGATCAGGTCATGATTCCATGCTATGTTCCGCAGAACATGGTGCTCGAGCGCGGTGAGGGCTGCTACCTCTATGACACCGAGGGCAAGCGCTATGTTGACTTGTCGGCGGGCATCGCAGTCAATTGCTTAGGCCACAACCACCCGGAGGTGGTTAAGACCATCAGCGCGCAGGCTCAGCGCTTGATTCATGTCAGCAACATCTTTGTCAACGACAAGACCCTGACTTTGGCCCAAGAGTTAACCTCACTCACCGGCTTTGATAAGGTCTTCTTCACCAACTCCGGTGCTGAGGCTAACGAGGCGGCCTTAAAGCTCGCCCGCCGCGTCGCTTACGACAATTTTGGTGCGGAGAAGGATGAGATCATCTCCTTTAGCCACTCCTTCCATGGCCGTACCTTGTTCTCGGTCAGCGTCGGCGGTCAGGCCAAGTACTCAACCGGCTTTGGCCCGACCCCAAGCGGCATCACCCACCTGCCGTTTAACGACTGTGCGGCCTTAGAGCGTACCATCAGCGATAAGACCTGCGCCGTGATTTTAGAGCCGATCCAAGGCGAAGGCGGCATCTTGCCGGTCGATCCGGAGTTCTTGGTTCAGGTGCGGGCGCTGTGCGATAAGTTCCACGCGCTGCTTATCTTCGATGAGGTGCAAACCGGTGTCGGCCGTACTGGTAGCTTCTATGCCTTCGAGCAGTTTAAGGACTTAAACGGGGGCAAGGGCGTACGCCCGGACATCCTCTCCTCGGCTAAGGGCTTGGCTGCAGGCATCCCGATCGGTGCCATCCTCACCACCGACGAGATTGCCGCACATTTCAAGCCCGGTACCCATGGCTCGACCTTCGGCGGCAACCCATTGGCCTGCGCCGTCGGCTCGGTGGTGCTGCATACGGTCAGCGCCCCAGACTTCCTTACGCACGTCAGCGCTATGGGGCAGCTCATCCGTGACCAGCTCACGGCCTTAAACGACAAGTACCACTGCTTTAAGGAGCTGCGCGGCAAGGGCCTCTTAATTGGCGCAGAGCTCAGCGAGCCATTCCACGACCAATCAGGTAAGCTGCAGCAGCTGTGCACCGAGCACGGTCTGCTCGTCTTAGTGGCCGGGCCTAACGTCCTGCGCCTCACGCCACCGCTCATAATCACCGCGAGCGTGGTCACTGAGGCCATGACCTTGCTTGACCAAGCGCTGCAAGCTTTCACCGCGCAATAGCGCGTACGCGCTTTAAGCGCGCATAACTGCGCGTTACCCGCCCCACGCGTGCCACCGTTCGGTGGAGCCCGTGGGGCTTGGTCGTTTTCAGGGGGCTCGGCTATACTGAGGGCACGCAGTGAGGAAGAGGAAAAGTCATGGCGGTGTCCTTGGTTCGGCCGGTCTTAGGGCCGGTGTTACAGTGCGGGCAACAGCGCTATCGCATCATCGCGCAGCGCGCGGACTATAGCTTAGCCTATCCCTTACCCTCAGACGTTGAACTAAGAGCGCTGGTCGGCATCAGCTCCGAGCTCTATCAGGAGGCATGTACGCGCTATGAGCGCTGGTGCTCAGGCGCCGCCGCGATGCCGTGCCCGGAGCTCGAGTATCGGCCCGTAGCTTTAGATGTGAGCTCCGATGCGGCGCTCTGGGCGGCGTTGACACAGGAGAGCCCGTGGCGGCGGCTGGGGCCATGGCGCCTCGTGCGCCTCTATCGTAAGCGCCCGGCTGATCAGCCTGAGGCTCTAGTCTTAGCGGAGTGTATGGAGGTAGCTGACCCCGCTGCGCCGCTCTTGCATACCGCCTACAATCGCTGGGAGCGCATCAAAAGTCGTGAGCTCTCACGCATCGTGGCGCCCTTAGACTTGGCGGCCTTGGCCGACGGCGCTTTAGCCCAAGGGGAGCTGCCTCAGGTGTTGCTTACGCATCTGCTCCATGTGTGGTGCCTCTTTGGTGGGGTCAAGGAATGCCTTAAGTATGCCCAAGAACTGCTCTATGCCGGGCCTCTGCTCTCTTGGGACGAGGCCGCAACGCAAGGGGCGAAGCTACGGGCCCAGCTGTGGGCCAGTTGCTATCAGCGGGTGGCGCGCTGCCCGTCTGAGCAGTGGCCCGAGCGCCTTGCGGCATGGGGCGCGGTCATGGAAGCGGCGTGGGGGCGCTATTGCGTGCTGACGGCCTTAAAACACAGCGCACTCTTCGCCCCGCGCTTAGCTGAGGTGCAGGCGCAGCACGATCAGTGGGTTGCGCGCCTCTGCGGACGCTGGGTGAGCCGCGGCACCCTTGAGGCCTATGGCATCGACCCGCGCTCAAGTGACTTAGTGCTGCCGCTGCCGCGCACGACGGGGCCCAGCGCTGAGGAGCAGGCGGCGCTTGATCATCACTTTATGGGCCTTGCGCTTGAGCAAGCGGTGTTGGCCTTTGAGGCGGGGGAAGTGCCGGTCGGGGCGGTGCTGGTGGCGGGCACGCGCGTGCTTGCGGCCACCTGCAATGGCGTGATTGCCCAGCATGACCCTTCGGCCCATGCCGAGGTTTTAGCGCTGCGGGCGGCCGGGGCCTTAGTGCAGAACTATCGGCTGACCGGTACCACCCTCTATGTGACCTTAGAGCCGTGCTGCATGTGCGCCATGGCCGCCATCCATGCGCGCGTCGGACGCATCGTCTATGGCGCGGCCGATCCACGCACCGGAGCCTGCGGCTCGATCTTTAATTTGGTGGGCGACCCGCGCCACAATCATCAGCTGCAGGTGGAGGGGGGCCTGCGAGCGGCCGAATGCGCGCAGTTGCTGCAGCGCTTCTTTGCGGCCCGGCGCGGCAGGTAAGCCGGAGCGTCACGGCGCGGCAGGTAAGCCGGAGCGGCCCGGCGCGGCAGGTAAGCCGGAGCGTCACGGCGCGGCAGGTAAGCCGGAGCGTCACGGCGCGGTAGGCAAGGATGAGCGGCCCGGCGCGGCAGGTAAGCCGGAGCGTCACGGCGCGGTAGGCAAGGATGAGCGGCCCGGCGCGGCGCAGAGCGGCGCTTGAGTTGCTGGCGTTGAGGCGGCGCTAGCACTTAGAATGCTGCCGACTCAGGTATGATATAGCTTTGTGAACACAGCGCTGCGGCGCAACCGGAATTGGGAAGGGGAGTTGAGCTATGGCTGTTTCATTTGTGGCTCCGCGGCTGGGACGCGTGGTTGTCAACAAGGATCACAGCACGTTTTATCGCATCATCGGCACCGTCAAGGATGCTACGATTGCTTATCGTTTGCCGCCGCTCCATGAAGTCTTAGAGCTGTGCGGCGTGACGGCGCAGCAATACGAGGAGCTGCGCGCGCGTTATGCTAAGTGGCAGTCAGGTGATAGAGCGGAGACGCCGCTGCTTGCAGATGGCACCGTGGCCGGAGGCTGCCAAGATGGCGCGATGGGCTATCCTTCCTGTCTGCAGCGCAAGCCCGTAGGCCGCATGCGCCGGGGCGCGCGCGGGGCTGGGGCGCGGCAAGAATTAGTCGTAGATGATCAGGTGTTAGTGCGCGCCTTGACCGCCCGTAAGGTGCGTGCATGGGAGCAGTGGCCGGTTGATTTTGCCTATATCTATGAGAACTCCGAGGCCCTGCAGCGCAACCAAAACTTAGCCCCTGAAAGCTCCTTGTTGGTGGCAAGTGATTTAGAAGAGGTAGCCGATCCCTGCGCGCCGCTGGTGCGCAGCGCGTGCGATGAGCACGAAAGTACCAAGTGTGCGCTCTTTACCCCCTTGGTGGAGCCCGTAGCTTGGGAGGTGTGGGCGCTGGATCTGGGCAATTGCGAGCTGGAAGCGAGCGCAGCCCAGCAGTTGAGCCTTAACCTCAACCTCCCGTTGCCTATGGCCGTGCATCTGATGCAGATCTATTTGATCTTCGGGGGCTGCGCAGAGGCCTTGGTTTATGCCAAGGAAGCGCTTTGCCCGGCTTTTAAGCCGCAGAACAAGCGCAAGCATATGCAAAGCTGGGCTAGTGCTAACCTGTGGTATGGCTGCCTTGAGCACATGGTGCAAGATTATTGTCGTTACCACCTGCAAGAGATCTTGGACTTAGATGACGACTGCACTTGGACTAAGCAGTTAGAGCAAGCGATCTGGCAGCAAGAGCGTTGGGACGAGTGGGGTGAGGTGCTGGTACAAGCCTTCGGGGGGCCCGAGCACTCCTTGTTCTGGCAGTTCAAGCACAGCGAGCTGTTGGGGGTCAACAAGCTTGCGCTCAAACTCAGTTTGCTGCCACAGATTGATGAGTTGTATCCTGATGAGAATCAGCAGCGCTATGACATCAATCCTTTTTACCATAACGCGCTGTCTCCGCTCCCGCGGCGCGCCGACTGTGCGTACTCACCTGAGGTCAAGGCTCAGTTATGGGCTGACCGTGATTGGGCCGGTGTCAATAGCATCTTAGAGGTGGCCGCCCTCGATGTAGAGCAGGGCCGACTCCCGCTCAGTGCGACCGTCTTTTCCGCTCCTGAACGAGGGTTGGGCGAGGTCTCCTTGCCGGAGCATACCTCATTGTGCTCAAGCTTGTGCGACGCAGCATACCTCGCGCTCGGCGATCCGCGCACTCAAGAGTGCTATCTGAGTGCGCTGGCCTCGGCGCAAGGTGAAGCTTCCGATCAGGGCAGGTTGCAGGGGGCGTGCTTATACGCCACCACCGAGCCGGGGGTTGAGTGTGTGCGCAAGGCCCAAGAGCTGGGCATCACCCGCTTTGTCTATATCCAAGCCGACCCTGAGCTCGGCGCCTTTAGCATCCAAGCCGTGGATGCAGCGCAAGAACAGCTTGAGGTCAGCTGCGGCCAAGGCGCACAGTCCTACCAGCTGATGCTGGAGCGCTACTCCCGTACCCAGCGCTATAGTCGGGTTAAGCAGTCTGATACTGCGGCCGCTGACGGTGCATCCGCTGAGGACGATCTTTCGTCAGACGCAGTGCGCAAAATTGCGGAGGCGGCAAAGTACGACATGGCCAAGCTTAACAAGAATCCCCTTTCTTGGCTCAGCACGGATGATGGTAAGCTCGATGAGGCGAAGATCCAAAGCTTGATGGCGATGCGTCAAGTTATGGCTAGTAACTTGTCCTCATTTGACTCTAGTCCAGAAGCGCTGGAGCTGGAGCGCCGCAAACAATTGGTGGAACAAGGCGCCCTCAGTGCCCAAGAGGCCGAAGAGGTAGAGACTGATGATAAGTTTCAAAACGTCATGTCGTGCTTTGGCAACATGTTCTTAACTGTGTTTGAGCAGATTGAGGCGCAGGTGGCCCAACAAGATCCGGCCCTGTATGACCGCCTCAAGCAGGCAGCGGACAAGGAAGCGCAGGAAATTCTGCGCCAAAATCAAGAGCTGCGCGCGGAAGCCGACGCTGAAGGCTCGGCGTCCGCGGACGCTGCCGCGCCCGGAGCGGCTCAGGATGATCCGTCAGCTCAGCACGTGGTGGCCCCCGCCCTTGGCGTGGTAACTAATTTTGTGCAGTCGGTGGCCGATCAGTTCGTAGTCGAGCATCCGGATAGCCCATTGGCGCTCAGCCCACAGGAGCTGGCGGCACGCGATGCGCACAATGAGGTGCTGCTTGATTGGGCGCAGGCGCTCGAGGAGCGCCGTGCGGATCAAGCGGTGGAGGAGCGCCGGATCACGGAGCAAGACCTGCCACCGCTGTCCTTTTTGGCCCCGTGCATGGGCAAGGTGATGGCCAGCAAGGATGGGCGTACCTTGTATCGCCTGCTGATCAAAGATGGCCCGTGCACCATCGCCTATCGCATGCCGCCGCTCAATGCGATGCTGAACTTATGCGGCATTACGCAAGCGCAATATGATGAGTTGAGCGCCAAGTATCACCGCTGGAGCGCCGGTGAAGAGGTCACGCCGCTGCTTTCAGATGGCACTATTGCCGGAGGTATGCAATTTGGCGCGGCGGGTGGCCCGGGGATCACCTTTAAGCATATCGATAGTGATACCGGGGAAGTGAAGTGGGGGGTCAATGACCAAGCTCTGCTCAACTTCCTACGCAACCGCAAGATCCAGCCATGGGAAAAGTGGACTTCGCTCAATCTTGAGCTGATTGCCCCGAGTGAAGCTGATGCGCCGGGACAAAAGGTGGTGTTGCTGAGCGACCTGCACGAAGTGCCCGATCCCTTTGCGCCGCTGCTGCGTACCCCGCAAACCGTCCTTGAAGCCTACAAGTTCTGGGGCTTTACCCACTTGGTCGCGCCTTTAGACTGGGCATGGCTGATGGGCGAGGCCAGTGACGCCAACTCCGAGGGGATCTTGGTCTTTGGCTCCATTGCGCTGCGCAGTGAGGTCAACGCCAACTTTTTTGCCCACCTCTACCACTTGTACTGCTCCTTTGGCATGTCACCGGCGGCCATGATTTACGCCCAAGAGTGCCTCTTTAGCCGTCCGTTCCCGGTGAAGAATTTAAGCAAGCTCACGCAAGGCTCCAAGCAGCAGGAGCTGCAGCAATGGGCCTACGATGAGCTGTGGCTGTATAACGCCGATCCGATGGCTCAGCACTTCATGTGGCACCATCCGCAAGAGGCGCTGGATTGGGATGGTAAGAGCTGGACTCCGACCTTAGAGCAGTTGTGCTGGCAGCCGGACAAATGGGAGTGCTTTGGTTCGTTGCCGATCTTGCTCTTTGGCGGACCTGAGCATTCGCTGCTTTGGCAGTGCATGCACAGCGAGGTCTTATGCCAGCCTAAGAAGCTGTTGCATCAGGCGCTGACTGCGCGCTATAACGCCACCTTCCGCCTGTACTCTAAGTTTGACATCTACCGCCGCTACGGGCTCAACCCGTTCTACAGCAGCTTTATCTGGCCGCTGCCACGTAGTGATGGTCATGACTACACCGAAGAGGAGCGCTCCCAGCTTTGGGAGGAGTGCGATTTGTATGGCATGCAGGTGGTGCTGGGCGCCGCCGCGCGCTGCTTAGATCGCAAAGCCTATCCGACCGGCGCAAGCTGCATCTCAGCCCTAGAAAGTGGCTGTGAGGAGATCGACGCCGATCACTTCCAAGACCCGCCGATCAGCTCGTGCCAAGATGAGCGCCTCAACGAGCGCTATGAGTGCGTGCTCAACCTCTGCTTTAACTGTGATGACAAGCAGCGCAAGGGCGCGACCTTGTACACCACCTCCGAGCCGAATCTGCACTGCGTGCAGCTGGCCTGCCGCCTCGGCATCAGCCGCATGGTCTATGCCCAAGCCGATCTCGAGCATGGTGCCTTTAGCACCGGCGCCGCCGCCGACTTGCCGATCGTGGCCAAGAGCGGCGTGCGTCTGCCTGAGTACCAGCACTTAGTCAACCTCTACTACCAGATGCACCCCGAGCAGGGCCCTGCCCCAGTCTTAGTAGCCGGGCCGCAACCAGCTCTGAAGCTGCAACCCGTGCCGGAGTCGGCGGCTGCCCAGGCCAAGAAGGCCACGATCAAGGCCAAATCTGCGGCCAAGGCCAAGACCGCTGCTAAGGCCTCGAGCAAGGCAGCCCCGGCCAAGAAGGCGGCCACTAAGACGGTCGTGAAGAAGGGGGCAGAGGGGCAGAGTGCGAAGCCGGAGCGCGGCGCGGGCCTAGGCTTGCCGACGCCACAGCTGCCGGAGCGGCGCCAGAGCAGTTTGTGGGGCGCAGCTGCGAGCAGTGTTAACGTCAACATCAACCTGAGGAAATAACATCATGAGTAAGCCCGGGGCTACCGGTTTAACCCGCATTATCCACGCTACGCGCTACAGCATGCAGGGCTTTAGGGCCGGTTTGAAGCATGAAGCGGCGCTGCGCCAAGAACTGCTCTTAGGCATTGTCTTGACCTTGCTGGCTTTTGCTGTCAGTGAGAGCGTCATTGAGCTGGTCTTGCTCATCTTGTTGCCATGGCTGACCTTCGCTGTGGAGATCTTAAACTCGGCCATCGAAGCGGTCGTCGACCGCTTTGGTGACGAGTACCACGAGCTCTCCGGGCGCGCTAAGGACTTAGGCTCAGCTGCGGTCTTTGTGCTGCTGGTGCTCACCGCTTTTACGTGGCTGGCCTTCTTGATCGCATAGCAACAAAAATCCCAGCGCACGGCTGGGATTGAGGGCCGCCTTGTGCGGCGCAGGGCGCGCGGTAAGGCACCGCGCGCTCGCGCTTAGCGGTAGAAGTCGATGTAACCGCGGCTGCGGCGCTTGACGAACTCGCTGAAAAAGAACAGCACCGACACGATCAAGCCGCAGGCAAAGCTCAAGATGATCCACTCGGGCATCGAGAAGCCCAACAGTGACCAATCAAGCGGGGCGCACGAGGCGGTCGGCTCGAACATCCATGGGAGCCACTCATCGAGCTTTAAGTACGATGGGAACTGGGCCTTGAGCTGGCAGCTTGAGCCAAAGCCGGTTTGATAGACCGAGGTCAGGTGGTCAAAGGCGACCAAGACGCCACCGGCTGAGCCTGCCATAAAGATGAGGTTGGCGAGATTGCGCAGCATGAAGTTGCTCGGGCACAGAAAGCCAATCAAGCCGGCCAAGATGAAGGTTAAGTAGAGCGCCCGCTCATAGACGCAGTTGACGCAAGGCGGCAGGCGCAGCTCGTATTGAAAGTACAGACCACAGCACTCTAAGACGATGCCCAGCACTAAGAGCATGAACCAAAAAAAACGGTGTCGGGCCAACGTTTGTACAAATCTAAGCAGTCCCATGTCCCACCTCAAACTCTCTTCTTTGTCTGCGACCTAGCAGGCGCCTTAATCCAGCAACCACTGTGCCGCAGTATGGGGGCTTGCCGCTCAACATGAGCGGAGCGCAATGTCTGTGATCTCAACGCCGTTGTGGGCTGCGTGCCCATAACTTCACCCCGTAACTCTAGCTTAATTTGGCCGTAAAATAAAGCTGCGCGCCTCCGAGAATTGCCACAGTGTCAGGGCGCTCACTTTTTGCCCATCCCGCTGAATTGTCAGACAGGTCGGGGCCGCAGCCGTTACCTCTTGGTAACTACGGCAAAGCATGGTAGGCTATGCCGCTTTTGAGCGAAGGGCGTCGCAAAAACGGGGGGGCGCCTTGGGGCCGCGCTGCGCGCGGTCGGTGTGTTGTCAACCCAAGTCCTGCGCTAGGATCGGGCCCAATTCGTGGAGAGGGCTCGGGGTGGGGACAGCGCCCAGCGTGAGGCCAGAGCCCAATAGGGGCTGAGCGCAGGGCCGGTAAGCCCGTTAGGGCGAGGAATCGCAATGGATGTTGTTTTGATCTTGCGCCTCTTGGTGCTCTTTGGCGTGATCTTCTTTGGCATTAGGCTCGGCGGTATGGCCATCGGCTATACCGGCGGTTTGGGGGTGATCATCCTGACCGTGTTCTTGGGCATGAACGCAGGTGCCATCCCAACTGACGTGATCTTGATTATCATGTCGGTCATTGCAGCGATCACCGCGCTGCAAAAGGCCGGAGGCCTTGATTACATGGTGCGCATCGCCGAGCGCATCCTGCGCCATAACCCCAAGCATATCAACTACTTGGCGCCGACCGTGACCTACTTCTTGACCGTCTTGGCCGGTACCGGACACACTGCCTTTGCCCTGATTCCGGTGATCGTCGAAGTGGCCAAGGACGAAAACATCAAGCCTGCCGGGCCGCTCTCAATAGCGGTGGTCTCAGGGCAGGTCGCCATTACCGCCTCGCCGGTGTCAGCAGCGGTGGTCTATATGACGGGCGTGTTAGAGCCATATGGCTGGTCGTACCCGGCCTTGCTGGCGGTGTGGTTGCTCACGACCTACGTCGGCTGCATGATCGCGGCCTTTATCATGTCGCTCTGCTTTAACAAGGGCCCGTTAGATCAGGATCCTGAGTACTTGGCTCGGGTGCAAGCAGGGTTGATCTCCAAGGTCGCCACCCACGAGCGCGCGGCGCTCCCGGCCTCGGCGAAGTCGGCCGTGCTCATTTTCATCAGCGGCGTCATCTTGGTGGTGCTCTATGCCACCATGATCTCAGACTTGATTCGCCTGCCCTTGGTCGCAAGCCTGCAGGCCTCCGATTCGAGTATCGCGGCCTTCATTTTACCGGCCTTAGAGCAGCTGAAGTTAGCGCGCGACCAAGCCATCATGTCGTTTATGCTGCTCATCGCCACGTTGATCGTCATCAAGTGCAAACTCAACACCTCAGAGCTGGCGGATACCCCGACCTTTAAGTCTGGCATGACTGCCTGTATCTGCGTCTTGGGCGTAGCATGGCTCGGTAATACCTTTGTGGCCGGATACTCGGCCCAGCTTGAGGCCTTCTCCAAGGATATCATCGCGCAGTACCCAGCGGTACTCTCAGTGGTGCTCTTCTTGATCTCCGCTCTCTTGTACTCGCAGGCGGCTACCGCCAAGGCCTTAGTGCCGGTCATCATCGTCGCGCTCAATATGGACGCTCAGCCTGAGCTCTCCTATATCTTGGTCGCCTCCTTTGCCGCCGTGAGCGGCCTCTTCATCTTGCCCACTTACCCAACCTTACTGGGTGCGGTGCAGATGGACGATACCGGCACCACCAAGATCGGCAAATATATCTTCAACCACTCGCTGCTCATGCCTTGCATCCTGAGCATCTTCATCTCGGTGGGCTTAGGCTTCGTCGTCGCGCCGCTCGTGGCCTAAACAATCCCGAGCCTTCGCCCCGCACGCCTGCGCCCGCTCCGCGCCGCTGCCACTTTTTGAGATGTGTCACAGCCGTCGCGCACCAAATTCCTATAATGAGCAAAGCGACTTCCGTGGTGCCTTATGGGTTGCGCTCTGCTGTGCCGCCATCTGAGCAGAGGGCGGGGGCCTGTCCCAGTCGAAGTGCGCGGTAGCTGTGAGCGCCCACGTTGTTATGGGATCTTGGGGCGCGGCTTGGTATGGCAAGCTGCTACAGCTCAGATGGTCAATAAGAAGAGTGAGGTTGTTTATGCCTAATATGACATACGGAAAGGCGTTTGCCCTGAACTTCATGGGGACAGCGCCTACTTGGTACAAACTTTTTGTGTTGGGCTGCCTCATCTTAAACCCAATCTTAGCGGCCATCTCGCCGGTGTTAGCCGGTTGGGTCTTGGTGGCTGAGTTCATCTTCACCTTGGCCATGGCCTTAAACTGCTACCCGCTGATTCCGGGCGGTTTCCTCGCTATTGAAGCGGCGGTGATTGGCCTGTGCGACATGGAAGGTGTGCGCGAGGAGATCGGTGCGAACCTCGAAGTCATCTTACTTTTGATGTTCATGGTCGCCGGCATTCACTTCGTGCGTGATGTGCTCTTGTTCACCTTCACCAAGCTCTTGGTTAAAGTCCGCTCCCATACGATGCTGGCTTTGATTTTCTGCTTCTTGGGTGCCTTCTTATCGGCCTTCTTGGACGCTCTGACCGTCCTTGCGGTGATCATCACTATCTGCATCGGTGTCTATCGTTACTACCACGATTTGATCTCCGGTGATGCCGCCACCGCCCGCTTGAGCAACGACACCTTTGTTAAGGACGAGTTCAAAGAAGACTTGGAGACCTTCCGCGCTTTCTTACGTTCCATCTTAATGCACGCTGCAGTGGGTACCGCCATCGGTGGTGTCTGTACCTTGGTCGGTGAGCCGCAAAACATCATTGTCGGTGGCGTCGCCGGCTGGAACTTCGGCGAGTTTGCCCTGCGCGTCGCACCAGTCTCGGTACCGGTCGTCATCTGCGGCTTTAGCACTTGCATCATCTTAGAGAAGACCCACTGGTTTGGCTTTGGTACTGCCATGCCGGAGTCGGTACACCAGATGTTAATCGATGTTGAGCAACGCAATGATGCCAACTTAACTCGCCGTGACAAAATGCGCCTCGTAATCCAAGCTTTATGCTGCGTTTGGCTCATCATCGGCTTAGCCTTGCACTTAGCTGCGGTCGGCTTAATCGGTCTGTCCATTATCATCATCGCCACCGGCTTCTGCGGTGTCACCTCCGAAGAGGAAATTGGTAAGGCCTTCACTGAGTCACTGCCATTCTGCGCCTTGTTATGCGTCTTCTTCACCGTCGTTACTGTTATCTCGCAACAGGAGCTGTTCCGCCCATTGATTGAGTGGGTACTGTCGACCCCACCTGAGTCGCAGCTGCCAATCTTCTATCTGGCCAACGGTATCCTCTCCTCGGTCTCCGATAACGTCTTCGTGGCCACCATTTACATCCAGCAGGTCTATGATGCCATGTTGAACGGCGTCATCTCTGGTGAGCAATTTGACCACTTAGCCATCGCGATTAACACTGGTACCAACTTACCATCGGTTGCCACTCCTAATGGCCAAGCCGCCTTCTTATTCCTGCTCACCAGCGCCTTGTCCCCACTCATTCGCCTCAACTATCTGCGCATGATGTGGATGGCTCTGCCTTACACCATCGTCTTGACCAGTGTCGGCTTAATTGGCACTTGGTTCATCCTCCCAGAAGTCACGCAGTGGATGATTGATGCCGGTTGGTTAATCTCCGGTGATGTCGCCCACTTAAGCGAAATGGGCTCGGCCCTCAAGGGCGCCGCTGAGGCCGCAACGCAAGCTGCGCACTAAGTTACCGCCTATTTGCTTACAAGGACAGTGCTGCCGTCAGGTGGTGCTGTCCTTGGCATTTGTGGGGCGCGAATTTGTTGCGTTTTACCCGCTCAAGGCTCAGTGCGCAAGAACGGCCTTTGCTATAATCTAGCACAGCGCCGAGCGGCGCAGCGCCAACGGGCGCGGCTCCTATGGGCATTGCATCCAAGGACACGGCGGCCAAGAGCACTGCGGCCAAGGGCACTGCGCCTATGGACGCAGCTTTCGGGTGGGAGCGAGCTTAATGGCCTGCCGCCATTAGAGCTTCTGACGCAGGTGGCATCGCAGGCGGTGTAGCACCGCAAGAGCAGAGGAGAGCAACAATGCAAGTCTACTTAGTGGGCGGTGCGGTGCGTGATGAACTCTTAGGCATCAGCGGCGCTGATCGCGATTTTGTGGTGGTTGGGGCCACCATCGACGAGATGTTGCAGCAAGGCTACAGCCAAGTGGGCGCTGATTTTCCGGTCTTCTTGCACCCTAAAACCCACGAAGAGTATGCGCTGGCGCGTACCGAGCGCAAGCAAGGTCACGGCTACACCGGCTTTATCTGCGACTTCTCTCCTGATACCACCTTAGAAGAGGACTTGCGCCGCCGCGATCTCACCATCAACGCTATGGCCCAAGACCTCAAGAGTGGTGCCATCATCGACCCGTACGGGGGCATGGCTGATCTCAAGCATAAGGTGCTGCGCCATGTCTCACCGGCCTTCGTCGAAGACCCGCTGCGCGTGCTGCGCGTGGCGCGCTTTGCCGCCAAATTGCATCACTTAGGCTTCACCGTCGCCCCGGAGACCTTAGAGCTGATGCGCACGATCGTGGCAAGTGGTGAGCTTGAGAACCTGACCCCTGAGCGCGTCTGGATTGAGCTGGAGAAGGCGCTCAATACCCCCGATCCCGAGGTCTTCATTGAGATCTTGCACTTCACCGGCGCTTTAGCGGTGGTGCTGCCTGAGGTCGAGGCGCTCTCGGGCGTACCTGGCCCAGCCCGCTGGCATCCAGAGATTGATACCTTGGTGCACACCATCATGACACTGCACCGCATCGCCTGCGAGACGCGCGATCCGGTGGCACGCTTTGCTATGCTCTGCCATGATCTCGGCAAGGGCCTGACGCCCAAGGAGAATTGGCCCCACCACAAAAACCACAATGTGCTGGGCTTAAAGCCGCTCGATACCCTGTGTCAGCGTCTTAAGGTGCCCAACGAGTACCATGACTTTGCGCGCCTAGTCGTCTTCTACCACTCCTTTGTCCACCACCTCTACCGAGAAGGTGCTTACGGCATCGTCATGCTGCTCAATCACCTCGATGCGTGGCGTCGCCCCGAGCGCGTCAAGCCGTGGATCTTATGCTGCAAGTGCGACTTCTTAGGGCGCAAGGGCTTTGAGGCACGGCCGTTCCCACGGGCCGAGTACCTCTACGAGATGTTCAGCATCTGCCGCACCGTCACCGCCAAGGAGTTTGTGGCCCAAGGCCTCAAGGGCGCGCAGATCAAGGACGCGATGTTTGAGCGCCGCGTCGCCTTGGTTAACGACTTCATGAAGACCATTCCGCAGGGCGAACTCGATGACCACGACAACAGCTCGCCTGCCGCCGAGACCGTGCGCGACTAACGCGGCGCGCCCTGCTCCGCGCTTAGCCGCCGCTGCGCGGCGACCCACTCTCGCTCCCGCGCCGCACCATGCGGTGCGAGCGTTATTGTGCGATTATTTAACATAATGGTTGGGTGTGCTGCTAGCTTGGCCGCTAACTTTGCGGCATGACCTCAGGTGACGTTAGCCCCAACTGCGGCGGCCCACCCGCCCAAACCCATCCCACAGCTGGGCAGATCCGCATTGGGCAGGCCGCGGGTGCGCGTCAGGGGACGCTCAGGCTCAGGCCACTGAGGCTATATCATCAGGCTGCGGGCTGTCCCTTGGTCTCAAAGACGCAGGGAGCTGCGGCGCAGTCTCAGTTGCGCAGCCTTGGCCCCAAGCTTGTGTTTGCCCCCAGTGCGCCTTGGTCTCTAAGGGGAATAAGGCCAGCCGCGCTCGCTGCGCCATAGCTTGGGCTCTCTTCATGGCTCACACGGCGTCAGATCAAGCTTGAGTGCGCCCGCTACGACGCGGGACTCTTCACCCATGGTTCTGCCCGGAACCGGGGTTAGGGCCCGAGTTGCTCTGCTCCATAGAGACTCATGCTGCCTGACCGGAGACTCATACTGCCTGCCCGGGGTGTGCATCGGCAAGCGGCGCGCGTAGCCGCTACCAGAGTGGCCCAAGTGCCCGCCGCGGTGCAGCCTTGGCTTCTTGCACATTCGGCAGCAGCCTGCACATTCGGCAGCAGCCTCAAGCTTGTGTCTGCCCAAAGTGCGCCTTGGTCTTTAAGGCGCACGGGCCATAGTGGCGGCGGCGAATGCCGCGGCTTCAGGCCTTCATGCGGCGAGGCGCGGGCTTAGGTCAGGAGGTCTTGATGGGGGCTGCTTTGGGCTAACTTGAGGCGCTGCGCCTTGAGCTCGAGCTGCGCGATGAGGCGTGCGAGCTTGTCTTGGGTATTACGCGGGATCAGGGCGTAATAGGTGACGGTTGCGGCAGCGTCGGCGATCGGAATGGCGATGCGGTCGCGGCGTGTCCCTTCGCGCTTGAGCACGATATCCGAGGTAAACGAGAGCAGACGCGAGTCGTTGAGGATGGTGTTGAAGGCGTGATCGTCCTGCTGGCGCAAAAACGCGCAATGCGGCAGGTATTGGTATACGACCTTCTGCCAAAAGCCGATGTGCGGGCGCAGCAAGAAGGAGGAGCCATCTAATTGGGCAAAGCTCAGCTTGCTCTGTTGGGCTAAGGGGTGGCTGTAGTGGAGCGCAAAGTAGAGCTGCTCGGTCAAAAAGGGCAGACAGATGAGATCGGTCTTGGCCGGAGGCTGCGTTACCACGACGCAGTCCACTTGGCCTTGCTCTAAGGCAGAAAGGAGCTCACTTTCCTCTTCCTTGATCGAAACCGTTTGCGTCAGCTCAGGAAAGGCGATGCTGCAGAGGGCCGTGAGCTCCCACAGCGGCGCGGGCGCGCAGGTCTGCAGCCGCACCGTGAATTGACTGGCGTAGTGTTGGCGCAGCGCCTGAACCATGACTGCGCTGCTATCTAAGATTTGGCGCGCATAGCTGAGCGCCAGCTCACCGGTGGCAGTCAGCTCGATCTTGTTCTTGCCGTGATGGAAGAGTTCGACTTGTAGTTCGGCCTCTAAGCGCTGCAGCGAGCGGCTGAGGGCCGGTTGCGACAGACACAGCTCTTGGGCGGCCTGTGACACGGTTTTGCTCTGGGCGAGCGTCAGCAGTTCTTTGAGTTGCCGCAGTTCCAGCATCCTGACCTCCTTTGCTATGTGTTTACATTATAGCATTAGAGAAAATGAGCATTGTACAAAGAGCAACACGCTCATTAAGCTTAGAGCTACAGGCTTTGAGGTGAGAGGTGTTCTATGCAAAAAACGCAATATCGCTTGCAACTCTTACGGGCCGCCGCCTGCGCAGCACTGAGCTGTAGCGTGCTATGTACGGCCTGTACCTCCGCCTTACCAGATGAGGCGGTCACTATGAGTCAGCATGTTAAAAGCGCAGGGCGGGCGCAGAGGGTAGTCGCTGAGGTTGCGGCTCCAGTTGAGGTTGCGGCTGCAGCAGAGGTTGCGGCTGCAGCAGAGGTCGCGGCTGTAGCAGCGGCGCCCGCAGTGGTAAGGTCGGGCCAAGAGCTGCCGTGGGGCATCCAAGGCAGCGACGTCAGCGCGCGCTTTACTGGTCAAGTCTTTTATGAACTACCTACGCACTTACGAGCGAGGTTTCGTGAGGTCGGTGCCTCACTTTTAGTAAGCACCCATTACTGGGTACTTACGGGCATGTCCACAATGCCCCCATCAGGTAGGAGCAAAAAGCTCGTTCCTGAGTTCTTAGAGGGTATTATACATGATCAAAATGTGCGACACCAGCCGCTTTCATCCCCACGCTCACGCATGGGGAATTTCGCGGCAACTGTTAAAGCCTTGATTGAGCGCAATCCGCAGTACCTGTTCCAGCAAACCAACCTCATCACCTTTGCGCCGCAGGCGCGCAGCGCGTGGCACTACCACGGCCCGATGTACCTGATTGGCATCGGAGGCTTGGGCTACTACCAAGCTGAGGGGTAGGACGCCATCCTGATTAAGCCTGGCGATGTGGTCTTTTGCCCGCCTGATGTGCGCCATTGGCATGGGGCGGCGCCGAATAGTTGGTTTGCCCAGATCGTCATTTACGACAGCGCTTATGTCCCCGAGCAACCTTGGCCTGAGAGCGCTGAGGTGACGGCAGAGGAATATCAGCAGGCGACCGCGGCTCAGTAACGTTGGGCCTGCGTCATTGTGTTTTAGTGGAGTTTGATCATGTCTTATGTTCGCACTACGACCTTAGCCTCAGCGCTGGCTGCACTGGTAGCACTGAGCCCCGCTTGGGCCATGAAGCCCATCACCATCATCGACCAAGGAGTGTTTGCCGCCGGAGGCAGCGTCATTGCGGCCAAGGAAGCGTTTGACCCGTACCACCCTAAGGCCGAAGGTCAGACCTTGCACGGTGATCACGCCTTGATCCACTACCAAATCCCACAAAACCCCCGCACTTATCCCCTTGTGTTCTTACATGGCTTTGGCCAGCACACGCGGACGTGGGATACCACGCCAGACGGACGCGATGGCTTTCGCAACATCTTCTTAGGAGACGGCTATCCGGTCTACCTCGTCAATCAGCCGCGCCGCGCCGATGCTGGGCGGGCGACGGTCTCGCACACCATCAATGCCACGCCGGACGAACAGTTCTGGTTTGGCCAGTTCCGTATGGGCTTGTGGCCGAAGTTTTACGAGGGCAGCGCCTTCCCACAGGACGAGGCTTCGCTTGACCAATTTTTCCGTCAGATCACCCCGGATACTGCCCCGTTTGATTTAGCGGTCAATGCCAAGGCGATCGAGGCCGCCTTTGACAAGATGGGCGCAGGCGTGTTCGTCACCCACTCGCAAGGCTGCTCGGTGGGCTGGGAAGTGGGCATGCACAGCGACAAGATCAAGGCCTTAGTCGCCTATGAGCCGGGTATGGGCTTTCCTTTCCCTGAGGGCGAGGCGCCACAAGAGATCGCCAACTCCGGCTTCTTTGGCGCCAATAAGCCATACCTTGTGTCGCAAGAGGACTTTGCGCAGTTGACGCGCTATCCGATCGTGATCTACTACGGCGACTTCATCCCGAAGGAGGCCACGGACAATCCGTACCAAGACTTCTGGCACGCGGCAGTGCAAATGGCTCATGCCTTTGCCGACTGCATCAATCGCCATGGCGGCGACGCCCAAGTAGTGGAGTTACCGGATCTGGGGATCAAGGGCAATTCGCACTTCCTCTTTGCCGAAAAGAACAATGAGCAAGTGGCGCAGGTGCTACAAGACTGGCTCCATGAGCACCACTTAGACGAGCGGGACGCTCAGTAGGACTCAAAGTAATGAGATCAATATGGAAATAAGAACCTTAGGTGATTTGTCGGTCAGCGCTATCGGCTTTGGCTGCATGGGCTTGACCCACGGCTACCCGCCCTTTTTGACCGAAGCTGAGACCATCAAGTTAATCCACGAGGTCTTGGCCTCGGGCTGCAACTTCTTAGACACGGCTGAGATCTACGGGCCATATACTGACGAGATGGTGGTGGGCAAGGCCATCTGCGATCGCCGTGAGCAGGTGATCTTGGCGACCAAGTTTGGCTTTGACTTCGCCCCAGATGCTCCGCGGCAATATGGGGTGCCAACGGCCTTGGATAGCCGTCCGGCCACTATCATCAAGGCCTTAGAAGGCTCGCTCAAGCGCCTTAAGACCGATTACGTCGATCTGTACTACCAGCACCGCTACGACCCTAAGGTGCCGATTGAGGAAGTGGCCCTGACCATGCAAAAGCTCATGGACGAGGGCAAGATTCGGCACTGGGGCTTGTCGGAGGCTCCGGCGGAGATCATTGAGCGCGCGCATGCCGTCTGCAAGGTCACGGCTGTGCAGAATGATTACTCCCTATGGTTTCGCGGCCATGAGAACACCATCTTGCCGCTGTGCCGACGCTTGAACATCGGCTTGGTTGCATTCAGCCCGTTGGGCAAGGGCGTGCTGGCCTTAAAGAAAGGTCAGCAGTGGGAGCTGCGCGCCGATGATGCCCGGCACTTGTTCCCGCGCCTGAACGGTGACAACCTTGAGCACAATATGGCTTTAGTCCACGTCGTGCAGGAGTATGCCGAGCGCTTCGGGCTGACTCCGGCGCAATTGGCGTTGGCGTGGGTGCTGCACCAAGATCCGCACATCGTCCCGATCCCGGGCACTAAGAAGAGCGCGCGTTTGCACGAGAACTTGGCCGCAGCAGAGGTCAAGCTCAGCGCTGAGCAATGGGATGAGTTCCAGCGTCAGGTCGATAGCATCGAGCTTATCGGCGAGCGTTACTCAGGCGGCATGTCGCAGCTGGTAGCAAACAAGTAAGGCGGCGCCACTACGGTTAAGCGTACACGGGCTGCTGGGGCTAACTGCCGCAGCGGCCTGTGGCGTTTGTACGCTCTGCCAGCTTGGCGCGGGCCTCTTTACCCATGAGACTGCCTTGGGGACAGCGCCCGAGTTGCTCTGCTCCATAGAGACTCATGCTGCCTGACCGGAGACTCATACTGCCTGCTCGGGGCGTGATGCGGCAAGCGTAGCTGCTCTCAGAGTGGCCCAAATGCCCGTCGCGGTGCAGCCTGAGCTTCAAGCTTGGGTTTGTCTCCGCGTGCCATAGTCTCTAAGGAGAGTAGAGCCAGCCATGCTCGCTGCGCCACCGCTTGGTGCTCTCTTCGTAGCTTACGCGGCATCAGCCTAAAGCTTGGAGCCGTCAGACGCGGCGTGGGCTTCACCCATGAGACTGCCTTGGGGACAGTGCCCGAGTTGCTCTGCTCCATAGAGACTCATACTGCCTGACCGGAGACTCATACTGTCTGACCGAGGCGTGATGCGGCAAGCGTAGCTGCTCTCAGAGTGGCCCAAATGCCAGTCGCGGTGCAGCCTTGGGCTTAAGCTTGGGGCTGCCCAGTGCTTAAGCTTGGGACTGCCCCCAGTGCCCCTTGGGGCAGCCCCCAGTGCGTTTTGGGGCAAAGGGGTCGCAGGCGGCGCGACCTGCGCAGCTCCGCCCTTGGGGGCGGGCGCTGGGTTAGGAGATGAGGTAGAGCAGGACGGCGCCTAAGAGCAGGCGGTAGATGACGAAGAGGGCCATGCCGGACTTGGAGATGTAGCGCATGAACATGCTGATCACGATCAAGGCCGTGATAAAGGAGATGGTGATGCCGATTAACATCTCAATGGGGTTGGCCCCTTGCGGCTCGTAGACGATGAGCTTGTAGCCTTCGAGCAGGGCGCTTGCGATAATGATCGGGATCGATAGCAAGAAGCTAAAGCGCGCGGCGGCCTCCGGGCGCAGGCCTAAGAATAGGCCCGCGGTTAAGGTGATGCCTGAGCGCGAAGTGCCCGGGATTAAGGCCAGCGCCTGCGCAAGGCCAATGATGATGGCCTGCACCAAGGTCATGCGCCGGAGGCTGTCGGGGCGGCCTTGGGGGACGTTGACCACCGTATTCCAGTTCATCTTGCGATTTAAGTAGGAGGCAAGGCCTAAGAGCAGACCAAAGCCGATGGTGGTGTAGGCGATGACGTGGATCGAGCGGGCAATGGTGGAGATGTAGCCCTCAAGCACGAGACCGGCAAGGCCTGCCGGAATGGTCGCGAGCACAATGTACCAGCCCAGACGCGACTGGGGCGTATTGCTGCGCTTGACGATAGAGAGCAGGGTGTGACCTGCAATCTGCACCAGATCGCGGTAGTAGTAGACGATGACGGCGAGCAGCGTGCCTAAGTGGACGGCCACGTCAAAGGCGAGGCCTTGGTCTTGCCAGCCTAGGATTTGGCTTGGGAAGATGAGGTGCGCGCTGGAGGATACCGGCAGAAATTCGGTGATGCCTTGGATTAAGGCAAGTACCACGATGTGAGTGAGGGGCATGGTTTAATCCCGACGAGGCTGGTAGATGGGCCCCGCCGCGGCTGCTGGGGCCTTGATGAGGGCGGGGCGTGTTGCGTTAGGCGGGGCGGAGGTGGGGACTTAGGCGTTCTCGTGCCAATCAGGAGCTGGACGGTTGAAGTCGAAGTCGACCTTCTTGACTTGGCGCTTCTCTGGGATGTGCGGCAGCATCTGCTCGTAGAGCTCACCGACGGTGAGGCCTAAGATCGGGTGCACCAACTCCGGGGCGATGTCGTTTAAGGGGATGGTGACAAACGGATAGTCTTGGATGTCGTGGCGTGGTACCTTGCACGGCTCAGTGTGGACTTCCTGCCCGTAGAGCAGAATGTCGATGTCGACGCGGTGCTTTAAGCCGAAGTTGGTCGAGTTGTGCATCATCAGCTCACAGCCAGCCTGCTCCTCGATCTGCTTTAAGCTCTGGTAGAGTTCCTCTAAGCTCTGCTCGGTGGTGCCACCGACGACCAAGTTGAGGAAGTCCGGCTCAGCCTCGCGAATCGGCTTGGATTCGTAGACCGGTGAGACCTTAAAGTCGGCCAAGAGAGGACGCAGCTTCTCTAAAGCAAACAAGATAGCTTGATCACGATTGAGGTTGGAGCCAATACCTAGATAGACTTGGGTGCTCATACATTAGTCCTCTTGGAAATCCTGTTGGGTTCGATGGATTTGAACGCCTACCCCGGAGGTATTCAATACGGCCTGGGTCTTGACGATCTTTAAGGTAACAGCACGAGGCTTGAAGTTTTGCAAGATGAACTGGCAAACCTGCTCGGCAAGCGTCTCCAGCAGCTCGCACTTGAGCGCACAGACAAGCGCACTGACCTCTTCGGCCACCTGCGCGTAGTTGATGGATAAGTTCAGGTCGCCCGAGGTCGCGCACGGCCTCAGGTCATGCTCCATGATGATGTCGAGCACGAGAGGCTGGGCAAACTCACGCTCATGGGGATAGATGCCGATGATGGCATTGACCTTGAGCCCTTCGATGATGATGCGATCGCACGCAGCCATAGCACCTCCTTTACTTGATCTTCAGTGGACTTAAGTCCGAGAGCGGCCAGCGCGGATGCACCGTGACGCCGCCTTCGGCCGCGTTTTCACCGGCTCCGGCCTGAAAGCGCAGCGCGCCGGCCAAGGCGATCATGGCGCCATTGTCAGTGCAGAACTCGCGGCGGGCAAAGAAGACCTCGCCGTGGCACTGTTCCATGAGCTGCGTTAAGCTCGTGCGGATGGCACTATTGGCGCTGACGCCGCCTGCGACCACGAGGCGGTTCATATGGCAGCTGTCTAAGGCGCGCTTGCATTTAGCCACTAAGGTATCCGCGACTGCGTCTTGGAAGCAGTGGGCGATGTTGGCCTTGTCCTGCTCGAGATTGGTGCTCTGATGCACCGCGTTTAAGACCGCGGTCTTGAGCCCGGCAAAGGAGAAGTCGCAGTTAGGGCGATCGATCATCGGGCGCGGGAAGTGGTAGGCGCTGCTGTCACCTTGCTCGGCCAGCTCCTCAAGCTTGGGGCCGCCCGGATATGGCAGGTCTAAGAGCTTGGCGGTCTTATCAAAGGCTTCACCGGCAGCATCGTCGACCGACTCGCCTAAGATCTCGTATTCACCGGGATGGGCCACCTTGATGAGCATGGTGTGGCCGCCGGAGACTAAGAGCGCGACAAATGGGAACTGCGGTGGCTTATCCTCAAGCATCGGAGCTAGAAGGTGCCCTTCCATGTGATGCACGGGAACTGCCGGGATGTTGAGGGCATAGGCTAAGGCCCGCGCTGACATCGCTCCCACTAATAAGGCGCCAATCAGGCCCGGGCCAGCGGTATAGGCAACGGCTGATAGGTCGTGGAGCGAGTAGCCTGCGTCTTGTAGTACCTTGCGCACTAAGGGGACGACGCGCTTGACGTGATCGCGGCTGGCCAGCTCCGGCACCACGCCACCGTATTCAGCGTGAATCGGGATCTGAGTGTGCAAAGCATGGGTCAGAAGCTGGCCTTTGTCAGCATCATAGAGAGCCACGCCGGTTTCATCGCAGGAGCTCTCGATTCCCAAAATCAGCATATGCACCACCCTTGCTCTATCACGTCGCCGATATCTTGATGGGCGAGAAGTAGCTATGAACCTGCGCCCGAAATTCAAATTCTACCATTTTGGAGACCAAAAAACAGCGCCCCGTGTGCCCAGCGCCGTGGCATGCGCACCGCCGAGGTCGGTGCCGTGGCCGACACGGCCGTTTGCTCCGTCCACCGCCTGCGCGCGTTGGACGCAGGGCGGTGGGGCTTCAGGGAGGCGGGGCGCAAAGTACGAGCACCGACGCAAAGTGCGAGCACCGGCGCAAAGTACGAGCACCGACGCAAAGCGCTCAGGCGCGGGCGCCGTAAGATCGGCTTTTTTGGCGGCTGAGGCTTTACAAGCAGGGTGTGTGTGGTAGAATTGCGGCACCTTTTCATATCCAGTGTCTCTACGATTTGTGAGTCTGGTGTTGTTAAGATCCATGGTGGATCGCATTTTTTTCTGCAATTTATAAGGAAGGTGGTTTTACACATGCCAGTCATCAGAGTACGTGAGAACGAGCCATTCGATGTAGCCTTACGCCGTTTCAAGCGCTCCTGCGAGAAGGCCGGTATCTTAGCTGACGTTAGAGCTCGTGAGTTCTACGAGAAGCCAACTACTGTTCGTAAGCGCGCTAAGGCCTCTGCAATCAAGCGTCACGCTAAGAAGTTAGCCCGCGAGAATGCACGTCGTACTAGACTCTACTAGTCTTGCGTTGTCATTTCGACTGAGCTGTGTTAGACAGGTTCTAAGTCTCCTTAGAACTGCCTAAAAGCTACTAAGAGAGCGAGCCCTCCTCCCGGAAGGTTCGCTTTCTTTGTTTTGGGCCGCACCAAGCCCTTGGACTGCCCAAGGCCTGCCCAAGGCGCAGGGCGACCCGCGGTGCCGGTGGTTGAGGCCACCGTCACGGTGGCCTGCCCGTGGCGGCGGAGCTTCGACGCCGCGTTGCGGTCGGGGCGCAAAGCGTTTTGTGCGCTGTATCACTAATTGCGCATTCAGCTGCATTGTGGGGAGGTAACTTGCGTCAACTGACCTGCGCCGCGGCGCACTTGATCTCTTTGGGTTTGAGTTGCGACTTTTATGAGCTAGGTTACACTTTGCTGAACATGGCGCACACTTTAGGTGATGTATCATAAGCCATTACTTGCCGTTAACTGCTATAGAAGCCGGGTGTCGGTGCACACAACGTGCAAGTTGGCAGTATCAACCGAAGATAGGAACGAAGGTGCTTGGGCTGTAGGTTCATGCTGCTGATGCTCCTTGTCTTGAGTTTGGAAGGAGTTGGTCTATGTCCTCGATCGCAGCTAAAATCGTCAACCAAGTGAGCAAGGCCATCAATGCTAAGCCTGCCGAAGAAGAAGGCCGCAAGGAGCCGTATTTTGGTCATGACCGCCGGGCGCTGACCTTCGACTTCTACGGCACGTTGCTCAACTACCAGCTGATTCCTCACTTCGTCGGCCAAGTCGGCCGCGAAAACAATATCAACCCGGAGCTCACCGAGCGCTTCTTTAACATGTACTTAGAGCGCATGATGTACGCGCTCGACTATATGTCCTACCGCGACGTGCTTGATAACGCCATGAAGTATCTTGACATGGAGTTCAACACCAAGGTCTTCTCGGCCAACATCGATGAGCTCTATCTGATGCACTACGACATCAAGCCGCACTTTGACGTGCTGCCCGCCCTGCAAGCCTTAAAGAGCAAGGGCTACGAGCTCTACCTCATGGCCAATACCAGCCTGTCCTTGGTCGAAAAGCAGTTCGACCACTTCGAGGGGCTCTTCAACGACAAGAATATTCTGGTAGCCGACGAAGTGCGCTGCTACAAGCCGCGCCTTGAGTTCTTTAAGGCGGCGGTCAACAAGTTTAAGCTCAGAACCGCCGATCACTTCCACGTCTCGGCCGACTACTTCCAAGACATCATCCCAGCGACGCGCTTGCATTGGCTCACCGTCTACGTCAACCGCTCCAAGACCGGCGTCTTCAAGGGCATGGAGCCAAGCGGCATCATCACCAACCTCTCTGAGTTAGAAGAGGGCATGGTCAACGCCAAGAAGCGCATCGAAGAAGAAGAGCGCGCTGCCCGTGAGCGCGAGCTGGCCGCCCAAAAGAGCGAGGCGGAGGCGCAGCTTGCGGCCGCTCGCCAAGCCGAGGCCGAAAAGGCTGCCAAGGAAGCGGCGCGCCAGCAGCAACTGCAGCAGCAACAGCAAATGTACCAGCAGCAGCAAGCGCAGCGCGGCCGTGGTATGGGCGATATCATTGATGATTCGGTCGATTTTGGCGGCTCCAACCCGTACTTTGTGCCGCAGTCCCAAGAAGACCGCATCTTAGTCGAGAAGATGCGCACCATGAACCCGAACAAGGCCCGTGCCTTAGCTAAGGCCCGTGAGCGGGCGCTGCGCAACCGCTTCTAAACGCCTTACCTTCTTCTTGCTTGAGCCCGCGCCCGCGGGCTCTTGCATCTCTGCGGGCGCTTGCGCCTGAGGCGTGGCGGCCTCTAAGTTGCAGCCGCAGGGTGCGGGCCTGCGGGCAGCCCGCGGGCGCTGCCCCCAGCGCAGCGAGGGAGCGCGTTAACGCGATCGAGCTCTAAGCGGAGCGCAGCGACTTAGGCTATAATCGGGGCGCTTATGAGTGGGCGGCAGTAGGCGTCACGCCCGCAGGTTGCAGGCAGCAACTTGAGAGGTGCGCGGTGGTGGCGCTGCGTAGGTTTTGGTGCATGTGAGGACGGCTCATGTATTTAGAGCACTTTGGTCTGAGTGATTATCCTTTTGACGGCTTGCCCGATCGCCGCTTCTACTATGTCGGCGGCTCCCAGCACCAGTCATTGGGACTTTTGACGACGGCTCTGTCGCGCTCGGGCTCCATTTGCGTGCTCTCGGGGGCCTCCGGCGCCGGCAAGACGACCTTGGTGCGCATGCTGATGCGTTCGCTGCCGAAGAATATGCGCATCATATCGATCGACGACCCGCGCACCGATCCGCATATGCTCCTTGCGACCATCCTGCGCGCCTCAGGCGTGGTCGCGACCTCGCTTGAGTCGATCGCCGACTTGACCTTGAAGCTGCGCCAAATGCTCGAGAAGAGCATCGCCCAAGGCGTGATCACCACCGTCATTTGCGATGAGGCCCAAGCCCTGTCTGATGACGTGCTCGAGCAGATCCGCTACATCTTCAACATCGAAGGCGAAGCGGGCAAGATGATCAACTTCTTGCTGGTAGGGCAAGATGAGCTCATTGCCCATCTGGATAAGCCTGAGCATGAGATGCTCAAGAACCGGATCAAGATCTTCACCCAGCTGCCACCATTGACCAGCGCCGAGGTCGGCCAGTACTTGGCCTATCGCCTCCAGCAAGTGGGCTGCGTGCAGCCGCTCTTTACCAAGCATGCCATCACGGTGATCACCAAGAAGGGCCGCGGCCTGCCACGCGCCATCAATGCCATTGCCGATATGAGCCTGACCTTGGCGGCGCAAAAGCACAAGCCTATGGTCGATGCCTTCTTGGTCAAGCGTGCCGCGCACTTGGTGCGCTTTAACAAGGTAGGGCTTAAGCAGACGGCCAAGACGTGGCTGCGCGAACTCTTCTCGAGCTCCTTTTATGTGCGCATCGCGGTGGTGCTGGGCGCGGCCGCCTGCGCCTTTGGCGCCTTCTTTGGGGCGATCTACATCAACGAGCACTATCACCCGGTGCTCACCATGGAAGAGGCCTTAATCTCAGATGCTCAGGTCAAGCAGCGCTATCAGAACTTGACCTCCTATCTCTTTCAAGGCCGCAGCGCGCAAAGCCGTGAGCTCTACCTCTTTAACCAAGCGGTGGCGCAGGCTTACTTTAAGAGCGAGGCCTTCGCGACCTTGTTTAAGGTGCATGGCTACGCCTTGGTCGAAGACAATGGCGACGGCACCATTACCGAGGACGTGCTCGCTGAGGTCAAGCTGCAGAGCCTGAGCCAAAACGGCACCTTTGCCGAGGCCGTGTCCTATAACACGCCGATCGTGATCGGCCTCATCGACGACAATCTCACCCCGTTTTACGCGGTGCTCTATCAGATCAGCGATGATATCGGCCAGCTCATCATCGGCGACTACATGTTCGATGTGAAGCTCTCCTACTTAGAGGAGCGCTATCAGGGCAGCTTCACCTTGCTCTACCCTTACATCGGCGACTTAGCCGACTTACAGTCGCGTACGACCGATGTGCGCAAGGCCATGCAAAAGACGCTCAGCCCATACCTCGAGCGCTACCGCCAGCATGCCTTAGAGAGCACCAATCGCGAGGCCAATTTGGCCTTGGCCCAATACGAGGAGCAGAAGACCGAAGTCGAGCGCGCCCGCCTTGCGGTACGTCAAGAGCTGATCAACCAAGTGGGCACGAGCAAGTCCGATGCGCAAATTGAGCAGGAGGTCAGCGCTCAGCTTGAGGCGGCGCTTGCCGAAGATCCTACCTATCAAGCCGCCTTGGTCGATATGCTTGCCGCGGAGCAAAAGTCCACCGAGATTGAGGAGCGGGCGCTGCGCATCCGTGCGATCTCGCTTCTGCTCAACGACGGCTTTGAGCGCGCCTTGCAGCTGTATTTAGATGACCAAAACATCACTGAGCTCACGCCGAGCGCGGTCGCCTTGCTAACCTTAAGCTTCTCTGAAGGCCCACGCCTGATCAACGTTGTGCCTGCGCAAGCCACCACGCCAACGGCCGACTTAGGCCTTGATCTCGAACAAATTCAGGCCCAGCACAAGACCGCTGCCCGCGTAAAGCAGGCGCAGCCTGCGACCCTGAGCCAAGCGGCTCAGCCGCGGGCACCGCTGGCATCACGCGCTGTGCGTGAGCGCGCTTACGTGGAGGGCGGCTCATGCTAACGTCCGAAGAGCGCGCTCAAGCGCTCTATCAGCTCTCCTTTAACTGGGTAAAGGCCCTGCGCCTCTTCTTCTTATGCATGGCCTCATGCCTTGTGGGGCTGACCGTGCTCTATTGGTCGCTTGACTATCAGACCAAGGAGCGTACCACCAAGCTGCAAGCCCAGCTCATTGCGGATATGGAGGCGATCTCCACCTACTACCACTATGAGCCCTTAGCCGACCTCTATGAGGGCGTGGTGGGCTTTCGGGGTAAAGCGGACTTTGCCCAAGTAACGGTGTTGGGCGACAAGCCCGAGCGCTATCACCATGAGGTCAAGCTCACCGCGGTCAAAGGCCAAAAGCGCTCCGTCGGACGGGGCGTCTATCAAGTGCGCTTTGTGTCCAAGACGGCGGCTGCACCTGCTCCTAAATCAAACCCTGAGCCTGCGGCGCAGTCTTAAGGACGCTCCCAGTCAAGGCAATGCGTGTATGGAGACGGCATCTAACCGCTTGGCTCCCGGGCCATTTCGTCTGCAACACTAACCAAAAGGGTAGGGCTCAGTAATGCGCTCACCTAAGGCACAGCACAGAGCCGGAGAGTGTGCTCTCACTGCCTTGCCTTAGAGACCTTAGTGGCCAGCCCGGAGCTTGATGTTGCCGTAGTGGCCTTAACTTGAGCGTCCCCGGACGCGCACCCGTGGCCTGCCAAATGCGGATGGCCCGGGCGTGGGATGGGTATGGGGCGGGCGGGCAGCCGCAGTTGGGGCTGACGCAGCCTGAGGTCAAGCCGCAACGGCAGTTAGGCCGCGCTTTCAGCAGCCTGTCATAGGCCTGTCTTGCAGCAGGTCAGGGCTTCCAGCCTGCAGCGGCGACCGCTGCTTACGCGGTGGTGAGCTGCGTGGCTCCATGAGGCTCGATTGCGCGCCACGCGCAGACTTGGTGAGTTGCCTCCGAGATCACCAAGACCACGCCGTACCAGCGCTCTATGCACAGCTGCTCGCGGCCCATACGCTGGCCTATGGCTTGATCTAAGTCATGAGGTACTAAACGCTTGGGCGTGACCTGCGCAGGATTGGCGGCGTGAGCGGGGAGCAGCTGCAGCTCAAAGGCAAAGAGCTCATGGTGGCTGAGGGCCGCTACATCACCATACCCTTCGTGCTGGGTTCCGGTTTGACGTACCTGCGTTGCGTCGAGCATAGCTTGTAGGAATAAGACCAGTAGCAGGCTATAGCGCGCAGGCTGCGCCGGGGATGGCCAGAGTGTAAAGTTGACTGAGCTAAGCAGGTCGTTGAGGTGGCGCACCGCGCGGACGTTGGCGAGCTGCACCGGTAGTCAGCTTAGTCCAATAGCTCGGTCTCTTGGTTGGTTTCCAACTTCTCTTTGATCGTTAGGAACTAGGTCTGCAGCAAGAGCTTCACCAATGACATATCGTCACTATGGTAGGCCGCCGAGATGGCTTGCTGCGAGAGCTTAATGCCATCGGCCTTGAGCGGCTCAAGGCTGGTGATAGCAGGGTGGTAGGCCCTGAGAAAGTGCAGGAGCAGGTTGGGGGCAGCGGATTGCTGCAGCCCAAAGGGCTTAAATGGTGGCGCGCTGTTGGGCTCGTGCGTCACTTGAGCAAAGAAGCGGTTTAGCGCCAGAGGGTGGTAGAGGTGAACCTGCCCCATTTCATCTCAGCAAAAGTTGCCATAGTGGCTCCGGAGCTGCTTGAGCATGGCCTCTTCACTGAGGTGATAGCGGGCGGCGCTGCGGGCAAGGTGAGGAGCAAAACACACGTTTTTGCGTGCTTGTAGCCAAGTTGAGAAAGCGCGCAGATGTGCGCTATTGGCTTCAAAGGCTGCCCGGTCATGCAGGTTGCTGGTGAGCGGGGTATCCCAATCATCGATGAGCACTACAACATACTTCTCTTTGAGCACTTCGCTGATAACGCGCAGGAATAAGATATTGAAATCGTTGTACTCAGGGATGAAATCGTAGATATCGTGAAAGCCTGCGTGGTAGCAGGCGGCCCGCAACTCAGCACAGAGCTCCTGCTCAAAGGTAGCCGGATCGCGCAGGTGCAAAAAGGAGAGCTTGAGCACCTGATACTGCTGCTCCTGCCAGAGAGCGGCGATCGCGAGGTGCTCAAAGTGCTGCGTGCCGTGGATAAAGAGCTCTTCGAGCAGCGAAACGAGCATGGTTTTGCCCCAGCCATCGAGCCACGCCAAGAACACTCGCTTGCGCTTTACGAGATTTTGGAGAAGGGCCGTCTTGTCTACAAACAGCGCATGGCTCTGTTGTAGTTGCTGGTAATGAGATAGGTCGGTGCGAATGTCCGGCAAGAGGGCATCAACTGAAGGCGGAGGAGATAGTGTTGCGCCATACCTGCTCCTTAGGATAAGAGGCTCGCGCCGATAGAGCAGGGCAAGTAGCCCACCGCGCGGCGCGGCGGCAGCGCGGCAGGGCGCGCGTGAGAGCGCGCAGGCGCGGGTTAGTAGCGCTCGCGCTTTTGCTTACGGCTGGGGCGTGGAATGAAGACGAAGATGACGCCGACGACCGCACCGCACAGGGCGATGATCGCGCCTTGGAGCCACCAGCGCATTTGCATGTCTAAGTCCTTGGTCTCAAGGCGCTCGGCATAGTCGCGATAGAGCTCGTCGAGCTCGGCAATGGTCTCATCTTTATTGGTGATGCTTGACTTGAGCTCGGCGTTCTCGCGCGTCAGGCGCGCCAGCTCTTCGCGCGTGCTCTTGAGCTCCCGCATGATCTCATTGTCGTAGTTGTCATAGCGCGCTTGCAGCTCGGCAAGTTGCGCTCGCAACTGCTGCGAGAGGGGCTCGCCGCAGATCTCAGGCTGAATGGTGTCAAGTGGCATCCAAAAGGTCGAGTCCTCAACGCGCAGCTGGGCGTAGCGGCCATTGTCGGAGTAGCGCACAAAGGTCATCGGCTCACCGATTTGGCGTGCACCATTGATGCGATAGCCTTCGCCCGGGCCGGTGCGCGTCCAGACCTTGTTTTTGTCTGAGACATAGACGGGGCCGCCCACATAGTAGCCATTGGCATCAGGCTTAGGGTGATTGGCCGCGGCCTCAGTTGAGGGAACCTGGTCGGCCACGGCTTGGCTTAAGCTGCCTTGCTCTTCAGCTTGTACCGAGAGGCCCAACAGCAGAGCGCACAGGGCGCACATCGTACGTGGCGCGCACGCACGCAAATAGGAAAAGAAGCGCACTTTGAATTTGTCCTTGGTTAGTGCTCAAATGGTGGCTCATCTTAGCACAAACGCCCGCACCGCGGGCTGCGCGCGCTGCTTGGGCCGCGTAGATTGGGCGGCGCTGGGGCGGGCCTGCGTGGCCTAGGTTCAGGGGCATAGGCGGCGGGCGGTGGTGCGCCGGAGTGGGCGGCGCTTGCTTTGTGGGTGCTTTCGGGCTAAGTTAAGACTGGTGCCCGTCGCAACTTAAGGAGGCTGCCATGCTGGCCATGCCCGATTATCCTTACGCCATCTTCCCTGACCCTGAGCATTTGCCGTCCTTGCCCGAGAGCTTGCTCACGGATGGACGCAACTACCTTGAGCGTCTCAAGCAAAGGGCGACGCCTGAGGACTTTGCGCTTTTGAGCGCGCGCCCGGAGCTCTTGTATGTGCTCTCCATGTCGGAGTTTGTGGCCAAGACCCTCATTCAGTACCCTGAGGAGTGCGCCCAGCTGGTGCGTGCTGGCTTCTTAGAGCATGGCTATCTCTCCTATGATGCTACCGATGCTATCAAGGAGCAGATTGTGGTGGGGCTGCCCGAGCCTGAGCTCAAGCGGCGCTTGCGTGTGTTGCGCCGTACTCGCATGATGGCGCTTGCGTGGCGCGATCTGACGGGGCGGGCCGATATCGAAGAGATCTTCGTGGCGCTCTCCAACCTCGCCGAAGGCATTGTGACCCATACTGTGGACGTGGTGCGCACTGAGTTTGAGGCGAGCTTTGGCAATGCCTATGATCGCCAAGGCGTGCCGATGCCGCTTTTGATCTTAGGCATGGGCAAGTTGGGTGGCGGCGAGCTTAACTTCTCCTCGGACATCGATTTGATGTGTTGCTACCCGTACGATGGTGAAACGCGCGGCGGCAATCGCGCCCTCTCGCACCAAGAATACTTCACCAAGGTCGTGCAGCGCGTCAGCAACTTGCTCTCAGAGACCACTGCCGACTCCTTTTGCTATCGCATCGACCTGCGGCTGCGCCCCTTTGGTGATGCCGGCCCCTTGGTCTCATCCTTTGATGCACTTTCGGTCTACTACGAAACCCAAGGGCGTACTTGGGAGCGCTATGCCTTGGTTAAGGCCAAGCTCATCGGTGACCACCACAAATGGGGCAGCTATGGCGATGAACTGATTGAGCTGCTGCGGCCCTTCGTCTATCGGCGCTACCTTGATTACGGCGCCATCGAGTCGCTGCGCAAGCTCAAGCATATGATTGAGGCCGAAGTACGGCGCCGCAACTTGGTCGATAACTTTAAGCTGGGCTCGGGCGGCATCCGTGAGATCGAGTTCATCGCGCAGGTCTTCGAGCTGATGCGCGGTGGACGCATCCCCGAGCTGGTCGAGCGCAGCCTGCGCAAGACTTTGCGCAATATCACTAAGTTGCAGCTGCTGCCGCAAGATGTGTGCGAGCGCCTTGATATTTGCTATATCTACCTGCGCCGTTTAGAGAATATCACCCAGGAGCTGGCCGATAAGCAAACCCAGAGCCTGCCTTATAACGATAAGGATCAGCTGCGTGTAGCCATCAGCATGGGCAAGGCCACCTTCGCCGAGCTCACCGCGGAGCTTGATGCCATTCGCGCCCAAGTGCACCAAGAATTTGTTTCGGTGATGCGCGATGACAATGAGGCCCAAGACGAGCACAGCACCGAAAACGTCGAGCTGTGGGAGTCGACCTTAAGCGCCGCTGAGCTCGAGCACGTGCTCATCCCGCTCATGGTCAACCCGGGTCTGACGGAGCCAGCGCCGCAGAGCTCGGCTCCGGGTACTACCGCCGGAGCCTTGGCCGGGGGCGGTACGGTTGGTAGTGCCATTTCGGTGTTAGGTGGTACCGGCGGGATTGGCAGCGTGGCGGCACAAGCGGTGACGCAGGGCATCGTTGGGGCCGCGCCGGTGGCGCTCGATGCTGCGGCGGCCCTTGAGGAGGCTCCGGCTGCGGCTGCGGAACCTGCGCCTGAGGCTAAGGCGACGAGCCCGGCCTTCCATGGCGCCAACAGTAATGCCAACTCGAGTCTGCACTCGAGCAGCTTTAGCCGCTGGCGCACCATGGGGCGCAGTAGCCACGGTCGTGGCCTTAACTTAAGCCGCAGTCATTTGATCTCCCATCCGAAGCCGACCGAGGCCAAGCCCAGCCCTGAGCCTGAGGCACCGCGCGCAAGCGATGCCGGGGTGAGCACCACGGCCATTGCCCAAGGAGCTCCGGCCGCTTTACCGAGCACTCGGCCGACCGGCAAGGCCACTCATGCCTATGAGCTCGCGCAGGCGATCATTCAGCTGCATCATACCTTGGCGCGCCTGCCGGTGGGCCCGATTGGGCGCGAGACTTTGGTGCGCTTGATGCCTAAGCTTATCCGCCAAGTGGCGCGCTACCACAATGCTCCGGCCTTGTTCAAAAAGGTCGCGGCCTTGATTGAGAAGGTGGCGCTGCGCACGACCTATCTGCAGCTCTTGGTGGAAAATGACGGCACCTGTCAAAAGCTCTTGGCGCTGCTTGATGGCAACGACTTTGCCGGAGCATTGATTTCGGCCCACCCGATCTTGCTCGATGAGCTGATCGCCCCGCGCTATTTCCAAAAGCCGCCGCGCCCCGAGGAGTACCTCGCGTGGATCAATGAGCGCCTCCTGCGCATTGACCCCGACGATCTTGAAGAGCAGATGGAGGAGTTGCGCCTGTTCAAGAAGACCATGGTGCTGCGCATCGCGATGAGCGACCAAAGCCAGAGTCTGCCTTTGATGAAGATCTCCGACTCCTTGACATGGCTGGCCGAAGCGCTGTTGCGCGAGGTTGCGCTCCTGTCGTGGCGGCAGACTGTGGCCAAGTACGGCGCGCCACGCGATCGCGACCCACAAGATCCGGGTTTTGCCATCATTGCCTATGGCAAGTTAGGCGGCATCGAGCTCGGCTATAAGTCCGATCTCGATATGGTCTTCATCCGCGAGGCCAATGAGGGCATGACCATGGGCACCGATGAGCACGGTGCGCACCAAGTCTCCGCAGCCATGTTCTATCAGCGTTTTGTCCAACGCTTCATGCACCTGTGCACTACGCGTATGAGCGGTGGCGTGCTCTATGACCTCGATATGCGCCTGCGCCCGGACGGTGACTCGGGCGTACTGATGAGCGACTTGGCCGCCTATGAGCTCTACCAAAAGAATCGCGCGTGGACGTGGGAGCATCAGGCCTTGGTGCGCGCCCGCGCGGTGGCGGGCTCAGAGCGCGTGATCGAGAGCTTTAACCGGGTACGCGCCGAAGTGCTGCGCACGCCGCGCGATGAGGTCAAGTTAAGCGACGACGTCTACGCCATGCGCATGAAGATGCGCAATTACTTAGACCGCAGCTCCGATAAGCTCTTTGACTTAAAGCAAGGCCGCGGCGGCATGGTCGACATCGAGTTCATCGCCCAGTACCTCTTACTGCGCGAAGCGCCGCATCACCCAGATATGGTGCTGTGGTCGGACAATATGCGTATCTTCGATGAGTGCGCGCGCCTTGGCATCTTAAGTCCAGAGACCACCGATGCCCTGCAGCATGCCTACATCGCCATTCGCGAGTGCTACCACCGTGTCAGCCTTGCTAACTTGCCGCGCATCGTGGCCTTAAGCGACCGCCCGGTTGAGTGTGATCAAGTCGGCGCTATCTTCGATGACATCTTTAAAGACGCCGCTGCGCGCTTTAGCCCGGCAGGCAACAATAGCGCCCTGCCCCAAAGCACGATCTGATGCGTGCACGATTTGAGGCGCGTAGCGTTTGATGTGTGCACGATTTGATGCGTGCACGATTTGAGGCGCGTAGCGTTTGATGCTCGCACCGTTTGAGGCGCGCCATGCGGTGGCGCTAAGCGTCGCGCAGCTCGGTGAGCGTTGGGTGGTAGGGCTGGTTGGGCACGCGCTGCTCAAGCAAGATGAGCAGGGCGCGGGCCTGCGGCGCGGACTGATAGGCCGCTTGCACCTGCGCACTGAAGAGATCGGGGTGCGGGTGATCTAAGGTAGCGCGGGCGCTGGGCTTGAGCTGCGTCAGCTCGGGGCAGCCATTTAAGGCTTCAGCAAAGCGCTCGCTTAAGCTCTGCCAGACGGTGTTATCGATGAGCGGCAGGCCATCATACTCGGTGGTACTCTGAGCGCTGGCGACCTTGCGTAGATGGCGAAAGGTGGCCCACGTGTCAGGCTTGAGCGCCTCTTGCGTGGGGTTGTCGTAGTGCACTTCGTTGAAGCTCAGCATGATGTTATCGAGCGCCTTGCGGTTGCGCTTGCCCCAAACTTGGGTATAGATACGCCGGTTCAATAAGAGCAGGGCATCGAGCGCCCATGAGTAGGGGCGCACGTTCTCTGGCTCATTGTAGAATGCCACTTGGCTTAAGGCGCTTTGCTCTAAGTGGTCTAAGCCGTAGAACTGGTTAGATGAGAGCAAATCAAGCTCGAGTCGATCCCACAGCTGCGTCGTCGGGCTGGTGCCGGTGGCGAGCACGGGCGCAAAGATGACGGTGAACTCTGGATGCTGGGCTTGCACCTCCTGCCAGAGCGGGGCATGCGGATCAAGCGCCTCGACCATGATGACAATGCGCCGCCGCTTGTGCGCAAGGCCAGTGATGGCGCGCCGCTCGGTGGGCAGATAGCTCGGCTCAAGCGTCTCGATGCGAGCATCGGCGCTAAAGGTTAGATCGCCGGAGCGGGCGGTCTGTTCTGCAGGTGCCGTCTTAGGGGCCTCGGCTGCCGGGGCAGGCAGGAGCTGACTTATCAGGCGCTCAAGGTCGGCTGTTTGCGCCTTGGGGGTAAAGACGGCAGCGGTTTTGCCGCGCTCAGGCTGCACTAAGGCCAGCATCTGGACGCTCGCGTCGCTATGGGGGCGAGTGTAAGTCATGCTGTCGTAGTGCCAGATCTCAGAGCCGAGCTGGTCGCTGAAGTGGCGCAGCAAGTCGACGCGAATCAGATTGCCGACAAAGTCGCGGTCGGGATTGGGGCAGAGCTCCCACGGCTCGTGCAGCTGCGCTAGGTGCAGACGGCGGCCGTAGGTGTAGATCGACGGCGCGGTTACGTCTAAGACGGCCGCTAAGGTAAAGCCCGTCCAGTGCGCGTGCCCGGCTAAGGCCGGCAGCATGCTGTGAAGTAGGCCTTGCGTGATGAGCTGCATCGGGCGCCATAAGAGCAGCGCCTCCAGCCTAAGCTTAAAGTCCGGGGTAAACTTGCTCGGGCGTCCGGTGCGCGCGGCATCGCTGTGCACCACCGCAATGCCGGAGCTTAAGTAGCGGCGCACGGTGCGTACTACGCGCGGCGTGGTTGAGCCGAGCTCTGAGGCGAGCTGCGAGCAGCCGTGGATGCTCGGGTCGTTGATGGTCAGTAAGATCTGGGCCCGATCGCGATGGCGCGGGGAGGCCGTATCATCCTCAAGGCGCTCCAGCAGCGCCTGCACCTCCTCAGGGTGCTCGTCCATGCGGGCGCGCACTTGCTGGATGTAGTTGCTGGGCTTACGCCCTTTGCGCAGCCTAGGCAGGGGCTTGGGGCCTAGCTTGACCGCCTTCTTGGGTTTGAGCTGGTGTGGCGCGCGCGGCGGGGCGGGCGTCGTGAGCGCCTGGTGCACGGTGACCAGCTCCCGCAGGATAGCCGCGCTCGTCAGCAGCACGGAGGCAGAGGGCGAGCGCATTGTTAGTAGAAGAGGTGATAGAACGGATCGTCGTCATTGACCTCAGGGTGTGGGAGGTCGTAAGGCAGCGCCTGATAGGCCTGAGGATTGGAGCTGGTCGGCCCCACGCCTTCCGGGCAGAGATAGGCGCGCCCGGAGAGGGCAATGCCCATCATATCGCGCGAGAGGCGGTTGATGGGGCGAGCGTAGGCATAGGTCTCGACCAAATGGGTCGCGCCCATACGCCCGGCTAAGACCTGCAGGTCAAAGCGCGCATTCTCAATGGTGGCGCGCGGCGTAGTGTCCACCGTGCCGAGGAAGCGGCAGGGGCTGACCTCCTCAGGCAGCACCGTCTTCACCTGAGCGGCAGATGAGGCGGCATCGCTGGCGCAGCCTGAGAGTAATAGGCCTACTGTGAAGGCACAGATGAGGGCTAATCGGTAGGGCATACACCGCCTCCTAAGCTGCTCTGCAGCGGTTAATCTTTGGTATGGCCCTTAGCTTAAGCCCCTGTGCCTTTCTTGGCAAGGGCGCTATGAGATCTCAGGGTAGCGGCTCGGCGCGCCTTCAGGCACGGTCTTAAAGCGCCGGTGCATCCACAGGTATTGCTCGGGGGCCGACTTGATCATCTCCTCGACGTAGTGATTGCCTAAGGCGGTGTCGGCGACGGCGTCGTTGGTCGGGAAGTTCTCAAGCGGCGGCAGCACGCGCATGCGATAGCCCTTCTTTTCGCGGATGAGCCAGAAGGGCTGGACTTTGACGTCCTTGATGCGCGCAAGGTCATGTAAGCCGGTGACGGTGCAGGTGTCCTTGACCCCAAAAAACGGCACAAAGACTGAGGAGGTGATGCCATAGTCTTGGTCGGGGGCATACCAGATGGGGTAGCCCTTCATCACGGCTTTGACCATGGAGCGCACGTCCTTGCGGTCGATCAGCGCAAGGTTAGAGCGCAGGCGGCCGTTGACTTGGATGTACTCCCAGACCGGGTGGTCAGAGCTGCGGTAAATGCCGATGCCGGGCTTAATGGCAAGGGCATAGAGACGCGCGCCGAGCTCTAAGGTCACCATATGGCAGGTAAAGGCAATGGTACGGGTGTTGGCCGCGCCTAAGGCCTGCGCGGCGGCTAGCTCCTGCTCGTCGATGATGAGCAGGCGCTTGACCCGGCGATCGGACCAAAACCACGCCATGCCGGTCTCAAAGATGGCGATACCGGCGTTCTCAAAGATACGGAGCTCGAGCGCCTTGCGCTCAGCCTCGCTCATATCCGGGAAGGCGAGCTTGAGGTTTTGGGTTACGACATAGCGCCGCCCCTTGAGCAGACGATGCATCAGGCGGCCCAGTACCGTACCCAAGCCCACCAAGCCGCGGTGGGGTAAGATCGTGACCAAAAGCCAAAGCAGGCCGATGGCGGCCCATGCGCCCCAAAAGGTGTAGTGGAGCAGATGTAAGTTGAAGCTGATGCCTTCGGTCACTCCCGCGCCCCAGCTGATTTTGCGGTCGGTATTGCGTCCTTGCTTGGTACGCTCGGCATAGGAGGTATGGAGTTTTAATTTGGCCATGTCAGCTCCCACAGAGTTAAGGTCTGGCTGCCCGCTGCCAGCACGACAAGCTTAGGCGTAGGGGCGTCTAAGCTGGGGCAGAAAAATTGTACCATGATCGGGTGCCCAAATGGGCGCAGGCCGCGGCGGCGCAGCAGCGGCGCGCGCAGCGGCGGCAGCGCCGAGCCCGTAAGGGCGGCGCGGGCATGGGCTAAATGGAGCGCACCGAGTCGCGCGCGATCAAGCTGACGTCGATGCGGTGCGGCGGGGCGATGCTCTGGCCCTCATAGAGCATGAGGGAGCGGGCGATGGCCTCCTCGGCCATGAGCTTGACCGGGTTGTCGATGGTGGTAAGGCCCGGGATCAAGCAGCGGCTTAAGAAGAGGTTGTCAAAGCCGGTGATGGAGATGTCATCGGGGATGGCGATCTTATGGTGGTGGAATACGCCCATAAGGCCTGCGGCCATGACATCTGAGTAGCAGGCTACTGCGGTGAAGTCCTTGATGGGGGTGAGGTGGGCTAAGAGCTGCTGGGCTGCATGGGCGCCGCCTTCTAAGGACGGCTCCCCGGAGAAGAGTAACTTTGGCTCAAAGACTAAGCCGTTGAAGTTGAGCGAGTCGATGTAGCCTTGCAGGCGCTCTTGGGCGTCTAAGATGGCGTGGCATGAGTTGATGTAGGCGATCTTGTGGTGGCCATGGGCGATGAGCTCATCGACCGCAAGGCGCTCGCCTTGGTAGTTGTCGCAGGCAAGGCAGCGGCTCTCGTAGCCGGGCACCACGCGGTTGATCAGCACCATATAGGGCACGGTATCAAGATACGAGCGCAGGACGTCTTCGTCTAAGGCGAGGGCGTGGACGATGAGACCGCGGCATTGATAGGAGATGAGGTCGTCGATGGCGCGGCGCTCGCGCGCGTCGTTATGGTGGCCTTGCCCCACGATCAGATTGTAGCCCTTGTCGTGGATGGCATCGTCGCAGGCGCGGATCATGGCACCAAAGTACGGATCGGAAACATCGCTCACCACCACCCCAATAGTGTGGCTATCGCGTTGGGCGAGGGCCCGGGCGTTGGCGTTTAAGTAGAAGCCGAGCTCCTTTTGCGCGGCGAGCACCGCATCCTTGGACTTCTGGCTTACCTTGCTTGAGCCATTGAGTACGCGCGATACCGTTGCCACCGAAACATTGGCCTTGCGTGCCACATCACGAATCGTGGTCATATCCATCACCTCAGACTAAACAGTGGGCCTGAGGCTGACCTTAGCTCCCACCCATCCTAACAACACTAACAACACGTAGCTGGCCAAAGCCCCTAAGGCAGGCGCAGTGGCATCATAGGATACCAGTTTGCCTGCTGGGTGCAAGCGCCGCGCCGGGGCGGCGTGGCGCATCTCCGCCCTGTTCCCGCGCAGTCCCTGAATGCGGCCGGGGCGTTAGTTGTGCCCTAAAGCGGAGCGTTATGAGGCTACGGCTCTCATGAAAACGCTTTCTCTAGAGCAAGCTCTCACTTTGGTCGCATGGCACTAACAGCAAGCGCGCCATTTGGGCTAGTGTAACAACATTGCAACATCAGCCGGGGGCGCTCGGTCGCTTGGCCGCTCAGTCGCTCCGCGGAGCGGCGGGCGGCGTTGCCGTCGGCGGCAGGCGCTTGCGCGCACTCCGCGCCGGGCTGCAGGTTGGTGTAAACGATAACACACGGATAAATATCGCAGACCGGCACGAGGGAGAGGAGAGGGGGCAAACGCGTGGTTTTTTGCAAAAATTCGATCTGGGCCACATTTTCCGCTGCGCAGGCGCCGCAAAAGTGTTTATAATTCATGTAAACGTTTACACAGGGCCGCAAGCTGATTTCTATCAGCTTTGTGCCGATGGGAGCTTTGCTCCCTAAAAAGCCTTTGCTCCCTCAGGGCAGTTGAGGCCCAAGCCTAGTCCCTGAGGTGCCGAGGGCGCCGCCTGAGTGCTGGAGCGCTCGGCGGGAGCGTTTTGAGAGGTTCGCCTGCTTTGAACTCCAGGGCGCTGGAGGCAAGAAGAGACGACAGCGACGATAGAAGGCCCCATGGGTGCCTGCGCCGATGGTTGAGCTCAGCTCAGCGCCGGGCGCGGTGGCATGTGGTGCTTAAGAGGTAAGTTTCATATGGCAACTATTTTAGTTACTGGTGGTGCCGGCTACATTGGTTCGCACACGGTCGTGGAGTTAGTCAAGGCAGGTTACGACCCTATCATCTTTGACAACTTCTCCAACGCCAAGCCTGCGGTCTTAGATCGCATCAAGCAAATCTGCGGGCGCCGCGTCCCGTTCTATGCCGGTGACATCCGCGTTTATGACCAATTAGCGCAGGTCTTCGCCCAAAACAAGATCGACGGCGTGATCCACTTTGCCGGTCTCAAGGCCGTCGGCGAGTCGGTCAACAAGCCTCTTGAGTACTACGACAACAACGTCAATGGCTCGCGCGTCTTGCTGCAGGTCATGCGCGACTATGGCTGCAAGAACTTCATCTTCTCCTCGTCCTCGACCGTCTACGGCGAGCCAGATGCCCTGCCGTTAACCGAGCAAAGCCCGATCAAGCGCGCTAACAGCCCATACGGCCAGACCAAGATCGACATCGAGTACATGGCCGAAGAGCTCCAGCATGCTCACCCTGAGTTCTCGGTGGTCTTGCTGCGCTACTTCAACCCAGTCGGTGCCCACGAGTCCGGCCTCATCGGCGAAGACCCACAGGGTATTCCGAACAATCTGATGCCATACATCACGCAAGTAGCCGTGGGCCGTCGCGAGTGCCTGAGCATCTTCGGCAACGACTACCCAACCCCAGATGGCACCTGCATTCGTGACTACATCCACGTCGTGGATCTGGCCTTAGGTCACGTCGCGGCCTTAAAGCACTGCCTCGATCAGGCCGGAGTGCACATCTACAACTTAGGCACGGGCGTCGGCTACTCCGTTTCGGACATGGTCAAGGCCTTCTCCAAGGTCTTAGGCCACGAGCTGCCACACAAGTTTGCCCCACGCCGCGCCGGTGACGTCGTCGCTTGCTACGCTGACGCCCGCAAGGCCAAGAACGAGTTAGGCTGGGTCGCTACCCATACCTTAGACGATATGTGCCGTGACGCCTACAACTGGCAAAAGAACAATCCAAACGGCTACGACGACTAAGCGCAAGCTTGCGCGCGCGTCACGCGTGGAGCGCGGCGGCCGCAGCGCCCAGTAGGGCGCGGGCCGGTCGTAGTTTCTGTTGGTTAGGAAGTCTGATTTTGAGGAGGAGCAATGAGCTCATTTAACATCTCCGATCACCCACATCGTCGCTACAATGCCTTAACCGGCGAGTGGCTCTTAGTTTCACCACATCGTGCTAAGCGCCCATGGAATGGCCAAGTTGAGAAGAGCGCCAACGAGCAAAAGCCGTCGTACGATCCATCGTGCTACTTGTGCCCGGGCAATACTCGCGTCAACGGTGACGTCAACCCGAAGTACGAGAGCAACTTCGTCTTCACCAACGACTTTGCTGCCCTGATGCCGGATACCCCATTAGATGGCCCAGAAGGCGATGATCTCTTCAAATTAGAGCCAGCACGCGGCACCGCCCGCGTCATCTGCTTCTCGGCTGACCACTCCAAGACTTTGCCAGTTATGGAAGTCAATGAGATCCGCTCGGTGGTCGATCTGTGGGCCTCGCAGTTAACTGAGCTCTCGCAGACCTACAAGTGGGTACAGCTCTTTGAAAACAAGGGCGCTATCATGGGCTGCTCAAACCCGCACCCGCACGGCCAGATCTGGGCTTGCTCCTTCCTGCCGGAGGAGATCACCAAGGAAGTCAAGCAGCAAAACGCTTACTTCGCTAAGCACGGCACCCCGCTGCTCCTTGACTACGTCAAGCGTGAGCTTGAGCTCAAAGAGCGCGTTGTCGTTGAGACCGAGCACTTTGTCGCGGTTGTACCATACTGGGCCTTCTGGCCATTTGAGACCTTGCTCTTACCTAAGTTCGCTGTCAAGTCGATCAACGAGTTAAACGACGAGCAGCGCGACGACTTAGCTCTGTGCATCAAGAAGCTCACCACCCGTTACGACAACCTCTTTGAGTGCTCGTTCCCATACTCGATGGGCTGGCACAACTGCCCAGCCGACGGTGAGCCGCACGAGGGCTGGCAGCTGCACGCTCACTACTATCCACCTCTGTTACGTTCGGCCACCGTCAAGAAGTTCGTTGCGGGCTTCGAGCTCTTAGCCGAAAAGCAGCGTGACCTGACCCCTGAGCAGGCCGCTGAGCGCTTACGTGCCTTAGACGACGTGCACTACACCAAGCGCTAAGCGCTGCACTGCCGCGCCCCCAGCCGCCGCGGCAGATGCCGCGAGCTGCGCTCACGCTTGCAGCGCCCGCCTTGCGCGGGCGGAGGGCGCCTCCGATTAGCAAACAAGAAACAGGACAGGGCTAGGCCCTGCTATCCCCAAGGCGGAACCAAGGTGGGGCACAGCCACACCTTGGCCCACCTTTTTACTGACAATTCCTGTTTTGGTTGCTAACTTCCGTTCCTAGTTTGAGAGAAAAGTCATGACTGACGTTCGCGTTAAGAGCCAAGAGGCCTTCAAGAAGCATTTTGGTGTTGACCCTGATTACTTGTCCTATGCTCCGGGCCGCGTCAATTTGATCGGTGAGCACACCGACTACAACGATGGTTTCGTCTTACCTTGCGCCATCAAGTTTGGCACCGCCATGAGCGCCAAGAAGAATGGCACCTCGAAGATGCGCCTCCTTGCTATTGATATCAATGGTGATACCGACGAGTTTGAGTGCTCGGCCACCTTCAGCGCCCACCCAACTAAGACTTGGGCTAACTACCTGCGCGCGATGACCGCCCTCATCATGCAAAAGGGTCACAAGGTCGAAGGCTTAGATGTCGCCATCACCGGTGACGTGCCATTAGGCTCGGGCCTGTCTTCGTCGGCTTCGCTTGAGGTGGCCTTTGGCAACTTAGTAAGCCACGTCTTTGGCCTGAACATTCCGCTCCAAGAGATCGCTCTGACCGGTCAGGCCTGCGAGGCCTTAAACGGCTGCAAGTGCGGCATCATGGATCAAACCATCTCCGCCTGTGGCAAGGCCAATTGCGCCTTGTTGATCGACTGCCGCTCCTTGCAGCTGACCCAAGTCTCAGTCCCAGCGAACTTAGACATCCTGATCGTCAACTCCAACGTCAAGCACGCCTTGGTTGGTGGTGAGTACAACGAGCGCCGTGAGCAATGCGAAAACGCCGCTAAGATCTTAGGCGTCAAGGCTCTGCGTGATGCCACTATGGCGATGCTCGATGCCAAGAAGGGCGAGATGGACGATGTCACCTATCGCCGGGCCCGCCACGTCATCACCGAAGATGACCGTGTCTTAGAGGCAGTTAAGGCCTTTGAGCAAGGCGATCTTGCCACCTTAGCTGAGAAGATGTACGCCTCGCACTGCTCGATGCGTGATGACTTTGAGATCACCATCCCAGAGATCGACGGCTTAGTGGAGATCATCCGTAAGGCCATCGGCGAGCATGCCGCAGTCCGCATGACCGGCGGTGGCTTCGGCGGCTCGGTCGTCGCGGTCGTCGAGCCAAGCAAGGTCGAGCAGGTTAAGGCTGCCATCGACGCTGAGTACGAAAAGATCTCCGGCAAGAAGGCCACCATCATCGAGACCCACGCCTTCGACGGCGCCGCCTTCACTCAGTTATAACTGAGTGCGTCGCACTTAGAGAGCCGCGGGCGCAAAGCGCGCGGCTTGCCGAGTTGCGAGGCGTGAAGCGCGGCGTGTTGCGCCGCGGGGCGCAAAGCGCGCGGCTCACTGAGCCTGCCAGCTCACCGCGTCTGTGGGCTCAACTTCGGTGCGGGCGTTCGTCCCGCACCCTGACAAGCTGCCTTAAGCGCTCTGAGCGCATGCTGCTGTCCAGCTGCTTGTGCGGCGTCAGCCTCAGTGGGCACAGGCCGTCTGCCTGCCCCAGAGTTTCATCTTTTTTGGTTTGCGCCCACTTCTCACTTTTTGTGAACTAAATCAAACATAATGATTAAAGTGCAGGAGCGCTCGTGGGCTGATTTATCAGCTTGCGGGCGCTGGCTGTCACCGTTTCTTGCGCAGGGGGTGCCCTGCAATAGAGGTTACTTTCGTTTCGGGCGCCTATCAGCGGTGGGCCTTAAGGCCTGTCGTTTTGTGTGTTTTGGTGGGTGCGGCGCACCCGAACGGAAGTTTGTGTGTCAAATGCGTGCTGCGCTGTGAGCGCGGTACGGCTGCGTGCTACGAGCAGGGGGCCGACGCGCTGCGTCTTATACCGGCGCGTTGCGTCTGCTGGCGCCGTGGTGCGCTCAACAGGAGAGTAGTTATGGCTGAAAATCCAGTGACACTCAAAGAGAAGGTCTCGTTTGGCCTCGGCGCTGTAGGCAAAGACATGGCCTATGCGGCCATGGCCGTGTACCTCATGATGTACTTTACCGACGTCGTGGGCGTGAGCGCGGCCTTTGTCGGCGTGGTCTTCTTAATTGCGCGGTTGTGGGACGCTTTCAATGACCCGATCATGGGGTGGATCGTTGATAACACCAAGAGCCGCTGGGGCAAGTTCCGCCCGTGGATTTTGATCGGTACCTTGGTCAACTCCATCATCGCCATCTTGCTGTTTACCAACCCGGTACACTTCTTTGATCTCTCGATGGGGCAGGCCATGGCCTATTGTGCCGTGTTCTACATCCTGTGGGGCATGAGCTACACCATTATGGACATCCCATATTGGTCCTTTATTCCGGCCTTCTCCAGTGACTCGAAGGTGCGTGACGTGATGTCGGTGATCCCGCGTACCGGCGCCATGATCGGCGGTCAGTTCGTCACCATCTTCGGCCTGAGCATGATCACTTGGCTCGGCGTCACCGGTGGCTCGGCCGACTCGGAGGGCTTCCAGCGCTATCTGATCTTCGTCTGCGTCGTCTTCATCGCCTTAGAGCTCATCTGCGTGACCAACATCCACGAGCACGTCCAGACGCCGCTGCGCCAGAAGATCACGATCAAGGGCATGCTCAACATCCTGTTCAAGAACGATCAACTCTTAGTCATCATCGTCTTGACCATCATCCAGCAGATCGGCCAGAACTTGGTCAACGGCACCATCCTGTACTACTTTAAGTACGTGCTCATCAGCGAGGACTCATATCCTTACTTCATGGCCGCCGGTGCTATCGCCCAATTCATCGCCTTCGTGACCTTCCCGAAGTTGGTCGAGAAGACCTCGCGTCGCTTCGTGTACATCGGTTCGGGCCTGTTGATGATCGTCGGCTACTTGGGCATGTTCCTATTAGGCGGTGAGGGCGCCGGAATCTACCTTGCCGGTGGCGCCTACTGCGTCGCCTCGCTCGGTGTGGCCTTATCGCTGGTTTCCACCACGGTAATGTTGGCCGATACCGTCGACTACGGCGAGTACAAATTAGGCACCCGTGCCGAGTCGATCGTGTTCTCGATGCAGACCATGACCGTCAAGTTCGGTACTGCCTTAGCCGGTTTCTTATCGGGCTTAACCCTGACCTTGGTCGGCTACGTACCAAACGTCCAGCAGTCCGAGGGCACCTTGCTCGGCCTCAGAGTAGTCATGTTCGTGGTCTCCTCGATTATCCTGCTCGTCATGCTCTTGCTCTACATCAAGTACTACAAGCTCAATGGCGACTTCTACAAGAACATGCTCTCGGCCCTGCAAGTCTCGCGTGATCAGGCCAAGGCCAAGCGTGCCAGCACCCGCTTTGTCCGCGCCGCCTTAGACGAGCAGTCGATCTTGCTTGACGTACAGTGCAGCTCCAAGGACGAGCTCTTAGCGCTCATGGTGCATAACTTGGTCACGACCGGCAAGCTCAAGGCTGAGGACGAGGCCACGTTGCTGCAGGCTATTCAGGCGCGCGAAGCGCAAGGCCCAACCGGCATCGCCGACGGCATTGCTCTGCCGCATGCTAAGTGCGACTGCATTGGTGAGTCGGCCTTGGTCATCGCCAAGTTGGCCCACGGCCTTGATTTTGCCGCCCCGGACGGCAAGCCGTGCGACTTGGTCTTCTTATTGGCCAGCGTCAACGACGGCAACGCCCACCTCAACGTCATCGGCCGTTTAGGGCTCATCCTCAACGATCCGGAGAATGTCAAGCATATCCGTGAGTGTCACGATGCCTACCGCATGGTCGAAATCATCGCCCATGCCGAAAAGCACTTCATCACGGACGCCAACAGCGCGCAGCCGCTGCAAGCCTAAGCTCTGAGCTTAAGTGCTAACAAAGCCATTGGAGCCGACGGCCCCAATGGCTTTTTGGATTCGGGTTAGCCCAGAGCAGTGGGCGGAGCGCGCCCTGCGTGCAGCTCCCGTTAGTGAGTGTGGTCAAGCAGCGGCACGTCACCGATTTTGGCCTTGATCGCTGAGGCCATCTGCTCATAGTGCGGGCACGGGAAGTTGATGGGCACGCCCTTGCTGATGCAGGAGGCGAGGGCAATGGCCTCCGCGCCCTTTTCCACCAGCTTTTGGGCGCGCGTCACCGCGCGCTTGCCCGGGCAGCCACCGCAGCTGACCACGCCGACGACTTGGCAGGGGCCGAGCTCACTGAAGCTGCCTTGGGCGTGCGCCGCACAAGCAAGACAGGTTGTGGCCGGGCACAGGTCTTCGGTTTGCTGGCAGCGAATGATTCCAACTTTAGTCATCTTCCCTCCTCGGCTGACGCTCCCTTAGGACGCGCCTTAGGTCATGGGCGCTCCCTTAGGATGCGCCTTAGGTCATGGGCGCCCCCTGAGTTTGCGATTTTGGGCGCAGGCTGCGCTATTAGGCGCGGGCGGCGCGCAAGCGGCGCATCATTTCCTCTAAGGTGGCCTTAGGGCAGCCGATGTTGACGCGGGCGTAGCCCTCAAAGTGTGGGCCAAAGTGCGAGCCTTCAAGCCAGAAGATATGGGCCTTGTTGATGAGGAAGTCTTGCATCTCCTGCTCGTTTGCAAACTCATCTCTCAGGTCAATCCACAGGAGGTAGGAGCCCTCGCGCGGGATGATCTTGGCCTTAGGGAAGATGGTCGGCAGCTCTTGACGCACATAGGCGTCGTTGGCGTTGATGACCTCGTTGACGGCGTCGACGTAGTAGCCGCACTTTTGGTAGGCGACCTTCATCAGAGCGTTGCCGAAGATGTTGGTGTCCTCTTCGCCTGCTTGGACAAAGGCGTTCTCAATCTGAGCGCGCAGCTCATCATTTGGGATGATGAGATAGGAGATGGCGCAGCCCATGATGTTGAAGCTCTTGGCGGCGCTGTTGACCACGATCAAGCGCTCTTGAATTGGGCTTGCAATCTCGAGCATCGAGATGAAGTTCTGGCCTGGCGCGGTAAAGTCGCAGTGGATCTCATCGACGAAGAGGTAGAGGTGGTGTCTAACACAAAAGTCTGCCAGCTGTTCTAACTCGCTGCGCGTCCAGACGCGCGTGGTCGGATTGTGCGGCGAGACGAAGATCATGAGCTTGGTGGAGTCATCGACTAAGCGCTCCAGCTGCTCAAAGTCGATGACAAAGCGCCCGTCCTTGAGCACTAACGGCGGCTCGACCGCGACGCGCCCTTGCGACTGGGTGGCGCAATCGAGTGGTGGGTAGTATGGGGTGTGCAAAATGACCTTGTCACCGGCCTGCGAGAGCGCGCGGACTACGACGCTGGCGGAGATCACGATGCGTGGGGAGTGCAGTACCCACTCAGGCTGCAGCTTGACATGGTGGCGTGTGCCGTACCATGAGACTACGCCGCGGGCAAACTCCGGGCTGAGCGTAGCGTAGCCGTAGACCTTGTGCTCGACTACCTGACGCAAAGCATCAACCAGCTCTGGGGCCGTCTCAAAATCCATGTCGGCGCAGCCCATTTGCAGGCATTGCGTATTGCCCAGCTCCCGGTCTGAGCCGTCCCACTTATAGGAATCAGTACCACGACGGTTAATGACTTGTGAAAAATCGAGCATGATGCTTCCTTACTCCCAACGCGGGCCTGCGTGCGCGGCGCTCGGCACGTGTCGCGGGTGCGGCGTGCTGCGCGCGTACTCTGCGCGCGGTGCTGGTGCGGCGCGCGCTGGCCCAAGGCTTACCGAGCCTCTATTCTAAAGCAAAAGCCCAGCGCTGCGCAGGGCCAAAGCTCGGAGCAGGCTGGGCTTGGGGCGTTAAGCTTGGGGCTTAGCCCTTAATGCAGATGCACTCGATCTCGATGCCGACGGCCTTCGGTAAGTCCTTGACCGCGACGCACGAGCGGGTTGGGAATGGCTCGGCAAAATAGGAGGCGTAGACTTCGTTGATAGCGGCAAAGTCGTTGATGTCGGCTAAGAAGACAGTGGTCTTGACGACATCGGACAGGCTAAAACCGGCCTCTTCGACTAAGGCCTTTAAGTTGCGCAGGCTCTGGTGGGCTTGGGCGGTGATGTCCTGCGGAATTTCACCGGTAGCCGGGTTTACTGGGATCTGACCTGAGACAAAGAGCATATTGCTGCTTTTGATGGCGGAGCTGTAAGGGCCAATGGCCTTAGGGGCATTGACCGAGCTGATGACTTCTTTAGCCATGACAACCTCGATGTAATCACAATAGTACGCTGCGCGGAGCGCAGAATCTGTTCTAAGCTACGCGTCTGCGCGGCCCTTGTCAAAGGAAATGCGGTCACGCTCCGTGACAAGGCGGCGGACGCCCCCGCCTAGGGCAGCGCCGGGGCATTGCTGGGGCAAGGCCGGGACAAGACTGGGGAGCAATTTTTGTCGGAGCGATCACAAAAACTGCGGACGTCGGCGGTAAGCAAACTACGCTGGATTATCCTCAGCATGCCGAAAAATGACATCAAATGGGCCGATTTATCGCCGGGATTAACCTTTTTGCTAAACTGAACGTAAGTTGAGGCTGAGCCTCGGAAGTTCGGTTTTTGCAGCGGGCGCTGCCTGCGAGGATAAGGTTATGAGTAAGGTTCGTGAGTTACGTGATGCCGGTTATCTCTATGATGGTACTGCCGATGAGCCGGAGTTGGCCGCAGAGCGCATCAAGGCCAAGGATTTGTGCTTTGAGTTCAACTACCAGACCAAGCCGTCGCAGGGCGAGCGCTTGAGCCAAATCATCGATGAGCTCTTGGGCAAGCATGGCAAGAACACCTGCATCTTGGCCCCCTTCTTCTGCGACTATGGCTATAACATTGAAGTGGGCGACAACTTCTTTGCCAACCACAATCTGTGCATCTTAGACCCTGCCAAGGTGCGCATTGGCAACAACGTCTTTATCGCCTCCAACGTCAACATCACCACCGCAGGCCACCCGATTGATGCTGAGACGCGCAATAGTGGTATCGAGTACGCCTACCCGGTCACCATCGGCAACGATGTCTGGATCGGCTCCAATGTCTGCATCCTGCCGGGCGTTACCATTGGCTCCAATGTCGTGATTGGCGCCGGTTCCTTGGTCAATAAGGACATTCCTGATGGCGTGGTCGCCGTAGGCAATCCATGCCGCGTGCTGCGCAAGATTACCGCTGAGGATAAGAACAAGTACTTAGTCCCACCTAAGTGCTGCCAGCAGCACTAGCGGGCGCCACGCACTGTCAGTTTCATACACCTCCTTAGGCCGCAGCTTGTTACACCACCGAGCGTGCGGCGCCAAGCCTAGTTGAGCTGCGGCCCAGCTGGGCTTTTTTATGCCTGCTTGCTACAAAATGGGGCAAGGAGCGTGCGCTGCCCGATTGTAGGGCAGCCCCGTCCCCGTGGGGGCGGGCGCCTATAATGCGGCGGTGGTTGCGCCTAGGTTGGCGCTCGGCCGGGCGACGGCGCGGTCGTGGTTTTTGTCAGAGGCTATTGCGATGCTCACCTTTAGTAACACTAAGTTTCGTCTGTGCGATGAATTGACCGTGGCGATCGACGCGCTGCAACTTCATGACCACGACCTGATTGTGCTCTTAGGCCACAATGGCTCGGGCAAAACGGCGCTGGCGCGGGCCTTGGCCGGGGAGCTGCCTTTGATCTCAGGCGAGGTCAAGCTCACAGAGTCGGATGGTGAAGCTTTAGAGGGCAAAGCGTTGGAGCGCAATGCCTTGGGCTATCGCGCGCAGCTCGTGTCCTTTGAGGGGCAGCAAGAGCTGTTTGAGGCCGACTACAATCTGCGCAATAGTGATGCGACCACCGCCAAAGAAGAGCAGGGCCTGCTCGCCCAAGACCTGCTCGAGGGCTTAGACCCTAAGAGCGTGCATGAGGCAGTGGTGGCCTTAAACTTAGCGCCGCTTTTGCAGCGCCCGATTCGCACCTTATCTGGCGGTGAAGGCCGCAAGATTCTGCTGGCGCGCGCATTAGGCGCCAAGCCTGACTTGCTCATCTTCGACTGCCCGTTTGATGCCTTGGATGTTGAAAGCCGCAAACAGCTGTTGGAGATCATCGGCTACATCCATAAGTTCTACCGCGAGCCGATGGTGCTCATCGTCAACCGTCCCGATGAGATCCCCTCTGAGCTCACGGCGCTCGGTCTCATCTCCGACTTGAGCTTGACCAAGCTCGATACGCGCGAGGCGCTGCTGCAAGATCCCGAGGCGCAGGCCTTGCTCTACTGCGGCAGCCTGCCGCCGGTGGCGCTGCCTGAGCCTCCGGCCCAGTTTGCGGTCAAGCTTGCCGACCCTAACGCCCCGATTGTGGCGCTTAACAAGGTCAACATCACCTATGACCGCCCGGTGCTCAAGGACTTAACCTTTACCGTCAACCCGGGCGAGCATTGGCAGATTGTTGGCCCTAACGGTGCAGGCAAGTCGACCTTGCTCTCGCTCATCACCGGCGATAATCCACTGGTCTACGTCAACGACGTCACTGTCTTTGGCTACAAGCGTGGCACCGGCGAGTCGATCTGGGACATCAAGAAGTGCTACGGCTATGTCTCAGGGGCCTTGCACCTTGACTATCGCGTCAGCTCTCCGGTGTTGCACGTCGTGCTCTCGGGCTTTTACGACTCGATTGGCCTCTATCAGCAGCCGGGCGATCATGAGCTGGCGGTGGCGCGGGCGTGGCTTAAGCTCGTGGGGCTTGAGCACGATGAGATGAAGTCCTTTAAGGCCCTGTCCTTTGGCCAGCAGCGCATGCTCTTAATCGTGCGCTCCTTGGTCAAGCAGCCGCCGCTTTTGATCTTAGATGAGCCGCTGCAAGGCCTCGACGCTTACGGCCGCGCCTTAGTGCGCTCCTTTATCACCTACATCATCGAGCGCGGCAAGACCTCGATCCTCTTCGTCTCGCATCACGAAGAAGACGCCCCAGCCGGGATCAACCACCGCCTGACCTTCGTGCGCGATGATGACGGTGTCAACTACCACATCGTCCAAGAAGCGTTGAATCCTGCGCGCCCGGATTAGGCGCTCAGGCGCCCGCCTCACGGCAAGGAGGGCATCACCGGCTGCCCCTGTATTGGTGGGGGCGAGCACTGGTTGATGGAAGGCGGGCGGGCGAGGCGCACTTTTGCGCTACAATGCTGGTAATGATGCTGCCTGAAGGCAGCGCGGCTGCCGACAGGGCAGTGAGAGAAGGCCCGGGAGATGGCATGCAAGAATTAATTGAGCAGATTGGTACCCCTAGCTTTGGCCGCGTCTTGCGCAATCGGCGCAAGTCCCTGAATTTGACCCAAGCGGAGCTGGCGCAGCTGGTGAACATGCGCCAAGCTACCATCTCCAAGGTCGAGAACAATCCGGCCAAGTGCGAGTACGATACGCTCTATCGGGTGTGCACGTTCTTAGACGAACAGTCGCTGGCCACCTTCCATGGCTAAAAGCCGCAGCAGATGCTGCGGCATAGCCTCAGAGTAGGCAGGGGCCTGCTACTTTAAGTAGTGCTCAAAGAAGTTCTTGAGGTTGATAAAGTGCTGGGTGGTCTCCGGCGCCTCTGGGTTAAAGTAGTATTGCGCATGTGAGATGCCCTCGTACACGATGAGCTCGACTGGGCGCTGCGCCTTGAGCATCTTGTCTTGGACGCGTACCGTGTTGCTCAAGAACAGGTCACGGGTGCCCGAGACTAAGAGCAGAGGCGGGAAGTTTGAGTAATCACCATAGACCGGCGAGAGGTATGGGTCTTTGAGGTCGTGGCCATTGGCGTAGACCTCGGCGGCGGCCTTAAGCCAGCCGTCGTAGCTGACTAAGACATTGTCATCGCCTTCGTTGCTAAAGTAGGTGTCGCCGACCTTAGCAATATCACTCCATGGCGTACCAGCTGCGACTGCGCCGGGCAGGGCAATGCCGTGGTCTTGGCATTGCAGCGGCAAAATCAGGCTCATGGCGCCACCGGTGGAGGTACCAAAGACGCCGATCTTCTCGGCCGGTACCGTCTTTAAGAGCTCTTGGTACACGGCTAAGCCATCGTCAATGGCGGCCGGGAAAGGATACTTCGGCGCCATGCGATAGTCGATGCTGATAATGGTGTAGCCGCTGATGCCTGCCATCTGCGTGGCCTCAGTCAGGCCCGACTTGCCCGGGTTGAGCACATAGCCACCGCCATGGAAAAAGACTAAGACCTTGTCCTTTTTGTCCTCGCTTTGGTTGGGCGGCACAATTCTAAAGCACGGTACCCCCGCGATGAGCTCCTCGCTGACCGTCAGGTCATAGCGGTCGATCATATCCTGCGCAAACTGCTCGCTGCCCGGTACCGAGCTTTGCACGAAGGCATCCCACTCCGCTTGGCTTTGCGGGTGGACATCCCAGCCGGTCGGTGCCGCGGCTGCCATAGCTGAGAGCTCCGGGCTGACCGTCTCAAGTGGCACCAATTGGTGGCTCACCATTGCGGTGTCTTGAGTGGTGCTGGTGCAGCCTGCCAGCGCTAAGGCTAAGGCTGACAGCACCAAGGTTGGCTTTAGTACATTGATCTGCGCCATCGATTATCCTCCATCACATACAGGCCCAACAGGACGCAGGCCCACTAAACTGAGCAGGCTAAGACGCGTCTGCGGTGACTCTGCGGTGACGCGCCCGCGGCCGCTGCCCTTATGTTAGTCATGATCGCGGCGCTTGCCCAGTGCTCAAGCTCTCACTTTCTTGCTCAAAGCTATCGCGCAGCCAGTCAATCACGTAGCGGACGGTGATGCCTGCCTCCGTGTAAAGTCCCGGCTCAAGGGTCAGCACGAGCTTGGAGTTCGCATCAAGCTTGCGCAACGGCGTAAGTACGCGGGAACGGTGCTCGGGAGCGCGCAGAGAGGGGGTCACTTGGAGATAGAGCCTTTCGGTAGCCCGAGTGGCGATAAAGCTGACTTCGTGCTGGTCGAGCTTGCCGAGAGCGACGTTATAGCCGCGGCCGATGAGCTCCCAGTAGACCACATGCTCAAGTTCAGGTTGGCCGCAGGGACTTGAGAGGGCGCCTGAGAGGTAGTGGCACCGCCCAAGGTCGGCCCAATAGAACTTACCCAAGGTGCTCAGGTATTCGTGGCGCTTGAGGTCGTAGCGCTTGACCGCCGTACAGCAGTAGCTATCACAGAGCGCGCGGACATAGGCCTGCACCGTGTGGAAGCTGGGGATGGGGCGTGTAGCCTGCACCTTGGGGCCGAGAGTGGATACCGAGAGCGGGGTGCCGAGGTGTGCTGCCAGATACTGTGCAATGGTGCGCAGCAACTGCGCATCCGTGAGCGGGCGCGCACCGCGACGCTCAATAACATCATGCAGCATAACCGCCGCGTAGCTGTCATCGAGCGCAGTAAAAGCTTGCTCAGCGCTCACTGCTACCAAGCTTGGCAGGCCGCCATAGCGCAGATAGTGCATAAAGAGCGTGCGCAAGTCTTCAGGGTTACTGCCCGGCTCGTCTTTAAAGGCTAGAAACTCGCGCTAAGAGAGCGGCAGCACTTTGATCTCCTTAAGACGTCCAGATAGGCAAGACGTGTCAGCGGCGGAAAGGCGCTGCGAGTTGGTGAGGTAGATGGCGCAGTCAAAGTCAGCCTGCAGGGCGCGGACGGCCGCAGCCCATGCTGGGATGTGCTGCACTTCATCGCACAAGAGATAGAGCCGCTGCCCCGGGAGCGCGCGGGTCTTGACGTGGTGATAGAGCGCAGTGCTGCTCAGAGGCGAGCGCTCGCCGTCGAGTGTCACGATTTGCGCGGCAGGAATGCCGTGGGCCTTGAGGTGTTCACTTAAGAGCCGCAGCAAGCTGGACTTACCGCAGCGGCGCATGCCGGTGATGAGCTTAATGGGCGCTGTGTCTGGGGCCGCCAGCAGCTGGTTGAGATAGTGGGGGCGCGGCTTGAGTGGGGGGCATGGCAGTCCCTCCTTAAGCTCAGCTTAGCACGCGCTCCCTGCTTTTGTGCTCTAAAGAGCAAAAAGTCGGCGACCGGCTGGAGTTTTTGCTGCTGGGAGCAAAAAGTCGGCGACCGGCTGGAGTTTTTGCTGCGCAGAGTAAAAAGTCGGTAACCGGCAGGAGTTTTTGCTGCGCAGAGTAAAAAGTCGGAGACCTGCGAGAGTTTTTGCTGCGCAGAGCAAAAAGTCGGAGACCGGCGAGAGTTTTTGCTGTCGAGAGCAAAAGTCGGAGACCTTCGGGAGTTTTTGCTACGGAGAGCAAAAAGTCGGCGACTTGCGAGAGTTTTTGCTGCCGAGAGCAAAAAGTCGGAGACCTGCGGAAGTTTTTGCTGCGGAGAGCAAAAAGTTGGCGACCAGCGAGAGTTTTTGCCACCGAGAGCAAAAACTGGCGCAAAAAGCCCCCATGCCGGTGGCAGCATGCGGGCTTGAGTTAGTTCTGAGGTGTATGGGGTTATGGCAGGGCGCGTACCGTGTTGGCGCTGAGGTCGATGCTCAGCTCCTCGGCGCGGCCGCAGTCTAAGACGGTGTTGGCGCAGGCCTCAGCGGTGACGACCACATGGAGCATCGGGAGTGCTTGCAGCTGCTGCGTGGTTAAGAGGGCGGCCACTTGGGTGTTAAAGCAGGCGCTGGCTAAAGCCTTGCTCTCCGCGGTCTGCGTGGTGGTGCCCACAATGTGGTTGGTGGCGATGAAGTTGCCGCTGCCTGCTTGTACCTTGATTGCGACCGGGCGTGGGTCGCTTCCTGCTGGGAACTTGAGGTATTGGGCATCGATGCATTGGGATAGGTGGTTGGCGATGACCGAGTTGTTGTCGCCGGAGATGACCACCATGCCAAAGTTGTCTTTTAAGCCGTTGTCGTAATCTTGCATCGGGGCCCACGGCTCGTGATCACGTAAGAGGTGGTTGCCTTCGACCAAGTTCTCGGAGCTGCCCTGATCCAAAATCAGCATGCCCGGGTAGAACGAGTGCAGGCGATTGGAGGTGATGTTGGAGCGGGTGACATGGCTTAAGTGAATGGAGCTCTTGCCGCGCGGGAAGATGTTGTTGGCCGCAATGAGCAGGCCGCCGAAGTTGCAGGCGTAGATGCTGTAGCCCTTGTAACCGGCACCTATGAGGTTGTTGGCGATCTTCGAGGCTTGACCGCTGCCGCGCAGCTCGATGCAGTTGCCGCACTCGGCGATGAAGTTATTGTCGATGGTGAGGGCGTCAGCATCGCAGATGGTGATGCCATGCTCGCAATAGACCACGCCCATGGCAGTAATGCGGGTAGAGTCATTGGCGCTTGCGATGTAGATGCCGGTTTTGCCGTTTTCGTAGGTGTTTTCAACATCGGGGCGACCGGAGGCATCAGCCACAAAGTGCAGGCCATCGATGCAGAAGTTTTCAAACTCCAGCGAGCTCAAGCGTGGATTGCCGCTGCGCTCGACCAAGATGGCGGCGCCTTGGGCTTCGTCTGCTTGGTTGCCCGGCAGGTCGTTAATGATGCGGCTGCCGCCGGGCCATACCTCGTGCCAGTGCTTGATCTCATCGGGCGTAGTATTGAAGCGGATGGACGAGGAGGTAAAGCCGTGGCCGGTACCGACGATCTTGAGGTAGCTGACGTCAATGACGGCTTGGGTCTTGAGGTGGTAGTCACCGGCCGGGATGAAGATGGTGGCGCCCGGCTTGCCGCCGTCCTTGACGTCGACCTGCGCTTGGCGCTGTTTGATCTCGGCGATGATGGCGTTGATGACGGCGCCGATGTCCGCAAAGACATCCAGCTGATGCTCGGCGGCCCAGACGGTTACATCGTAGAAGTTGTGACTGTGCATAATGCGTTTCCTTAGGTCGGCCGCACCTTATGCTGTGCGGCGCAGCGGAGAGAATCGGGTTGGGTTGGGGCGCGGCCCCACTGAAAGTGCGTAGCCTTATGGGGTGGCGGCTTAGTGCTGCGCAGTTTGTTGGGCGCGGGCGGTGAGGTCACGCTTGATTTGGTTCAGGAAGTCTTGCTTGAGCTTGAAGAAGTGAACCATGAGGGCGCTGAGGAAGTAGCAGCCCATCGGAATCAGGCTGAAGGTGATGATGATGCCCTGCAGCGTGGCTTCGTTTTGCTGGGGTTCATTGGCGACATAGCCGGTGTAAGCCAAGATGGCAGCCACCAAGGAACCGGCGATGGCAAGGCCTAACTTGAGCATGAAGAGGTTACCGGCAAAGGAGATACCGGTGAGACGACGGTGCAGCTTCCACTCGCCATACTCGTCGACATCGGACATCATGGCCCACAGGATCGGGCCTGATTGCACCAAGTGCAGGATGTTGATCACGATGAACAAGGCTAAAAGCGGCACTAAGGAGTTCGGATCAACGAAGTAGAGCAGAAGCGAGAGCACGCCTAAGATCAGGTTGATGATGCGGAACAGGACTACCTTATCAAAGCGGTCAGTCAGCGGCTTAGCAATGACGCTGCCCACCATATTGCAGGCCACGCCCAAGGCCATAAAGAAGGTGATGAAGGCGACCGAGGCTTGCATCACATAGGTGGCGTAGTAGATGGTGACGGCACCGCGGGTGAAGGCCGGGAATACGTTGACGAAGGTGATAGCGATCATCAAGAGCCACTGGTCATTGTGGACGATGGCCTTGAGGTCTTGCTTGAGCGAACCATCGGTCTTAGGGGCCGGGACGCGCTCGCGGATGGCGCTAAAGCAGAACAAGAACATTACGGTGGCGCCAGCGCCCAAGATGATCATGGCGTACTGCATGCCCTGCGCGCGATCGCCCGAGCCCAACAAGTCCGATAGGGGCAGGATCGAGGAGGAGACGATGAGCGTGGCCAAGCCGTTCAAAAAGAAGCGCCACGACAGGCAGGACATGCGCTCGCGCTCGTTGAGCGTGATGACTCCGGCCACCGAGCAATACGGAATGTTGATCGCGGTGTAGATGAGCGACATCAAGAGGTAGGTCAGGTAGGCATAGATGATCTTGCCCGTCGGCCCCAAGTCTGGGGTTGAGAACATGACAATGGCACCTAAGCCATAAGGGACGGCCATCCACAAGAGCCACGGGCGAAACTTGCCGTAGCGGCTGACGGTGCGGTCGCAGATAGCGCCCATGATGGGGTCAGTGAAGGCATCGACAATGCGGATCACTAAGAACAAGGTGGCGACGATCTGCGGCTCAAGGCCGAACACGTCGGTGTAGAACCAAGTAAGATAGAGCGAGAGCATGCTCCAGACGATGCAGGAACCGGCATCGCCCATGCCGTAGCCGATCTTCTCCGTCAGCCGGAGTTTTGCAAACGCAGCGTTGTGTGCCATCTCAGACATTGGACACCTCCAAAGACACCTCAAGTTGCACCTCTTGGGAGCCAAGAGGCGGGGAAAGCCCAAGGTGGGCAGATGAGCGCTCAAGTTCAGTGAGCCTCCCAGAGGAGGGCTCGTGATCACACCACTGCAGTTGGTATGGGCGCATTATAGGAATGCCCTCTGGGGTGGTTTGTGAGCTTTATCACGTGTACTTTTGTTTCATGGATCCCTGATCAACATCACATAACGATCAGCTTGAATAAGCCATTTGCTCGCTTTTGGGGCAAAACTTTTTGCTCAGAGCCGCGCTGTTACCGGCGCCACGCCACGTGCGCGGGTGGGCCGTTCTCAGCGAGAACGGGCGGCTGTAGTAGGACTGTGCGCAGCATGGTGTTGACGTAGGAGGTACCTTGCGGTGAGACTATGGGACAGCAAGGGAGGGAGAGCATGGCCAATTTACGCGACGTTGCCCGCAAGGCGGGCGTTTCCACTGCGACGGTATCGCGGGTGATCAACAACAACCCGCGGGTCAAGGCAGAGCTGCGGGGGCGCGTGCATGCGGCGATGGACGAGCTCAACTACCTTCCCAACAAGGGCGAGACCACCATCACCGGCAAGAAGAGCGGCCTGTTGGGCTGTATCGTGCCCAATCTGACCAATCCGCACTTTAGCCAATTGGTGATGACCCTCGAGCAAGAAGCGGCCTACGCCGGGCTCGAGCTGATGATCAAGACTCACCTCAACCTGCCCGAGCGCGAGGCGGCGGCGGTGCAGGCCTTTATCAAGCTCGGGGTGCAGGGACTGCTCTGGGTACCGACTGTCAACGAGGCGAACTTAGTGCCGCTGTTGCAGCGTGCGGGCATCGCTGCGGTGAGCCTGACCCTGCGCTCGAAGTTCTTGCACTCGGTCTTGGTGGACTACCGCGCAGGCATGCGCCTCATCGCCCAGCACTGCGCTGAGCAGGGCTTTACCTGCCTTGGGATGGTATGCCAAGATAATGTGGACGTCGAAAAGCGCTCCGTCCTCACAGACTATTGCGCGCTGGTCAATGTTGCGGTGCCTGCGGAGCTGATCTTTGAGGTGCCCAAGGGCATTTGCGAGGACGTGACCTCCAATAACGAGCTGCTCTCGCAGCAGGTCAGCGCGATCGTCGACCAGCTCCTCATTGCGCTTGAGGACATGCACCAATGTAAGCTGAAGCTGGCCTCAATCCAAAGTATGGCTCAGTTACGTGATTGGCCTGAGCACCCCGCGCCCTCAGAGCCGCAGCAGCGCCTTGCCTTGTGGGTGTACAACGACATCTTTGCCGTGCGTCTGCTGCGCGAGCTCTCCGAGCGCGGCCTGAAGGTGCCGCAAGACGTGGCCATCATCAGCTGCGACAACACCTATCTGTCCTACTTGCTCGGCATCACCAGCGTCACCCAGCCCATTGCCCAGATGGCGCAGCGCGCCTTTTGGCTCCTGCGCGATCCCTTCGCTGGCAGTGCCCTTGACTGCTGCGAACTTGAGCCTGAGCTGATCGCGCGGGCCTCGACGCTGGGGCTGCCTGTTGATCAGTCCACCCCGGAGTGACTGATTGCGCGCAGGAGACGTCAGCTTGGTGCGCCAGAACGTACCTCAGGTCTGCCGCGCGCGCCTCACTCAATGACCTGCGGCAGAGCGCGGAGCTCGGATTAGACGCCGCGGCCCGTCCCGCTTTGGGCGGTGAAAGTGCTGTCGGCATGCTTTTGGCTAAACGTTCACCTTGTGATGGTACTAAAGCCATAGCAACCAACCGCGCGAACTTTCACCTTGCGATAGCGGTGGCTGCTGGTGTCACTGCTAAGCGCTTCGGACTGCGCATGCTCAACAGCACTGAACTCTGCGCGGCAAGGCAACCGTTATCACCTTCCTGTCATGAGGACTGGTTTATGATTAGCTTCCCCAATGATCTGTATTTTGATAAGTCCCCAGAAGAGAGGGCTAAGCTGCGCGCCCTCGGCAAGAAGCTGGTCGAGCGCATGTTAGCTAACCCCGACTTGATCCCTTGGGAATCCGACAAGGAAAAAGTTGCGAAGATGCTCTCCGATGGCACTCTTGACAATCCTCTTTTTCAAGATTTTAGAGCATATCACGAGCTTTACTTCGAGCTTAAAGAAGAGCTGGAGCGCAAGGGGATCCAGATCTTTAACGCGCCCATTGAGCATGCGTACAGCTCAGCTAAAGTGCAAAAGGCGCGGGCGCAGAAGATGGTGGAGTACCTGCGCGAACACAAGAACTTGTTGTCTGCCGATACGATTGATGAGTCTGACTTAGCTAATCCGAAGTTCATCGCTAAAACTACTTATATCATGGCATGGGCTTGGTGCTTGATCTGGGAGCTCAAGCTGGCAGGCATTGAGCTGTATCAGCAGGATGCTGATTCGGATGATAGAAAGCTCCTCGCGGAGATCTTCGCGCCATTAGTTCGTTTTAAGCAGGATGGCGTGTTCTCGTGAGCCGCGGCCATGGCACAAGGCCGCGGAGGCACGCCGTGGGCGGCGCTAAGGGCCGTGCTTGCGACCAATGTTAAACCGCCGCGGGCGCGGCCTGCGCTCGTTCATGGCGAAGGTTTGTGTGATGGCTCCATCGGAGCTGGGCCTTGATGGTGGGGCGGGCAGATCTGTCTATTCCGGCTTGACCACCGGTTGCGGGCAGTGGTGACTACGACGGAGATGCGCCTGAGCGGGGTAAGGTAGGTTGGGGAGATATAATGGAGTTTTAGGTAAAAAACAAGCATCCCGTGGATGCCTGCGCCTAAAACGTCCTGGTGCTGGATACAAGAATCGAACTTGCGACCTTTTGATTACGAATCAACTGCTCTACCGACTGAGCTAATCCAGCACTCAAAGATGCTGTCCTCGCGAAGACTGCCGTAGGCCCCTTCCTGAGAACGGGCGCTATTCTAGCAAAAGCTGTGATCGCCGTAAAGGATTTTTTGCAAAATCTTCCGCGCCGCCCCGCGCTGCGATATATAAGCCAACCTTGCTCAACCCCATCATTTGGGGGGCATGTCCCCAAAACTTCGCCACCACCCGCGCCCCACTTCACGAAGGCCCATCCATCACTCATCCAGCCTAACCTCCACGCCTTCTTAGCTTATGACAGACCTGCGCCTAATCAGCTTAAGGCGTGAGCTCTGTAGGGAAGGCCGCCTTGGGAGGCTGCTTGCCGTGCCCTGCCTTGAGTTGCCTAAGCTTATAGCCTGCGCGCGGAGCTTCCATCCTCAAAATGGAACCGTGCTGTGGCATGATGGCACGGCTCGCAGGGCGTGCATGGCCTTCATAGCGCGGCGCTGCCGAGCAGGTTTTAGGGGATGTCTTCATGGCAAGTCACAACTCTCATTCCGACTCTCATCCAAACGCGCAGGTGCACCAAGCGGGCGGTGCCTTTGAGTGCTCAAAGTGTGGCGCGTGCTGCTCGCACTTGGAAGCCTTTGGGGAGCTTTATGCTGACCTTGATAACGGTCATGGCGTCTGCCGCTATTACGATGCCAAGACGCATCTGTGCACCTGCTATGAGCAGCGCCCGCTCAAATGCCGGGTCGACGAGGGCTACGAGCACTTCTTCAAGAGCCAGCTGAGCTACGAGGAGTACCTCAAGCTTCTCTGCGCAGGCTGTCGCTACCTGCAGCAACTGCCTGACAAGTTCCCAGCTTCCTAACGGCCGCCCACCGCCTTAAGCCCCCGCTCACAGACCGGTGCGCTGCCTCACGCTGTCACCTTTTGAGCTTCACAAGGGCGCTTAACATCACAGCAAGCGTGCCCGTAAACGCCTTAACCCCTCTTCATTTCTCCACCTTGCCGCATGAGCGGCATCTCCCTTTCTCTGGGCGTGGGAAGTGCGGCGGGATCCGACGGAGAGTGCCGTCCCATACTTAACAGTGGTGTCCTGCCTTCAGCTTGGGCCCCCTTGACCTTGGTGTGCCGAGCGCCCTGCCCTTGTCACTGCCGTGCGGGGACGGTCAGGGCCTTCGCCTTGACCTGCGCCGGAGGTTCCCAGTGGAGGATCGCGGCGAAGATTCTTGGCGCGCGCATTTTGAGTTCCGAATGCTGGAAAAGTGGTCGGTTACCATCCTCTCAGTTGTTGGAACTAGTAAGGAGGGGGCTTATGGAATGTCCTCATTGCGGCTCTTCAAACGTCAAGGTCACGCTCACCCCAAGGAACTCGGTGCTTTACCAGTTAAAGAAGCTGCTGACGCAAAGGCAACAAGACACCGTGACCTTTACCTGCCGGGACTGTGGTCATAAGTTCACGGTTCCTGTCATGTAAGCAGGTCAAGCCCGGGGCGCTGCTGCGCGCTCGTGTTTGAGGCCGGGCCTTGCGCATTGGGCCCTGCGCCTCGGTAGTGCGAGCGGCGGAACTTGCCCGTTTTGGGGCTAAAACGCAGGTTCTAAGCACTTGTGTGAAGAAAATCATAGATACGCTTTTTCTTTTTTGCTAGTATTGCGAGGTTGCGGCTTTCAAACTGACTTAGTATGGCAGCGTTGCTGCCATGGCAAGTCAGGCGACTCCGCCGCTGATGAGATCTTGGGGCGGGCGTTTGGCGCGCTGCAGGGCACTCAGTTGGGGCGACATGTTGCGGCTTTGACCTGATGTTTTGAGTGCGGGAGTTTGCGCGGCCACGGGTTGCGGTGGAGCAAACTTGCGCCTTGGATCTGAGCGCTGGAGAGAGTAGGGGCTACTGCCATGGTCAAAAAGGACGCCGACAGCACCGCTGCCGACAAGGTTTTGCGTCTGTTTCGCATTTTGCTTTCGTCAGATCAACGTTGGTTTCTGTTCCATCTAGCCGAAAAGCTCAACTGCTCGTCGCAGACCGTGCTGCGCCTTGCGGCGGTGATTGAGCGCGAAATGGGCGAGAGCCTGCAGACCGGCAAGGAAGGTAAGTTTCGCTGGTTCCGTTTGATTCCGAAGGCCCACGCCGGACGCTTGCAGCTCAATGTTCGGGAGCTGCGCTACCTTGAGATTTGCCGCGACTTGGCCGAGCCGTACTTGCCCACGCAGATGCTGCAGTCCACCGATCGCGACCTGCGCAAGCTGGCGCTGTTCTTGTGCGATGAGAGCAACTTCCCGCGCCACGAGCGCCCTTTTGCCTTCTTCAGCAAAGGTTATATCGATTACACGCCCCACTTTGAGAACATCGAGCTCATAACGCAGGCGATCAACGAGCGCATGGTCTTGAAGCTCGATTACAAGGCCTCCGGCGATCACGAGGTCAAGCGCCACCTCTTTGCCCCGCACCGCATCGCGGGCATGAATGGCGCGCTCTACGTCTTAGGCGCTGCGGTCAATCCTGACCTGAGCTTTCGCTTTCAGAGCTTCTATGCCATCCATCGCATTAAAAAGGTCAGCTTAAGCGGTGATCACTTTAAGTTCACCATCTCCGATGCAGAGGATGATCTCTTTGGCCTGCCGTGGCATGAGCCGCGTACCTTCATCATCCACTTTAAGGCAGGCAAGTCAGCCGACTACGTGCGTGAGCGCACTTGGTCGAAGAGTCAGCGCATGCGCAACATGGCCAATGGCGATTTGGAACTTGAGCTGACTACTACCGCAGAGCCCGAGCTCTTAGCGTGGGTGCGCAGCTTCGGCACGGAGGCAGAGCTGATATCGGGAACCTCTGCGAGCCCTACGAGCACTCTGTTTGACTCCAAGGTAAGGGGGCAAGGGGAGGCGTTGGAGCGATAAGTGAGTCGGCCTGCTCGTAGCGCGTCATGCGCTGCGTAGCGTAGGGAGATGTGGTTTTCAGGCGGCGCGTCGGCGCGGGCTACGGCGCAAACGTTGCGAAACGTAGCGGAAGGCGTCAAGCTGGGGGCTATCAGGGTTAAGATAGGTGGCGAGTTTGGTTTGGTAGGGAGCTGCTCGCTATGGAAGATTATCGCCCCATCATGATCAATGGTGCCCACTTGGTCGCCTTGTATGCCTTGGCCTATATCTCGGCCCCGTTGACGCCCCAGAATCTGCTGGAGTACGCCGTGCTGGCGCTTGCCTCACTGTGGCTCTTGTACGCCATGGTGCTCATGATGCGCGAGCGGCGGCGCCCGTCCTCGCTCTTCTATGGCGCCATTGCCATCATCCCTTGGGCCTTTTACCTTGAACTTTGGTACATCACCAGCCATAACGACGGCATTGAGCGCGAGGTCTTCGAGGCCAACTTAGCCCACGCCGTTGCCATCTACCAGTCCTTTAAGTACCTGATTTTGGCCTGCGCTGTGGGTGCCACCTTCAAGGGCCTGTACTTAGCCGTCAAGAACTTCGCCCGCTCGGGGCCCTTCAATTAGCCACCCCGCGCGCAGATCGTGCCCGCAGTGGCCAGCGGCAGGCAGTGCCTGTTCCACAGGCTGCGCCGCTGTTGGCGTACTTGGCTATGCCTGCTGCACAGGCGGGGCCCGCAGGTGCCGCCGTCAGAATGAGCCTGCTGTGCATGCCGCGCACAGCCGTCTGCAGCAGCTCTGTTTCTGCCAGCTGGTGCAGCCACCTTATCAGCTCACTCGTCGGCCTCTGATAGTTCAAGCAGCAGTCTACGTGAGGTATTCAACGCATCTGCCCAGCTGGTTAAGCCTCACTGCCTTGGGTTGACCCACTCCAGCGCTGTCGCCGAAGTCTGAGCTTGGGATCGTTAGCCAAACTGTGGTTGGATGCGCTTGGTAGCTTTGAGCGGTGCTGCCGGGCTCCGGTTGTGGTGGTGGTCTTAGTGCGGCGGGAGGCCCAAGACGGCGCGGGCGCTCTCGTAGGGGCCCGAGCCCGTGGCCGGGTGGTCGCGCATTAGGCGCATGCTTGAGCACATGCGCTTGGGAGTGCTCTGCGTGTGCTGGGCAAAGACGCGCTCAAAGTGCGTGAGGCTGCCAAAGCCCACCTCCGCGGAGATTGCGGTGATGGTCTTGTCGCTCTCGACAAAGAGGCGCTGGGCGTGCAGCACCCGGATTTTGTTGAGGTAGGCGACAAAGCTTAAGCTGGTGAAGCGCTTGAACTCGCGGCAGAGGTAGGATTTGGAGATAAAGAATCGTTCGGCTAACTCATCGAGGCTGAGCGTTGGCTCAAAGTAGTGCTTTTGGATGTAGCCGATGATCGCCGTCATCTTGGGCTCGCTGCGCGGCTGTGGCGTCTTGTACTCGGCGCGCAGGGCGCTGATGATCAAAAGTTGCAGGCGGCTCAACAGCGCCTCGTGCTGAAACTTGCCCTTGCGCTCCTGCTCACCGATGAGATCGTTCATTTGCACAGCAAAGGCGCTCTTGTCGTGTTCACTGCGCAGGGCATAGGGCTCGACCTTGGCGTTTAAGGCGGCGCGCAGCTCTGCCGTGAGCGTCTCGGGCAGAAAGTAGAGCACGATGCGGCTAAAGGAGACGTTCTGCGCCGAAAAGGAGCGATGCATCGTGTAGGGCGGGTAGATCACAAAGTCGCCCGGCTCGAGGTCGTAGCTGCGCTCATCGATGACCACCGAGCGCGAGCCGCTCTCGAGGAAAAAGAGCTCGTAGAAGTGGTGATAGTGGCTTTGGAGCGTGTTGTCGTTGATCGAGGCAATGCGCTCCAGCGCGATCGGGGCGCCATTTTGGATGGCGATGGCCGCGTTGTCAATCATGCTGCTGTCCTTAGCTTAGCTCCACTGCCGAAGTTGCCTGAGCCGTCGGCCTTGTTGCACGGCCGCTAACCTTGTTGCACGGCCGCTAACCTTGCTGCACGGCTGCTAACCTTGCTGCACGGCCGCCGACCTTGCTGCATGGCCGCCGACCTTGTTACTGCTCGTACGGCCTTGTTGTACGGGCGTCGGCCACGCTGTACTGCTCATCCGGTCATGCGCGGAGGCGCGAGGCGGGCCGTAGGCCTAGGCGCGGGCGCTGACCCATACGATTTTGCCCCGATGTGGGGGCACGGGCAGGGCCTTGGGGTGGAGTAGTCTTAGCATAATACGCGCTTGGGGCCGAATAAAGGCTTGTTTATGCGGTTGTGCCAAAGTGTGAGTTTTATCCCAGATTTGTGGTAAGTGCAAGAAATGTTGAATTTTGCCCCGATCACGGCAAAATCCGTGGAGTAATGTCCGCCTGCGCTGTCTTAAGATGATTCTAGGCTTGAGCCGTGAGGCTTCGTGTCTTTGTCTTAGGAGTTTGACCATGCGGGTTGTTACGCAAGCGACCGGAGTGGAAGTCCACTCTAACTACTGCCAGATTGCCACGGATGCGGGGATTGCACTGCGCCTTTACTTCTTGACGCCGTACATCATCAGAATGCGCGCCAGCTTTGACGGCAAGTTCTTGGAGGCCTCGTACTCCTTGGTCATGACCGCATGGGATAGCATCACCGATGAGGTGCTGGGCGCCGCCCGGCAGCGCGTGACCTGCGAGCAGCCGCAGCTCTTTGAGACGCCGCAGTGTTTTACCTTGGTCGGCTCGGCGCTTAAGGTCATCATCCACAAGCAGCCGTATCAGCTTGAGATCTGCGACTTAGAGGGGCATGTGCTGCATCGCGATTGCGTTGACTTGGCGCTGCAAGAGGACAGCAATCACCGGCGCTTGCATGTCAGCGAGATTGAGCCGACCGACGGTTTCTATGGCTTTGGCGAGAAGGGCGGGCGCTTTAACAAGGCCCAGACGGTGATGACGATGAGCCCGACCGATGCCATGGGTTATGACCCGGAGCGCACCGACTCCTTGTACAAGCACATCCCGTTCTACATCAAGCTCAATCACGTCACCAAGCGCGCTTGCGGCTACTTCTATCACAGCACCTGCGAGTGCGACTTCGATATGGGCCGCCGTAAGAGCAACTACTGGCATATGCACTCGACCTTCCGGGCCAATGCCGGGGACATCGATCTCTTCTTCATCGCAGGCCCTGAGGTCTCCTCAGTAATCTCACGCTATACCGATTTGACCGGCAAGAGCATCATGCTGCCTAAGGCTGCCTTGGGTTACTTGGGCTCATCGATGTACTACGCGGAGCTGGAGCGCGACTGCGATCAAGCCATTGAGCTCTTTATCAACACCGCGCGCGCCGAGGACATCGGTATCGACGGCTTCCAGCTGAGCTCGGGCTATTGCACTGCCGAGACCAGCGCAGGCCTCAAGCGCTGCGTCTTCACATGGAACGAGGAGCGCTTCCCTGATCCTAAGGCCTACTTTGCGGACATGGATGCCTTGGGCATCGTGGTCTCGCCTAACGTCAAGCCGGGTATCTTATGCGTCCACCCAAAGGTACCAGACATGCTGGCGCATGACATCTTCGTGCAAGATGAGCACGAAGATCGCCCGGCCGTGGGCACGTGGTGGGGCGGTAAGGGCTATTTTGCCGACTTTACCCGCGCAAGTACCCGCAGCTACTGGAAGCAGCAGCTCAAAGACCAGCTCTTTGCCTATGGCTGCTACTCGGTGTGGAACGATAACTGCGAGTACGACAGCTTGGTCAATAAGGACGCGCGCTGCTACCTTGAGGGCGCAGGCTGCACCATTGGCGAGATCAAGGCGGTGATGAGCAATCTGATGTGCCAGATCACCGTCGAGGCCTTACAGGAGTTCTACCCCAACAAGCGCCCGTTTGTGGTGTGCCGCTCGGGCCATGCCGGTATTCAGCGCTATGCACAGACGTGGTCGGGCGATAACCTCACCTGCTATGAGACCTTAAAGTACAACGTAGGCACGATGCTGGGCATGTCGCTCTCAGGCGTGGCCAACCAAGGCTCAGACATCGGCGGCTTCTACGGCATCGCCCCTGAAGAAGAGCTCTTCGTGCGCTGGGTACAAAACGGCATCTTCCAGCCGCGCTTCTCGATTCACTCGGTCAATACCGACAACTCGGTGACCGAGCCGTGGATGTACTCGGGCACCAAGCATCTGATCCACGATGCCATCAATCTGCGCTATCGCTTGAGCCCATATCTGTACTCCCTGATGTACCGGGCCCATCAGACCGGCTTGCCGTACTTTAGCCCGCTGCTCCTTGAGTTCCAGCACGACCAGAAGGTCTACGACGAAGCCGAGACCTTTATGCTGGGGCGGGCGCTCTTGATCGCCAATGTCCTGAACAAGGGACAAAAGGTACGCTCGGTCTACTTCCCGCAAGATGAGGTCTTCTACGACTTCACCACCTGCACCCCATATCAGGGCGGCAGCACGGTCGACTTTGAGGTCGACTTAAGCTCGATCCCGATGTTCCTGCGCGGCGGCGAAATCGTGGTCATGGCCGGAGAGGAGGAAAAGATCCGCAATCTGCAGCGCGATCAGGTCAAGCACTTGGTGATCTTGGCCGCGCCGGACAAGGACGGCAGCTTCACCCTCTATGAGGACGATGGCGTCTCCAACGACTATCTCAAAGGCCAGTACCGCACCACCGCGATCACGATGAGTGCGGGCGCGCTGACGCGCTTTAACTTCCACTATGAGGGTGCCTATCAGAGCCCCATTGAGCAGGTTGAGCTGCGCGTCATCCGTCATGACAAGTGCCCATTCTATGTCATGGTGCAAGGGCGCAAGCTGCCGCACTTGCTGCACCGTCCGGCTTTTGCTCAGGCAGAGTGCGCCTGGTACTACTCGCAGAGCAAGAAGTGCGTCGAGATCAAGTACCCGCACATCACTGAGGATTATGAGGTCGTAATCTCCTTTGAGCCGTTCGACATGATCGGTATGTAACGGCGCTTTTGGCGCCGCCTCGGTGCCGCCAGCGGTGGCGGCGCCAGCGGCGGCCTGCCCCGGCTACCTTGCGGCCTGCCTCTGTGGGAGGGGCCGGTGCCGCATCCTTCCTGTATTACTGATGAAACGGCCCCTGCTTGGGGGTAGGGGGCCTTTTGTCAGCGTTTGGGCGTTTCGCCCTTTATGTGGATAGTGTTAAGAGGACTTTGTCGATGAGAAGAATGTTGAAGGCGACGTGCGCGCTGGCGCTCGCGCTGAGCTTGGGCGCGTGCTCGCAGCAAAGCGCGACCAATAGCGCCGAGGCGACGGCCGAGCACCCGATGGTGCTGGCGCTTGCGCATAACATGAGTGAAACCCATACCGTCCATCAGGCGATCGCGGAGTTTGCCTCCGAGGTCAACGAGCGTACCAATGGACGCATCCAAATCAAGATCTTCGCCAATGGCCAATTGGGGAGCGAAGTTGAGACCATGGAGCAGGTGATGGCCGGGGTCATTGCCATGACCAAGGTCTCGGCGCCGGGCCTTGCCACCTACGACGATGCCTACCATACCTTCGGCCTGCCTTACATCTTCAACGATACTCAAGATTTCTATGCCGTGATGGATAGCGATCCGATGTATGAATTTTTCTTGAGCAGCCACGACAAGGGCTTTGTGACCTTGACCTACTACACCTCGGGGGCGCGCTCGTTTTACACCGTCGATAAGCCCATTCGCACCCCTGAGGACTTGCATGGCCTCAAGATCCGCGTGCAGGACATGAAGTCGCAGACCGAAATGGTCGAGGTGATGGGCGGCACGCCGGTGGCAATGGCCTACGGCGACGTTTTCACTTCGCTGCAGACCGGCATCATCGATGGCACCGAGAACAATGAGACCGCGTTGACCTTGGGCAAGCATGGCGAGATCTGCAAGGTCTTCTCCAAGGACGAGCACGCCATGATCCCCGATGCCTTGCTGGTCTCCTCCAAGGTCTGGGATACGATTAGCCCAGAGGATCAACAGATCTTAATCGCCGCGGCGCGTAAGTCGACCGTTGATCACCAGACTATGTGGGATCAATCGGTGGCCGACGCCATCGCCGAGGCTGAAAACGAGATGGGCGTGACCTTCGTCTACGACGTCGATAAGGAAGCCTTCCGTCAGGCCACGGCCGGTATGGTTAAGCAGTATGCCGCCGAGTACCCGGGCGTCGCGCGGCTCTTAGCCTTAATTGATCAGATTCGGGCGCAGTAGAGGAGGTCGCGATGTTTGCTGTGTTAGTTAAGGTCAAGATGGCGATGAACTTCATCTTGGCCAGCCTGTGCACCATCTTCTTGGTGGTAATGACCCTCTTGGTCTTATGGCAAGTGTTCTCGCGCTACGTCTTAGGCGCGCCTTCGGCCTTTACCGAAGAGCTGGTGCGCTATTGCCTGATTTGGACCGGCTTTATCGGCGCGGCCTACGCCTTCTCAGCGCGCGCGCACATGCAGCTGACCATTGTGCGTGACCAGTTCAGTCCCGAGGCGCGCACCAAGATCAACGCCGTGGTCGATCTCATCATCTTGGCCTTCGCCTTGGTCTTCATGGTGATCGGCGGCACCCGCCTCACCATCGCCGCGAGCATGGAGTATTCGGCCTTGCTGGGGATTTCACGCTCCTTGGTCTACTCGATGGCCCCGATCGCCGGAGTGCTTATCATCGTGGCGCAGATCATCAACCTCTATGAGGACATCACCGGCCTTGAGCTGACCACGGCCGCGCGCGATCAAATGCGCGCCCAGCTGAAGGCCAAGAAGACTACCGCCACTGAGTCAACTGCCGCCGCTGCCGAGGAGAAATAGCCATGTCGATTGCCTTAACCGCGGTGATCTTGTTCGCCGTCTTCTTTTTCTTACTGGCGCTGAGCGTACCGATCAGCGTCTCGATTGTGTTGGCGGCCGCCGCCACGGGCTTGGCCTCGCTGAACTTAGACCAAGTCAGCTTCATCGTGATGCAGAAGATGAACACCGGTGTGGAGAGCTTCTCGCTGCTCGCCGTGCCGCTCTTTATCTTGGCTGGTAACATCATGAACAATGGTGGTATCGCGCGGCGCATCATCAACTTTGCCCAGCTCTTCTGCGGCTTCATCCCGGGCTCCTTGGCGCAGACCAACGTCTTAGGCAATATGTTCTTTGGCGCGCTCGCAGGCTCAGGCGTGGCCGCCGCCTCGGCGATGGGCGGCTCGATTGCCCCGATCCAAAAGGAAGAGAAGTATGACATGGCCTTTGCCACGGCGGTCAACATCGCCTCGGCGCCGACGGGCCTGCTCATCCCACCGACCAGTGCCTTTATCGTCTACTCCTCAGTGGTCGGCGGCGTCTCGATCTCGGCTCTGTTCATGGCAGGCTATGTTCCGGGCATTTTGATGGGCTTGGGCGTCATGGTGGTGGCATTCTTGTATGCCAAGGCCCACAAGTACCCGACCACCGGCTTTGTCCCGCTTAAGACCGTACTCAAGGTCACCTTGGATGCACTGCCGAGCTTCCTGCTCATCATCGTGGTCATCGGCGGTATCGTCGGTGGTGTCTTCACCGCGACCGAAGGCGCCGGTGTCTGCGTGCTCTATTGCTTGGTCTTGTCGCTCATCTACCGCTCCATCACCTTCAAGCAATTTTTCCGCATCTTGGTCGACAGCGCCTGTGTCAGCGGCATCATCTTGTTCTTGATCTCCGCCTCGGCCGCCATGTCGTGGGTCATTGCCTACTCGGGCATCCCCGATGCGATCGCCAGCGGCCTGCTCTCGATCTCTGAGAACAAGTACGTCATCTTCTTCTTGGTGAACTTCATCTTGCTGGTGGTCGGCATGTTCCTCGACATCACTCCAGCGATCTTGATCTTTACCCCAATCTTCCTGCCGATCTGCGTCAGCCTCGGCATGGATCCGGTGCACTTTGGCGTCATGTTGATCTTCAACATGTGCATCGGCTCGATGACCCCACCAGTTGGCTCCGTCTTGTTCGTCGGCTGCGGCATCACCAAGTGCTCGATCGAGCGCGTCTCGGTCATGCTCCTGCCGTACTTCATGATGCTGATCGCCTTGCTCTTAGTCATCACCTATGTCCCATCCCTCTCGCTCTTCATCCCTGAGGCCATGGGCTTGATGTAACCCCATCATCAACCAGTGCCGCAGCTCTTTTAAAGCGGCACAACGACCACCAAGCGGAGTCCTGCCGCCCGCGCCTTACGGCCCGGGCTGCGGAGCTCCGCTTTTTGCACTGCGCCCGCCGCTGCACGGCCTCGCCGCGCGCCGCGCACCCGCGCTGCGCCTTCGGCGCAGGCTCCGCTTTTTTGCGCGTCACAACTGCCACAAGCTGAGTTTTTGTGCTAGATTAAGTTGTGGGGTGCGCACATTGTCAACGCATCTTTTCTCGCTTATTTATAGGCCTTTTGTTGTCTGATGGTATCCTGATGTAGCTTCCAAGAGACATTAGGGCGTGCTGCGATGCAGCCTATTTAAGCCAATGACAAGATGCGTCAACAATGGGGGTGCGCAGTACCGTGGTTAGAAGGTAGGTAGGAGCGCATGGTCATCTTAGGCATTGACCCGGGCTCGCGTAAGATGGGCTATGGCGTAGTTAGGATGGAGGGTAACGACCTCCACTATTTGGGCTCAGGCTGCATTGTGACCGGCACGGCGGCCTTGCATCAGCGCCTGCTCGTTATCTTTGATGCGGTGAGCGCCATCATCGAGCAGTTTCAGCCGGAGCATATGGCGGTCGAGGAGACCTTCGTCTCCAAGAACGTCCAGTCTACTATCAAGCTCTCCGAGTCCCGTGCCGTGGCCATGGTAGTCGGGGCGCGCGCTGGGCTTGAGGTCTTTGAGTACACCCCGATGCAGATTAAGCAGGCGGTGGTGGGCTATGGCGCCGCCGAGAAGGGGCAAGTGCAGTACATGGTCAAAAACATCCTGCGCTTAAACGGCGTCCCGCAAAGCGATGCGGCCGATGCCCTAGCCTGCGCCATCTGCCATGGCTACACCCATAAGGTCAGCAAGGTGCTGGGCCTGACCTCCGGGCCCATCTCAAGCCTCAACGGCCGCTGGCGCAGCGCCACCAAGTGGTAGCGCGCGCCGCGGCATGCCATAATGGGCGGCGCCCGGCAGCGCGCTGGGCGCGCTGGGCGTCTTGCCGGGCGCAGCCTGCTGGGCGCAGCCTGCTGGCGCGCTGAGCACGCCGGGCCGGACGCGCGGCGCGCGTGGATAGTAGACTTGTGAGGAGCGGTTATGATCGGAAGCATTCGCGGCAAACTCTTGGGCTTTGAGGTGTTGACCGCCTTGATTGAGACGAGTGACGGCTTAGGCTACGAGGTTGAGGTGCCGGTCTCGTACTTAACCGAGCTGGAGGTGGGCGCGGAGTGCTTTTTGTATATCCATCAGGTGGTGCGCGAGGATGCCCAGCTGCTCTATGGCTTTCACACTAAAGAAGAGCGCCTGCTGTTTCGTGAGGTGATCAAGCTCAACGGCATCGGCCCGCGCATCGGCATGGCCTTGCTCTCGGTCTTCGCCCTTAAAGACTTCATCACCGTGATCAAAGAAGAGCGCGTCAACTCCTTGGTCGCAGTGCCGGGCGTAGGCAAGAAAACGGCCGAGCGCATCATCGTGGAGATGCGCGATCGCATCGACAAGCTCCACTTAGAGGCTAATGTCGTCAACTCGGCGCCTGCGGCCCCAGCTGCGGCCCAGAAAGTAGACTTAGAGCGTAGCGCCGCCTTTAACTGCGAGGATGCCATCGGCGCCTTGGTCAGCTTGGGCTTTAAGGAGAATCAGGCTATGACCACAGTACGCGCAGTCTACCAGCCGGAGATGAGCACCGAGCAGATCATTGTGGCGGCGCTGCAGCAGCTCAACAAGCGCTAACGGCGCTGGGGGCGCCGAGCGCCACGCTGCGCGCAGCGCCTGCAGCGCGATAGGGCGCGTGGCGCTATGCTAAAATAGCCGCCCCTAGGAGCTCAAGCTGAGGCTGACGGCTGCGGCTTGGTTCTTGGGGTGGGGCGCAGCGGCGTGGGGTGGAGATTGGACGGAGAGGAAGGCAAGATGGCGGCGGTTCAAGGCATTGTCGCGGACTCATTACAGGTGGAGCCGCGCACGGTGGCGGCCGAAAAGAATTACGAGGAGATCGCCGCGGAGGTGACGGACTCGAGCGAAGATCGGGCCTTACGTCCTAAGACCTTGCACGATTACATCGGCCAAGAGAGCGTCAAGTCGCAGCTTGAGATTGCCCTTGCCGCTGCGCGCAAGCGTGGTGAGGCCTTAGACCATGTCTTGATCTTCGGGCCACCGGGACTGGGCAAGACCACGCTCTCCAACATCATCGCCAACGAGCTTAAGGTCAACCTCTCGAGCACCTCCGGCCCCGCTCTTGAGAAAAAGGGTGATGCCGCGGCGATCTTGACCAACCTCGGGCGGCGCGATGTCCTCTTCATCGATGAGATTCACCGCTTAAATCCGGTGATCGAGGAGTTCTTGTACCCGGCGATGGAGGATTATCAAGTAGACATCCTCACGGGCGAAGGCCCCTCGGCGCGCTCGATCAAGATCGGATTGCAACCCTTTACCCTAATCGGCGCTACCACGCGTGCGGGCACCTTGACCTCACCGCTCCGCGCGCGCTTTGGCATTATCTTGCAGCTGAGCTACTACACCCCCGAGGAGCTCTTGCTCATCATCACCGCTTCGGCTAAGAAGCTTAACATTCCGCTGGAGCTGGCAGGCGGCCTTGAGATCGCCAAGCGTGCCCGCGGCACCCCGCGTATTGCCAATCGCTTGCTCAAGCGCGTGCGCGATTACGCCGAGGTCAAGGGCGATGGCACCATCACCCAAGAGATCGCCGATAAGGCGCTCACCATCCTCAAGATCGACCACGACGGCTTTGATGACTTCGATCGCGCCTATCTCTCGACCATCGTCTGCGATTTCAATGGCGGCCCGGTCGGCATCGAGAGCATGGCCGCCTCGCTCGGCTACGAGCGCGAAACCCTCGAGAATGTGGTCGAGCCGTACCTCATCCAGCAGGGCTATGTCCAGCGCACGCGCCATGGCCGTATCGCCACGGCCAAGGCCTACCAGAAGGTCGACACCTTCTAAGCGCACCTGCCGCGCAGCGCTTACAGCGTGTAGTACTTGCAGCACGTAAAGCGCGCAGCGCCCTCTGGGCGGCTCCGGCGGCGTCTACGCCTGCGGCGGCGGGCGTATACCGCTATTTTTAGACGCATGGTCTTGAGCCCAAGGCCCGATGGGTGCTATGGTAATTAAGGGCGCGCCCAGCGGGGCGGGTGGTGAGCATCAACGTTGAGGACAGGGTATGGGGCGTCGCGTCACCTTTGACAGTAGCAGCATCAAGCATTTCCCGCGGCATGGCGTGACCGTGCAGCGCAAGCCTGATCGTCTCTACGTCATGTGCCGCAAGTTCTACCTCGATGCCCGCGGGGTGCGGCGCGAGCACCGCGTCTATATCGGCCATGTCAACGACAATGTCTTCTACACCACCGAAGAGTCCTACAAACTGCGCCTGAGCAAGCAGCCGCAGAGCGGGACGCAGCACCTTGAGTTTGACCCAGGGATCACCAAGCTCACCTTGCATCAAGTGCACTTGATGCAGCAGTTTTACCACCACAATCCTGAGTACATCAGCAAAAGCCCGCTCACAGTGCTGGCCTTAGCCCAGTGCCTGCAGCAGCTGGCGACCAATGCTGAGCATCCACTCTGGCGCCAAGCGCTGCCCAGCGCCACCACGACGCCGCGCCCGAGTGCTCGGCCACGCAAAAACGCCGTGCCTACGGCCGAGGATATCTTCCTTGAGGCGCAGATCGACATCTTCAACTTCACCTCCACCGCCGAGTTTAAGTCTTGGCTCAGCCTCGACCCGCACGCCCCGGTGCTGACGGCACGCCTGAGCGTCCCGCGGACGGCCCCGATCGCGGTGTCGCCGCCGCGGACTGAGGCGTCCGTCTCTGAGGTGCAGGCCTCTGAGGTGCCCGCATCTGAGGAGCAGGGGGCAGCCTTGGCAGGGACGGCGCCGGTGGCGGCGCCGAGCGGGGAGCTGACGCAGATGGCGCAGGTAGGCGCCAAGGCGCTCGCGGCAACCCCGGCGGAGTTGACCTTGGGGCTGTGGCTCAATCGCCCGCAGCACCATGGAGCATGGGTGGCGCTCTCTGAGCACAACCCGCCGTGCTATATGGCGCGCTATCGCATCTACGATTGCGACTGCAATCGCTGGGGCGTGGCCACCGAAAACAGCATGCTGCGTTACTGCCAGCAGGCGCGCCAAGACTTCTTCTTAGAGCAGCTGAGCTTTGACTTTGAGCACTATCTGCACGAGCATCAGCTCTATCTGTTTCAAGTCGAGGCCCAAGTGCGCTTCTTTGCTCCGCTCACTTCCGGGAGCGAAATCGTGGTGAGCGTGGTGCCGTTGAAGGTGCAGCGCAGCTGCTTGCTCTTCTACCAAGAAATCCGCGACCACGTCGGCGTGCTGCGCTTTGCCCATAAGAGCCGCCACGTCCTGTGCGAGTACCAAGGCCTACAGGTGAACCTGCCCCCGAACATCTTTGCCCTGCTTGCCCCGCAGGTGCCGTCCACGCCGCCAACCGAAGCCTTTTAGGGCGCCGCCACCGCAGCTGCAGGCGCTGCCCGAGGCGCGTCAGGCGCTGCCCGAGGCGCTATCGGCGTCATCGGTGCGCCCTAGCGGCGCTATCGGTGCGCCCTGTGACTTAAGCTGGTGCAAGGCGCTTTAGTCAAGCGCGGCGCTTTCAGGTAAGATTCGCGTAGGTTTCACTAAGTGGAGAGCAACAATGAGTGAGCATGGGCCTTATTGCGCGCACTATCGGGTCTATTATGAGGACACCGATGCCGGTGGCATTGTCTATCATGCCAACTACCTTAAGTTCTGCGAGCGCGCGCGCAGCGACTTTGTGCGCGAAGTGGTGGGCGTAAGCCAACAAGCGGCGCTTAAGAGCGGTACCGGCTTTGTCATGACCAAGTTCAACGGCAAGTTTGTGGCCCCCGCCCAGCTTGAGGACTTGCTGTCCGTGAGCTGCATCCCCTATAAGGTCACACCGGCGCGCCTTGAGATCTACCAAGAAGTCAGAAACGAGGCCGGGGCTTTGCTCTACGCGCAGCGCTGCACCTTGGGCTATATCGATCTCAAGCAGCACAAGCCGCACGCTATTCCTGAGGCCTTCCATCAGGCCTTCGCGCAATACTTGGCCCCAGAATCGCAGGTCTTCGCCTGTTAGTGGGGCGAGCGCGGGCATTACTGTGCTTGAGCTAAGCCAAGCGCGCTAGCATAATGGCACTAGGCGTGGGCCCGGCGCGCCGCGAGGAGCGGGCCGCGCGCAGGGCCTGCTGGCGCCGTGCACCTGCGGCCCGGCCGCAGGTGCTGGCCGCAGGCAGCGCCGTATTTTTGTGGTGGCAGACCTTCGGTCTGTGATTTTTGGTTGGTGTAAGGTGACGAGATGGAGACGCAAGGAGCGCTATCCTTTTCTGAGCTGGTGCTCAATGCCAGCTTCTTAGTACAGTGTGTCATGCTGTTTTTGCTGGCGCTCTCGGTGATCTCTTGGACCATCATCATCTCGCGCAACAACCAATATCGCATTGGCCGCGCTAAGGCCGATGAGTTTGAGGAGCGCTTCTGGTCGGGCATTGATCTTAACAACCTCTACCAAGAGTGCATGAAGCGCCCCGACGAGCTGGTGGGCCTTGAGGTGATCTACTCGGCCGGCTTCAAGGAGTTCGTGCGCTTAGTCAACTCGGGCCCGGCCGACCAAGACGTGGTCATGGACGGTACCTACCGCCAGATGAAGGTTGCCTGCTCGCGCGAAGTTGAGCTCTTAGAGAATCATCTGCCGACTTTAGCGACCATCGGCTCGATTAGCCCATACATCGGCCTTTTTGGCACGGTCTGGGGTATTATGCACGCCTTCGTGTCCTTGGCCGCGGTCAAGAACGCGACCTTAGCCATGGTCGCCCCTCCAATTGCCGAAGCCCTGATCGCCACCGCCATGGGCCTGTTTGCCGCGATCCCAGCGGTCATGTTCTACAACCGCTTCGTCACCAAGGTCGAGGCCTTAGAGAACCGCTACTACAACTTCATGGACGAGTTCTCGACCATCCTCAACCGCCGCTTGGTCACCATCCGCTCCCAGATCAACCGCACCCAGCAGCAGACTCAGCCGACCGCTCAGATGCCAACCCAGATGCAGGGGCAGATGCCCAACACCATGCAAGGCCAGATGCAAGGCGCTATGCCTAATGCCGGAGCCAATCCCATGGCTGGTGCCATGGGCGGAGCTAACCTCGGCGGTCAAATGGTCGGCCAGATGTCCGGACAGATGGCGGGCAGCATGCCTAGCAGCATGGCGGGCCCGGTAGGGCCGAGCGAGGCTGAGGCCTCGGGCAGCGCCGCTGGGGCAAGCGGCGGCATGGGCGCGATGCTTGGCGCGGTGCGCAATCACTTTAGCCCGCACCGGGTTAAGGTCGATATGAACAGCAGCCAAGCCCAAGATATGGCCAAGGCCATGCACAGTCCGCTCGCGGCTGAGACCAACTCCGATAAGCCTGCACCGGTGTTAGGGGGCAATGCGAGTCTGCCCAGCAGCAACCAAAATCGCTTGAACTCGCGGGCGGCATCCTTTCAAGGCGCTAAGCGCCCGGGCACCGACACGGTCTTAGGGACGATGCCGCAAGAGAGCATGCGCGGCGTGGTGCCACCACGGACAGCAGGGTCGAACCTTAACAATGCCCAGCTGCCGGGCGGCGCAGCGAGCGCGGTCAAGCCAAGCGCTATGCCGCTGCCGCGCAGCGAGGCGGAGACGGGCGATAAGGGCGAGAGCCCGATGTATCGGGCCGGGGCCTTTGAGCGGCGCCCGAAGGTGAGCGGCGATGATGAGCCGCATTACATCACCCCGGGCGGGCAAAAGCGCGCGCCGACCGCGGTAAGGGGCAAGGGAGAGTAAGATGGCAGACTTTGGGCGCGGCCATCGCCGCAAGAGCCGTACCGTGGCGGAGATCAACGTAGTGCCGTATATCGACGTCATGCTGGTGCTCTTGGTGATCTTCATTGCCACCGCGCCGGTAGTGATGCAGGGCGTCACGGTCGACCTGCCCCAAGCTGAGGCCGAGACCATGAACGAAGACCAGCGCACGCCGATCATCGCCACGGTCGATAAGGCCGGGCAATACTTCGTCAGCATCGACTCGCAAAGCGTCAAGGTGCCTGACCTTGATACCATGGGCCAAGTCGTCGCCGAGGAGCTGCGCAAAGACCCAAGTCGCCCGGTCGTGGTGCAAGGCGATGCCCAAGTGGCTTATGACAGCGTAATTCAGCTGATGAATGCGTTAAAGCGCGCTGGGGTGGAGAGCGTCGGCTTGGTCACCGACCCGATTCCGGTGGCCTAAAGGCGACTAGAGACTTAGAGGTTTGGCGTGAAGATTGGAATTGGTACCGCCTTTGTCTTGGCAGTGATTTTTCACGGCGCCCTGTTGGCGGTGCTCGCGGTCAACGTTTCGCTCGATCGCCCCGAGCGCCCCGAAGAGAAGCCGGGGCAAATCATGCACGCGACCATCATCAATGTGCCTCCGGCCAAGGGCAGTCCGACGGGCCAACCGCCTAAGACCAATACCATGCAGGACACCCAAAAGCTGGCCCAAGAGGCCGCCGCTAAGGCCCGAGCTGAGACGGAGGCGCAGGCGCGCGCGGAGCTCGCTAAGAAAGTGGCGGCCCAGCAAAAAGCTGAGGCCGAGCGCCAAAAGGCGCTGGCCTTAAAGAAGGCCGAGGAGGCTAAGCGTCAGGCCGAAGAGGAGCGCAAGCGCATCGAGGCCGAAAAGCAAAAGGCTGAAGCTGAGCGCAAGGCTGAAGCTGAGCGCAAGGCTGCTGAGGCTAAGGCCAAAGCGGAAGCCGAAGCTAAGGCTAAGGCGGAGGCTGAAGCCAAGGCCAAAGCTGAGGCTGAGCGTAAGGCCAAGGAAGAGGCTGCGCGTAAGGCCGAGGCTGCGCGTAAGGCTGAAGCCGAGCGCAAAGCCGCTGAGGCGGCACGCCAAGCGGCACTGCAGCAGCAAGCTGAGAGCTTAGAGCAAGAGCTGCTTGGCCGCGCGGACGGCGTGGCCGGGGGGCAGGGCCTAGGCTCGGGCACCGGCTCTGATGACAGCCAAGTCTATGGGGCTAAGGTGCAGCAGCTCATTGAGCAGAATTGGCGCATCGACCCGTCGATGAATGGCAAGCGTGTCGTGGTTACGGTCTCGATCGATAACAATGGCATGATCTACAACGAGCGCTGCCAAGGCGATAGCGCCGTCTGCGCCAGTGCCATCGCTACGCTCAACTTGATCGGCATGATGCCGCGCCCGCCGGTGGGCTGCAAGGATTGCAATACCATTGTGATCACCATGACCCCGAAGCTGTAGGGGCTGGGCCGAGCTGAGGATTAGCATTGCGGCAAGTTCATTGCTAAACTAGGAGCGTCGTTGTTAACTGTTGGGGGAGCCATGCGCTTTTTGAAAGTTCTGGGGGCCGCTATCTTCTCGTGCCTGATGATGGTAAACGCCCATGCTGCATTACAAATTGAGATCACGGGAGGCATCAACGAAGGTCGGCGCGTCGTCGTGCTGCCCTTCCAAAGCCAAGGGCAAGTGCCCGTTGATGTCAGCGCCATCATCAGCGCTGATCTGATGCGCTCGGGCAAGTTCTCGCCGATCACCTACAATGAGCTCCCAGCCGGGGCCATTGTCAATGGCACGGTCAACTTCGACGCCCTCGCGGCCGCAGGCGCTGAGGCCGTGGTCTCCGGGCGCGTGGTGCCGGTACCTAATAGTCAAAACTTTCAGGTGATCTACAACATCCACGGCGTGCAGGGCGCCAATAAGGGCCGTCCGCTCATCCAAAGCCGCGGCGTGAGCGCCAATGCCACGCAGCTGCGTCAGGCGGCGCACCTTGTGTCCGATCGCACCTACGAGCTCTTGACTGGGCAGAAGGGCGCCTTTAGAACGCGCATTGCCTACATCGTCTACCGCTTTGGTGACCGCTTCCCATATCAACTCATGACCGCTGACTACGACGGCTACAATGAGGTGCCGATCTTACGCTCGACTGAGCCGATCATGACCCCCAATTGGTCGCCGGACGGCCGCCGCTTAGTGTACGTCTCCTTTGAGCGCCGCGCTCCGGCCATCTTCGTGCAGGACATCTTCACCAAGCAGCGCACCAAGCTCGCCTCGTTCCCGGGCCTCAACAGCTCGCCGACTTGGTCGCCCGATGGCAATAAGATTGCATTTACCCTCTCCAAGGATGGGCAGCCGGAGATCTACTACTACGACCTTGTCACCTCGCGCCTCAATCGCATCACCAACAATCGTGCGATCGATACCGAGCCGTCGTGGTCGTCAGATAGCTCGCGCATCTTCTTTACCTCCGAGCGTGGGGGCCGAGCTCAGATCTATGCCGTAGACATCAATACGCGCCAAGCTGAGCGCGTCACCTACCAAGGTGCCATGAACCTCTCGGCACGGCCAATCCCTAATTCCAATGCCCTGATTGTGATTACGCGTCAAAACGGCTACCGCGTAGCGCGCGTTGACGCCGATGGCTCGATCTACATGCTCACGACTTCGTCGTTAGATGAGTCGCCATCAGTCGCACCAAACGGTGCTATGGTCATCTACAGCACCGTGTACGAAGGGCGCAAAGGTTTAGCCTTAGTCTCGACCGATGGTCGCTTCAAGGCTAATCTGCCATCGAGTACTAGTGGCGAGATCAGCGCTCCAGCTTGGGGCCCATTGCCTGAAAAATAGGCAGAAACGATCGACCACAAGCTCCGCTGCCGCCTAGCGGCGCGCAAAGATTTGACCGTGCGCACCACTTGGGCTGATAAGTTGCCGCGTTAGTACTTGCTCTAAGCTACAATGTAGCAAGCGTAGTAGCAAGCTGACCAGTACCAAGGGCAGCCAGCAGCCATAAGCTGCTAGCGTGCACCCCGCAGGATGCCCCACGGTACCAACACGGAGCTGTGGTTGAGTACTCAATCACTTCGGGCAATAAGGATTATTTATGAAAGCGTTTAGTCGATTCAACTTAGCTTTAGCATTTGCTGCCAGCGCCCTGCTCTTTGCGGTCACGGGCTGCTCGACCACTTCTAGCACTGAAGACGGTGCCTTTATCGATGGTTCGGTGAGCTCCGATCCGAACATGACCGGTGATGTCTACATCGAGGACAATCTGGGCTATGGCGGTTTAGCCGAGGATGTCATGACCTCGGTCGACAGCGATGGCACCTTGGTGATCGGCGACCCTAATGCTGCGCCGGATCAACTCTATGACCCGAACTTCGGCGGGCCGCAGTCGCTGCGTGAGAACAATACCGTTTACTTCAAGTACGACTCCGATCAGATCCAAGACGAGTACGTTTCGATCATGCAGGCCCACGCCCAGTACCTGCGTGACAATCCTGATGCCCGCATCATCATCGAAGGCCATACCGATGAGCGTGGCACTCCTGAGTACAACATCGCCTTAGGTGAGCGCCGTGCCCGTGCCGTTGCGCGCTACATGCAAAACTTAGGCGTGGACGTCAATCAGCTCTCGATCGTCTCCTACGGCGAGGAGAAGCCGGTAGATCCGGGCCACACTGAGGCAAGCTGGAAGCAAAACCGCCGCGCCGTCATCAACTACTAAGGCACCTACTGTCCCATAAGGCACATAATGCCCCAGTCTCAAGCCCTCGCGGAGGCAGCCGCAAAGCCTAAGAGCAATGCTGTTGAGCCCGCGGGGGCTTGTTGCATGGGGCGGGGAGCCAATTTCGTTAGTAAAAGATTCTGGTTTTGTGGCCTAAGTTGGAGTGCGCCTGCGACATTGTGCTTACAATGGGAAAGGCTCAAGGAGCTGGGGTGGGACTAGCACCCACAGGGTTAGCCTGAGGCCTAGGCCGCAGGTTGCTGTTGCTTGTTACAAGGAGAGGCGCAGCTGTCCAACAGATGCGTGTAGAAATTCTATGAATAAACCGCAGTCAATTATGATGTGGCGAGCATCTGACAAAATGGTCTCCATTTTGTCCAACGAGTATCTGCTCGGTGGTGCTACGGGTGCTAGCTTGTGGGCCTTAGGCGACACGGAGTTTGATAAGGAATGTGCGTCCTTAGATCCCGGCTCGCTCATTTTGCTCTTCAAGACCAACGATGAGCGCAACTACATCGTGGGTGGTGGCTATTTCCTCGGCTGGAAGAGTATGTCGATCGATCAGGCTTGGGATCTGTTTGGCGTGCACAACGGCGCCTACAACTTAGAGGACATGATCCAAGACGTCATTGCCCGCGGCGGCAATAAGGACAGCGAGCTGTCCTTGGCCATGCTGGTGCACACCTTCATGTTCGACGTCCAAGACTACGTCCATGTCCCCGATGAGCTGTGCAACTTCTTCAGCTGCAAGCACGTCTTCACCTTGCCGCTTGACGAGCCGTACGGCCGTTACCTGCACACCCAAGTCATTGAGCACCGTGACAACTACATCTCGAGCGAAGGCGGGGATTGGCAGGGCATGTACTACGCCGCTTCGCACCGCAACTGTAAGAGCTACGTCGCCGAGTTCAACGCCCGCGTCTTAAACGCCTACGACTTCCGCTGCGCCTTATCGGGCGTGCGCGCCCGTCCGGTCTTAGAAGTGGCCAACATCCAGCCGTTCTATGACTTCAAGTTCCAAAAGTCCAGTAACGGCGTCGTCCTGCGCTCGGACTTATTCCAGCTCTTCAAGCTCGGCTATATCACCTTCGTTTACAACGAGGACAATACCCGCTTAGTGGCCAAGGTCTCCAAGACCGTGCGCACCGCCTACGGCGAGGACTACATGCGCTTTGACGGCAAGGAGCTGATTCTGCCTAAGCAGCGCGAGTGCTGGCCGGAGCCCCAGTACGTCAAGTGGCACAATAAGAACTGCTTTGAGAACTGGCTGTTCTTAGGCGGCACCCACGCCTAAGGGTTACTCGCCTCAGGCGCTCTTAGGCGCGCCCAAAGAAAAGGGAGCAAGCGCTCCCTTTTCTTATGCCTGCCCGCAGCCGCGGGCAGAGCTCGGCCGCAGCGCCGCCGCCCAGAGGGCGGCAGGCCGCGCCTGCGCTCCGGCGCGGGGCGTCGGCGGCGCCAAGGCGCAGGCGCCACTAGTGCGCCGCGACCTTAAAGAAGCTCAGGGCCTTTTGCAGCTCGGCTAAGTCCTCGGTGACCGAGGCGGCCGCCTCGTACTGCTCGTTGGCCTCGCGGCTCATATCGCCGGTGGCGCCGGTGACATTCTGCATATGGTTGCTGATCTCGCTCGTGGCGGTCGTCTGCTCTTCGGCGGCGGTGGCAATCTGCGTGATCTGCATATTGATGTCGGTGACGCGGTTCTCGATGTCGTTTAAGACCGTCATGACGTTTTGGGCGTCTGAGGCGACCTGCTCCATATTCTGCACCGAGATCGCAATCGAGTCCGAGGCCGACTTGGTGTCCTTTTGGATCGTGTTGATCATATCGGAGATTTCCTTGGTCGACTGCGAAGTGCGCGAGGCGAGGGCGCGGACTTCGTCGGCGACCACGGCAAAGCCCCGGCCGGCCTCACCGGCGCGGGCGGCCTCGATCGCGGCATTTAAGGCCAAGAGGTTGGTCTGGGCGGCGATGTCGTCAATGGTCAGGACAATCGAGCCAATAGCTTGGGTTTGCTGGGCGAGGTTGGAGACCTTCTGCGAGTTGACCTTGGTGCGCTCGGACTGATTGCGGATGTTCTCAACCGCTTGCTCGACGAGGCCGACTGAGTTGTGGGTTAAGTCCTTGCACTCGTTGGAGCTCGTGGCCGCGGTCTCGCAGCTGCGGGCGATATTGGTGGTGGTCGAGACCATCTCATCGGAGGCGGCGGCAATGGTGACCGCTTGGCTTTGGATGTCCGAGGCCGAGCCGACGGTATTGTGGGCGAGCTCTTGGAGCTTTTGCATCTGGCCCGTGATCTTGGTGCTGGCGTTTTGGGTCAGGGCGATGATGTTGCTGATGGCATCACGCATCTGGCTTAAGGTGCGCAGGCTCTGTCCAAACTCGTCGTTGTAGCCCTGCGGGATCTGGTACTCAAAGTCACCTCCGGCCAAGGCATTGAGGCAGCGCATTTGGTCAGACAGATTGCGTGCCATATAGTTGGAGATAAAGAAGGCAAGAGCCAAGGCCACGACTACCGCCAAGATGCTCAGGCCCACCGAGATGTAGACCGGGGTCGGGTCGGAGGCAGTGAGCGCCACATAGGCATTGTATTTGGCCTGCTCAAGTAGGATGTTGGAGCAGTTCTCAACGCCCGCGGCGACCTCAGGGTAGATTTCGTGGGTGTAGCGGCGCAGCAGCTCTTGGGGGTTGGCCGAGGTCAGAGCCGGGATCATGGTCGACTCCCAGCTAGTGGCCACTTGGGTCAAGCTATCGCGAATGGCAAAGGCCATCTGCTCGTAATTAGGCCGGGCGCGCATCATCTCCCGGTTCAAGGACTCACGCGTAAGTCTCGAGGCATAGGTGCGCAGCGTGCTGACAAAGGTGGGGGCCTCAGCCTTGAGCGCGGAAAGCTCGCGCACATTGGGCTCGCTGAGCACTTCGAGGAAGCGGTTGTTAAATTGCTGCAGATCGGTTTGCATCTGCATCACGCGCCCCATGGCGCCGTTGGCGACGTTTTGGATGTGATTGGCCGCGGTGCGGCTGTTCATCATGGCGCTCAGGGCGGTGAGGGTCACCACCAAGTTCAAGGCAATAATAACGAGGAACGAAGTCAGCAGCTTCGCCTTAGTCGATAGATTCCAAAAGGCTTGCATGAGGCACAATCCTACCAAGTGAACCTTGGTCTAGTCAGTTATATGGTTGTTGTGCCATCATGCCGGAAGCGTGCCAAATTTGTGCTGCAAGCCTGATGACAGGCCGCATCCTAGGTCAAACATGGCGGCGCGCTGCGCCGCCCAGCGGTCGCCGCCGCGCAGCATCAGAGCTGCGGTCGCCACGGCTGCCCCCCAACGACCTGCGGCCGTAGGGGGGCGCGGACAGCGCAAGCTGCGCGCAGACGCACGCGCCCCGAGCGAAAGCTCAGGGCGCGGGGGCGAGAACCGCAGGTTCTCTTTGGGTTACTGGGTGGAGCGGGTCTTAAAGAAGGCTAAGGCGTGGGCCAGCTCTTTTAAGTCGTTGTAAGCTCCATCCATTGACTTGTACTGGTTGTTAGCGTCTTGGGCCATGTCCCCGGTCATATGCGAGATGTTCTGCATGTGCGAGGAGATCTCGCTCGTGGCCGTGGTCTGCTCTTCGGCGGCGGTGGCAATCTGGGTGATCTGGTTGTTGACGTCGCTGACATGAGTCGAGATGTCGTTGAAGATATCCATGATGTGGCTGGCGTCTTCAGCCACCGTGTCCATATTGGCCACCGAGGCGTTGATCGAATTGGTCGCCATCTGAGCCTCCGACTGGATGTTCTTGACCATCTGCGAGATCTCTTGGGTCGAAGTGCTGGTGCGCGAGGCGAGAGCGCGCACTTCGTCGGCGACCACAGCAAAGCCACGACCGGCCTCACCGGCACGGGCGGCTTCGATCGCGGCATTTAAGGCCAAGAGATTGGTCTGCGCGGCGATGTCATCGATGGTAGAGACAATCGAGCCGATGTCATGGGTCTGCTTGGCTAAGCTCTCGATCTTGGCGGCATTGTCGCGGGTGTGCTCGCTTTGTTGGCGAATGTTGTCGATCGCCTGCTGCACGGTCTCAAGACCGGAGTTGGAGATCTCCTTGCAGCGGGTGGAACCAGCGGCCGCGGTCTCGCAGTTGCGCGCAATGTCCTGCGTGGTCGACACCATTTGGTCGGCAGCGGCGGCGACGGTCACGGCCTGATTTTGGATGTCGTTGGACATGGTGGCGAAGTTGTGCGAGATGTCCTGCAAGTTGCGCATCTCACCTTGGAGCTTGTTGCACTCTTCCTTAGTCATATTGATGATCTTACCCAAGGAGTCGCGCGTCTTGCGGATGATGTCATGGCTCTTGCCAAACTCATCGGCGTAACCGGCCTTGATGTGCTCGGAGAAGTCACCGGTAGCCAAGGTATTGAGCACGCCGGTTTGCTCTTGCAAGGCCCGGGCGATGTAGTTGCTCAAGAAGAAGGCGCAGATGAAGGCGATGATGACGCCGACCACGGTCAAGGTCGAGTCGATCACCACGATCGAAGAGTCCGAGGCCTCTTGGGTCAGGCCAATGCAGTACTGGGTTTGAATACGGTATAAGGACGAAGCGGCGCGAATGGAACGGGCAAACTCCGGATAGACTTCAGTCAAATAGACGGTGTAGGCATCGGAGTAAGCATGACGGTTGATCTTCGGCATGATCTTCTCTTCTAAGATCTTGGCGCCGTTTAAGGCCCTGTCGCGTACCTCAATGCACAGGTCGTGGTACTCTTGGGTGCCCAAGAAGTCCGGGTTGATCACGCTGACCTTATCGCGGATGTTGGCGATGAGCTGCGGGGCATCGCGCTTGAGCATCTTCTCGTCGTATTGGACGTAGAGCATGTTGAGGCCCGCGCTGAAGTTAAACTGCGCGTGTTCGACCGCCTCTTGGATATTGAAGATACGGGTGAAGGCCGCGTTGAGGATGTTGTCGATTTGCTCGGTTGTCTTGTTGACCTGGTGCAAGGAGGTCAGGGTCGTCACCGAGATGATCAGATTGATCACAATCACGATGGTAAAGCACAATAAGAGCTTCGCCTTGGTGCTCAAATCGTAGAAGAATTTCATTATCCTATCTCCACTTATCAGAGGAGCCACAGGCAAGCCTGCGCCTAACCTAGGCCTCGGCTAGGGGCTAAACCAGCTGCGCAGCAAGCGCGCTAGATATCAATATCTAGCCGCAGATTATGCTTAGAATGTGCCTTTGTGAGCGCAAACTAGCGCTCACTTCTCATTGCCGCTTGATACTGTGAGCCAGCTTCGATTTTGTTAAATTATCCGAGCCGCCGCGCCGACCATTGCACCATTTTGTGACGCCGCCTGATGGCTCTTAAGCCATGGGCTATGGCATGAAAACCATCGCGCCGCGCCTGACGCCATGGGGCCTGCCGCGTGTTACTCGTTGAGCGCCATTGTAGCGACAGTACCGCAAGAAATGCAAAATTATTGGGCAAAGCCTTGCCGTAATTTGCTTCCCTGATCACAAAAAATGCTGCGCTGCCGCCGCGCGGCCCCGGCCGCAGGCCTGCGCTTGCCGCGGGAGGGCGCGGCACGCCCCGCGGGTGCAAGCCGCGGCAGCGGGCGCGGCACGCCCAGAGCGCGGCAGGGCGCGCTTCTGCGCGCTACGCGCGGGTCTTGAAGAAGTTCAAGGCCTTCATCAGCTCGGTGAGCTTGATTAAGGCATTGTCGATCGAGTCGTGCTGCGAGGTCGCCTGCATCGTCATTTCGCTTGAGGCGTTGTTGACGTTGGCGGCATTCATCGAGATCTCGGCGGTGGCCTTGGTTTGCTCTTCGGTCGAAGTCGCGATCTGGGTGATTTGGTTGTTGACCGCGTCGACTTGCTCGGCGATCTCATTGAGCATCTGCTCTAAGGCCTTGGCATCATCAGCCACCGTGGCCATATTCTGCACCGAAGAGTTGATCGACTCGGTGGCATTGTAGGCATCGGCTTGAATGCCCTTGACCATGGCGGTGATCTCCTTGGTCGACTTGGCGGTCTTGTTGGCAAGCGAGCGCACCTCGTCGGCAACCACAGCAAAGCCCCGGCCGGCGTCACCAGCGCGTGCCGCCTCAATGGAGGCATTGAGCGCAAGCAGATTGGTCTGGTCGGCGATGTCTTCGATGGTATTGACGATGGCGCTGATGGCCTGACTTTGCTGGGCGAGCTGGGTGATTTGGTTTGAGTTATCTTTGGTGTGCTCGACCTGCAATTGGACATTGTCGAAGGCGCGCTTGACCATTTCAAGGCCGTTTAAGGTGATATCACGGCTGTGGTTGGAGCCTGATGCCGCGGTCTCGCAGTTGCGCGCGATATCTTGGGTGGTCGAGACCATTTGATCGGAGGCGGCGGCCACAGTCATCGATTGGTTTTGCACGTCGTCGGAAGCCGAGACGATAGCCTGCGAGGCATCGCGCAGCTTCTCGAGCTCGCTCTTTAAGGCCGAGCATTGCTCTTGGGTCATGATCAAGATGTCGGTGACATGCAGGCGCATCTCGTTGATAGCGGTGTGCATGCGCCCAAACTCATCCTTGATTGGATTGTGCGACTCATGGGTGAAATCGCCCTTGGCCATGAACTCGATGAGGTGGATGGCATCGAGCACTTGCTTGGTAATGTAGTGGGCGATAAATAAGGAGATGACAATGCTTGAGATCACGACCACCACGGCAAGGCCAACTACCATATAGAAGGCGGAGCGGTCGGAGGCCTGAGTGCTTACAGCGGTGCACCGGTCGGTTTGAATGCGGGTTAAGGTGCCAATGTTATCGAGCAGGGCCGAGAACTTCGGGACGATATCGCGGGTGTAGACGGCGAGGGCCTCATCATTGGAGTGACCGCTTTGGATCAGCGGCATGAAGTTATGTTGCAGCTCGTTGATAATGGCGGCGCCTTGCGTCTTGACGTTTTGGGCGGCGCTGCGGTAGCGCTCATCTTCGATGAAGTTGAGGTTGAGCCCGTCGATGACCTGCTGCATCTGGGTCAAGGCCTGCGGCGCATAGTCGCGCAGGTCGTGGGCGGTGTATTGCTGGTCTAACTCATTGAGGCCGCGCGCGAAGTGGAGATTGGCTTGCTGGAAGGTGTTTTGCACCGTAAACACGCGCTTGAAGGCGCCGTTTAAGGTGGTGTCGATGGTGGCAGCGGCGTTTTGGGCATGGTTCAACACATTGACCGAGATGGCGACGATCACGATGTTGATCAGGATGATGGCGACAAAGCCGCCCAAGATTTTGAACTTGGTGCTGACATTCAGAAGATTTGGCATGGCGACCTCCAGCAAGCGCGTTCTTGGCAGCAATTCTAAGTTACATGCAATTTCATGCCCATGGTCGCTATTATAGAAAATCAGGCGCAAGGCAACCTTGCCCTAAGATCACAAAGCGGGCGCGCTGCGGACAGGCCGCGGCCACGAAGCTCCGCACAGTCTCGTGCAAGTTCTGCGCAGGCTCTGCGCAGTCTCTGCGCCCAAAGAGCCCAAGGCGCACGGGCCCTGCCCCGCAGGCCCTGCCTCGCAGGCCACCCAGCAACTGGTTCTACCCTTAAGCAACTGGAGCGGCCCGCCAGCAACAGGCCCGGTTCGCCAGCAACAGGCCCGGCCCTAAGGAGAAGAGATGAGTCGATGGCAGATTACTGCGGACGATGCCGCGCAGTTAGTGGCACGCGAGCCGCGCATGGCCCCGCTGGTACAACACTTCGGGCTCCTTGAGCGCAGCTGTTATGACGACAGCTTCACTGGCCTTGTAGCCATTGTCTTAAGCCAGCAGCTCTCAGATCGAGCCTTTACCACGTGCTGGGCAAAGCTCGATCCGGTCTTATACCAAGAGCCACAGCAGCTCTTGGCGCACCTCAGCCAAGGTCGCTATCTGCCCTGCACTCAGGGCAAGCGCCACGCGCTACAGACCATTGCCACGGCCTTTGGGCGCGGAGAGCTCAGCCATGAGCAACTGCTCAAGTGGAGTAAAGAGGAGCGCCGCGCTCAGCTGCTTGCCATCAAGGGCTTGGGGCCGTGGAGCTGCGACATGTTCGACTTGTTGGTGGCGCGCGAGCGTGATTGTTTGCTCTTAGGGGATTTGGGCGTGCGCTGCGGGCTTAAGCTTACGCTCGGCCTTGAGCTTGCGGCGCTGCCTGGAAAAGAGCGTCGTACTATGGAGGCGCAGCTGAGAGCACAGTTTAGTCCGGTGGGCTCGTTTGCCACCTTCTATCTGTGGGCGGCCGCGGCGGCAGGATGGAGCGCTGACTTGAGCTCCGCGGCAAACGGAAGCGGGAAAAGCCGACAAGCTTGCGCTTGCCAGCTGAGAATCTTGGAGCAGGTTACTTAGAATAAGCTCATGAGCAGGACACACACGGCACAGATGGTGAGGGTGATGAGCTTGCAGCAGCTGACCTGCTTGAGAGATTGGTTCACAGGACTTCCTTATGTAAAGAGCGGGGCGCAGCGCGGCCCGAGAGTGCGCCTAAGATAACCGTTTCCACGGATCAAGGCAAGAAAATGAAAGCGTTTGCACGTTTTTGGGCGGCAAGCGCTCAGTGCATGCTCATTATCTAGGACGCAAGTTAAGACGCTATCAATCCGAGATTAATGGAGCGTGCAGCGGCGCACCTCCAACTGAGGTTGCGCCCAAGTGGCCCAGCACCGGCGCGGGGCTGCCCGCCCGCGCAACCCAGCTGGAGCGCTGTAGTGGCCCGCACCTCTCCCCTTAGAGACCAATACGGTCGGCCCTAGGCGTGCAGCGGCGCGTAGCCGCTGCCAGTGTGGCCCCCGAGCAAGGCCCGCGTGGGGGGTGAGGGCTGTGCCGAGTGGCCCGGTCGTAGGGCGGGTTGGGTCGGGCGGGCCGCCGCAGTTGGGACTTGCGCCACCTTAGGTAGTGCCGGATTGGCCCGCACCTCTCCCCTTAGAGACTAAGGTGGTCTGGCCGGAGCGTGAAGCGGTAAGCGGCGAGCGTTGCCGCTGCCAGCGTGGCCCCCGAGCAAGGCCCGCGCGTGAGGTAAGTGCAGGGCAGAGTGGCCCGGCCGTGGGGCGGGTTGGGTCGGGCGGGCCGCCGCAGTTGGGACTTGCGCCACCTGAGGTAGTGCCGGATTGGCCCGCACCTCTCCCCTTAGAGACTAAGGTGGTCTGGCCGGAGCGTGAAGCGGCAAGCGGCGCGTAGCCGCTGCCAGTGTGGCCCCCGAGCAAGACCTGCGCGTGGGGTAAGGGCTGTGCCGAGTGACACGGCCGTGGGGCGGGTTGGGTCGGGCGGGCCGCCGCAGTTGGGGCTACGCCGCCTGAGGTTGCGCCGCATCGGCCCGGAGCCTGCTCCTTAGAGATCAATGCGGCCTGACCGGATCGGGGCTATGCCGTCGGTTCCCGCTGCCTGTGAGGCGTGGCTGGTGGAGCTGGGCGCGGGATGCAAGTTGCGTTGCCCAAAATGAGCAAAGCCTGCCCCGGGTTACCGGGGCAGGCTTGGGGGGCCCGCGGGAGCGGGCGAGAGCCCGCGCAGCGGGGCAGCGCGGAGCGCGCTCAGGCGCGGGAGCGTTTAGATGCGCTCTTTAGGAGCGTCCTTAGGCGTGCCCTGCGGCGCGTCTGCGGCTTGCTCTTGGTCGAGTGCGTGCATCATTTCGTGCTCGGCGTAGGTCTCGCGCTTGAGGTTCTTAAAGTGCAAGAAGCTCATGGTTCCGATCATGATGATAAAGCCTACGCCTAAGCTCAAGTAGACGTTTAAGGTGAAGCCGGCGACGATATAGCCGACGAAGGCGGAGACCGCGGCGATCAAGGCAAATGGCAGCTGAGTCGAGACGTGCTCGATGTGCACGCAGCCGGCACCGGCCGACGACAGAATCGTGGTATCGGAAATCGGCGAGCAGTGGTCACCGAAGACGGAACCGGCGAGGGTGGCCGATAAGGTGATGATAATGATGCCGCCGGTCGGGTCGATCGCCTGCGCGACCACGACCACGATCGGGATCAAGATACCAAAGGTACCCCATGCCGTGCCGGTCGAGAACGATAAGAAGCTGGCAATGACAAAGATGATGGCAGGTAAGAGGTTACCTAACATACCCATGTCGTTTTGCACGATGTTCGAGATGAAGACCTGAGTCTGTAACAAGTCACGGCAGACGCCGGAGATGGCCCAAGCCAAGACTAAGATCATATTGGCTGGGATCATGGCTTGCACGCCCTTTAACACGCCGCTCATGAACTGCTTTAAGGTCAGAAGACGACGAGCCGTGAACTGGACGTAGGCTACGAACAAGGCGGCAAAGGAGGCCATGGCGAGGGCCGGGCCTGCGCTGGTGTTACCAAAAGCGGCACCGACCGTGTGGTAGGCCGGATCGTCGCCCCAGTAACCGCCGACGTAGAGTAAGGACAAGGTGGCAAAGACGATCAGGGCTAAGATCGGGATTACCATGTCCATGACACCGCCCTTCTCGGTGACCACATCGATGTTGTCGTGCTCACCTTCGCCGGTGCTGACCGGGCCATGCTTGATGGCGTCGATCTCAGCGCGGCGCATCAGGCCAAAGTCGAAGTTGCCGATGGATACCAATAACACCATGGAAATGGAGAGCAGGGCGTAGAAGTTCCACGGAATGGTGGCGATAAAGGCCTCCATCTCCGACTCAAAGCTACCGGTGCTCTTTAAGTTCGAGCCTACAGCCGCAGCCCACGAGGAGATCGGGGCGATGATGCAGACTGGGGCGGCGGTCGAGTCGATGATGTAGGCGAGCTTGGCGCGGCTGATGCGGTACTTGTCGGTGATCGGGCGCATCACAGTGCCGACGGTCAAGCAGTTGAAGTAGTCATCGATGAAGATAAAGGCGCCCAAGAGGGAGGTCGATAAGAGCGCGCTCTTACGGCCGCGAATGCGCTTGGTGGCCCAGTCGCCGTAAGCCCGGGAACCACCGGCCATCGCGATCACATAGACGATCGATCCCAAGACCGAGCAGAAGATGATGATGTTGAAGTCGATCTTATTGACCATGACCGTCAAGGCATTCTGGACGGTGCTGACGACCACGAAGTCCTGCCCCATGCCAATGGTGTAGATCAAGGTGCCGCTTAAGATACCAATGATCAGTGATGAGAACACTTCCTTGGTTAACAGCGCTAAGGCCACCGCGATGACCGGCGGCACCAGCGAGAGCGCACCTGCGTAATAAGGTTCCATGACCTCTCCGTGTTGAGTTGAGCGATGGTACGAGCCTAGGCCACAGCAAAAAGCCACTAACCTAAGTCAGTGGCTTTGTGCTGTGGGGCCGCGTACCAAGAAATTAGGTGGGATCTGCGCCGAAGGCGCCTTCGACCCGTGTCTAAAATTGCGCGCATTATACCGTATGTGCCTCTTTCGTGACTTTTCTTGCACTAAATAAGTGAAAAGAGCGCGCCAAAACCAATTTGAGGAGCAAGTTACCTAATATTTGCACTATTTTGAGGCACGATCTATGGCACAGACCACCCCGCCCGCGGTGGGAGAGAGCGCGGGCCGGGCAGGCTTGGGCTGTTAGGCCGAGAACTTCTTGGTGGTGGAGACGGCAGGCTCCGGTACCGAGGCCGGATCTAAGATATTGCGCTGCTCTTGGTTGTTGATAGCGCTGATGCCCGAGCCGGAGCTCGGCTGCGCCGAAGGGCTAACTCCAGTGCTGTTATCTGCGGTCTCTTGATTGGCCGTTGGGTTCAGGCTGCTCTCATCAGATACGATGGTGCGGCTGAGTGGCGCGAGGCCTTGGGTGCTGGTTGGCTCAGCGTTGGCCGGGGCAGTGCCATTGTCAGCACTGGCAGGTGCTGCATTATTGTTAGCACTGGTGCTGTTAGCTTGGCCTTGAGCCGCAGCGGAGCCGGAGGCGCCTTGCTCACCGCTGGCCTGCTGCGCTTCCTCTTGCTTTTGCTCATTGAGCTCTTGGCGTGCAGCGGCCTCCTTTTGGCTGGCCTCAGCGTAGACTTGGCGGTCTTGTGCCGATGGCTGTGCTGGCGCTAAAGCAGCGCGCTTGACCACTTGCATCTTGGTAATGGTGTCTTGAGGATCGGACTCCTCACCGACATCGATGCTGACCTCACCATCGGTGATGTAGCGCTTGCCATCTGGGCCGGTCTCGTAGGTGTACGAAGGCGCAGCGGCGTACTGGCCACCGGCGCTCTTATGGGCGTTTTCGTGGGTGCGGACTTCGGCGTCGCGATCCTTCATGTCCTCAACCTCAGCTTGCTCTTCTTCGGTCAAGGTTTCGCCATCAATGCCTTTATTGTTTTGCTCGACCGAGGTCTTAGAGCTCTCTTCCTCGCCCTCGGTGGACTCCGTGCCCGGCTCGGTGAACTCCGTGCCCGGCTCGGTGGTCGTGCCGGTCGGAGCGGCGGTGCCGGTGGCGGTAGGCTCAGTGGCTACTGCGGCGGTGGTGGCAGCGCGGGCTTGGCCACTGGTGGAAGGATCGTCACCGGTGATGGTGCGATAGGACTCGGCAGCACTGGTGTCGGTGACGTCGGTCGCGGTCGTGATGACCGGCTCGGCGGCCTCGCCTACGCCCTCACGGCCGTAGTTGATGTAGGCCTGCAGCGCGATGTAGCGCTGGTGGGCGAACATATCGTTTTGGTGGTCTTCGTATTGGGTCTTAGAGGTGGCAAGGTCGACGACATTGTCTTGGTTTTGACCGGCCACGCGCGTGGACTTGTTGATGTCTCCGACATTCTGCTGCGGAGTAAAGCGACCGGTGGTGATGCCACCGACTTGGTTTGCGACATTGATGCCATTTACGACTGCCATAACTCCATCTCCCTTGGAATCTGCACTTTAGGACGTAATTACGCTTATCTAGGTTATCGGCGCTCAAGCCCTGATCTTAAGACGCTGCGCCATTATGGTAGTACTGCTTGAGCGTCCAGTTAAGTCCCTGCGCCCAGCGTTCGGTGACATGGTCAAAGTGTCCGCCTTCGTTGAGGGTAAAGCAGCATGGGCACAGGGCTTGGTAGTAGTGGTAGGCCTGCTCGGTGCAGCTTGCCACGGTGCGAAACATCTTGGGGCCCTTGTTCTGCTCCTTAGTGCCTAAGGACAGGTAGACCGAGCGCGGGCGCACGCCTGCCGGGAGCTTAAGCGCGGAGAGGATATCGGGGTACCAGAGCGAGCCCGAGCAGGATACAACTTGACTGAAAGTGCTGTCAGCCTGCGCCAAGGCCCACAGGGCAAAGAGCCCGGCGAGTGAATAGCCCGCTAAGATGGGCGCCCCGCGAGGGCTTGCCGGGAGCTGCGCCTGCAGTGCTGGGATAAGCTCGGTACACAGCGTCTGATAGTAGGCCGCGCCCCGGGCCTTGGCAAAGCGCGGGCCCAGTTCTGGGCAGGGATAGGGCAGGAGGTCAGCCTCGCTTAAGCCGGTGATAGCAGCCAAATGGCAGGGGAAGGTGAGCTGTGGGCGCAGCTTAGCCGGCTGCTCGAGGAAATGGCACACCACCAAGGGGGCAGCCGCTGCTTGATCTTGATCGAGCGTGAGGGTATAGGGCCCATGAGTGAATTGCATGGTAGCTCCAAATAAGGACAAGGCCAGAGCCGCGGCTCTAGCCTTGTCAGATTAAGGGGGTAGGCCCTTAGTGCGGGCGCTCGGTGGTATCGACCACCTTGGCCTTAGTGCGGCTGGCTTTGATCGCCTCCGCGTCTTGGGCCCGCAAGGTGACCGCCACCGCGCTATTGTCTTGGGTCGCCTTAATCTTCTTGGCTTGCGCCTTGGCGCCTTCGAGGTCTTGCACGGTGGTGCCCTTCGGGCGCGGCGTGCCCGAGCCACTTAAGTAGGAGCTAGCCTCGACCATTAAGTCAGACTCTTCGGCTTGGGCGCGAGCGCTCTTAATGGCTGCTTGCTTGGCCTTAGCCGAGGCTAAGGAACTTATGGTGGTAGCTTGCGCCAGCGTCTTGACCTTTGGCGTGCCCTTATCGGGCTCCACGGTCGGAGTGCCACTCTCAGCTTCCTCAAGATCTGCCGTGAGCGGCGCACTCACCAGCTCGCTGCTGTGGTCTAAGACCTTGACCATGCCCGCTTGGGCTAGGGTCGAGGAGACCAGACGCTGCTGGGCGGTCACGTCCTTAGCCGAGGCGCCTAAGGCGGTCATTTCGGCCTTGCTGTCCTTTAAGGCCGCTTCGGCGGCGGCATTGGCCGCAGCAGTTACGGCAGCGACCGATGGAGCGGCTGATGCGGCGGCTGGTGCGGCTGATGCGGCAGCTGGTGCGGCTGATGCGGCAGCTGGTGCCGTACTATTCTCTTGGGCGAACTCCGGGAGCGTGATATCGGCAAGGCCCGGAGCTTGGCGCAGCGAGGCGTCGGCCCGAACCAAGGCTTGCAGCTTGGTGACAGTCTGCGCGGTGAGATCTTGCCCGTGCTGTAAGGCCTCAGCTTGCTCTTTTAACACCGCTAAGGCGACCTGCGGCATGGTCAGGCGCTCGAAGGTCGCGGCATCGGGAACCATATGGTTACCATGCGGGGCGCTGTAGTGGAGCTTTTGCTCACTCTGGGCGGCTTGGGCCGCCTTAGCCGCATCGGCGCGCTTACGCTTTTGCTTTTTGACCATGGAGAGCCAAGCAAAGAAGGTGAAGATCGAGACGATGAGGACAATGATGGTCGCAAGCGCGTTGATCTCAGGCGACAGGCCACGGCGTACCGAGGAGAAAATCAGCATCGGCAGCGTGGTCGAGTCTGGGCCCGCGATAAAGCTCGTGATGACCAGATCGTCCATCGACATGGTAAAGCCCAAGAGGAAGGCGGCAACCTCGGCAGGCATCAGGGCCGGGAGGATGATGGCAAAGAAGACCTTGATTGGCCCGGCGCCTAAGTCCATCGCGGCCTCTTCGATTGAGATGTCGAGCTCGCGGAAGCGCGAGCGGATCACGACCGTGGTATAGGCCGAGCAGAAGGTGACGTGCGCGACCCAAATGGCGAAGATGCCGCGATTGGCAAAGAGCTCAATCTCGCTGCCCAAGGTGACGAAGATGAGCAGCAAGGCAAGGCCGGTGATGACCTCCGGCAGTACCATCGGCGCGGTCATGAGCAGCACAAAGAGCGTTTCACCGCGGAAGCGCCCCACGCGCACCAAGACGAAGGCAGCTAAGGTGCCAATCACCACCGAGGCGCACGCGGTCATGAAGGCGATGAAGAGCGAGATGCCGACGGCGCGGATGATATCAGCGTTATGGAAGAGAGCGCGATACCACTTGAGCGAGGTCTCCGTCCAGACCGTGACCATGCGTGACTCGTTGAAGGAGTACACGATCAAGGTGCCGATCGGCAGGTACAAGAAGATCAAGGCGCAGATCACAATCGTGGCGCGAATCAGCGCATTCTTACGTTCCTTAGTTACGGGCATTGATCTTCTCCTGCTCTTTGCGTTCTATCTTGTAAAAGAACACAATCGGTATGACCAAGATGATCAGCATCAAGATCGCCACGGCACAGGCCAGCGGCCAGTCGCGGTTGTTAAAGAACTCTTGCCACAAGATGCGTCCGATCAAGATCGAGCTCTTGCCGCCTAACAGCTCTGGGATGACGTACTCGCCGATCGCGGGGATGAAGACCAGCATCGAGCCTGCGATGATGCCGGACTTGGTCTGCGGGATTAAGGTGTTAAAGAAGGTCTTAATCGGGCGGCATCCTAAGTCCGAGGCCGCTTCAATCAAGCTGTAGTCGACCTTCATCAAGGCCGAGAACAGCGGCAGCACCATATACGGCAGATAGCAGTACACGATGCCGATGTAGACCGCGACATCGGTTTGGAGAATCTGCACCGGCTCGCTCACGATGCCTAAAGCCATCAAGACATCATTGATGAGGCCATCCTTCTTCATCAGCGTCATCCAGGCATAGATGCGCACGACAAATGATGTCCAGCTGGGCATAATCACCAGCATAAAGAGGACGTTGCGCAGCGCCGGTTTGGCGGTCGCGAGAGCCCATGCGATGGGGTAGCCGATCAAGAGGCAAAAGAAGGTTGAGAACGCAGCTACCTGCAAAGACTTGAGGTAGGAGCGGATATAGGTGCCGTCCGGGTCGGTGAAGATGTAGGTGTAGTTTTCAAGGTGCAAGATGATGCGCATCGCACCTTCTTCAAAGGTCACCAAGGGCGAGTACGGCGGAATTGCAATCGCCGTGACCGAGAGGCTGATCTTAAAGATGATGGCAAAAGGCACCAAGAAGAATAAGATCATCCACAGGTAGGGCACCAAGATGATGGCCGCACTGCGCCACGAGCTGCGCGGCGTGCCCAAGTGGGCGGGAGCGACCACCAAGCGCTTCGGCAAGAAAGCGCGGCGGATAAAGGACAGATTGGAACTAAGGCCAGTAGTCATGGCAAGCCAAGTCTCCAATGAGGGCCGCAGGTACGAAGCTGCGGCTTAAATCTCAATCTAACCATGGCCCGCTCAGAGGGGCGGGCGCAGCGCAAGGCGCGCACCAAGCACGCAAGCGCGCTTATGGCGCGCTGGGCGCACGTATGTGCGTCAACTCGAGCTGCTAAATGGTTAGGGCGATGCAGGAATCAGGATCCCAGCTCAGGTAGACGTGATCGTCCCAAGTTGGCAGGCCCTGCTTGAAGCGGTCGACGTTCGGTAAGGTTGAGGTGATACGACGGCCGTTACTGAGCTTGACGTAGTAGATCGAGACGTCGCCTAAGTAGGCGATGTTCTCGACCACGCCCTCACACCAATTGGTGTTGCTCTCGGGGCGCTCATGGGCGATGTAGATCTTCTCCGGGCGCAGCGCGATGATGAGCGGCATGCCGTCGGCCAAGTCGATATCGTGCTCAAGCTCGATTAAGTGGTTGAAGTCCCGGGCTTTGATCAGGGCCTGATCCTTCGACGAGGTGACGAGCGAGCTCTCGAAGATGTTGACCGAGCCGATGAACTCAGCGCAGAAGCGGCAGTTCGGGTTCTCGTAGATTTCGCGCGGGCCGCCGATTTGGATAAATTCGCCGCGATCCATGATAGCGATGCGATCGGCCATGGTCATGGCCTCCTCTTGGTCGTGAGTGACCATGAGGCAAGTTACGCCGACCGAGTTGATGATGTCAACGAGCTCAAGGCGCATCTGCTCGCGCAGCTTCTTATCTAAGGCGCCCATCGGCTCATCGAGGAGCAAAAGGCGCGGCTCTTTAGCCAAGGAGCGGGCTAAGGCGACACGCTGGCGTTGACCGCCTGAGAGCTGGTAGGGCTTACGGTCAACATACTGCTCCATATGGACAAGGCGCAGCATACGATCGACGCGCTCGGCGATTTCGGCCTTCGGCAGGTGGCTTTGCTTGAGGCCAAAGGCGATGTTTTGCCCCACCGTCATGTACGGGAACAGGGCATAGGATTGGAACATCATGTTCACCGGACGCTTGTAGGGAGGTACGCCGATCAACTCTTGGTTGCCTAACATGATGGAGCCGGAGGTTGGCGTCTCAAAGCCTGCGAGCATGCGCAGCAAGGTCGACTTGCCGCAGCCTGAGGAGCCCAAGAGCGCAAAGATCTCGCCCTCGTAGATGGTGAGGTCGACTTCGTCGACGGCGACGAAGTTGTCAAAGCGCTTGGTGAGCTTCTTGATCGTTAAGATCGGCTTGCGCTTTTGCTCAGCAGGAGATGGCTTTTGGCCCGGTAAATCACCTGGACGGTGGCCTAAGGCAGCGCCCTTTACGGCAGCGTTGCTGCTGACAGCAGCGCCGGTAGCAGCGCCTGCTGCAGTGCTCACAGCAGAGCCCGTAGCGCCTTCGGCCTCTTTGGTTGCAGCGTTCAGCGCTGCCCCAACCTTAGTAGTGCTTTCCACTAGATCCAAATCCAAAATGAGATCCTGCCTCTGCTGTCCTCACTTAGCGTCGCCCCAGCCGACTCAACGGCATCACGGGGCGCGCAGCAAGCGCTCAGCAGCATGGTGGCGGCAGGGATCAAGCTCATAAAGAAAACTCGCATGCCACGAGAACCAAATTGCCGCTTATCTTACTGAAAATCTTAGGCTGCGGGTGATTTTTTTGTACCTAAATTCCGTCTGCGCCCCTCAAGCTGCTCACGGCGCCCAACCCCAGCACTCAGCGCCCCCAGCGCAAGCGCCCAGCGCGGCCCATCTGCGGGCTCTACTACTGCGCTCCATCCGCTCAGCCGTGCCCTCCGGCGTCGCCACTGGTCGTACCACCTCGTCCCAAAATAGCGCACTGCGCTGCCCATGGCTCCAGCTCCAGCGCCGCCAACACGCTGCGGCACAGAGCGCGTCCGTCTTTGAGACGCCACTCCAAGGAGCATACAGCGCCGCGGAGCTCAGGGGCGGCCGCGCAAAGTACACAACAGATCTTACTCTCTCTGTTTAAGCGGTCTGTACCCGGCGCAGAACGGGCTCTTGGAGTGGATCAAGGTCGGAGACCGGGCAGAATCTCTAAAGAGGTGGTTGGGGCCGTACGCAGGTCGTTGAGACAGGGCGCAGCGGGGCCGTGGTGAGGGGGAGGCGCGGGAAAAGTGAGGCTAAGGAGAGCGCAAGCTGACGCTAGATTGCCTTAGAGCTGGGCGCGGGCATTGGGATGGTCTGCGACTGCAACAGCCTCGGGACAAGGCACTGGGGCGGGCGCTGGGGAGAGGCTTGCGCTGGAGATGGGGCTGCGTGTCCTGCGGGCAGCTGAGGAGTAGAGTCTTCGGTGCAGGGGCCGATCGTAGTTAGCTTGTGCAAGGATGAGATGGTCGGTGCTTGGGCGTTGGGCGCTTGAGCGGCACAGGTTGCTGCTGTTCGGTGGGCAAGCAAGGATCTGCTGTGTCGGGTGAGCAAAGATCTGCTGTGTCGGGTGAGGGAAAGCCTGTGGTGAGGGACGGAGCGTCGCTGGCCGTTTAGGCTGGGGCGAGAGGCGTGTCGGAGCTGGCGCTGTGGCCTGCAGCGGCTTGGGAGAGAAACAGGTCTGATGGGCAAGCAGAGCGAGGATAGAGCGGCTCAGGCTGCTGCAGGCACGCGGTCGGCTCAGGTAGCAGTCTTGGTCGTGGCAGCTGGGCTCAGCGTAGGGGTAAAGTTGGGAGCGCACTTCGAGAGGGAGAGAGGCGCGCTCTGTAGATAGGGGCGGCGCGCTGCGCGTCAGGGGCGAGATGTCGTTTGCAATGAGTCATGGGGCAGCGTAGTCGGGGCTGGGCAGGCCGACCTTACTCATAAACCGCGGGCGTGAAATTGGAGGCGATGCGTTAGGCCGCGCAGCGCGGGCGCGGCGCAGGCGCGGCGGCGCTCTGGGGCCAAGAGGGCCATGCTATACTTAGCAGCGCTCATGAGGGCAGAAGCATGGTTTAGTGGCAGTGAAGGCGAGGAAGGGGAGCTATGCAGAACTTTGATTATCAGCGCCGTACTTACGTCCTGTTTGGACGCGGGCGTGAAAACGAAGTGGGTTCCCTCGTGAAGTTTGAGGGCGGGCGCCGGGTGCTCTTACACTATGGCGATGACGCCCAGCGCAAGCCTGACCTGATTGACCGCATCAAGCGCGCGCTCGACCGCGCAGGTCTTGAGTTCTTTGAGCTCGGCGGCGTCGCTGCCAACCCCGAGGCGAACTTGGTCTATCAAGGCATTGAGTTTTGCCGCCAAACCCAGATTGACTTTGTCCTCGCGATTGGCCAAAGCGCGGTGATCGACAGTGCCAAGGCGATCTGCGCTGGCGCGCTCTACAATGGCGACTTCTGGGACTTCTTCTCGGGCCTGCGCGAGCCGGTACGGGCCTTACCCTTAGGGGCGATTGTCACCACGACGGATGCAGGCTCAGAGTGCTCGAGCGTCTGCTCCTTAGTCAACACGGTCGCAGGTCAGCGCCGTAAGGTCAATAAGAGCTCCCCCATCTTTTTGCCGCGCTTTGCCATCTTAAACCCGGAGCTGAGTCTCAACATCGACAGCGCCACCACGGTGATCGGGGCCATGGACATGATTGCCCATGTCATTGAGTGCTACTTCACCAATACCCCCAACGTCCAAGTGACCGATGAGCTGTGCGAGGGCATTCTGCGCACTATCGTCAACATCCTGCCGCAAATCTTAGAAGACCCGAGCGACTACGATGCGCGCGCCAACCTGATGTTGGCCGGTTCCTTAGCGCAAAACGGCATGTGCGGTTTAGGGCGCGAGGCCGACTGGTCGACTCACCTGCTTGAGCTTGAGCTCAGCGCCCGCTACAACACCGTCCATGGCGAAGGCCTTGCGGTGCTATTGCCGGCTTGGATGACGTACTGCCTGCATGGCAACGTGATGCGCATGGCCCAGTTTGCCAACAAGGTCTTCGGCATCGCCATGAACTTTGAAGATCCGGTCACCACCGCACGCCGCGGCATCGAGTTCTTTAGATCATGGCTCTACCGCTGCGGCCTGCCGCAGAACTTTGCCGAGATGGGCCTGCCGATGGTCGATATCCCCGAGCTCGTCGCCCGCTTAGGCCTCAAGCCGGGCCAAACCATTGGCAACTACGTCAAGCTCGACAGCGCCGCCTGCGAGTCCATTTACACCATTGCCTACACCTACCGCCACAAGCGCACCTTGGTAAGCGCCGTGCGTACTCCCACCTCCACCGCCTCATGACTTGCGCAATCACCAGCCATCAAGACTATAGAGCCGAGGCAAGCCACCGCCCAAGCGCTTATGGGGCATAACGCATCCCAGTCATGACTCCAGCTGGCCGTGATCAAGTAGTTGCTTGGGCTGAGATCAAGCCACGCAGGCTCCACACGGCTCATGAGGCGCAGAGGTGCCCGAGCAATGAGTGCTTTTGGGCTGTCGTGACAAGGCCACTGCGGTGGCGCGCAGCATGGGGCTGGGAGTTTGGGGTGAAGCTTGTGGCGGCAAGGAAAGGAGCATTCGCGCGAGGCGTGGGAACCTTAGTGGACGGCGGCAAGTGCAAGCTCAGCTGCGATTGGGGCGGGCGCTGCGCGCAGGCGCCGCGGCGTTAAGGCTCGATTTCTTCGATCAGCCGGTACTGAGTCGCTTTGAATGCCTTGCTTGACTCAAACACACGACGTGGCTCATTAGCCAGCACTTCTTTGAGCAGCCAGCCTGCGTCGACAGCGGCTTGATGTATGGCGTAATCGAGGTGCTCGTCAGAGTCGTAGTACTTGTTAAACAGGTCGATTAAGGGCGAATCATTCCAGTAGAAGGGGAGGAGATCGCGTAAGGCAAACCATTCGTTTGGGCGGTTCTTGCACCAGCAATACACCGCGCCTTGCAGGAAGTCGCACATGCGCTGGTGCTGCGCGTCAGTGATTCCGGAGACTCCGCGCAGCTGGTTCTTATCGAAGTTCTTGATTGTCATATCCTGTGTCCTTGGTTGGTCATAAAGCAAAACGGCTGGTTGCTCTGCCGTCAGTCGGTATTGACGCGTTCCTGATGCTTCTCGGGACTCGAACCGCCGATGGGGCTCATTAGCTAGTACGGCTTCGAGCAGCCAGCCTGCGTCAAGGGCGGCGCCATCCATGGCGTCCTTGAGGTTCTCATCAGAAACGTCGTACTTGTTCAACAGATCGGTTAAGGGTGAACCATGCCAGTAGAAAGGGAGGAGATCGCGCACGGCAAACCATTCGCTTGGGCGGTTCTTGCACCAGCAATACACCGCGCCTTGCAAGAAGTCGCACATGCGCCGACGTTGCGCGTCACTGATGCCGGAGACCGCGCGTAGCCGGTTCTGATCGAAGCCTTTGATTGTCATGGCCTGCGTCCTTGCTTGTTTGCAAACAAAAACGGCAGGTTGCCCTGCCGTGAGATGACCATAAGAGAGAGAAAACTTACGAACCGAGCAGGCTTAAGGCGATGGTAGGACGCTGGTTAGCCTGCGCCAGTACGGTCTGCGAAGCTTGCTGGATGATGTTGTTTTGGGTCAGCGCTGCGGTCTCGGAGGCGAAGTCCGTGTCGCGGATGCGCGAGCGGGCGTCAGACTCATTCTCGGAGATGTTGGACTGGTTGCGGATGGTCGCCTCCATGCGGTTCTGGATAGCGCCCAAGTCTGCACGTTGGCCGTCGACCCATTGGATCATCTTGTCGATGTTACCAATAACGGCCTCGGCGTTCTCAGCAGTGGTGACCGTCCACGTGTAATAGGCGGTTGCGTTACCTTCTGTTACCTTCTTTAGACCGTAATTAATTTTACCAACATTTTGGCCTGAAGTGGTGACCTTGTTGACATTAGTAGCCATGCTTACGATTTCCGATACAGTGAGCATCTGCGACATCTTGAACGCATTGCGCCACTCAAGCTCGATAACGTCGTCTTTGTTGGAGCCCACGTGGAAGGTTAGCTTGCCTCCTTTAGCTGGAGTTGTGCCTCTAGATGCTGTGTAAGCAGGAATCAAGCTGTTTGGATCTTTGATGGCATCACCGTTGAGAATAGTCTTGCCCGCGAAGGTCGTATCCGAGGCGATACGATTGATCTCTTGGCACAGCTGCTCGACCTCGCGCTGAATCGCAAGGCGATCTTCGTCGCCATTAGTGCCGTTAGCAGCTTGGACGGCCAAGGTACGAATGCGCTGGAGCATGTTGGTGGTCTCGTCAAGCGCACCTTCGATCGTCTGGGCGAGGGCAATGCCGTCGTTGGCGTTGCGGTTGCCTTGGTTTAAGCCGTTGATCTGCGAGGTTAGGCGGTCGGAGATCATGAGGCCAGCGGCGTCATCCTTTGAGGAGTTGATGCGCAGGCCCGAGGCCAAACGCTGGTAGCTGACGTTCAGCGAGTTGGTGGCGTTGGTCAGCTTGCGCTGGGCGTTGATCGACGAGACGTTGGTGTTGACATAAAGTGCCATAGTCGTTTCTCTCTTCTCTGGTCGACATCTTGTAACAACAGGCTACTTTTTGGTATTAATCAAGAAGGTTGCCTTTTATAGTTACAAGAAAGGACAGTTTTGCTGCGTATGCGACAAAGAAAGAAAGCGGAGCTAACACTACTAAGCTAAGCTGCTTTGGTGATGTGAACTGACCTTAGTTTTGGAAGGTCGTGGGATCACCAAAAGCACGGTGTCCTTGTGATTATGTTAAATTGATTGAGTTTGAGACGAAGGTGAGGGGATGGCAGTCGGTGGCGAGGTTGAGATGAGCAACCTGTCGCTCGTGGTAATAGTTCGGTGGTTGCGGGCGCCGTCGGCTGTGAGCCTTAGTGCTCGGAAGCTGCGGGAGCTGGGCGGGGGGAGATAAAAACGGCAGGTTGCCCTGCCGTGAGATGACCATAAGAGAGAGAAAACTTACGAACCGAGCAGGCTTAAAGCGATGGTTGGACGCTGGTTGGCCTGAGCCAGTACGGTCTGCGAGGCCTGCTGGATGATGTTGTTTTGGGTCAGCGCTGCGGTCTCGGAGGCGAAGTCCGTATCGCGGATGCGGGAACGGGCGTCGGACTCGTTCTCGGAGATGTTGGCTTGGTTGCGGATGGTCGCCTCCATGCGGTTCTGGATGGCGCCCAAGTCTGCGCGCTTGGAGTCAACTGCTTGGACAAATTGATCAATGAGTGCGATGACGTTGTTAGCAGCGCACTGGGTGCGAATATCGAAGTAGGCAAAGGAGTTTGCGACAGGTTGCCACATACCCAAGCTATCGCCAGCGCCAGCAAGGTTACCAATGCAGTTCGCAATGCCAGCGATCTCAGCAATACCCGAGATCGTGAAGCCTTCTTGCCAATCTAATGTGATGCGGTTGTCTTTGTTAGAGCCGACGTGGAAGATCAAGGTGCCATTGGCTGGGATCAAACCTTCGCCCGCCCCGTCTAAAACCTGCTCTCCTGCGAAAGTAGTATCATGTGCGATACGGTTGATTTCAGCACAAAGTTGGCTGACCTCTTGTTGTAAGGCCAAGCGATCTTTATCAGCATTGGTACCGTTGGATGATTGAACGGCCAAGGTACGGATGCGCTGGAGCATGTTGGTGGTCTCGTCGAGCGCACCTTCAATCGTTTGGGCGAGGGCGATACCGTCGTTGGCGTTGCGGTTGCCTTGGTTTAAGCCGTTGATCTGCGAGGTGAGACGATCGGAGATCATGAGGCCCGCGGCGTCATCCTTGGCGGAGTTGATGCGCAAGCCGGAGGCTAAGCGCTGGTAGCTAACGTTCAGCGAGTTGGTGGCGTTGGTCAGCTTGCGTTGGGCGTTGATCGACGAGACGTTGGTGTTGACATAAAGTGCCATAGTCGTTTCTCTCTTCTCTGGTCGACATCTTGTAACATCAGGCTACTTTTTGATGTTAATCAAGAAGGTTGCCTCTTATAGTTACAAGAAAGGACAGTTTTGCTGCGTATACGCCAAAGAAAGAAAACGACACTAACACTACTAAGCTAAGCTGCTTTGGTGATGTGAACTGGCCTTAGTTTGGGAAGGTCGCGGGATCACCAAAAGCACGACGTCCTTGCGATTATGTTAAATCATGCTTGTTTGAGACGTACAGTGGGTAATTGGGTAATAAGGAGAAGGGGTGAGGTGGAAGGTAGTCGGTGGCGAGGTTGAGTAGAACCATCTGTCGCTGGTGGCAGCATGTAGCTGCGCGGGCACCGTTGGCTGTGAGCCTTAGTGCTCGGAAGCTGCGGGAGCTGGGCGGGGGGAGATAAAAACGGCAGGTTGCCCTGCCGTGAGATGACCATAAGAGAGAGAAAACTTACGAACCGAGCAGGCTTAAAGCGATGGTTGGACGCTGGTTGGCCTGAGCCAGTACGGTCTGCGAGGCCTGCTGGATGATGTTGTTTTGGGTCAGCGCTGCGGTCTCGGAGGCGAAGTCCGTATCGCGGATGCGGGAACGGGCGTCGGACTCGTTCTCGGAGATGTTGGACTGGTTGCGGATGGTCGCCTCCATGCGGTTTTGGATGGCGCCTAAGTCTGCACGCTGGCCGTCGACCCATTGGATCATCTTGTCGATGTTACCAATAACGGCCTCAGCGTTCTCAGCAGTGGTGACCGTCCACGTGTAATAGTCGGTTGCGGTACCGTCTTTTACCTTCTTGAGACCGTAATTAACTGTACCAACTTTTTGGCCATTGGTGAGAATGCGGTTGACATTCGTAGCCACGCTTACGATATTCGTTACAGTGAGCATCTTCGACATCTTGAATGCTGTATTCCACTCCAGCTCGATGATGTCGTCTTTGTTGGCGCCTACGTGGAACGTTAAGACACCGGAGGTCGGGATTAAGGTCGCCGTGCTTGGCTTATTCTTAGTGCCGCTGGCATCGAGGATCAGCTCTCCGGCGAAGGTCGTTTGCTTGGCGATGCGATTGATCTCTTGGCAAAGGTGATCGACTTCCTTTTGGATCGCCTCACGATCTTCGGAGCTGTTGGTGCCGTTGGCTGACTGGACAGCCAAGGTGCGGATGCGCTGGAGCATGTTGGTGGTCTCGTCGAGCGCACCTTCAATCGTCTGGGCGAGGGCGATACCGTCGTTGGCGTTGCGGTTGCCTTGGTTTAAGCCGTTGATCTGCGAGGTGAGACGATCGGAGATCATGAGGCCAGCGGCATCATCCTTTGAGGAGTTGATGCGCAAGCCAGAGGCCAAACGCTGGTAGCTGACGTTCAGCGAGTTGGTGGCGTTGGTCAGCTTGCGCTGGGCGTTGATCGACGAGACGTTGGTGTTGACATAAAGTGCCATAGTCGTTTCTCTCTTCTCTGGTCGACATCTTGTAACATCAGGCTACTTTTTGGTATTAATCAAGAAGGTTGCCTCTTTTAGTTACAAGAAAGGACAGTTTTGCTGCGTATACGCCAAAGAAAGAAAACGACACTAACACTACTAAGCTAAGCTTCTTTGGTGATGTGAACTGGCCTTAGTTTTGGAAGGCCGCAGGTTCACCAAAAGCACGGTGCTCTTACGATTATGTTAAATCAGTTGCTTGAGACGAAGGTGAGGGGATGGCAGTCGGTGGCGAGGTTGAGTCGAACCAGCTGTCGCTGGTGGTAGCAGGTAGTTGCGCGGGCACCGCACCGTTGGCTGGGAGTCTTCGGAGGCGGGGAGCTGCTTGAGCTGGGGCGGGCGCAGATAAAAACGGCAGGTTGCCCTGCCGTGAGATGACCAATAAGAGAGAGAAAACTTACGAACCGAGCAGGCTTAAGGCGATGGTAGGACGCTGGTTGGCCTGAGCCAGTACGGTCTGCGAGGCCTGCTGGATGATGTTGTTTTGAGTCAGCGCTGCGGTCTCGGAGGCGAAGTCCGTATCGCGGATGCGCGAGCGGGCGTCGGACTCGTTCTCGGAGATGTTGGCTTGGTTGCGGATGGTCGCCTCCATGCGGTTCTGGATGGCGCCAAGTTCGGAGCGGCGCGAGTCAACGTACTGAATGTAGGCGTCGATGTTTTCGATCACGTTCTCGGCATACGACTGCTGCAGTACAGTCCAAGTCAGGAAATTCTCACCTTCGTTGTTTTGGGCCACGCACAAGCCCTGGGTCTTGCCATTAACATTTCTATCGGACGCAATCTGGGTGTAGTTAGCAATGGTAGCGCCATTGGCAAGTTTCATGGTCTGCAAAGCTATACCACTCATGTTGAAGGGATCCTTCCACTTGAGGGAGAGGGTATCGTCTTTGTTCGAGCCAACGTGGAAAATCAGCTTGCCACCTGTGCTGTTTGTGCCAGTCTTTTTGTAAAGAGGGATTAAGCTTTCACCGTTGCCGGTGTCAGCGCCATCTAAGACTGTCTTGCCGCCGAAGGTGGTGTCAGAGGCGATGCGGTTGATCTCTTGGCACAGCTGCTCGACTTCTTGTTGAATCGCTTTGCGATCTTCTTGGCCAAGAGTGCCGTTAGATGCCTGTACCGCCAAAGTGCGGATACGCTGGAGCATGTTGGTGGTCTCGTCGAGCGCACCTTCAATCGTTTGAGCGAGGGCGATGCCGTCGTTGGCGTTGCGGTTGCCTTGGTCTAAGCCATTGATCTGCGAGGTGAGACGATCGGAGATCATGAGGCCAGCGGCATCATCCTTGGCGGAATTGATGCGCAGGCCCGAGGCTAAGCGCTGGTAGCTAACGTTCAGCGAGTTGGTGGCGTTGGTCAGCTTGCGTTGGGCGTTGATCGACGAGACGTTGGTGTTGACATAAAGTGCCATAGTCGTTTCTCTCTTCTCTGGTCGACATCTTGTAACAACAGGCTACTTTTTGGTATTAATCAAGAAGGTTGCCTCTTATAGTTACAAGAAAGGACAGTTTTGCTGCGTATATGCCAAAGAAAGAAAACGGAGCTAACACTACAAAGCTAAGCCTCTTTAGTGATGTGAACTGGCCTTAGTTTGGGAAGGCCGCGGATCCACCAAAAGCACGGCTCCCTTGCGATTATGTTAAGTTTGGTTGCTCTGGACATGTTGCCGTAAGAGAAGCTTTGTTCGCTTCAGCGCGCAACGACTCCCATTCCATGCCGCTATACGGATACTCCGCAGCTGGTTTGAGCGGGCGGCGTTGTTAGTTGATCCGGTCGTCGCGCTTAAGGCAAGGCATTTGGAGCTATGCCATTGGTCTAACGCAGGTGGTGAAGGGGACAGTTTGGCGCGCAACAACCTCCATCCCATGCCGCTCTGCTGCGTCTCCGCGGCTGGTTGGTGCTGGTTTGGGCGAGTCAGCGTTGTTGGGCCGGTCTGCACGTGTTAAGCATGGCGGTTGGGGCGCAGCTGGTGACCTGCCGTCGGGCCTGCGGCCTAGATAGCCGATTTTCCCCAAAGACAAGCGCTTTTGTGGTTAAATAGGGGAGTTGACTGCTGCATTACTTGGTTTGCCCCCTAATCACATACTGAACTGACCATTCGTCTGAGGGCTTTGAGGCTGGTGCCTGAGCTGCGCTTTCAGCGCGGGGCGCTCTGCGTACTCCGCTCACGGCGCTCATGGAGCTGAGTTTGCTCTGATAGTTGGCTTGCTTTGAGAGCTCTGATGGCTTCGATGGCTGTTGGTCAGTACCCGCGCGTGGGCCCTTGTTGGGTTCGACCCATGGTGCGGACAGGGGCAGCAGTTGACCGCGCGGGCCTTTGGGGCCCGGTTATGGGCTCGGCCTGCGCGCGCTTGAGCGGGGTCGGTTCTGTCTTTTGTTTGCTGTGAGTCTGTCTTTGCATGAACCAACGTCTTACGAGCTTTGATTACTCGTTCCGCGCTTTCTTGCACCATCATGTCAATGGCGGCATGGTGCTGATGGTCGTCGCCTTGCTGGCGATGGTGTGCGCCAATTCCCCATGGGCTTCGGCTTACCACTCCTTTTGGAGCATGCCGGTGTCACTGCAGCTGGGAAGCTTCAACCTGTTTAGCCACCACGGTGCGCCGCTGACCTTGATGGCCTTCATCAACGATGCCCTGATGGCCGTGTTCTTTTTCTCGGTGGGCCTTGAGATCAAGCGCGAAGTCTTGGTGGGCGAGCTCTCCTCGCTGCGCCAAGCCTTGCTGCCAATTATCGCGGCCTTGGGCGGCATGATCTTCCCGGTCATCTTTTACCTTGGCTTAACCTACGGCAGCTCGGCGCAGGCGGGCCTTGCTATCCCAATGGCGACCGACATCGCCTTCTCCTTGGGCGTACTCTCGCTTTTGGGCGCGCGCGTGCCGTTGACCTTAAAGATCTTCCTTACCGCCTTTGCCGTAGTCGATGATATCGGCGGCATTCTCATCATCGCACTGTGCTATACCGACCACTTGCAGCTGTCCTATCTTGGCGCAGCCTTGGTGATCTTGCTGATGTTGGTCGGCGCCAACCGCCTGCGCTTCTCCTCGCATAACTTCTACTTCCTCTGGGGCATTGTGGTGTGGTACCTCTTCTTGCAGTCGGGCGTGCACGCTACGATCGCAGGCGTCTTGGTGGCCTTCACCATCCCTGCGCAGCCGGGTATCGATACGGCGCGCTATATCGCCCACATCAAAAACTCCATGCGCGAGTTCCCGGGCGTGAGCTCTGCAGCGGGCTCAGCCTACGTCATCCGTGACGCCAAGGTTACGCCGAAGCAGGTGTCGGCCAAGGTCGCCGCCTCTCCTGAGACTACGGTTTTGTTGACTCCGCACCAGCTGGACGTCATGAACTACCGACTGACTTACGTCAGCGGTTTCGCAGCGTCGCAACTGCTTTTAGTAATGCTCCGCAATCAGCTT
>CALXNA010000004.1 GCA_944389615.1 uncultured Anaerobiospirillum sp. | reverse complement strand
TAGGTCATCGCCAAGCTTGAATTACTCAAGCGACCAAGGCCCGAAGCAGCAGCTTCGGGCCTTGGCGTTTGCGCGCAAGCAACTTACAAAGATTTAACATAATATTACGCATAAACTCGGCCGGACGGTCGCTATGACAGGAAGGAGCAGGGTGATGCCTGAGAACGATTTAGGCTGCCTGCGCTGGCGCACGCGGCTGGTTCGCGGCAGCGGAGCTGCTGCCCCGTGCACTGCTGTCACCGAGGTTGCTCCGTAGCACCAAGCGGAGCTTGTCCTGCTGCAGCTGCGTTCTGCCGGTGACGATGTTAAAGTCGCCGTCAAGCTTGCCGCTGAGCAGGTGGTCATAGCGCAGCACCTCAGAACGCACTATGGCGCCATTGTTGACGTCATCGCGGTGGGGCAGGGGGCTATCTACGTGGGCGCGCCGACGGCACTGCCGCCGTGTTATACCTTGCTTGCAGGGTCAGCCTGCGCGCTGGTTTTATCATCTTGCTGCCCGGAGCTTAGCAGCTGGATGCGCTGTCCTTGCAGATTATGCGCTGGCCGCTTGAGGCACTCACCGTCACCGCGCTTAGCCTCCGAAGAGACTGTGGCGCCGGGCGATATCGTCGCATATGGGCGCGCTGCGGCGCTCGACACGGGCTGTGCGAGGGCTAGGTGGTGAGGCCGGAGATAGAGCCGACGTGCTGTATCTTGCTGTCGGATGATGCGGTCACCTGCTATCAGAGTTGGCGCTTGCCGCATCATGAGCTTGCGTATGGCGTAGGGCGGTACGGCGTTGTAGGCGCGGTCAGCGCAGTGGTGGATCTGACGCGGCCTGATCTTGGGTAAAGGTTTGGTTAGGGCAGGAAGTAGGTCAGGTCTAACTGTGGGTTGGCGATAAGCCCGGCTTGGCTATAGAGCGCGGTAAGCTTGGCGTTGCTCTTGAGGTGGTAGAGGTAGACCTTTTTGAGCGCGCGCTGCGCGCACTCGCTTTGGGCTAGCGCCACCAACTGTGGCAGCACATGGGTGACCTGCGTGCCCGGGATCTTGAAGAGGTGCGCGATATAGAGATCTTGGCCGGTGATCTCGAAGTTCACCACTCCCGCTAACTGGCCTTGGGGATCGCGCAGAGCCAACAGCTGCTGGGCTGCCTGCTGCTGGGCCAAGCATTCTGCGGTGGGGTGTTGAAAGCAGGTGCTGTTGGGCAGCTGGGTGGCCAAGGCCGTGCTAACCTGCGTCAGCTCATCCTGCTTGACGTAGCTTAAGTGGGCGCCTGCCTTAGGCGCGATGCTGCGGTAGGCAAAGTCGAGACTCTCGCGGTAGAAACGGCCTAAGATGGTCTTGAGGCGTGCTTGATCGTAGCTGGGCCGGTAGAGGATGTTGCAATAGGTGTGCTCAGGCTGCCAGAGCCCCTGCTGCTGACAGTGCTCGAGCAGTCGCTCTAAGCGCGCGTAGTGGTCTGGGGCCGTCCCGCCCCATGCCATCCAAGGTTGATCTTCTGGTTGACCTGCTGCCTGTGGTTGGGCTGCCTGTGGTTGGGCTGCCTCATTGGTTTGAGGCAGGCTCTTGATGTTGAAGAGCAAGTGGTCAAACGGTGTGGCCAGCTGCGGCTCGTGCCATAAGATCAACTTGTGGACGCGGTCTTGGTACAGGTAGGTGCACTGCTCGCGGTTGATGAAGAGCGGGCTATTGCTAAGCGCGATCATGGTGGGTATCCGAACTTAGTTCTTGGACATCGGCCCCATGGGCGGTAAAGCTTAAGCGCAGCTGGAGCTTGGGGCGACAGGTCAAGGTCAGCGTCTGTGCCGCTGGGTCACAGCTATAGCGCTGGATGGTGTAGCGCTGGCCGTGGTAGTCAAGCAGCGGGCGCGCGCTAAAGGAGAGGGCGCCGCCATTGATGGCGCGCAAGAAGCGGGTGCTGGTGGCAAAGTCCCAGCTCAAATCCAATAGGCCTTCGTGGGGTACATCGCGCTTGCGATGCATTTGGCCCTCGGGGGCGCCCCAATGAAACTTAGCTAAGTCTTGCCCGGGTAGGACGCGCTGACAGCTTGGGCTCAGGGCTTGTAGCTGCGCGTCGATCTCAGACGCGGCGCAGGTTTCATGAAACTCGGGGAGCGCCGTCAGCGCTAAGGGCAGCAGCGCCTGCGCTAGCTGGTGCTGCAGGTTCAGTAAGTCAAGGGAGGTAACGGGCTCAGGGAAGGCCGCGAGCGGGCAATAGCCTTGAACCAAGATGGCGCCATGGTCGATTTTGCTATCGACCCGATGCCACGTGATCCCGGCTACCTCATCATCGTTCCAAATCGACCATAGCTGCGAGTTGTTGCCGCGATGGTACGGCATCAGCGCATTGTGGTAGTTGATGATGGTGTGGGTATCAACTTCGGCGGCGGAGAAGAGGTAGGTGTTGTTGGCGCTGATGATAAGGCTGCCCGGCTCAGTCGCCAGCCACTGCGGCAGGGTCAGCTGCTCGGGGCTGGGGACATAGTCGCCGTCTGAGTTCATACGCCAGCATGGTACCGCCTGCTGCGCCTCTTGATAGGTGATGATGTCAGGGCGGAGCTGCCAGCGCGCGGTGAGAAGCTTGGCGCAACCAAAGGCGAAGCTGGACTTCAGGGCTAAGCCCTGCCCGACAATGCACACTCTCATCTTGCGCTCCCTCTTCTTTTGCCCAACCTTATTCTTGCCTAATCTTCTTTTGGTCTCGAGCTTACTTTGCCTAGACCAGCGCCTTGCTCTACCTTACCTAATAGTGCGGCGGGAGCGTGTCCTCGCTTAAAGGACGCGCGTGCTCTTGGGGATCGACCAGCTGCGCTAAGACTTTGATTTGGCGCTCGAGCTTGTCGACTTGTTTGGCCATATCCTCAAGCAGCTGATTGTTCTCTTGGAGCGCGCCTTCGAGCCATGCGATGCGCTCTTGCATCTTAAGCATGGTCGGATCCATCTCATGGGGGGCTGACATGGTTACTCCTTACTTGGCAAGGTAACGGCTTTCGTCATCGTGGAGCGATTGTAGTACCGCCGCCTTGTAGTCGCGGCAGTTGAAGGTGGCGATTTCGCCTCCGGCTAACGGTACCTGCTTGATCGTCTTTTGGCCATCACAGATGTCGTAGAAGTTGGTCAGGATGCTGGGCCGGTCTAAGCAGCGCACGTAGTACTGAATGTCGCTTTCGTGCGCCTGTCCTGCTTCGTCGATGGTGGTGCCGTGGAAGGTCTTGTAGAAGCGGTAGCTGACGTGGGCACATTCTTCGACATAGTGGATGAAGGTGTGGCCGCGCAGCAGGTGACCTAATAACACTACTTTGGCGTCGTGTTGCGTCATCACGTCATAGACGCTGCCCGGGCCAAAGCAGGTATCGTTTGGGCAGGCTAAATAGGTGTCAGTCTCCGGGCCTGAGACGGCAAAGGAGAAAATAGGGTTGTGGGTGCGCTTGACCCCATCTAACTGACGGTAATACTCGGTCAAAATCCCCACCGTGCTGGGGGTAGTGCGCACATCGAAGACTTCGCCATGGCAATAGCTGTAGCTGAAGGTCGGCATCAAGATGGTGCCGGTGGCACCGACGACCTCACGGAGCGCTGCGACCAGCGTGGCAAGCATCTGCTCGGGGGCCACTAAGATTTTGCCCAGCTTCACTAGCGAGGAGTGGACGCAGATTTCATCACCGGTGCTGATGCCGATGGCCCGCAGGGCGGTGACCACGTCATTGCCGCTGATGAGAGTGCCGTGGTAGTTAAAGATAGGTTCGGTCAGTTGTGCCATAGCGTAAGTCTGGTTACAGTGCTGGTTTAAGATAAACCGCAGGCCTCGGGGTAGCAATGATTGTACCACTGGCAGGCTGCGCTGCGGCTTTTGCAGACTGCGCTGCGGCCTTTGTGCGCGGGGTGTCAGCTTGCCGCGGTGGTGGTAGGCAAAACGCTCGTTTCGCGCTAAAGTGAGGCTGAGTTATCTGATAGGGAGCAAGTCTCATGAGTGCGCCAGAAGAGTTGGTTGATATTGTGTCGCGCGACGATGAGGTGGTGGCGACGGTGCCGCGTTCGGTGATGCGCGCCGAGCACCTGCCCCATCGAGCTTCGTATATCGTGGTACTCGATGGGCGCGGCCGAGTATTAGTTGAGGTGCGCACCTTAAGTAAGGACTACGCTCCGGGGCAGTTTGATGCTTGTGTCGGCGGCGTGGTGCAAGCAGGCGAAGATCCACTGGTCAGTGCTGGGCGCGAGCTCTATGAGGAAATCGGGGTAAAGCCTGAGACCGTGCATTTGCAATACTTGGGCAAACAAGTGATCCCGTACCAAAAGCGCTCGGAGAGCTTCGTCATGGCCTATCTCTTCTTGGCCCAAGGCGACTTCATCAGCGTGCGCCAGAAGAGCGAGGTCAGCGGCATCATGCTGCTCAGCCGCGAGGAACTACAGCGCCTTAAGGACAGCTGTACCTATGATAGTATGATTGCCTATAACGAGGCGCTGCACCGCGCGCTAGAACAAGGTTATCTCAAGCAGTAAGTGCATACAGGAAGTCATATGGCACCAAGAACAAAGAAAGATGTCGTCATCCCCGGGTAAGACCTCGCAGGTCCCGATGAGATCCCGGTCGATCCGTACCGCTGTGTGGACGAGGACGGCACAGATGGCTGGACGTTTGGGCACGACATCAGTGGCAACACCTTAGAGAAGCTGCGCGTCCCGTCCTTACTCATCCGTTCGCGAGCGCGCTCTGATGGCACGATGAACTACTCGGTCAACACCTACGACAACTTCAGTCTGGGCGCTGCTCCGGTCAGCAATGTCCATGCGGTCGGCAAGATGGAAGGTGACGATCCCTTCGGGCTCATCCTGTTCCAGCAAGAGTTCATCAACAAGTACCCGCAATTGGCCAAGGTCACGGTGTATCGCTTAGTCCCGATGCTGATTCGCTATGTCAAAGCGCCGCTGACCAACAACTCCTTTGAGCGCGAGCAAGATATCAGTGAGCGCGAGCAAGATATCAGCAAAGCCAAGCAAAAGGTAGCACGCGCGGCCAAAGCTGCGGCTAAAAAGCAGTAGGCAGCGCGAGAGCGCAGGCCAAGCGCTACGTTCAGCGCTCATGGTGTGCGGTTCAGCGCACTCAGCATAAGGGGGCGAAGTGATGCCCAAACAGCAAGCGCAGGCCTTAAAGTGCGCAGAGTTAGGGCTGCCCCCTTTGACGACCCAACGCATGCGCACTAAGGCCGGTACGGTCTACTACTTGGTGCGGATCAGCCATGGGGCGGTGGTCGGCAAGATCGGGGGCGCCGATCAATATGGCCCCATTGAGTTTAAGCCAAGCTTTCTTGAGCAATATCCCATCGCCCAAGAGCTCACAGTGGAGCATGTGCCGTCCGGCTATCGGTACACATGGCGTGAGCAAGTGCGCCATGGCGCTCCGGTCAAAGCCGTGTTAGCGCAGCTCAAGGATAAGATCAGCCCCGCCTGCGTCCGGCAGCTGAAGTCGGCCTATTGGCATGAGTACACTCAGTTGCAGCTCCCGTCGCTCGTCTGTCAGCGCCATAGCAATAGCGGGGGCCATGAGTATTACCTGATTACGATTAGCGCCGCCGCGGCGCATTCAGCCAGCGTGCGGCTTAAGCGCAAGGTCGCGCGTACCGTTGGCATCGTCGAGCAGGGCCAGCAATGGGGCCGAATCTTGTTTGCGGCGCCCTTTGTGCAGGCATTTCCTCAGCTTAAAGACCTCACCGTCATGCATGTGCCCGGGGTGCATTATGTGTATGCCCAAGTCCCGCTGGATACGGTGAGCTATGAAACGGTACGCGCCCAGCTCAAAGCCCCTTATCCTACGCCGCACAAGCGCCTCTACGATTACTCCAAGGCGCAGGGCTTGGCGATCTACCATGTCAATTGGCTGCTGCATCCTGACAAGTATGAGATGGCTGATGAGGGGGATCAAGAAGGCCTCGAGCAGCTGTACCCGCAAGAATTACAATCCATGTTTAGCCGCGAGCTACTGCAGGAAGCCTACGGCAGCGCCTATGCTAATGAGGTCTATGGCGTCGACTGGGAAAGTGCAAGTAAGCTTGATGATAGGTGGTGGTGGGGCTATCAGTATGATGGATTCGACGAGCCCCAAGGCGAAGGTGAGTTTCGTTATGTGTCGGGAACCGTTGCGCCTCTAGAGTCAGGGCCGGTAGCGGCCGCGCCGCCCGCCCTGCCGGTACTGCCCTACGCTAGTGCCACCGCCCTTTTCTTCTCCTCACCGCTTACTTGGCTGGTCACAGGCAGCGCAGATGAGTTTGATGACTCATGGCGAGAGTGCGCAGGCGATGCCAAGAGTGACGGCGCCTACTGGGCGTTGCCCATCGTGCCGATCGTCGTTGATATTGAGGTGCCTGCGGAGCTGATGGAGAAGCAGCCGTGGCCGCAAACCCAGCCGTGGCTGTTCCGCAATAAGGTGATTATCTCCTTGGACTACTTCGTCGAAGTGCTGATCATCGACAAGCAGTATGAAAACCAAGTGAATCATGTCACGAACCGGCTCGATCAGGAGTATGGCACCGACCTGTTTGAGCGCGCGGTGGTCTTAGATCAGAACGGCAAGCCCAGATTGCAGCTCAAGATCAAAACGAGTGACCGTGAGGTGCGGACGCCGTCGCCGCCGCGGAGCTTAAAGCGGGCGGTTCATGACCTGCTCATGGCCGAGGCTCCGGACAATGCACTGACCTTGTTGGCCCGTCTGGCGCGCCATACGGGGATGATTACGCGCCTTGAGGCGGCGCTGGGGACTAAGGATGCGCTTGCATGCTTTGAGGTGGCGGTCGAGTGTCTGACTTGGCCCTGTGATGGGCGTAACCGCTGGGGTGATTTGCGCCGTGAGCCGTCAGAAGTCCTGTCTTTTTACGCGCCTTTGAGCGCGCAGCACTATAACGCTGCCACCTTGGGCGTTCTGCGGGAGCGCTTAAGGGCTGCGCCGGAGCGTCTGCGCAAGGCGCTATCTCAGGTGCCTGCTGAGCCGCAGCTTGCGGTGGTGTACGATGTAGAAGGGCAATGGCTGGTCAGCAAGCGCCAACGGGTGCATGCTCAGCTTTATGGTGAGCGCAGCGCGCCGTGGGATGTAACAGGGACATCGTGGAATGAGCTCTGGTCGGGGCGCGCCGAGCCGTGGCCGCAGCTGCGTGCGCGCCGCGATTTTACGTGGTATCTGCCTTGTCCTTTGCTGAGCCATGATGTCGCGCTCAAGGAGCGGCGCTTTGCCGAACAGCGCTATTTGACTTGGCTCAACTCGCTCTTTAGCACAGGGCGGCCCTTGGTGGTGCAAGTGCCGCCGGTCTGTAGTTTGATGCACTATGCCTCAGGTAAGGAGGCACTGCATGCGTTATGCACTGCCTGCACTAATGCCCAATTGCCTGCTCTTACGAGCCAAGACTTAGCGCACCGCAGCATGCTCCATGGCCTTGATCTGGAGCTCAGCTCGCTCTTAGGGCCGGTGCTGCTCCAAGGCTTCTACCGTCAGAAGCTGCCGGTGGGGGCGCCTCTGACGCAGCCCTTGTGGGTGCAGGTGCTGTGGGATTTAGAGCTGTACCAGACCTTGCGGGCATGGTGTCGCCTGCTCTATCGGCGCCTGCTCCCAAGCAAGCGCACGCCGCGTCAGCCGGTACCACTGCCGGTGCGTAAGATGCTTGAGCGCGCCCACATTATCTACCAGGATCGGCGCCAAAGTAAGCCGAGCTATCGCTTAGATGAGGACGCACTGGAGCGTTGGGCGGCACGCCATGCGGCGGTGGTGTTGGTCACCAACCGAAGTGAGCTCTCGCGGCACAAGCTCGAGCGCTACTTTCATCAGGGGCGGGCGCTGATGTTAGCGCAGGTGCTGGTGCGCAGGCTCGCCCCGCAGCCTGATGATAGCTTGGCAGCATTGGTCACATCGCTCATAGCCGAGCTTTTGGGGGCGCTCCGTCAGTGCCAAACCCAAAAGCGTCCGCCGCTGTTGCAGGATAAGTTAGGGCTGACGCGCTATTTGCGCGATGAATGCGCGCTGCTGCGCTTAATGGCCAGCTTGTACCAACAGCAGGTGCCCACCACGCAAGGGCCGTTGCCGATTGCACGGGTGCGCGCCTATTTGATGGTGCTGTTAGGTTTGGTCACGCTCGAGGAGCGGCCTGACTTCTATCGCCTCAACCATATCCGCTATCGTCAGCGCAATCTGCAGATCGTAGCGCCCAAGGCCGATGAGGCGTTGGATGAGTCGGATGAGGAGAAGCTGGATGCGGAAGCGAGCGGCGCAGAGCCCACTCCTGCTAAGACGGGCAAAGTTAGCGCTAAAGCAGAGCTGCTCGACGATGATTTCCCTGAGGTCGATACCGAGATGGACGATATCCTCTCTGACTTCGCCCAGCAACTTGATCCGGACGATTGGGGCGGCTTTTAGCCCAGCGTGTAAAGCGCACCGCCCCAAGGTCGGGTTAACCTTGGGGCGGTGGTGGAAGTAGGTGCAGAGCTTTTACTAAGCGGCGCTTTCTAATAAGCGCTGGTGGAGCTTACGCAAGACGGATTCGGCCTCGCTTTGCTCAACTAAGAAGCAGAGGTTGTGGCTCGAGGCGCCGTAGCAGATCATGCGCACAGTGTAATCATCGATCGAGGAAAAGACCTCGGCGGTGATGTGGGAGGTGCGGGCCATATTGTTGCCGATGACCGCTACTAACGATAAGTCGTGCTCGACCTTGACGTGGCAGAACTCGCGCAGCTCGTGGAACAGGCTCTCCGGGATGTTGCTCAAGCCCGAGGTCTGGGTACCGGCGTCTAAGGTGACCGCAATGGAAACCTCAGAGGTCGAGACCAAGTCGACCGATAAGTTGTACTTGGCAAAGATGCCAAAGACTTGGGCTAAGAAACCGGTGGCACCGACCATCTTCGGCGAAGATAAGACGATTAAGGTCTGATTCTTACGCAAAGCCACGGCGCGGAAGGCTGGGGCATACTCGGTGGTAGGACGTACCCACGTGCCGCCCTTCTCAGGCTCCTTGCTTGAGCCCACATAAACCGGGATATCGCAGCGAACCGCAGGAACCAAGGTCGATGGGTGCAGAATCTTGGCGCCAAAGGTGGCCATTTCGGCAGCCTCTAAGTAGGTCAGCTCAGGGATCGGCTTGGCCGATGGCACTAAGCGCGGGTCGGTGGTGTACACGCCTGGGACGTCCGTCCAAATGGAAATGGTGGCGGCGTGGCAGGACTCACCTAATAAGGCGGCCGAGTAGTCTGAGCCACCGCGGCCTAAGGTCGTGGTCTGGCCGCTTGAGTCCGCGCCGATGAAGCCTTGGGTGACGATGATGGAGTCGCCTTCGAGCAAGGGCCGCAGATGCTCCTTAGTTAAGGCTGAGATCACCTCGACTAAGGCGGTGGCCTTACCGAAGTTGGAGTCGGTGCGCATGACCTTACGGACATCGAACCATTGGGCCTTATAGCCCTGCTGCTTGAAGAGCTCGGTAATCAGGTACGAGGACATGAGCTCACCGTGCGAGACCAGACGGTCGGTGATCATGTCAGTACGGGTCATGGTAGCTTGGACGGCTAAGTCACGCACGACGCCCAAGTACTCCTTGATGACGGCTTCGTGCTGAGCCTCATTACCAAGCTGCGCGATGATCTTCTGATGGATCGCAAAAACTTGGGCAATGATTTCCTCGCGCTTGGCACTGTCGCACGCGCCCGAGGCTAATTCAACTAAGAGGTTGGTGACGCCGGCGCAGGCGGAGACGACGACCAACTTCGTGTTAGGGTTCATGGTAACGACCTTAACACAGTTGCTCATGGCCTCATAATTGGCGACTGAGGTACCACCGAATTTTGCGATATCAAGATTTTGCATGTTAACTGATCATTCCAAGGAACAAGCGTAGCGCGCGGCATGTGCCTTCGCGCTAAACTTGCGATTATACCCCCATTATGACAAGTGGCTGCAAGGCAGCAGGGAGCAATCCTTTTCCTAACTTGGGTGAACTACCCATCAGCTAAAGCTGATGGGCTTCGTCCTGCTTCAGCGAACTCTTGGAGCTCTCCACAGGCTTTAACTTCGGATCGTTCCGACCCCTAGGGTGCAGGTCGCCACCCTTCTGCCACAGCCGCATATCCTTCGTGAAGGATATTAACGGCCTTGGTCAATAGCCAGTATCGTATTTTTTGGGGTGCTTGAGCCACGACCTAAAGGTCATGGGATTGCGCGTCCAGATTTTTCAAAAACTACTGTGGCAGCATCTTAGGCGGGCTGCAGCTTCCATGCAAGCTAGCCCTATGCGGGCGCACATAAACGGCGCAGCCGCCCGGCGCCCGCACCACAGCAGGCAAAAGACGTAGTCTATGCGCTGCCGCTGCCCGCGCAAAGCGGGCATAAAGCACCTTTATAGTGCGTACAAGCAAACAGCGCGTTCATTTGCCCCAAAAATGACCAAGGCGCTTCCTTAAGGAAGCGCCCGGCGGCCGCGCTATCCGCAGTACGAGGCGGTTACGCCCTGTTAGGAGCTGACCGCGCAGCTTTTGGTGCTATCGAGCTCATAGCAGGGAACATACTCGCGCTGCGAGAGCAGAATACGGCCCTGCGCGATGAAGTCGGTCATGAGCTGGCCCATATAGTTGATGATTTCTTGGTCGCCGTGGAGCTTGAATGGGCCGTGCTGGGCCACCATCTTAATGCCATACTCCTTGACGTTGCCCGCGACGATACCCGAGAAGGCGCGGCGCAGGTTGGCAGCGAGCTTATAGGGTTCTTGGCCTTGGCACAGATTGAGCGCGGCCATGTTCTGGTGGCTGACCTCAAAGGGGAATTGCAGCTCCGGCGGGATAAAGAGCGACCAGTTGTAGCAGTAGGACTCGTGGATTAAGGTGCGATGCTCGTAGATCGTCTGTAAGCCTTCGGCGACTTGGCGTGCGACCTCATTAGGATCATCCAAGATGATCTGATAATGGCGCGTGATCTCCGGGCCAAAGCAATGTACCAAGAAGTCGTTGATGGCCTTAAAGTACGGCTCACTGTCCTTATTGCCGGTCAAGATGAGCGGAATGGGGTTGTGGCGGTTTTCATGGCACAGCTTGATGCCAAGGATGTAGAGCAGCTCCTCGGCCGTGCCCGGGCCGCCCGGGAATACTACAAGCACATGACCAAAGCGCACGAAGGCCTCAAGGCGCTTTTCGATGTCCGGCATGATCACGAGGTTAGAGACAAAGGGATTAGGCGGCTCGGCGGCGATGATCGAAGGCTCGGTCAGGCCAAAGCGCTCGCTATTGGCGGCGTTGTTTTGCAGGGCATGGCCCTCAAGTGAGCCGCGCATCGGCGCTTCCATGATCCCCGGGCCACAGCCGGTGCAGATATCGATGCCGCGCAGCCCTAGGGCCTTGCCGACCTTATAGGCGTAATCGTACTCCGGCTTGCTGATAGAGTGGCCGCCCCAGCAGACGGCGATATTAGGCTTGACGTCGGCGCGCACGGCTTCGGCAGTACGCAGGATGTGGAAGATGGCATTGGTGATGTTGGCACTGTGATTGGTGCCATCGGTCGCAGGGCCTAGGCCTGCGAGGGCATCCTTGACCGATTGCACCAGCACGATATCGCGCAGCACCGCATACAGGTGATGCTGCAGGGTCTTGATGACCTTGCCATCGACAATGGCGGACTCGGGCGGATTGATGAGCTCGAGCTTGAGCCCGCGCTCATTGCGTACTACATCGATCTCGAAGTTCTGGTAATTGTCCAAGAGCTCCTTGGAGTTATCGGTCAGGTTGCCGCTGTTGAGCACGGCCAAGGAGCAGTTACGGTACAAATCGTAAAGCTCGCCCTGAGACTTAAGAGAAATGCGGTCGGCTTCCATCTGCGTGAGCAAAGCCATGGAGCCGGACGGCCATACCACTTGAACGCTCATAACTTCCCCTTAACCGCCCGAAGCGGTACCAAATCACGAACTGTGCGTCGGGCGCACCTCCCATCTTAGCCAAACTACGTGAAATTTGGGTAAAGCTGCGCCAAAAGCTCAAAGAAGATCGCGTTTTGCTCCCGCGGCCGCTCGTGCCGCTCCCGCGGCCTCCCGCCGTTGCAGGGCGGTTACTGGCGCGGGGAGCGGAGCGGCGCGCTAAAGGTTTTAGCGTTGGAGCGCACCGGCGAGATGTCGATGCCGCCGCGGCGGGTGAAACAGGCGGTCACAGTGAGCTCGTCAGGCTTGAGCTTGTTCTTGATGTCGGTGAAGATGCGCTCCACGCATTGCTCGTGGAAGCCTTGGTGGCGGCGATAGGAGACGAGGTAGGCGAGCAGCGCGGCCTTGTCGATACGATCGCCGGTGTAGTTGATTTCGATGCTGGCGTAGTCAGGCTGGCCGGTGACCGGGCAGAGCGAGCGGAAGATGTCGGTGTGGAAGGCCTCGCAGACCACGTTGCTCTTCTTGTCCTTTTTGTCTTTGTCGGCCAGCTTAAGCAGCCCTGCATCGACTTCGTAGGTGCGAAACTTAAGGTCGGAAAGCTCCGGGGCGCCTTCAAGCAGCGGGCTGTCAAAGGCGATGAGTGGCATGGACTTAGCGCCGATCTTATAGAGCTTGACCTCGATATCGGCATCGAGCAGCTCCCCTAAATCGTGGGCGATGAGGGCGCTGACCTCTTCGGCTGAACCAAACATGGTTTGGCAGAGCGACCCCAAGTAGAGCTTTAAGCTCTTAGACTCCACGATATAAGGCGAGTTGCAGGGCACACGCAGGGTGGCCATATAGGCTTGGGGCAAGCCGTTAGGCAGCAAGAAGGTCAGCTCGTAGATGCGCCAGAGATCATAGCCGGTAAAGGGCGGGAGCGCCAAGGAGCTGCGGCCTTGGTTCCGCGCGATCGGGAAGAGAACGGAGGGGGTGTACTCTTCTAAGTAGTTAGTCGATTTGCCGAGCAGTAATTGGTGATTTGACATGGCGCGATCCCACAAGTGAGCCCAAAAGACAAAACATCATTATAGCGCCCCGCCTCCGGGCCTGTCGGCCTGCCGACCGCCCTGCAGGCGCCCTGCCGACCGCCCCGTTCGCACGCAGACCGCGCGCACAGACTGCGCGCCCAGAGCAGGCTTATAGGTCACCAAAGTGCGCCCCTAGGATCGACAAGGTCACTAAGGCCGCCGTCTCAGTGCGCAAAATGCGCGGCCCCAAGGTCACGCCGACAAAACCGGCCGCTGCGGTCGCGGCCACCTCCTCGGGGGTAAAGCCGCCCTCGGGGCCAATTAAGATGCGATAGCGCCCGGTAGCAGGCAGCGCGGTGAGCTTAGCCTGCGCGCGTGGATCTAAGGTGAGGTTGATAAAACCGTCCTCAGTCGGCTGCGTGCGCAAGAAGTCGCTTAAGGACTGCAATGGCGCCACCGGCGGTACGACGTTACGGCCGCATTGCTCGCAGGCGGCAATGGCGATCTTTTGGAAGCTGTCGATCTTCTTGGCGGCGCGCTCAGCATCGAGCTTGACGCCGCAGCGCTCCGAGGTCAAAGGCAGGATGCGGCTGATGCCCAGCTCGACCGCCTTTTGGATGGTGAAGTCCATGCGATCGCCGCGGCTTACCACCTGCAGCAGCTCAAGCTGAAGTGGGCTCTCCGCCGAGCGCGGGAGCTCCTGCCCTAGCTTCACCGTGGTCTGTTTGCCCACTGCGGTGAGGGTGGCCTCAAACTCATGGCCACGGCCGTCGAAGACCTTGAGCGCAGCGCCGGGCTTTAAGCGCAAGACCTTGGCGACATGGTGGGCGCCAAAGTCATCTAAGGTCAGGCTGCTGCCACTTAGCGGCTCCAATTTGGGGTCATAAATGCGAGGGATACGCATGGTGCAATCTCACAGTCAAAACAAGGTAAAGCGTACGTGCTGAGTACGCGTCATGCGCGCATACTGCGTACGCGTAATGCGCGCATACTGCGTACGTGCTATTTCTTAAGCGGGCACTGGGCGGTGACAAAAGGATTGTCGTTGCCTTGCACCTCAGCTATCAGCTCATTGCGGCGGCACTCCCACAGGGTGGCAGGCATCTCGCGGTTCCATGCCTCGTAGATGCGGCGCTGCTGCTGCGCGAGGCGAATACCATATTGCTGCGCCATATAGAGGTAGGCGCGGGCGATGACGCCATGGGCCGCCTTAGGGGGCTGAGCTTGCTTGCGCTTGAAGTCCACCACCATCTCGCATTGACCATATTGGGTAGGTGTGGCGCCACTTGGGACGAATTGGAAGTTACGGCGGTCGCCATTGACCTCACCTACGCTCGGAAAGAGGTTATGGAGGTCGCCTTCCATCCGCTTGAACTCAGCGATCTTGCCGCAGTTTTTGCGGCCGCCTTCCTGCCAGCACTGCATCTGATGGCCAAACTCCCAAGCGGGCATGATGAGCTCAACCTCAATTCTCTGGGCGCGCTTTTGGTTCTTGCGTGCTTGATAGCCGCACGGCTCCAGGTTCACCTGCCACTTAGGCTTTTTGACACTGCCCGTGATCTTGATGGGGCAGCCGCAGTACACGGTACTCTGGGGGCCAAACTCCTGCTCTAACTGCCAATAGATGCGTGGCAACTCGCGCTTGGCGGCGCTAAAGGAGTTCATTGCATGGGCCGAGGCGACCGTGAACATTAAGCCGAGCGTCAGCGCGACCTTAAACACTTGCATAACCAATCCTCCGCAATCAATAGCTCTTATTCCCGTACCCTTAAAGCAAAATCGATATAAGAAATCGCAAGGCATCAGATAAGTATAAGAAATTAGCTGTAGCTAACCCCTTCCAAACTCTGGGTTGGCTGCGCGCGCTACTTCTTAAGCGGGCACTGGGCGGTGACAAAAGGATTGTCGTTGCCTTGCACCTCAGCTATCAGCTCATTGCGGCGGCACTCCCACAGGGTGGCAGGCATCTCGCGGTTCCATGCCTCGTAGATGCGGCGCTGCTGCTGCGCGAGGCGAATACCATATTGCTGCGCCATATAGAGGTAGGCGCGGGCGATGACGCCATGGGCCGCCTTAGGGGGCTGAGCTTGCTTGCGCTTGAAGTCCACCACCATCTCGCATTGACCATATTGGGTAGGTGTGGCGCCACTTGGGACGAATTGGAAGTTACGGCGGTCGCCATTGACCTCACCTACGCTCGGAAAGAGGTTATGGAGGTCGCCTTCCATCCGCTTGAACTCAGCGATCTTGCCGCAGTTTTTGCGGCCGCCTTCCTGCCAGCACTGCATCTGATGGCCAAACTCCCAAGCGGGCATGATGAGCTCAACCTCAATTCTCTGGGCGCGCTTTTGGTTCTTGCGTGCTTGATAGCCGCACGGCTCCAGGTTCACCTGCCACTTAGGCTTTTTGACACTGCCCGTGATCTTGATGGGGCAGCCGCAGTACACGGTACTCTGGGGGCCAAACTCCTGCTCTAACTGCCAATAGATGCGTGGCAACTCGCGCTTGGCGGCGCTAAAGGAGTTCATTGCATGGGCCGAGGCGACCGTGAACATTAAGCCGAGCGTCAGCGCGACCTTAAACACTTGCTGCATAACCAATCCTCCCGCAAGCAATAGCTCTTATTGTAAGGGCAAAAGCCCCCAAAACCGCCAGCAGGGCGCCTCGAGCGCGCTCACCGCGCGCCCACCGCGCGCCCGCAGCTTCGCCCGGAGCCTGCCGATGCCGGTGCCCAGCGGCGCTGTGCCTATGCTAAGATGAGCCCGACGAGGCGCAAGCTGCGCCTTACTTGGGATTGGCTGGAGCGGAGTTGTGAGTATGCAGATTGAATTGAAGCAGTTGGCCTGCTTTGGCGTGGCCGGTAATTTTACGGGACATTTAGAGCAAGCCGGTGAAGACAAGGATTTCACCAAGGTCAAGACGGCAGAGGTGAACGCGCCGAAGGCCGTATTCCCGACCTATCTGCCGCAAGGCGCGGTCAGTACGCTCACCCCGGAGTTCTTGCACGTGTACCCGTTTGACGAGTATTCGATCATCTTCCCTGAGGGCGAGGACAAGCTGCAGATTGAGCCGGAGTGCGCCATCGTCTTTGATGTGGACTGGCAAGGGGACAAGGTCTTAAACCTCAATCCCTTGGTCTTTAGCGCCAGCAACGACTGCTCGATTCGCAAGCAAGGAGCGACCAAGATCAGCCAAAAGAAGAATTGGGGGCCTTCGAGCAAGGGCTTTGCCGCCAACCACATCAAGATTGACCGCTTCGCGCCGGGCGGCATCTTAGATCGCTATCGCATCGCCTCGTTCTTGGTGCGCGGCGACCAAGTATTCCCTTACGGCGAAGACAGCGCCATCAAGGACTACTCCTACTTCTACGACAAGCTCACCACTTGGCTCATCGACCGCTTCAACACGCAACCGGACGAGGGGCCAGCTGAGAACATCAACGCCTACTTAAACGAGTCAGGCCGTCCAACCCGCATCATGGTCTCGGTGGGTGCGACCCGTTACACCGACTTTGGGCAGAGCAATTACCTGAAGGTCGGCGATTACGCCTTAGTGGTACTCTATCCGGGCGACGTTTACAGCCCAACGGAAATCATCCACCGCGCCATCCGTGACAATCTCGAAGAGGATGATATCTCGGTGCTGCGCCAAGAGATCATCGTCAAGGGCGAAGTGGTTTAGCGTACCAGCGTGTCCATGCACCCGAGCGCGCCCATTCACCTAAGCGGGATCAGTCACCTGAGCAAACCCAGCCACCCGGGCATAGCCCAGCGCCTGAGCGCAGCCCTGCGCCTGAGTGCAGCCCTGCGCCCGAGTGCAGCCCTGCGCCCGAGTGCAGCCAAACGCACAAGCGCCGCTCTGCGCCCGCCCGCCGAGCAAGACTTGGCGCTGCGCCACTTAGATAAGCTGCGCCGTGACGCACAAGGTTACCTGAAGGCGCTACTGCAGCTGGGCTTAACGCGCTGCTATGAGCTGATGCTCGAGTGCGAGTGTAGCTTCCAGCTCAGTGTCAATGGCAGCGTGCGTAATGGTTACAGTCGCAAAACCATAACGAGCGCCGTGGGGCTGCTCACTCTTAAAGTGCCGCGCCTGCGCGCGCCCGGGGGCGTATTTAGCTCCCGCTTGCTTACCAAGTATCGGACGCGCGTGGCCCCGGAGCTGGAGCATCAGGTGCTGCGTTTGTGCGCCTACGATCTGCACTATGCCGACCCCGATGTGCTGCGCTCGCTTTTGCTTGAGCTCTGGGGACGGCCTTATCGTGAGCTCGAGGATGCGCAGCTCCAGCCACTGCTGCAGACGGTGGTCACCGCACTGCTTGATTGGCATAGCCGTCCGCTGGCGCCACGTTATGTCACGGTATTCAATGTGCGCTGGGACTCTTCTCAAGAGCAGCTGGAGCTCCCCGCGCACGAGCTGATCTGGGATCAGCACCAAGCGCCGCGCCTTGCCGTGCTGCAGACAGCCTATCGCAGGGCTCACGCCTACTACTTCACCTGCGGCATCACGGCGCAGGGCACCTGTGAGCTCCTTGAGCTCTATCGGCCCGACACCACGCGCTATCCTCTGGTGCTCACGCAGCAAGAGCAGGCCATCTACGATGAGGTCGCGCAGGAGTGGGCGACCTGCCGCCCCGAGTTTTGGCTGCGCTTAAGTGAGCGCTTAAGCTATGACTTGCGTGCGCTAGAGCAGGCAATCGCCCAGCGTATGCTGGAGCAGTTGCGCGCGCGTGGGGTTGAGGATGTCATCTTATTCTTAGGACCGCACTTGCCGCTGAGCCCTGATCTCGTACAGGCCTACTTTCCCTTTGCCACCATCTATTAGCCGCCCCACGCCGCTGCAGCGAGACCGCGTCCCGCCGCCTGCGCCCCGCCGCCGACCCCCATAACGGGACGGTGGTGAGAAATTTTGTGCAAGTGGCAGTAGGATGCGGGAAGTCGCGTATAATCAAAGATTAATCTGCGCTCCAGTAAGCCTTGAGCGGCAGTGACATTGGAGCGGCGCAGCCACTCCACTTTTCCTTGTTGATACTCGCTTAGCTCAGTTTTTGTCGCAGACCATGCTCTGGCACCTCAAAGCTCTCTTCTTACCGGGCTTTGAGCTCAGGTCTGAGACGCTCTCCTTGGTGCTTTCCCTTGTAACCACTGTGAAGGTGGAACTGAAGGTCGGTGCTGGCACAGCTGTGGCGGCACGCCTTGGCGTGCCCTGCGGGCACGCTGCCCGGTGCCACGCCGGGGATAGGCTCAAGGAGGATGGGTTATTTTCGTGAGGTCAGCCCACGCAGTGCGTGGCGCTGAGGTTTACGGCCGCCTTGTGAGGAGGTTGGGAGTATGAGCAAACTTTCTTTTGTAAGTTTTCCACCCCATGTTGGAGGGAGCACATGTTTCAGCTTTTTACGTCTGAGTCTGTTTCTGAGGGGCACCCAGACAAGGTCGCCGACCAAATTTCCGATGCGGTATTAGACGCTTACCTCGAGCAAGATCCCAAGGCGCGCGTCGCCTGCGAGACCTTGGTGAAGACCGGTATGGTGGTCATCGCCGGTGAGGTCAAGAGCTCGGCCAACGTCGATTTAGAGGCGGTAGTGCGCAAGACGGTCTGTGCCATTGGCTACAACTCGACCGAAGTCGGCTTTGATGGCAACTACTGCGCCTTCTTGAATGCCTTAGGCAAGCAGTCGCCTGACATCAACCAAGGTGTTGATCGCCAAAACCCAGAGGATCAAGGCGCCGGTGACCAAGGTTTAATGTTCGGCTATGCCTGCGACGATACGCCGGTCTTAATGCCTGCGGCCATTACCTATGCCCACTTGTTAGTACGCCGTCAGGCCGAAGTGCGCCGCTTAGGCGTCCTGCCTTGGCTGCGTCCTGATGCCAAGAGCCAGATCACCTTCGCCTATCACGATGATGGCTCGATCTCGCACGTCGATACCGTGGTGCTGTCGACCCAGCACTCGCCGGACATCTCCTTACGCGATGTCGAAGAGGGCGTACAAGAGGAGATCATCAAGCGCGTAATCCCAGTTAAGTACTTAACTGAGAAGACCAAGTACTTTATCAACCCAACCGGCCGTTTCGTCATCGGTGGCCCAGTTGGCGACTGCGGCTTGACCGGCCGTAAGATCATCGTGGACACCTATGGTGGTGCCGCCCGCCACGGTGGTGGTGCCTTCTCGGGCAAGGATCCATCCAAGGTCGATCGCTCGGCAGCTTATGCCGCGCGCTATGTCGCCAAGAACATCGTCGCGGCCAAGTTAGCCCGCAAGTGCGAGCTGCAGGTCTCCTACGCCATTGGCGTAGCCAAGCCGGTCTCGATTGCGGTCAACACCTTTGGTACCGGTAAGTACGACGACAAGAAGATCGCCGCTGTGGTCAACGAGGTCTTCGATTTACGCCCATACGGCATCATCAAGATGTTAGACCTTGAGCGTCCGATCTACCAGCCAACGGCCACCTACGGCCACTTTGGGCGCGACGAGTTCCCATGGGAGCAGTTAGACAAGGTCGACGCCCTCAAGGCAGCCTTAAGCTAAGCTTCAGGCTCAGCCTGCAGCCTAGCTTGCACCCCAGCGCGGCCTAGCCGCGCCGCCGACGCGGCCCAGCCCACGCCCGCAGGCGCTAAGCCTGCACATGCCACCTGACATCGTCCTGATGTCGGTACCGCGGTAGCGCCGCTACCCTTAGCCCTCCCCTCAGATTTAGGGCTAAGCACTAAGCTGACCTGACCATCCCCTCACCTTTAGCGGCCAGGCCAGCTTGATCCCGCCTTCTCACACGAGCCACCTTTCTGGTTGTAGCTATAGTGTACCTGCGATTTTTTGGTGAACTACTTGGGGCAGATGCGCTCTGAGGGCTACAATAAGTGCGCCGCAGGTGCAGCTGGTTGGACTGCCTGTGGAACATGGTGCTCAAATCAATCTCGGCAACAGTATGGTGTGGCAGTAGTGTGCTGTGATGGTGTGTTGCGTACAGCCTGCGCTGAGCCGAGAGTGTCAGCAGGAAATCACGATGGACATTAAGAAGATTGGTTTTATTGGTCTTGGTGTAATGGGCGCACCGATGGCCGGTCACTTGTTAGACGCAGGCTTTGAGCTCAAGCTCTATACCCGCACTAAAGACCGAGCCGCGGAGTTGCTCGCCCGCGGCGCGACTTGGTGCGATACTCCCGCTGACTGCGCCCGTGATTGCGATGTGGTGATTTCCATGGTGGGCTATCCGCAGGACGTGCGCGAGGTCTGGATGGGGCGCTATGGGGCCTTCCATACCATGAAGCCGGGGGCCATCGGCGTTGACATGACCACCTCTGCGCCTGAGCTGGCCCAAGAGCTGTCCCAGCAAGCCGCAGAGAAGGGCTTTACCGTGGTTGACTGCCCGGTTACTGGTGGTGACATCGGGGCGCGCAATGGCACCTTAACCATTCTGTGCGGCGGTGACAAGGCTGCTATTGAGGCCTTAGAGCCGGTCTTTAAGGCCGTAGGCAAGAAGTGGGTGTACTTTGGTGGCCCGGGCATGGGCCAGATGGCCAAGGCCTGCAACCAAGTAGCCATTGCCTCGTCTATGTTCTCGGCCTGCGAAGCCATTGTCTTTGCCAAGCACATGGGCTTAGACCCAGAGCTGACCATTGAGACCTTATGTGGCGGTGCGGCCGGTTCCTTTTCGCTGCAAAGCTATGGCCCGCGCATCTTAAAGGGCGACTTTGCTCCAGGCTTTAAGATCAACCACTTCTTAAAGGACATGGAGATCGCCTTAAAAGTCTGCCAAAACCGCGGCGTCAGCCTGCCGGGGCTCGACCTTGCCTACAAGGCCTACTCGATGCTAAAGCAGATGGGCCACGGCGACAAAGGCACCCAAGCCTTATACCTCTTCTACAGCTCGTCCTTGATCCCTGATTTCATCGACAACAAGGCACGCTAACGCGCCTTACGTCGCTCCGCGCGCCTTACGTCGCGCTGAGCGCGCGCCCAGCGCGCAGCTGAAGGCCAAGTCCTCGGATTACCCCCGAGCTTGGCCTTTGCTGTGCCTGCAGGATGCGAGACGACTCAGGAAGTCGAGCCGTTACCACATCCTCTCAGCAGCCATCGGGGTGCGTGAGTTTCAACTGCGGTGGCGGCTGCGCTAGCCGCACGCCGCTGCACGCTGCGGAAGGCCGCTTGGTCTCTATGGAGTAGGGGCCACTTTGGCGGTGCCACCGAGTCAGGTAACCCCACGCTCTGCGGGAAGTCTGTGCAGGTCTCTGAGGGGATAGGGGCGGTACAGCTTTTCTTGGAGGTGCGCGAGCTTGGCCCGTGCTGGTGCGACAGAGCGTAGAGCTTATGCTGGGACAAGGCCTGCTGGAGGAAGGTCATTGGCGGCAAGTTTAGTCACGTGCACGTAGCGACGGATCTCGAGCATGTGAGCGCCAGTAGGACGCAGCCGAGCTTGGCTGGTGATGCGTTTTGGAAACGTTTGCGCATACTTGAATTTGCTGGTAGTGGACAGACGGGGGCGGGCGGGGACGGGCGGGAGCGGGCGCTGTGCTTGCCTGCGCGGTGGGGTGAGGGCGGGAGTTGTGATGAGCTGCGAGTTTTATCCGGCCGCAGGGCGGGTGCGGTGATAAAAAGGACGTTGGCATGATAGCCACTGCGCGCGGCTCTGAGTAAAGTTTGAAGTGCGCAGGTGCGGTGATAGCTCGTAGGCCTTGCGCTGCGCGCTCAGGCGGTGCGCTTCGGGCGCGGAGTTGCGGTTCGTGAGGGGTGGGGGTGAGCGCTTGCTCCTTGAGGCAGAAGGTGCCTTTTTGGGGCGCGGCGGCGTGCGCCAGATCACCTTTTCCACAAACGGTTACGATTTGCAATTTGGTGTAAAACTTGGTGCTCTGCCCGTTATAACGTGCTCGTGCACAAAGCAGAAAAATTTGGATCTGTATCACGTTACGCACAGTAACTTGAGGGCATTGGCCATGCTTTGGTTTAAGATGCTTGCAAGTTCAAGATTACCTCGAAGGTGAGTGCACCGCGTCAGTTAGTCTTGGCCCAAGGCGCTGTAGACGTAATTGCGCTCGGCCTTGCGCCTTAGGTATGGTGTAGAAGGGACGGCTTAGGCTTCAGTCCCAAACAAGTTATTAGGGAGTTGCAATGCGTTTCTTTATTGATACCGCTAACGTAGAAGACATCCGTAAAGCCAATGACATGGGCGTGATCTGCGGCGTTACCACTAACCCAACCCTGATTGCCAAGGAAGGCCGTGACTTCAAGGAAGTAATCCAAGAGATCGCCTCGATCGTCGATGGCCCAATCAGCGGCGAAGTTAAGCCAACTACCCTTGATGCTCCAACCATGATGAAAGAGGCCCGTGAGATCGCTTCGATCCACCCTAACATGGTCGTTAAGATCCCAATGACCGTCGAAGGCTTAAAGGCCTGCCGTATGTGCAAGACCGAAGGCATCAAGACCAACTTAACCTTAATCTTCTCGGCTAACCAAGCCTTGCTGGCTGCTCGCGCCGGTGCTACCTACGTATCCCCATTCTTAGGCCGCTTAGACGACATCTCGATGCCAGGCATCGACTTAATCCGCCAGATCTCCGACATCTTCTCGATCGGCGACATCGATGCTCAGATCATCGCCGCTTCGGTACGTAACCCAATCCACATCATGGACTGCGCTTTAGCCGGTGCTGACATCGCCACCGTTCCTTACAAGGTTATCGAGCAGATGACTCATCACCCATTAACCGACCAAGGCATCACTAAGTTCCAAGAGGACTACCGCAAGGTCTTCGGTTAATCGCGCATCGGCCTGCCTTTATTGGCCTGCCTATAAAGGTGCGCCCCGCACTTGACGGATGCGCGCGCTGACCGCTCAGAAAGTGCATCCGCCCACAAAAAAGCCGATCAACTGATCGGCTTTTTTGGAACGTAAGCTACAATCATTTGACGACTGTGCCCGGCGCAGGCCTGCGCCTACCGGGGCAGAACAAAGTTTTTGGTTGTTGGTGATGAGGAGTAGAGAGTGTCAGTTAGTGCGCTGAAGAAGAAGACCTTGGCTCAAGCTGCGGCAGCCGTAGTGGTAGTGGCTTTGGTCGGCGGTGGCTATGTCGGGCCGATGTGCTCGTACAGCACGATGCTGGAGCAGTCGCGGAGCTTTATCGAGAACTTCATCAATCAAAACATGATCGCCGCTGATGCGACGCCGTTTTCGGTTGACCTGTACGAAGATGATATCGGGCTGTTCTCACACGACGTGACCTTCATCGCCACCGATGGCGACGTCAAACTCAAGGTTCCGGTCAAGATTAGCGTCACCTATGGCGGCTACGACTACGACATCGACTTAGTGCAGGCGACGATCAATGACGCCAATGCCATCAAGTCCTTTGACTTGAACACGCTCACGGCGTTAAGCCTCTCCGCTTCTTATAGCTTGTGCCAAGACAAAGGTCAGGTGCAGCTGAGTGCCTCGTACTTAAACGACGATGTGTCGCTCTATGCGCTCGCCGAGTACCAAAAGTACCTGCGTGAGCACATCTCCGATGAGCAAGAGCAAAACTACGATGGGGCCAACTTCCCAAGCTTTGAAAACGGCATCGAAGGCGCGGTAGCGCAGCTCAAGGAGCGCATCGCTTACAAGCCGGTGGGCACGATGAACATGCAGTTGGGCTTTGACCAAGATGAAAACTTCACGCTTGATTTCACCTTAGATCACGCCCTGTCCAACTACGCCTCGATCTCCGAGCTGTCCTATCACAGTCAGACCCAAGGCTTCTTGCAGCTCAAGAACATCGGGCGCAACGACCTCTCCTTCAAGCGCTTTGCCTTGCTCGGCATGTCCCCGATGGTAGTTGAGGACGTCACCTTCAAGTCCGAAGGCTCCCGTCCTGACAAGGCTGGGGTCTTTAACCTGCCTTATGAGCTCAAGATTGGCTCGGCCCGCCTGCTCAAGAACCTGAACTTTACCGGCACGATCGCAGGCTTGAGCCTGAGCACCCTCAACTCCCCAGAAGAGGCCTTAAGTAACTTCAGCACCTTCTTGCCGCACCCGGTTACCGTCTCGGTGGATCCGGGCTCGCGCTTTGACTACGTCACCATGGTACGCCCAGATGAGTACAGCAAGGCCGAGCAGCAACAGCTCTCCGTGGAGCTCTCCGGACACGAGAGCATTGAGGTCAAGGACTGGGAGTACGGTCAGTATCTTGATCTGACCGCCCAAGGCGACGTCACAGTCAACACTGATGTCAGCTTGATCACCGGGCGCTCCTTACTGCCGCTGATGCCGCTCTTTGAGCAGTTCAAGGTCAATAAGGATGGTACTTCCCACGGCACGATCGACTTCCACTCGGGTCGTCCCGATGAGATGACCACCATCACGGTCAATGGCAACAAGATTTAAGACCAAGGCCCTGCAGGCCAGCCCTGAAAGCCTTGCCTTACAGGCCCACACCGTAGGGCAAAGACGCGCGGCGCCGCACCAGCAGAGGCTTCCTGCGCGGGATAGCTGCGGGGCAGCCGCGGATAAACCGCAAAGCAGCAGCGGCGCAGGCGCGGTGCTTGGTCGTACCAAATTGTCTATGCTAGCCCCTAAGTGGAGCTTTGGTTAGCATAGAGCCCGTTTCAGTAAAGATTGCAGCTGCGTAGTGGCGCAGTTGTGGTGAATCTAGGAGTAAACATGTCAGAGTATCAGCAATTAGCTAATGCCATCCGTGCTTTAAGTATGGATGGTGTGCAAAAGGCCAAGTCCGGCCACCCAGGCGCACCTCTTGGTATGGCTGATATGGCCGAAGCTTTGTGGCGCGGTTTCTTACGTCACAATCCCAAGAACCCACACTGGGCCAACCGTGACCGCTTTATCCTGTCCAACGGCCACGCCTCCATGCTCATCTACTCGCTGCTGCACTTAACCGGCTACGATCTCTCGATCGAAGACTTAAAGCAGTTCCGTCAGTTGGACTCGAAGACCCCAGGCCACCCAGAGCACGGTGAGGTGCCAGGTGTTGAGACCACCACCGGTCCTTTAGGCCAGGGCTTAGCTAACTCGGTTGGTTTTGCCTTAGCCGAGCAGCTCTTAGCTCACGAGTTCAACCGTCCAGGCTTTGATATCGTTGACCACTACACCTATGTCTTCATGGGTGACGGCTGCTTGATGGAAGGCATCTCCCACGAGGCCTGCTCCCTTGCTGGTACCTTAGGCTTAGGCAAGCTGATTGCCTTATACGACTCCAACGGCATCTCGATCGACGGCGAGATCAAGAACTGGTTCGGCGATGACCCAGTCAAGCGCTTTGAGTCCTATCACTGGCACGTCCAAGAGGTCAACGGCCACGATGGCGAGGCTCTGCGCCAAGCTATTGCTGCCGCTCAGGCCGAAAAGGAGCGCCCATCCATCATCATCTGCCACACCACCATCGGTAAGGGATCGCCGAACAAGCAAGGCAAGGAGTCGTGCCACGGCGCCCCATTAGGTGATGAGGAAATCGCTTTAACCCGCAAGGCGTTAGGTTGGGAGTACCCACCATTCGTAATCCCAGATGAGATCTACGCCAAGTGGTCGGCCGTTGAGGCCGGTGCCAAGGCCGAAGGCGAGTGGAATGAGCTCTTTGCCAAGTACAAGGCTCAGTACCCAGAGTTAGCCTCCGAGTTTGAGCGCCGCATGAAGGGCGAGCTGCCAGTTGATCTGGCCCAGAAGGCCTTAGCTTGGGCTCAGGACTTACAAAACAACCCAGCCAAGCTCGCTACCCGCAAGGCCGGTCAAAACGCCTTAGACTTCTTCGGTGCCCTGTTACCTGAGTTATTAGGCGGCTCGGCGGACTTAGCTCCATCGAACCTCACCATGAACAAGGCCTCGCACTCGGTCATGCCGCATGAGCTCAAGGGCAACTACATCCATTGGGGTGTTCGTGAGTTCGTGATGTGCGCTGCCATGAACGGCATCGTGCTGCACGGCGGCTTCCGTCCATACGGTGGCACCTTCTTGATCTTCTCGGAGTATGCCCGCAACGCCATCCGCATGGCCGCTCTGATGAAGATCCCAACCCTGTTCGTCTTCACGCACGACTCCATCGGTGTGGGCGAGGACGGCCCAACCCACGAGCCAATCGAGCAGACGGCAACCTTACGCTTGGTTCCAAACTTAGACACGTGGCGTCCATGTGACCAAGTTGAGACCGCCGTAGCTTGGACGCAGATGATCGAGCGCAAGTGCGGCCCTTCGGACATCGTCTTAACCCGTCAGGGCTTAGAGCAGATGCCTCGTACCCCAGAGCAGATCGCTGCCATCGCTAAGGGCGGCTACATCCTCAAGGATTGCGAGGGCACGCCAGATCTCATCTACATCGCCACCGGCTCTGAAGTTGCCTTAGCTTTCCACGCTGCCGAAGAGTTAGCTCAGGAAGGCAAGAAGGTACGTGTCGTCTCCATGCCTTGCTGCGAGGAGTTCGACCGTCAGAGCGCCGAGTACAAGGAGCAGGTACTGCCAAGTGCTGTCCGCAACCGCGTCGCTATCGAGGCTGGTACCACCACCACTTGGTACAAGTACGTCGGTCTTGACGGCAAGGTCTTAGGTTTAGACCACTACGGCGCTTCGGCTCCAGCCGACAAGCTCTTTGAGCGCTACGGCTTCACCGTCGCCAACGCCGTTGCCGTCGGCAAGTCCTTACTCAAGTAAGGCTAAACCTTAAGAACGGGCTCAGCACTGATGAGCCCGAACATAGCGGTCATGCTCTGCGGGGCATGGCCGTTTTGTCGCTTTAGGGAAGGCCCATATGGCCAGTAAGGGCAGACCCATATGGCCCGCCCCATAAGTTGACCGCTGGAGCTAGGCGGTGCCGTGCCGTCGACACTTGCGCCGTGCTTAAGGCCACGCGCCGTGCTTGAGGCCACGCGCCGTGAGAGAGTGCCCGGCGCGCCGGAAGATCGGAGCTGGTTCGCATTTTTGAGAACTGGCGGCGCGAATTTTGTGCATTTGGCGATAATGCCATCAGTGCGCGCCTTGCTTTCGGGCGTAGACTTATGTGCGATGATGGGGCAAAAGTGCCCGCGTCATTTGGCTATCCGAGTTTTTACGCTTGTCACCGCGACCGCCCGGCCCTTCGTCAAGGCCGGAGCCTACGCTCACGTAGCGTCGGCGACAAGCCTTGTTGCATCTTTGCATGTGGGGAGTGGGGCAAGATATGGGTGTTCATGCCAGTCTGCTCGATAATATCGAATGTGAGTACAAGTTTGCGGTCAACGAGTCCTATGCCGCGACATTTATCCACGATTTCTGCTCAGCTTTTAACGATTGGCTCCGTGACCACTACCTGCAATTGCCGTCGGCCTTTCAGCAAACTCACTCCCTTGAACGCTACTTAGCCGACGCCACGCAGGTCAAGGTCGAAAGCCTCACCAACAGCTACTTCGATACTGCCGACGATTTGATCTTCGCCCGCTTTCAGGCAGGCTTGCGCCTGCGCACCTCAAGCTTAGTGCCGGGCGTCGAGCAGACCATCAAGTACAAGTCCGAAGACGGCGGCATTGGCGCGGCCCACACCCACGTTGAGCACAATCTGCGCGTCGAGCAAAACATAACCCGTCCCGATCTCACGCTCTTTGCGCCGGGCGTGCTGCCCCCTGAGTTGGTGGCGCTGACCCAAGAGCATGAGCTCATCAGTAAGTATCAGACCAACTTCACGCGCACCAAGTTGAACTTGGAGGTTCCGGCCTTTGTCACCTTTGAGGTGGCCTTAGACCAAGGCGAGATCATCGCCGGTTCCTGCCGCAGCCCGATTTGCGAAGTTGAATGCGAGCTCAAGACGATCAACCATGATTTCTTGGATGCCCACTTCGGTACCCGCATCTACGACCTCGATGATGTCCGCTTTGAGTTTGGCGCCCTGATCTGCGACCTGCTGCTCAAGGTCGCAGGCGCCCCGACCACCTTTAAGGACAATACCGTTCTGCAGCAGCAAAGCGGCGCCCAGCGCATCACCGCTCACGGCATCACCTTCGCAAGCATCGACCCCTTAGGCCCTGAGCACAATGTTGCCCTTGGCCGCCATTTCGGGACGAGCCTTGAGGGCAGCATGTTAAGCTGCGAGCTGGGGGTGAGCCCAATCGTGGGCATGATGAGCACCTTAACGGACGCAAGTCACGTCGTGGCCATGGCCCCGCGCGCCTCTGAGGCGCAGCCCTTTAGTGCCTTTGACGCTGACAACGATGGCTTAGGCGAGGGCCTGACTAGTGATGAGGTCATGAAGTCCAAGCTCGATCTGGGTGATGATGACCATACCTTAAGCCTCAAGATTGCCGAGCTCATCAAGCGTGAGGAGGCCTTAAAACAGGCCTATCCGGCCAAGCGCGGTGGCGTCATTGGCCTAGAGCCGTTCTCAAAGCTCAAGCGCGCCGTGCTCTTAGCCGCCTTCTACCGCGACAACCCGGTAGGTACTGAGCAACAGCTCAGCACGGCGCAGCCTAAGCTCAGCGTCGCCTCCGGCACGCGCATTGACCTTGACGCCTATCTTAAGGCGATGCAGGACTACGAGAGCTTAAGCGACCCGACCATCGAGCAATTCACTAAGACCTGCAAGACGATCATCGCAGGCTACACCAATGCGCTGGGCCTTGCGTTGCTCTTAGGCACACGCACCCATTTTGAGGACTTGCGCGACCTGCTCAAGAGCTCCCTGCGCTTTGCCTTCAATCACAAGCGCTTCTTTGTCAGCCAAACGGACAAGGACATCCATCGGCGCCTGTGCGAAGACCCGGACTTAAGCGAGCTCAGCATGCTGATGGTGGGCGAGTGCTCGAGCCTGTACATCGAGTTTAACGTCAACATGTGGATCGCTCCCTTCTATGGGCGCCTTGCCGCCGCCCTTGAGAACAAGGAGCAGCCGTTGACCTTGGCCCAATTTAAGGAGCTGTGCCGCAGCTGCGTGGACAATAGCTTTGCCCTCATGTCCTCGCAGTTCATCGAGCGTTTGGTCTATCAGCTCGAACGCAAGGCCGCCATCCTGACCGCGCCTTACGACTCCGACTACAAGCTCAAGGCCTTGGCCACCCAGTACCACATCCGCCAAGCTTGGGCCACCATCAACCTGTGCGTGTGCAACTAACCCAAAGCCCACACCCGCGGTCAGCCGACGCCTCAGTTCGACGTCAGTGCCCGTGGCAGGCGGCGCCCAAGGCCTGTGGCAGGCTCGCGGCAGGCCTGTGGTGGGCTCGCGGCAGGGCTGCGCCTTAAGCCTGTGTCTTGGGCCTTGCTTTAGGGCAAGTGGCGCTATAGCCCACAAAATCACAGATGCTTAGTTGATTTTTTACGTTTGCTGCATATACTGATTTGAGTCCGTAGAATGAGGGTCAAGCCTGAGGGCAAGAGAGCTCTTACTTGCGCTTACACTTGACGCCGACCAAGGGCGAGCCGAGCCTTCGGCTTGCCGCGTGTGGTTTGGGTTTTGCGGCAGAATGGGCGCCAGAAGATGTCAGGGCATGAAGCTTGAGCATCTTAGTGCCGCCACCGTCTCACAAGACAAGATTTATTGAGGAAGTATCGTTATGGCAGCAGTCAAGAAGATGGCCGACCTCGACCTGAAGGGCAAGCGTGTATTCATCCGTGCTGATTTGAATGTACCTGTCAAGGATGGCAAGGTTACCTCTGACGTACGTATCGTAAGCTCTTTGCCAACCATTAAGCTCGCCCTCGAGAAGGGTGCTAAGGTCATGGTTACTTCGCACTTAGGCCGTCCAACTGAGGGCGAGTACGACGAGGCTTTCTCTTTAAAGCCAGTTGTTGAGCACATGAAGACCCTGTTAGATTGCCCAGTACGCTTAGTCAAGGACTACTTAGACGGCGTTGAGGTCAACGAGGGTGAGGTAGTTGTTTTAGAGAACTGCCGCTTCAACAAGGGCGAGAAGAAGAATGACGAAGCCTTAGCCAAGAAGTACGCTGCTTTATGCGACGTCTTCGTCATGGACGCCTTCGGTACGGCTCACCGTGCTCAGGGCACCACCTACGGTGTTGCTCAGTTCGCTCCAGAGGCCTGCGCTGGCTTACTGTTAGACAAGGAGCTCACCGCTTTAGGTAAGGCCTTTGAGAACCCAGAGCGCCCAATGTTAGCCATCGTCGGCGGCTCCAAGGTTTCCACCAAGCTCCCAGTATTACAAAGCCTGTTAAAGGTTGCTGACCACTTAGTTGTCGGTGGTGGTATTGCCAACACCTTCATTGCCGCCGAAGGCAACAAGGTTGGTAAGTCCCTGTATGAGGCTGACTTAGTTGACACCGCCAAGGACTTAGCTTCTAAGACCTCGATCCCAGAGTTCGTTGACGTAGTAGTTGGCAAGGAGTTCGACGCCAACACTCCTGCTACCATCAAGTCCAAGACCGAGATCGCCGATGACGACATGATCATGGACATGGGCCCTAAGTCCATCGAGAACGTCTGCGCTGCCATCAAGTCGGCCAAGACCATCATCTGGAACGGCCCAGTTGGTGTCTTCGAGTTTGACGCCTTCGCCAAGGGCACCGAGGCTATGGCTCACGCTATTGCTGAGTCGGGTGCTTTCTCGGTTGCCGGTGGTGGTGACACCATTGCTGCCATCCAGAAGTTTGGCATCGAGGACAAGATCTCCTACATCTCCACTGGTGGTGGCGCCTTCTTAGAGTTCTTAGAGGGCAAGAAGTTACCAGCAGTTGAGATCTTAGAGAAGCGCGCTGCTGAGTAATCACGCTGCCGCGCGCCGCTGCGCGTAACGCGCGCATGCTGAGCGCATGCCGAGCGCATGCCACAACCGCCATCTTGGGTCTGACCTGAGGTGGCGGTTTGTTTTGGGCGTCACCCCAACTGCAAGGTGCGCCGCAATGCTCAGCGCGCCGCGTCCGACCGTGCGGCCGCCTGCGCGGCCGCCCGTGCCGCCGTGTGCTGTGCTCTTTGTGCAGTGCACAGCAATGAGGTCATAGCGCGCCTTTTTCGGCGGCGGCACCGATGTAAGGTCGGGCACCGGGCGCCAAGGGCCGCGCCATCGGCCTGCGGCGTCACGCCACTTTTAGAGTTTTGTGATGCTAAGACGCTTTGGAGCATGCCATAAGGCGGCGCACGCCGTGGTGGGAGTAAATTCGGGTATAATTGGAAAGCGTTCTGACGAGCGCCTTTTCTTTTCAAAGGATCTATTCCATGACTAAGATTTTAGATGTTGTAAAGCCTGGTGTGTTGGTCGGCGAAGACGTTCAGAAGCTGTTTGCCGTTGCCAAGGAGAATGGCTACGCCTTCCCTGCGGTCAACTGCGTCGGCACTGATTCGATCAACGCTGTGTTAGAGGCTGCTGCTAAGGCTCGTTCGGCTGTGATCGTTCAGTTCTCGAACGGTGGTGCTGCCTTTATTTCCGGCAAGGGCTTAAAGCTGGATCGTCCACAAGGTAACTCCATCTTAGGTGCGATCTCGGGCGCTTTACACGTTCACAACGTCGCCAAGGAGTACGGTGTACCAGTCGTATTACACACCGACCACTGCGCTAAGAAGCTGCTGCCATGGGTTGACGGCTTATTAGACTACGGTGAGGAGTACTTTGCTAAGAACGGCAAGCCTCTGTTCTCGTCGCACATGTTAGACCTCTCCGAGGAGTCCTTACACGACAACGTTGCTCTGTGCTGCAAGTACTTAGAGCGCATGTCCAAGATGGGCATGACCTTAGAGCTCGAGTTAGGCTGCACCGGCGGTGAGGAAGATGGCGTTGACAACTCTGGCAAGGACGAGTCCGCTTTATACACCCAGCCTGAGGATGTCGCTTACGCTTACGAGCAGTTAAGCAAGATTTCGCCAAACTTCACCATCGCTGCCTCCTTCGGTAACGTCCACGGCGTTTACAAGCCAGGCAACGTCAAGCTCAAGCCAACCATCCTCCGCGACAGCCAGAAGTATGTCAAGGAGAAGTTCGGCTTAGCCGCTGACAAGCCTCTGAACTTAGTATTCCACGGCGGTTCGGGCTCAAGCAAGGAAGAGATCGCCGAGTCGGTATCTTACGGTGTCATCAAGATGAACATCGATACCGACACGCAATGGGCTTGCTGGCGCGGCATCAAGGACTACTACGAGGCCAACCGTGACTACTTACAAGGCCAGTTAGGTAACCCAACCGGCCCTGACGCTCCTAACAAGAAGTACTACGATCCACGCGTCTGGTTACGTAAGGGCCAGGAGACTATGGTCGAGCGCGTCATCGAGGCCTTCAAGGAGTTAGGCTCCGCCGACTCCCTCTAATACTCAACAAGGTAGGGCTTAGCCCCAACCTCTGTGAGGTATAGGTCTGTGACCTCAAGCCTGCTTGTTGCAGCGCCTCAGGCGCCGCGGCAAGCAGGTTTTTTGCACCCCAAGCTTCCAGCCCCAAGAAACAGCCGCCGCCGTGCCTACTTGCGATGGCGTCGGGCCTGCTTGCGCTGCTGACGTTGCAGCTTGTGGCGATGCCGCAGCTTCTGCGCATGCGCGCTGCCCGGCACGCTCTGCCGTATCGCCGCCGCTGCCGCTTCAGTCTGCGCTGCACCCTCACCAGTCACCGCACCCGGTTCAGCGCCCGCAGGCAGCTGAGCTCCCACATCAAGCGCCTCAGCGTCCGCAGACCGCTCCTTTGCCTTCAGCTGCGCCGCTTTCTCCGCTAACGCTTTCAGTGCCATCAGGCTTGCGCCCATTGACGCCTCATCTGCGCAGAGGCTTTCCATTAAGGCTGCCTCTTCTTCATCTTTCGGGTCGTACTCGATGATGATTTCAAGGCCGCCCCGCGGTGCGCTGTCAGCGCTGTCGGTGCTGTCGGTACTATCCGGGTTGTCGGCGCTGTCGGTGTAGGTTGCACCCAGCACCATATCCTCATGGTGCGTGTCCAAGACGTTGGTAACCGCGCGGGTCAAGAGGCTGACCTGACAGCCGCTTGAGGGGGCGGCTCCCTCGGCCTTAACGTCGGGCTCAGCTGCACTCAGCGCGCTGTCACTGAAATCATTGTCGGTGCGGTCGGATGCTTCATCCTCAATCACCGTCAAGTCTTCAGGTGCGACCACGTCGGCAGGAGGCATGTCCTCAGAGGACTTGAGGTCGACTGGGGTAGTCTCGGTAACGGCAAGAGTGGCGTCCGAAGAGGCTTCAGCAGAGGCGTCCGCGGCGTGGGTCGCCTTGGCAGTGCGCTTCTTAGTTGTAGGCTTCTTGCTGGCAGCTTTCTTGGTGGCCTGCTTGCTCTGAGGCTGGATCTTAGTTGCCGTCAGGAACTTGCTCATGTCGTGGCCCGATGCTTCCCAAGCTTGGGGCTTGACTAAGGCAGCGAAGGCAAAGAACTTAGGCAAGCTCTGACCTAACTGATGCAGCGCGGCGTAGAAGTCACGCGAGTTTAACTGCAACAAGCTCTGCAGCAGGCACAGGTAGTCGTGGAGCTTGGACGGCATGCACTCCCTTAAGACCTTAACCAAGTCGGCAATGAGCGGACGCAAGGCCTCAGGCCAATGCGCGGCGCGCTCACCTAAGGCTTGGGTATAGGTCTTGACCAGTGCGGCATTAGGGCGTGCCGGAACCTCGGCCACGCAGCAGGTCAGGTTGCTCTCCTTAGGGTCGGCCCAAGCGTCGGTGATCTCTTGGCCTAAGGCTTGGTACACTGGCAGCTCGAAGTCCCGCACCCAATTGAGGAGGTTGATGGGGCCCAAGCAGTTGAGCAAGGTACGCGTCATCTGGTGGTCAGCCCCGGTCAAGCCCGCTGGTGCCAATAAGTAGCGCATCAGGCACTCGTTGAGCAGGTCGCGCTGGCCGCTCTTGAGCTGCTCGAGGGCAAAGGATATGGCCAGCACTTCAAAGAACGTAGTAGGCTTGAGGTGCAGTGTGACGAGTTCACCTGACGGCGTGCGCGCCTCTTGGAAGGTGAACTTACGGAAGTAGCGGCGCGCGCGCCTGGACTGCGGCCCCGTATATGGGATGTAGCAGCAGATCTTCTCGCGCTCGGCCTTCGGTGCGACTGGCATGGCCTCGCGCCCTTCCGGTACCGGGTAGGCAAGGGACGAAGCGCCATCAGTAGCATGACCGTAGCGCAGCTGCTGCAAGGCCTTGCGCTTAGCTGCCGCCTCTTGCGCTGTCGGCTTCACTCCTGCCACCTCAGCAGCAGATTCCGCTGCCTCTGCCGCAGGCTCGTCAGCAGTCTCGCCAGAAGGTTCGCTGTCTGCGCCCTCGGCGCTCTCCGCTGCGGAAGCTGCGGTATCGTGATCTACCGGGGATTTAATCACGGTGTCGTCAACCAATGTGTCGTTGGCGCTATCAACGTTATGGGCGCTATGGTCGCTGGTAAGGCCGATGGCGTCAGCAGCCGTAGCTGCTGGGATCAGCTCCAACACCGGTGGCTCGGTGCTGGGACTGTTGGGATGAGTGACTATTTCGGACATTTGTATGCTCCTTTCATGACCGTTAAGGAAAGTTGGCGTCCTACCGACTGCTTTTCAGTGTAGCCCCGCTTTGGGGGCAAGTGAGCAAAAAGGCCCTTCAACGCTTTTGTGAAGTAACCAGCCGCTTGATCTACAGCTGGTGCTCTATCTTCATTAAAGCGTACTTCTGAGGACGAGAGGGCAAAAACGCCGTTAAAGCCCCCCAGTTTTGGAAACAGGCTGGGGGTGAATGAAGCTGCGCTCCAGAGTAGGGGGCTCGGTGTTCAAGCTCGGGTGCGTCCGAGTCTGGGCGAGCCGTTGATCTGCGTGCTGAGCTCCGCAAGGCGATCCTTAGAGGGAAGCAGGGCGCTCGGGGCAGGTGCTCTATCTCTATTAAAGCGTACTTCTGAGGACGATAGGGCAAAAACGCCGTTAAAGCCCCGCAGTTTTGGAAACGGGCTGGGGGTGAGTACGGCTGAGCTCATGCGTAGGGGCTATTCATCAGGGGCTGTTGCGGTCAGCGGGGAGGCTTGGGTCAAGCAGAAGGTGGGGAGTAGGCTTTGGGTAGGTACTGTAAATTATGTTAAATAGTTTGGAAGGGTAAACAAAAGGGAGGCTCGGCCTCCCTTCAGTGCGAATAGTAGTGCTAGAGCCCTTAGGCTCAAGCCTTAATAGCTCCACTACGGGGCGCTCAATCCGGCAGCTTAAGTCAGCTTTGGACTTAAGTGCCCGAGTTAAGGCTATGTCGGCCTTAGCTTAAGAGCGGAGCTGCCTGCGCCTACATCAGAGCAGATTGCAGATAGCTCAGGGAGTTATTGTAGTTAGCGATGGTCGTATCGAGCTTGGCGTAACGCTGACGCAAGTTCTCTTCGTACTGCTCGAGGTAGATCGCGTTCTCGTTCTCTTGCGCCTCGTAGCGGTCGAGCTCTAGGTTCAGAGTCTCAGTACGCTTGTCTAAGATACCAGCGCTCTTGGTGTACTCCTCGACAGTGTCGTTGAACTTGGTGAGCAGACCATCATCGCCGGTTAACATGTTAACCAAGGCGTTGAAGTTGTCGGTTAAGCCTTCCTTGAAGTCAGTGCTGTCCAATTTGATGGTGCCATCCGACTTGAGCTCAAAGCCCATCGAGTAGATGTTTAGGCCGTTTGTAGTGTTGCCCATCGAGGACATCATGGTCTGCAGCTGGTTCTGCAGACCGCGTAACATGTTGTCGCCCGCCAACTCGCCACCGTCGTAGTTGTTTGCACCGTCGGTGTAGGTGTTGTGCTTGTACAGCTCGTCCATGGTGGACATGAGCGTATTGTAGGCATTGACGAAGTTCTGCATCTTCTCAGTAACTTTGTCATTGTCTGCGGAGATCTCAACGCTGTTGGTGATGGTGCCGCCATGTTCATCTTTGGCTGAGACTTTGTTGGCGGTGATGGTCAAGCCCGAGATAGCGTTATCAAACTCGTTGGTATCCGAGGTAACCTTGTAACCGTCGACCATGATGACAGCGTCTTGGGCCTTGTGGGTTACATCCCAATTGCCATCTTTCATAACACCACCCACGGTGTGTGCAGAATCGTAGTTGAAAGCTTCAAGGCCACTCGAGCCTGAAACTTTGAAGGTAGCATCTTCACCGGAGATGCCGCTATCGAGTACCAGCTTCTGCTTGCCACCGGTGTTAACGATAGTGGCCGTGACGCCGTAGTCGTTGGCGTTGATCTTCTTGCGCACCGATTCTAAGGTATCGTCCTGACTAATCTCAACGGTAAAGGTACGCTCCTTGATTTCCTGCCCGTGCTCGTCCTTGAGGAAGTTGCCGTACTCGTCCTTGGCACCTGGAATGGTGAAGGTTAAGGTACCAGCCGAGAACTTAGTGCCTGTGGTGAACTCTTGGGAGATCTTCTCGGTCTGGGCTAATTGTTCAACGGAAATGTTGTAGCTACCATTGGCCGCATCTTCATCGGTCGAAACCGTGAAGTATTGGTTCTCTTCGGTTAAGTCGGTGGTGACCTTACGCTCGTTGAAGCCGTTGTCCTCGGTCAAAGCCTTAATTGCATCTTGGAAGCTTTTTAAGGCGCTCTTTAACTTACCGACACCGGAGATCTCAAGCTCGGTCTCAGCCTTACGAGTTGAGGTGGTCTTGGACAGCGAGGCCTTCTTCGCCTCAACCATCGAGGCGATAATGGACTCAAAGTCCATGCCGGAAGCGGAGCCGGCGGAAGTAATCATTGATGCCATGTTGCACTCCTAAGATATTCGCACATATAGTTAGGCCAAAGCCTAATGGCACACTCTGCTGTTGCAGCTAGCTAGGAGCTTGCGCCCGCAGGCTGTGCACAGTACAAGAAACGTAGGGCGTTTCTATCCAATTTATCGGTTCATTGGCCCTGATCTTTAGCGCAAGGCTTGGGGCAAAGCCCCGCTCCTGCGGTAAACATCAGGTTCAGCGCCTAGCTATAATCAAATAGCACGCCAGATCGCGCCGCGCCTGCGCTATCTAGGTGCGCCGCCTGACGCGCACCGACTGCGCGCCTTGGTTATCGGTCACTTAAGAGGAGTCTTGAGGCAAGGCGCCGTAAGAAAAAGACGCAAGAAGGCCGTGGCCGCGCCCTAAGTGGGGGCGGCAGACGAGGGGCAAAGATCTCTGTTTGAGGCAAATTCTGCCCTTGGCTCTTAGGCCGTGATGGGTCTTGGGCGGCGAAGTGCTTTGGGCGGTGAAGCGCCTTAGGACTGCGAAGAGTCGTGGCGCGGTGGGCTTAGAGCCAACCTTTCTTACGGAAAAAGAGGTAGGTCATGGTCGCCGAGAGCGCCATCAGGCCAATGGAGAGCGGGTAGCCATACTTCCAGCTGAGCTCGGGCATAAACTCGAAGTTCATGCCGTAGAGGCTAGCGATCCAAGTCGGCGGCATGAAGACTACCGCGGCAACCGAGAAGATCTTGATGATTTTGTTCTGCTTGTGGTTGGTGTAGCCCATCGAGGCCTCGAGCTGGAAGTTGATCTTGTTGGCCAAGAACTGGGTGTGCGGCAAGATGGACTCGATGTCGTTGAGCACCTCTTCGATGATGCGCTCCTGCTTGTCATCTAAGGTGGTCTCAAAGGACTTGTTGATAAAGCGCAGGGCGCGGCGCGTATCGTAGAGCGCCTGCAGGATCTGGCCGTTTAACTCCTCTTGGCGTACCAGCTCGCGCAAGGTGTCTTCGACGCTGTCGTCATCTAAGATCTGGTCGGCGGTTTCATCGAGCACGCCGTAGGCATCCTCGATCAAGTCCGAGAGTTGGTCGACCTTGAGGTCTTGCAGGCGCAGCAAGATGTCAAGGGCCGAGCGGATATCGGCCTTGCCAAAGCGGATGTGGTAGCGCAAAAGGCGCACGATCGAGACATCGTCCTCTCTGAAGGAGATGAGCAAGTTCTTGCGCATGATAAAGGACATGTTGACACCACGGGTGTCATTGGCCAAGCGCTGCGGGAACAAAGACAGGATGTGCACGCCATCGGCGCCGATTCTAAAACGTGACGAGGACTCCAGATCGTCCATCTCATCTTCGTCTGGGACGTCTTCAACGAAGAGCTTCTCAAGCCAGTTACTTTCTTCGGGAGTGGGTTGATTAACATCAAGCCAAATGACATCTGCAGGAAGGGCATCTCCGGCGGTTACGTTGACTAAGGAGAGGCTGTTGTCGTCGTAGAGTTGGCAAGCTGTAATCATCGATTCATCTCCTGTGGCGCACGATCTGAGGGGCTAGCTCTCAGGTCGAGGGCACAGTGCTACCGCACAGGAACCTTAAGTTGATTGGCTCAGACGCAAGAAGATGGGCCCTGCGCACAAGGCCGTCTCCACGTGGAGACGGATCGTGCCCACCAAGAGGTGAGGCGCAGGGCCTGCAGCCTGCGGCCTAAAGCCCAAGGCACAGCTGCCTCAGGCTTTGGCCATTACCACAGCAAGGTAGTCAAATCGCTAGCACATCTCGCTTACGCCACCACCAAGCCTGCCTCCCAGACACTTGACCAACCAAATGGGTGTCGGGAGCAAGGCTTGAGTTCGCACCACAACGATCACGGGCTAACAGCAAGCAGCGCGTGATATCTCGGTTCTCAGGCGGCAGTACTAAGAAACTAAACGGCGCAGGCGCCTATCAGATGAGGTAAGGCACCGCGGAGCAAGCTCTGAGCGCCGTGATAGGGCTCAAGGCCGCGCAAAAGGCCTAGCCATGCGATTCAGAGGACTTGCAATCGGCTCATACTCTAAAAAAATCCGTGACTCAAGTCAAACAAAAAATGACGAGCGGAGCCAATCGGGCGAGGCGTGCGCTGACTTGTCCGATCGGCGGGCGCAGGCGCCTGCGCAGGCCGCCTCCGGCAGGACGGCGGCGGAGCGGGGCAGGGTGGGGTGGATTTGTGGCAAAGGAGTGGTGGAGCTGCGGCAGGGGCTCCGGCAGAAAGCCCTGCAGAGACTTGGGTAGGGGTGGCGTGTGGCACGCCGCAGCCTAGTGTCTGCACGCAGCTGGAGCGGGCGCCTTACTTTGTGCGGGGGCGCCTGCGCGGCTTAACATGGGCTTAACATGGGCTTAACATTTTCTTGTTACAATGCGCGCGCCATAAAAATGCCTTATTTATGGCCAAAGATGGGCCTTTTCGTGATAGGCTTTGCGTGGTTTGATGAGAAGATGGGCCTGCGGGCAGATCTTCGTCTTTTGTTGTGTTTGCGGTAATGGGGTTGCCGACTTAGGGGCTCTTAGCTTGTCGGGTCAAGGCTTGTAGGTTCGAGCGCAATTCCCACTGTAGCTTATGACTGAAATTATCTTCATGGTGCTAGTAGGCTTTCTGCTGCTGCTGGCCTGTACCGACCTCTTCGTGGGCGTGTCTAACGATGCGGTCAACTTCTTAAATTCAGCCGTGGGCAGCCGGATTGCACCGCTCAAGGTTATCTTGATCGTGGCATCTTTGGGCGTGCTCTTTGGTGCAACCTTCTCCTCGGGCATGATGGAGGTCGCGCGCTCAGGCATGTTTAGGCCGGAGCTTCTGACCTTCCATGAGTTGATGTTCATCTTCTGCGCGGTCATGATCACCGACGTCATGCTCATCAACCTGTTCAACACCTTAGGCCTGCCAACCTCCACCACCGTTTCCATCATCTTTGAGCTCTTGGGCGCTGCGGTCATGGCCGTCGCCTTTAAGCTCCACGGCGAAGGCTTGTCGTACTCGGAGATCTTCGATTACATCAAGACCGATCGCGCCGCTACCATCGTCTCAGGTATCTTAGCCTCGGTGGTGGTCGCCTTCTGCTCGGGTGCGGTGGTGCAGTTTGTCATGCGCATGCTGTTCACCTTCCGCTTCCAGAACTCCTATCGCTACTTGGGCGGTATCTTCTGCGGCTTCTCCTTGACCGCGGTGATCTACTTCCTCGTCATGAAGGGCGCCAAGGGTGCCTCCTTTATGAAGCCTGAGTACATCGCCTTCATCGATGCGCACACCACAACCATTCTATGGTGCCTGTTCATCGGCCTGACGGTGATGGGACAGCTCCTCGTCTTGCTCAAGGTCAACGTATTTCGCATCATCATCCTCTCGGGTACCTTCTCGCTGGCCTTCTCCTTTGCCGGTAACGACTTAGTTAACTTCGTCGGTGTACCGCTCGCGGCCTTAGACTCCTTTACCTATTGGAGTGGCCTGGGCGCTCCTGATCCTGACAGCATCAAAATGGGCATGCTCAACAACTCGGAGGCGACCTCGACCGTCTTGTTGCTCATTGCCGGTTTAATCATGGTGATTACGCTCTGGACGTCCAAGAAGGCCCACCGCGTGATCCAGACCTCGATTAACCTGTCGAGCTCGACTCAAGGCGAGCACGAGCAATTCGGTGCCTCAGCGCCGGGCCGTGTGGTCACGCGCTTTGGCCTGAGCATCTCGCGCGCCTGCCGCAAGTCGCTGCCGGCCTTTGCCCGTTCCTTTGTTGCCTCGCGCTATGTCAAGCCTGCGGTGGTCAAGGGCGAAGTGCCACTGCCATTTGACTATATCCGCGCTTCGGTTAACTTAGTGTTAGCCTCGATCCTGATTGCCTCGGCTACCTCCTTAAAGCTGCCGCTCTCGACCACCTATGTGACCTTCATGGTGGCGATGGGTACCAGTTTTGCTGACGGCGCGTGGAGCCGCGAGAGTGCAGTCTACCGTATCTCCGGTGTGATCACCGTGATCGCAGGCTGGTTCTTGACCGCGATGTCGGCCTTTACCGCCGCCGGTTTAGTGGTCTTATGCTTCTTTAACTTCGGTGTCGTGGCCATCTTCCTTGCCATGATGATCGTCATCGCCATCATCGTGCGCAGCAACTTCACCCACGTCAAGACCTCCGAGACCGTCACCATGGTCATTGAGGCCAAGGATGATAATGAGAAGATCTTGGCTTCGATTGCCCACTCGGTGCCGGTGTACTTTGATGCCCAGCTCGAGGTGGTCGATCGCGTGGTCGACGAGTTCTTTAACGACAACGAGTTCAAGCTGCGCAAGGCCTTCAACAAGGCGTCCAACTTAGAGTACGACATCTCCAAGGTGCGCTCTGAGTACTACACCATGGCTCTGAACAATCCGCAGAGCAATACCTCGAAGGTGACGGTGGACGCCAAGCACTTCTTCTATCTGACCTTCTCGAATGTGCGTGAAGCCTCCAAGGCCATCCGCTTTATGGCGGAGCGCGCGGTCACGCACGTGGCCAACCGCCACACCATCTTCCAAGGTGAGATGCAGGAGAGCTTGATCGAGCTCAAGGGCCGTCTGCATGCCATTGCCCAAGATTTACACGAAGTGGCCAAAGACCCAACTGCGGCCAATGTTGAGGCCTTGGTCAAGCATGCCAAGAAGTTAAACCGCGACATCGACCGCTCGCAGATCGAGCTGGTCAATATCATTGGCCGTCAGCACGTCTCGATCCACTCGGCGGAGATGTACTTAGGCTTCTTGCAAGGCATGCGTGACCTTGCCAACCGCTATGTCGCCGTCGCGATGCAGGAGCGGGCGCTGGCCCAAATCGTGGCCGGTTCCACCGTCGACACTGAGCTGAGCAACTCGCAGATGCGCTCCCAAGTCTTCGGTAGCACTGTGCGCACCGGCAGTGACGACATCGTCAAGAGCTCCGTCGAAGAGGACGAGGCCGCCGCGCTGGCCCAGCAACAAGCGCAGCCAGCTGTGACTGCCGCGCAACCGGTCGCCCCGGCCGAGTCGAAAGCTTCGTCCACCCCTGAGGCTAAGTAAGGGCTAAGCCTCAGCAGAGGCTGCCGCAAGGGGTACGCTCCTATCTGGGGGCGTGCCCCTTAGTTTATGATGTAGCTCACAATTGCGATAAATATCGCAAAGTCGGTGCAGGCAGCAAAAAAAGGCGCGGATGCGCTTGCGTCTTAGTCAAAAGTCCTTATAATGAGCCCCACAACGTCGCGGAAAGGTGGCAGAGCGGTTGAATGCACCGCACTCGAAATGCGGCATACCCCTTTCGGGTATCGGGGGTTCGAATCCCCCCCTTTCCGCCAGACGCAAGAAGAAGTCGCCTCAGGGCGATTTTTTTTGCCGCAAATAAAGAGGCGCCTTGCGGCCCCGCACGGCTGATGATTTTCCACCCAAAGCCTGCCTGCCCCGGTACAATAGGATCCTATTGTTGGATCAAGACGGGGAGTCTATGGCAGCGCACCTGCAGTATGAGCTTAAGCACGAATTAGATTACCTGCCACTGGATGTGAGTGGCTGTATCATGGGAACCATCAAGCAGCATGGACTGCTCGCTGCGATCAACCAAGCCTTGCCCCCCAGCAGGGATGAAGAGCAGCTTACGCTGAGCCAAGTGGCCGCCCTGCTCTTAGTCAAGCAAGCGGTAGGCAATCCTTTCCCGTGGGAGGCATTGCCGCTCTTTGCCCGTCGGCTCCCGCTGGCGGCTTGGCTTGAGGACGAGAGCGCAGAGCCCTTGCAGTTTAACCAGCTCGCGGTGACCGCGCTGTTGCAAGGTATTACCAAGTATGGTGCCGAGCGCTTCTTTGATCAAGTGGCCGCGCCGTTGCTGAACAGTTGCGAATTCAGCCGCGTCACCGGCATCAATGTCGCGAGCTTCTCGTGCCGCGTGTCAGAACAGCACACCGAGAGCCTGATGGTGGCCACGGCATGGGCGTCTAACTTGGCGGTCGCCGTGCCGATCGCGGCTTATCCGTGCAGCGGTAAGCCTAATTTCAAGGCCTTCTTGGCTCACCATGTCGCGGCGCTCAAAGCACGCTGTCCCAAACTCAAATATCTGGTGTGCACGGGCCTTGCCGATGTTGCGTCCGCGGCACAAGCCTGCCAAGAGGCGGGGCTGCATCTGATTGTGCGTCTGTCCCATAGTATGGTGCCGCAGATGAGGCAACAGGCTCGAGCTGAGGCTTGGCCTCAGGTCGAGCTTGTCAGTAGCAAGACCGAACAAGTGAGCGCTCAGTTCGCCCTCGGTGGCGGCGCGCCCGACCAAAATCAGCCTGATGGCAAGTTGCTGCTCATCGATGCCGAGGCACAGCGCTATCAGTTGATGCCCAGCCTCGGCTTGAAGGCGGAGCTGGAGTTGAGAAGCGCCTATAGTGTGGTCGATGCCATTGCCGCCTCAAGTGAGGCGCAGGCGCAGCTCTTCGTCCAAGACACTGCAGCGCAGCTTAAGTTCAGTCAGCTGTACAAGTCCAAAGTTTGGGCCGAGCAGCATGCCTTTTACGCCATGGCCGAGATGGGGTGGACTGAGGACACCATTGAGGCCGCGCTTGAGCGCGAGCTGCACTATGTCCTATGGAGCTCCGATCACAAGACTACCGAGCGAACGCTGTTCCGCCACTACCAGCCTCAAGCCGCGCTTGAGGATGCCCTGCCGCCGCTTCTCACCTCCTTACGGTGCGCTTTCTACAGTGGCGACGTCGCGGCCCAGCACTTGAGCGCTTACAACGTCATACAGGCCTTAGCGCTGCTGCTGCAGACGGTGGTCATCAACGAGCTGCAGGCGCTCGCCAAGCAGCATAAGCTGCGGCTGCCGCGCCTTAGCTCCAATATGCTAAGCTCCATTCCCGAATGGGAGCGCTTGGTGCAGATCTTCGAGCAAGCCCAATTGCAATTTGACTTTAAGAACGGGCAGGTGGTGCTTGGCGGTTTACCTGAGCCTGCCATCCCGCTGCTTGAGGCCGCGCCGCTCGAGGTCAAGAAGCTCTTTTGCGACCAGTTCTTGCAGCTATATCGTGACGCCATGCAGCGGGGCTACCGCAACTATCGGCCCATCGCCACGGAGCAAGATTGGGAATAAGCTGAGATGAAGTGCTTGCGCTTGGCCGCCCAAGGCTTGGTGGCCGGATCCTTGGCTCATTTCAACGTCGCCGCTACCATCAATAAGGCGCTGGGCGCCCGCGAGCTGGACTACGGCGCCATGGTTGCAGCCATGGTGTTGCAATTGACCAATCTCCCCATCAGGGCCTGACCGGCCTCAGTGAGTGTCACTACGCTTCACCGCTCAAGCTCCTCTTGGGCCATGAGATAGATCCAACGGCACTGACCTGTGACGCCATCGCAGATTGCTTAGATCAGATCGCCCAAGTGGGCCCAGATGTACGACGAGGCCCAGATTAGGCACCCTACGCGCAATGAGGCCTGCGCGGCCCATGTGCCTTGCGCTCAGCGGCTAATAAGGCCTGCGCTCAGCCGCGCTTTGAGCTGGAAGATTCGCTGCTCAATGGCGGCAATGGTGGCGCGGTAGGCCGCTTCGTCCTTGCCCGTAGGGTCGTCAAGGCCCCAGTCCGCGCGGTAGCGGCACGGTAGGTGCGGGCAGTGCACGTTGCAGCCCATGGTGATGACGATATCGACGGGCGGCAGCGTGCTTAAGAGCTTGCTGTACTGCGTGGCCGCCATATCGATGCCATATAGTTCGTGCACAAGGCGCACCGCCTCGGGGTTGATCTGCGGTACCGTCTGCGTGCCTGCCGAATAGCTAATGAAGACGTCAGCGGCTAAGTGCCGCCCTAAGGCCTCCGCGATTTGGCTGCGGCAGGAGTTATGGACGCAAATGAAAGCGACTTGAGGCAGAACCATGGCTCACCTAGCTTAAGTAAGGCGCAGAGCTCTTGGCCGCGCGCGCCCTGCGGTCAGCGTCAGCGCGCTCTACGGCGCAGTCCGTGATTGGGACTATCGGCCTTACCGCTCGACGGCGCTGGTTCCGGCAGGATATAACCCTAACTATTTCAGACTGAAAAGCGCGATAAACGGTATACACAAGCCGTTTGTGACGACATGGGCTTCTAAACGCACAGTGAGTGCGCGACCTGCGCGGCTGCGGCGGAGCAGGCTTGCGCCGCGGGGTATAACGCTATAACCCTATACTATTTTACAAAGGAAGGCGCGGCCAGCGGCATAGATAGGCCGTTGGTCGTATGTTGCGCTCCGCAACGCCCGTAAGAGCAAGCGATTGGAGCCGCGCTGCGCGCGCTGCCGGGGCGGGCGCTATTTGGCGGACTTCTTGGCCTTGCTCTTTTTGAGCTTGGCTTGGATCTTCTTTTGGGCGTAAGGGCTGTAGGTCTTGGCGACATGCTCGAGGGTAAAGGAGTGCGGGCCGCTGACTAAGCGGCGAATGCCGCGGTTGTTATCGGCGATCTGCTGGCTGACGTCATTGATCGCTTCGCTCAACGCCGCATGCTCTTCAAGCTCACGCTCTTGGGGCGTCCCCTCGGGCATCGGAGCGACCGCTGGATCCTTGTCCTCGGCTTTGGCCTCCGCCTTGGCGAGAGCCTCGGCCGAAGCTGGGTCGGCAGACTTGCGCTCATTGGTGGTAGTCTTTGCTGCAGCGGTCTTGGCGTGGGCCTTGTGTGGGCGGGTGACCGTGACACTGTGGTCGGGCTTGGTCGGCAAGGCAAAGCCAGTTGCTGTGGTGACGGTGGCCGGAGCGCTTTGCTCTAAGGCGTCGGGCGTGGCCGCAAGGCCGAGATCATCGAGGTCGTTGAAGTTGACCGGGTCGGGGTCGAGCTCGGGATGGCTTAACTCTGAGCTCAGCTCCGAGTCAAAGCCTAAGGACTCGCCCTTGCGTTTGCTGCCTTTTCCCCCGGTTTTGGAGCGCAGGCTGTAGCTGAGCTGATTGGCCACTTCCTCATCGAGCGGGTCGGCAATATGGTTGCTCAGCGGGTCGACCACATCATCGCCCGTCGGGTGGAGCAGTTTGCTGTTTTGCTCGTCTTCGACCGTTTGGAAGATGTCGCGCACGCCGAAGCTGCCGTCATCGTCGGTCGTGGCCCCGACGCTGTCGGCTTGATCCAAGTCTTGGATGTTTTGGATCTCGTTCATCTCGTAGAACTTAGAGTACAGCGACTCCAAGATGTCGGCAGGCACACAGTAGAAGGCCGGCTTGTCATTAATGATGACCGCAATAGGCTCGCTCTTGACGGCCTTAATGACGCTCTTCGGATTTTTTTTAAACTCAGAAGCGCTAATGCTCAGATTAGCCAAAATTTGCCGGATGTGTGCCATACTTGCTCCACGTTATTGCAAGGCCTGCGCTGGTCGCCCTGAACTGAGGGCCTGTCACCTAGCTTATCATAGCCCTGAGTCTTTGGACTCAGGGGCTCAGGATAAGTTTGCCGTGCGCAAAGATCAGGCCAAAAGCGCGCCCCGCCTGCGGCGCGGACGCAGTGCCCGCACCGCGCGGGATCGGGCGCCCGTGCCCAGCAGGCTGGGCCGCGTGCGGACGGCCGCGCGTCAGCGCCCGCGTACGCCACGCGCGCGGCGCAGCTTAGTGCTGCGGGTTGAAGAGCTCGGTGGACAGGTAGCGCTCGCCGGTGTCCGGTAAGATCACCACGATCGTCTTGCCCTTGTACTCAGGGCGCTTGCCCAGCTCAATGGCCGCAAACATGGCTGCGCCTGAGGAGATGCCCACTAACACGCCTTCCTTGGTGGAGAGACGACGCGCCGTGTCCATGGCGTCTTCGTTGGTGACGGTGATGATCTCATCGACGAGCTCGCGCTTGAAGTTCTTAGGCACGAAGCCCGCGCCAATGCCTTGGATCTTGTGTGGGCCTGCCTTGCCTCCACTTAAGACCGGGGAGCTGGACGGCTCAACCGCGACCATCTTGATGTTAGGGTTCTTGTCCTTGAGCACCTTGGCAAGGCCCGAGAGGGTGCCGCCGGTGCCGACGCCTGCGACCACCGCATCAACTTGGCCGTCGGTATCACGCCAAATCTCCTCGGCGGTGCTGACCTCGTGGGCTTGCGGATTGGCCGGATTGTCAAACTGCTGCAAGATGAGGGCGCCCGGGATGCTCGCGCAGAGCTCTTGGGCCTTGGCGATGGCACCGGCCATACCAGCGGCGCCCGGGGTTAGCACCAGCTTGGCACCGCGTGCCTGCAAGAGCAGGCGCCGCTCTAAGCTCATGGTCTCAGGCATGGTCAAAATCAGCTGGTAGCCCTTCACGGCGGCGACTAAGGCCAAGCCGACGCCGGTGTTGCCACTGGTCGGCTCGATGATGGTGGCACCCGGCTGCAGCAGACCTTGGCGCTCGGCTGCGCGCACCATGTTGAGCGCAGCGCGGTCTTTGACCGAGCCGCCCGGGTTGAAGTATTCGAGTTTGGCGAGGATTTTTGCTTGGGCCCCATCTTGGGCGGTAATTGTGTTGATCTCAAGTAATGGCGTATTCCCAATCAACTCAAGTAAGGTGTGCGCAATGTTGGCCATAGCAAAACCTCAGGCTAAGAAAACTAATGACAGCGGTGGTTAACCGCAACGACCTTCTCAAATAAATGCAACAAACGTGCAGGCCGAGCCGAGCTGCGCCGCAGGCGCTGCGAGCAGCGCGCTCGCGCGTCGCGCTCAGCGCAGGTGCTGCGCTGCGTGTAATGCGCGGAGCTCAGGCAGCGTAGCATAGGCCTGCCCTGCAGCGGCGTTAGGTGCGATTTTGGCGCAGTGACCTCAAATGGGGTGGCGCGGCTGCGTAGTTCTTGACGGCTGTGTTAGCCTGAGAGAAACGCCGGGCGAGCTGCCGAGGCACACAGTCAAGGAGATAACTATGGTGTTAGATAACAACGAGCGTTTGGTGCACATCGTGAACCATTTGGCCGCAGAAGACTCGCTGCGCGGCCTGTTTCACCAGCATTTAGAGGGCAATCCGCTGCCTTCGGGGCGTGCCATCAGCGACATTGTCAAAAGCTCGCGCGCCATTCTGTTCCCGGGCTACTTCGGCGCCCATAAGATCAACCGCCATACCGTGAGCTATCACATGGGCGTGGAAGTGGAGCGCCTGTATGAGCTCTTGATCGACCAGATCTCGGCGGCCTTGTGCTTTCAAAGTGCCGACAACGAGTTCCATGCGCGCACCACAGTCAGCTCCGAGCAAATGGGCACGCTGCGCGTCAGCGCCCCTAACCCGCAGGCGCAGGCTTGTTCGCCCGAGCAGGTAACGGCGCAGATGCAGGACTTAGTCGCCGCCTTAAAGGGCGAGAGCGCCGATGATCACATCCAAGGGCAGCAATGCCTATGCTGCAACGACGAGGTCAAGGACATCGCCGCGCAGATGGCCCTTGAGTACTTGGAGTCCTTAGAGGAGATCCGCACCAAGCTCGCCGCCGACGTGCGCGCCGCCTTCAATGGCGACCCCGCCGCTACCTGCTTTGGTGAGGTGATCTGCTGCTATCCGGGAATTCGTGCGATCGGCAACTACCGCATCGCCCATCAGCTCTTAAAGCTCGGCGTACCGCTCCTGCCGCGCACCATCACTGAAATGGCCCATTCGGAGACTGGTATCGATATCCACCCAGGTGCCCAGATCGGCGACTCCTTCTCGATTGACCATGGCACCGGCGTGGTCATCGGCGAGACCTGCATCATCGGCAATAACGTCAAACTCTACCAAGGCGTCACCTTGGGCGCTAAGAGCATCCCCACCGATGAGACCGGAGCTGTGCTCAATGTGCCACGTCATCCGATCTTAGAGGACGACGTCGTGGTCTACGCCAACGCCACAGTCTTAGGGCGTATCACCATCGGCAAGGGCGCCGTGATCGGCGGTAACGTCTGGGTCACGGACGACGTCCCCGCCGGGGCCAAGATCGTCCAGCGCCCGGCCAAGTCCTAAGACAACAAGCCCCACCAAGTGGTGGGGCGTGCGGCGCTGCGGCCGGACTGCTACGTTAGGCCTGCAGCGTAAGGCCTGCTGCGTTAAGCCTGATGCTTGCCCACGGCGCAGCTGCCTTCAACGTAGTCGCTACTGGCAGCGCCGTTATACTCCGGATGGCGCTCGAGCCACTTGACGGCATAGGAGCAGGTGGCGATGCACTTTAAGCCCTGCTCCTTGGCATAGTCGTAGGCGAACTTGACGAGTTTGCCGGCTAAGCCTTGGCCTGCCAGAGGCGGTGGCACTAAGGTTTTGCGCACATCCAAGCAGCCATCGTAGATCTCATAGGTGACGTAGGCACGCTCGCCTTCGATCACCGTCTCAATCGTGCCTTGGTCGGTTAAGTGGGTAATGTTCATCGCAATCCGGCGCGGTAGTCGCGCCGCCTCCAAATCAAGCAGGGTGGGGCCTTGCAGGCCATGGTCGGCGGGCCATGAGTGGCGGGCCATGAGCGGCAGGCCATGGTCGGCGGGCCATGAGCGGCGGGCCATGAGCGGCAGGCCATGGTCGGCGGGCCATGGTCGGCGGGCCATGAGCGGCGGGGCCGCTTGGCGGCATTGTGCCACAAAACGCGGCCCCTGCGCCTTAATCGAGCTGGAAGGAGACGACCTCGGCCTTGAGGCGGTTGATGGCATCGACCGCTTCGTGGATGGCGTTGACGGTGTTCTCGGTTTGCTCGGAGATGTCAGCGGTGGAGCGGCTGATCTCCTGCATATTGTTGGAGATTTCCGCGGTGGTCGAGCTCTGCTCCTCGGTTGAGGCGGCGATGCTCGAGACCTGATCGGAGACGCCGGACAAGTGCTGGAGTACTTGCTGCAGCTGCGCATCGACCTCAGAGGAGCTGCTGGCGATATGATCCATGGTATCGACGCTGGCACTCATGGCGTTGGTAGCGCTTTGGGCATCATGCTGGATGTGTTCGACCATGTTGGAGATTTCCTTGGTCGAAGAGCTGGTGCGTGAGGCGAGCGCGCGTACTTCGTCGGCGACTACGGCAAAGCCACGGCCCGCCTCACCGGCGCGGGCGGCCTCGATTGCGGCATTTAAGGCCAAGAGGTTGGTCTGCGCGGCAATATCGTCGATGGTCTCCACGATCTTGTTGATGTTTTGCGAGTGGTTGACCAAGGCCACGATCTGCTCGGAGTCGCGCTTGGACTGCTCGGTTTGCTGATTGATGCTGTCGAGCGTGCCGTGTACCGTGCTCATGCCCTTGGTGGCGATGTCATTGGTAAATTGCGCGGCATTGGAGGCCTCGTCGCAGTTGCGCGCGATGTGGGCGGTGCTCTCGACCATTTGCTGGGTCGCGGTCGATACCGCCATGACCGAAGTCTCGGTGTTCTTGATCAAGTCCAAGATCTGCTGGGAGTTGGTGAGCACTTGTTGATTGACTTCGACCGCCTGATGGGTCTGGGTGATGATGTTGCGCATCTTGTTGTTGAGCGCGATGCGCATGTTCTCGAAGATGTGGAAGGCTTGGCCAAACTCGTCGGTGCGTTTGCTGTGGATGCTCTTGCTCAAGTCGCCTTGGGCAATCTGTTCGGCGTGGAAGATGACGCGCTTTAAGTTGCGGTTGGTGTCACCGGTAAAGACGATGGCAAAGACGATCAAGACGATGAACATGGCTCCGGACATGCTCAAGATGACGATCAAGGGTAGGTCGCTTTTGAGGGCGCTGGCATCCTTATTGAGCACCTCCATCTGAAAGCCCGTGATGTTATCAAGGAGCATGGAGGTTTGGTTTGAGAGCTTAGTGAACTGCTCACGGTAGATGTCGGCCGCATCGAAGTTTTGTTGGCCCAAGAGCAGCGGGGAGAGATCTTCTTGCACCAGCTTGCTCAGCGCAGCGCAATTCTCTTTGATCGCGCCGATTTCAGTCGGGTAGCGCGTCATCTGCAGCTTTTGCGATTCGGCGAGCAAGGTGCCGACCTCCGACTTGATGCGCGCGACATTGGCCTCTTGTTTATCAAAGGTCGCAATGGCGATGGCCACATTTTGATCGAGCGCAGTTAAGGTGTCGGCCACGTTTTGGATGCGTAAGCGTCGACCGTTGACGAGGTCGTCGATCTCGTGGGCGACGCTTTGAGCGGCGAAGATGTTGTTGACGGCATAGCCGATGACCACAGCGGCAAAGACAAAGACCACTGCAAAGAGCAGGATGAACTTCTGGCGTAACTTTAGGTTATGAAAGGACATAAGCCGTTCCTCAGGGGGGGGGATGAAACCAAAAGTAGAGGCAGACTAAGGCCGCAAGCGGCCCTCCGTACGGAAGTAGGAAGCTTCTCAAACGAGGTTAGTCTGGTTTGAGCAAATAAAAGCAAGTCCTTGGGGACAGGAGCGCTGACCGCAAGCTGCGCTGATAGCAAGCTGCTCGCACCTGAGAAGCTGCGGCTTTATCCGCTGGTATCAGACAGCGCCTTAAGGCAAGTACTCAAGGCTAGCAATAATCCAAGCATAACGACCAAGATGCAGGCTGGGCGCGGCCTCAGGCCGAGCTCCGAGCGCGCGTAAGCATGTAAGTTGAAAGTGCAGGCAGCGCAGCGACCTGCGCTCCCTAGCTCAAACGTAGTTTTAGCATAGCCAACTCTGTTTCTTTGATGTTTGAGCAAGCTCACGCTGTAACTAGTTTGGGCTCATCTCAGCGCAAAATAACGCATTTTGCTCCCAGTTGGATCGCATTCTACTAGATACAAAAAAAACGCCCTGCGCGCAGGCAGGGCATTTTGAGATAGTGGGCAGCAAGCTGCCCTTCAGAGCAAAGTGTAATCTAAGGGCGCGCAGGCGCGGAACCGCGCGCGCAGAGCGCGTCAGGTCGCGTCAAGCCGTGATGGCCGGTTAGAGCTTGAAGACGGCGACTTCGTCCTTGAGGACGTTGATGATGCGTACCGCCTCGTGGATCGAGTCGACCGTATTGCTGGTCTCAGTGGAGATCTCGTTGGTCGAGCGCGTGATATCGTGCATATTGTTAGAGATATCGTTGGTGGTTGCGCTCTGCTCTTCGGTGGCGGCGGCAATATGGGTGACTTGGTCGGTGACGTCGCCCATGTGCTGCAGCACCTCTTGCAATTGCGAGTCGACATCGCTGGCGCTGGAGGCAATATTGTCCATCGAAGAGACGCTATTGCTCATGGCCGCGGTCGCCTCATTGGCATCCTTTTGGATGCGTGTAACCATATTGGAGATCTCCTTGGTCGAGGAGCTGGTGCGCGAGGCGAGAGCACGTACTTCGTCGGCGACTACCGCAAAGCCACGGCCCGCTTCACCGGCGCGGGCCGCCTCGATCGCAGCGTTTAAGGCCAAGAGGTTGGTCTGCGCAGCGATTTCATCGATGGTCTCGACGATGGAGTTGATGTTCTTGGAGTGCTCAACCAAGTTGACGATCTGATCTGAGTCGAGCTTGGTTTGCTGGGCCTGCTGGTGAATGCCGCTGATCGAGCCTTGGACCGTGGACATGCTCTTGGAGGCAATATCGTTGGTGAACTGGGCGGCGCTCGAGGCCCTCTCGCAGTTGGCGGCAATCTCTTGGGTGCTGGCGACCATTTCGTTGGTGGCAGCAGCCACGGCCAGAGCCGCATCCTCGGTCTTCTTGACCAGTTCTAAGATGTCTTGTGAGTTGGCTAAGACGTGGTTGTTGATGTTGACCGCTTGCTGGGTCTGGTTGAGGATGACGCTCATCTTGGCGTGCAGGGCCTCGCGCATCTCCTCTAAGATGTTGAAGGCTTCGCCGAACTCGTCATCACGGCGCGTCTTGATGCTATCGCACAGATCGCCTTGGGCGATGAGGCGAGCGTGACGGATGACGCGCTGGAGATTGTGCAGGGTGTCGTTGGTCAAGATCATGGCAAAGGCAATGCAGACCACGATCATGCCGCCGATCATGCTCAAGATCACGACAATCGGGGTGTTGCTCGATAAGGTCGAGGCGCTCTCATTGAGGTCTTGGTTTTGGTACTGCGCGATCTGATTGAGCTTGCGGTAAGTGTCCATGGCCTTCGGGGCAAAGTCTTGGCGGAAGATAGCGGCCGCCTGCTCGTGCTCTTCGCTCTTGAGCAGTGGGATGATGCGGTTTTGCAGGGTAGTGGCAAGGTCAGCGCACTGGGTCTTGATCGCCTGGATCTCTTGTGGGTAGCGCGCGACGCTCAGCTTTTGGGCGTACTCTTGTACCTGCGGGATCAAGCTCTGGAGCGTCGAGAGATCCATATTGTTGTCAGCGGTATTGGCAATGGCGATGCCGGTGCGCTGATCGAGCTCGACCAAGGCGTCGGTGATGTTTTGAATGCGAGCATGACGCTCATTGACCAAGGAGTTCATCCCTTGGGCGATATCCTGAGCGGTCAAGATGTAGTTGAGCGAATAGCCGATGACTGCGCTGGCGAAGATGAAGATGATGGCAAAGAGTGAGATAAACTTGTTGCGCAGCTTGAGATTGAAAAAGAACATCATAAGCAACTAAAAAGGTTGAGTCCGGCAGGTCAGTGCGCGGCGACTCGGCCCAGAACCAAAAGCTCCTGTAGCCGCGGGCTGCTGCTAACTTAAAACATCGGGCAGGCAAGCCCCATGTGCGATCCTAACCTTGACGTGCTGCGCCCCATCACGAGCGGGCAGCAGAACACAGCGCGCTTATCACAAGCTCAGCTAGGTGCAGGCGCTGACAGCGGTAGCGGGCGTAGCCTGCGCAGGCGCTGTTTTGTAACCGTTTGCGCCAATGCGCCTGAGGGCGTCGGCCTGCGACTGCCGCGTGCTTGTCCAACATAGCGCAAGTATAGTTCTTGTTGCGCAATCTTGCTACAACCAAATTTATCTAGGAAGGGCCATTGCCCAGCCCTCAGGAAAAGTCCCAAGCCCATAAACAAGCGCAGCAAGCCTAGCTCAATCTGCGCGCTGGGAGTGGCGCTAAGAAAAGTGGCCGTGTTCCATTCGGGGGCAGCTAGTGCCAACTGGTATGGCAACAAGCGCAGAAACTGGCCTTTGTGTCTGCGGCCTAAGTTAACGGTGTTTAGCAATTGCCTTAAGCAAATCAGCGCCGCTACCCACGCGCCTCTCCTGCGTGAGCGCAAGTTATGCAAAGCAGCATCAGCAAGAATCACACAGCGCTGCGCTCCCCTGAGAAGATGCAGGAAGGGCGCGGCGTGGAGGCGCGTCGCAAACTCCGTAACTTTTTTCGGGCAAAGTGTGCGAGAGATTAAAGTTTTGGCAAAATGCACGGTGTGCGTATGCGCTTTTCAGGCTAATATGAACGAGAACGTAAGCGTTTGCAGAGGTGCGGCACGCGGCGCCAGCACGTCGCAGCGGGCGCTTGCAGCTTTAAATATCGCAGGGGCCAGCAAGAGCGCCTGCGGGGCTGTGCACGTTTGCATAAGGGCTTGCGCTTTGGGCTCAGGTGAAAGTCGTGCTTGAGTCGAGCATACTGCTAAGGCTGAGAGGAAGAGAGCAGCGGTGGCTGCGTGGCATTGGCCAAGCTTCGGGCTTGGTTCCAGCGGGACTGATCCTGTGAGGCTTTGTCCTCGAAGGGCTTGCCCCATAGGCTGGGTTCCCGTGAGGCTTGCATCCTTGAGCCTTGTCCCCTTGGCAGTAGGAGCTTGAGGGCGACACGACTGCGCCTAAGGCGCGTGAGCGTCAGGCTTCAACCATGTTGCGGGGCAAGACTATGACTGTTACTTTAAAGGATCTCTCCAAAGCTAGTGGCGTTTCCGTTGGCACGGTGTCGCGTGCGCTCAACGACAAAAGCGAGGTGAGCGAAGATACTGCCAAGCGCATTCGCCAGCTGGCCCAAGAACTTGGTTATGTCCCCAACCGCGCCGGGCGCGCGCTCTCGGCCCAGAAGAATCTCAACACCGTAGGCATCTTGCTGCCTTCGATCAACAGCCCCTTCTTTGATGACATCAAGCATGGCATTCGCCAAGCGGAGCTTGAGTTTAAGGACTTGGGCCTTGAGGTGATCCTGCGCGAAGTCGAAGGCTGGGACGTCGACGAGCACTTGTCGAGCTTGATGCAGCTCAAGGAGCAAGGCTGCAAGTCGCTGGCGCTCTGCACCGTCGACGATCCGCGCATCCGAGCTTACATCAACGATCTCAGCGATAGCAACATCCCCGTCATCCTCATCAACAATATGGTGCAGGATTGCAAGAGCCTGTGTTTTGTCGGTCCGGACTACTACCGCTCCGGCGAGATTGCCGCAGCCTTGCTCGATAAGAGCCGCCAGCATCAGACCTTAAAGGTGCTGATCGTGGTGGGCTTGAAGAGCCACCATGGCCATGCTGCGCGTGTGCGCGGCTTTACCGAAGAGCTGCAGCGGCGCAAGTGCGACTTTGAGGTGGTCGAGGTGGTCGAGGGCATGGACAATGACATCACGACCCAGCAGGTCACGATGGATGCGCTGCGGCGCCACCGCGATGTCAACTGCATCTACATGGCCTCCGGCTCCGGTGTGAGCGGCTTGGGCGCCGCCGTCATCGCCGATTCGATCGACAAGTTCTTTGTCATCGCCTGCGATGAAATCTACACCACGCGTGAGCTGGTCAAGTCCGACATCATCGACTTCGTCATCTGCCAAGAGCCGAAGGTGCAAGGCTACCAAGCGATCAAGCTGCTCCACGAGTACATGTCCAAGCCTCGTACCAACAAGATCGACGACTACATCGTCGGCAATATCATCAAGCTCAAGAACCACTTCGAGAGCGCTGCGTACAACTAAGCTCAGCCTCGCTACCGCGCATCGCGGCGGAGTCCGAGCTCCGCCGATGCTCAGCGCGCCCCACAGGAAGTATTAACCTACGGTAAATCTCTCAGCGCCGCAAGGCGTTACGGCAGGCCTTTACGCGGGCGCGGAGTATGGTACCCTAAGCGCCTAACGTGGAGGTTTTCGTGATTTCAGATTCAGTTCTCTTGACCGGCCCTTATCCTGCGGAGAGTGCGGCCGACAAAAAGCGTATGGAGCAGGTGGCGCCGGGCTTTAAGCTCTTAGCGCAGGCACTGCAGGGACTCATCTTGGCCCACGACAAGGTGCGAGAGCAATTCATAGTCGAGCGCCAAGCTGCTGGTGAGTCCATCACCAACAACTCAGCCCAAGTGGAGCTGTGCCTGCGCATGGAGCAGTGCACCAAGACCTTTGATATGGGCGTCCAAGCGCTCTATGGCGCGCTCAAAGCGCTGCGCTTGATTGGGCGCTGCGAGCTGGCCGTCGAACAGCGCTGGCGACAGACCTACGACAGCTCAAAGAGCTATGCCAAAAAGAACAAGCTCACGCCGACTGAGACCATCGATACCATCGTGGCGGTCAAGGAGCTGCGCCAAAGCGAGCCCAAGCTCTTAGCGGCCTTAGAGCAGTGTCTGCGTCAAGCGCAGGAAGGCAGCGATGCCGATGCCCAGCAAGCGGCCACGGTGCTCTTAGCGCAGCTGCCAACCTTAAGCCAAATCTTGGCTAACCCCAAGAGCAGCAGCTGCATCAGCATCGGCCTCAAGTGGCTCAAGGACTGCTAAGGTCGTACCATAAAAAAACCTCCAAGAGCACAAGACCCTTGGAGGAGTTGGTGGAGCTAAGGGTGTGAGGCTTAACTCCTAGATGTGACCAGCAAGCAAGTTTGGTGGACTCATTTGCTGAGTGGAAAGGGAATCGGTGACGCTCAGCCAGCCGCAGGCCTGCTGCTTATGACCGCGGCTTCTGACCTGCTGCTTCTGACCTGCGGCTTTTGACCTGCGGCCGCTGACCCGAGCCGCTTAGTGCTGCTGGCCCGGCTGGCCGTAGTAGGCGTGAGCGCCGTGCTTGCGCAGGTAGTGCTTATCGAGCAGAGTCTGCTGCATTGGCTTGATGTAGCCTTGCTTTAACATGGTGGCGTGGAAGGCCATGAAGGCGATTTCCTCTAAGACCACGGCGTTATAAACGGCGTTGGCTGGGCTGGTACCCCAAGCAAATGGGCCATGCGAGTGGACTAAGACGGCTGGGATATTCTTAAACTCGATGCCGCGGCTCTTAAAGGTCTCGATGATGACCTTGCCGGTCTCGGCCTCATACTCGCCGTTGATCTCCTCATCGGTCATCATGCGGGTGCATGGGATAGCGCCGTAGAAGTAGTCAGCACCGGTGGTGCCTAAGGCTGGGATATCCATGCCGGCTTGGGCCCACGAGGTGGCATTGCGCGAGTGGGTGTGGACGATACCATTGATGTCCTTGCAAGCGCGATAGAGCTCTAAGTGGGTAGGGGTATCGGTCGATGGGTTCATGTCACCTTCGACCTTCTTACCGGTCTCAAGATCTAAGACGACCATGTCCGATGCCTTCATGGTCTCGTAATCAACCCCCGAAGGCTTGATCACAACTAAGCCTTGCTCGCGGTCGATACCCGAAACATTACCCCAAGTAAAGGTAACTAAGCCATGCTTAGGCAGGTCTAAATTGGCGCGAAATACCTTCTCTTTTAACTCTTCGAGCATAACAACCTCTGCTAACAGCCTCGTGCGGGGCATGGATGAAATCGGCAAGCGCAGAGGCCAAGGCCTCTGTGAAGCTCTGAGGCCATTATAGTCCGGCGCTTACGCAACTTCCGTAAACGTTTACGAAAGTGCGGCCTAAATCCCATTTTTACCCCATTTGCCCCACCGTAAGCCGCTTGCACTAGAAGCGCACCGGCCCCACCGTGCCAGTGCAGAGCGGTAAGCGCAGAAGCGCAGGGCGCAGGGCTTAGTGCGCCGGGGCATGGTATTGCTTGTTTTTGATGCGCTCGCGGCTTTGGGCACCAGAGATGATGTTTTGGTTAATGAAGTTGTCTTCATGCTCTAAGTGCAGCTGCGCGCCTTCGTTGCGCCACGTGCCGTCGTTGATGATGACCGCGTAGTCACGGGCATTGAGCTGGGCGCTCGGTGTCAGGGCGATGGTGCCTTGATTGAGCAGGCGTGCGCTCTGGCTTAAGGCGAGCTGGCCGGAGACTTCGATGGTGTGGGTGGATTTGAGCTGGGCGTTGGCGCTGAGCGTCAGGCGACTGAAGCGTGCGAGCTTGACCAAGGCGTCATTATCCCAAATGGCTTGGTCGGTGAGGCTGATCGCGCCTGCGGGGCTAAATGGCTTTTTGTTGGTGAAGTGGCCTTGACCGGTGAGCTCAAGGCGGGCGTAGGGGTTTAGCTCGATGGTGCCGCGATTGGTGAACTGAGCTTGGTCGTGCACCGCAAGAGCAGCGGCGTGCTCAGTCTGGATGGTGCCTTGGTTGAGCAGGCTACTGCGGCCGCTGAGGGTGACGCTGGTGTCGGCGATGGTCAAAAGCCCGCTGGTGCTCAAGCTGCTGCCTTCTTGCAGAAGGAGAGCGGAGCCCGCCTCTAAGACCACGCGCCCGATGTTGCGCAAGGTGGCGCTGCCTTGGGCTTGCAGGGTACTGGCAGAGTTTAAGTAGATCATCCCCGAGCAGGTGAGTTGGCCCTGCACCGTCAGCTGGGTATGGGGCTTGAGCTCCCATTGCCCGCGCGGCTCAAAGCGCCCGGTCGGGGTGATGGTAAGCGATGAGCCTGAGGCCATGGTGCTATTGCGCCCAGCCTTGAGGTAGAGCTGACCTGCGACCACATAGTGGCCTGCTAAGACATTGCCGCCTTGCAGCTCAAAGCATTGGTCAGCGGCAATCGTCAGCGGCAGGGCGTCAGAGGCGGTGACCTTGGTGCAGGCGGCGCGGGCCTGCGGCGCATAGCAGGCGCTGCCGATCACGATGAGTAAGAGCACGAGGTTGCAGCGGGCAACCTTATAGGGCGCGATCCCCCCTAAGGTGCGGCAGCTTAAGGTAAGAAGGCACAGGCCCAGACACCAAAAGGGGACGATCACGCGCGGCGCGAGGAGCAGGGCACGCAGCACCCATCCAAGTAAAGGCATAATGGTTCCTATCAAGACCACGAAGCCCGGCACCGGGCTTAACTCAGCTCAGCCGCCGCCTGCTCGTCAGCCGGACTAAAGCTCCGTCGCTGTGCAGCGGGCGCGCTGCGGCGCCCATACTACCACTAAACCTCGCAGGTGCAGCCAATGCGCCATAAACTTCGCCCCGAACTCAGGCTGTTCGCTATATCTGTAACCATCTCCACAGATAAAGACAAGAAGCGGCAGCCCGCATCCGCTGGGACTGCGTCCGCAACTGGTGCCCATAGTTGAGGCGTCATAACTGGTATGGCAGTGGCAGCAGGCCCCATGTCTCGCTCCACGCCCTCCGGCGCGAAGCCTGATGGGGAGCCGCACGGCATAGGTAAGCGCTGGGCTAAAACTTGGGAAGATGCACAGTGATTGTTCGTAAGCCCTGGTGGCACGACCTGCGGCATGCCGGTTAAGGCTTGTTACTGTAACATCTGCCACCCTCAGGAAGCGGCGCCGGGGGCGCAGGCTGGGCCTTCGGACTGTTGCGGTCTTTGTCAAATGCCTGATGTTATCAGTAACATCGGAGCGCACTAACGTCGATCCGCGGGCAAAGCTGATGTTTATCGGCTTCGTGGCGCCTGCGCCGCCTGCTGCACCATGCGCAGACGCTCGGGCCGATCTGGTGCAAGCAAAAAATTTTAAAAAATTTTTGAAAAAGTCTTGAGCTACATCACAGTTCTGGCTATGATGGGCTCATCAAAACGAACAGAGCAAAGTGATCGTTTTGGCTAACTAGACTCATAGTTAAAGACTATAGAGATATAGTCGCTCCTTTTCATAGACAATCCTCCTATTTTAAAAAAGGCTGAGTGCGACACTTAGCCTTTTTTGTTTGTGCGCAGCGCAGGCTGCGTCGCAGCGCGGGTGGCGCTGAGCCCCAAGAGTGGCGCCCGCAGCCTGCCCGCAGCCTGCCCGCAGGTTGGCCGCCGTCATAGCGAAGCTTCGGCCAAAGACGGAACAGGGCGTAGCCCACCCTTGCGCTGATATATCTCGCAGTGGCGCCCAGCGTTGGACACTTGACCGCAGTAGCTTCTCGGCTTGCAGTGGCTGGCGCGCGCGGTTGCTGCCTCACTCTCTCCAAAGCTTCCACTTTGGTTCAAGGTTTGAGGAGCGGGCGGTGATAGTGCTGCCTGCCTCACGGTTGGCATGCGTTAGTCGCCAAGGGCTTTCCATCGAGGCGCGATCTTGGCTACGCCACGGACGAAGTCGGTGTCGGACGTAGCCTGCACTCTCCGTTGGGACATGGCGGAGTAGGTTGCCCTGTGCTGCGCCTTCCCGCGCGTCTGCGCGGAGGTGCAGCAGGGCGCTGCGCCGGGCGCAAACTGTGAGCGGCGGCCGCTTGCGGGCGCGGTTATGTACTTTTTTCACCTAATTGTACTGATGCTTCACCTTTCCTATAAAAAGCGCTAGCGCCCGGTGGGAGTTTTGCTATTATCACTTCTAGATTGTTGTGATAGGTGGACACAGATTGACTGTCGCCGCTGAGAAGGCGCAGCCTGCGGCTCCGCTGCTGGTTCCGCTGGGGCTAAGCTGCGGGCTCGCTTAAGGCTCTGCTATAGGTTGCGCTGCGCGCAGGTGCGTGCATGCCGCTGTGCGCAGGTGCGTGCATGCCGCTGCGCGCGTCGGCGGTGGTTGATGGTGGCCCCGAGCTAAGTGTGAATCTGGAGAGTGTATGACTGCTTTAACTGGTCAAGCATTGGTGGGTGACATTGGTGGTACTAACGCCCGTTTGGCCCTGTGCAACTTGGCTGACGGCACCTTATCGGATCCCATCATCTATTCGGCCTTAGAAAACGATTCCTTGGAGTCGGTAATCCACAAGTTCCGTCAGGAGACCAAAGTTGACTTCAAGGCTGCTTGCATCGCGATTGCTTGCCCAGTCAATCAAGATTACATCAAGATGACCAACAACCCGTGGGAGTTCTCGAAGAGCCAGTTGAAGTCGAACTTGGGCCTCGACACGCTCCTCGTCATCAACGACTTCACCGCCATGTCGATGTCGGTCACCTGCTTGCCACGCGAGTCCTTAGTTAAGATCGGCGGCGGCGAACCAGATCTCTCCGCTCCTATTGCCGTGTACGGTGCGGGCACGGGCCTTGGCGTCGCCCACCTCATCAAGCATGGCGACAAGTGGATTCCGCTCTCGGGCGAAGGCGGCCACGTCGACTTGGCTCCAGCTAACATGTCCGAGGACATGATCTTAATCGCCTTGCGTGCTCGTATCGGTCACGTCTCTGCTGAGCGCGTGCTCTCAGGCCCGGGCTTGTTGAACCTCTACGAGGCTATCGCCATGCGCAACGAGCGCCTGCGCACCGGCCTGACTCCTGCTGACGTTACTGCTTCGGCCTTAAGCCCGAACCCAGATCCAGATTGCCTTGAGGCTTTGAACACCTTCTGCCGCCTGATGGGCCGCTTTGGTGGTAACTTGGCCTTAACCTTAGGCACCTTTGGCGGCGTCTACGTCGCAGGCGGCGTCGTACCTCGCTTCATCGAGTTCTTTAAGCAGTCCCAGTTCCGCCGTGCCTTCGAGGACAAGGGCCGCTTCAAGAGCTACTTAGAGCGCATCCCTGCCTATGTCATCACCGAGCCAAAGGCTGGTCTGATGGGCGCCGGTGCTACCCTGCGCCAAGAGTTAGGTGCCGTGCTCTAAGAGCTCGGCGCGCTGCGCGCAGTGCTCGGCCGGTGATGCGCGCGCATTGCGCGCAGCTGGGCCTGCTTGCGGATATTTCTCACCTCGGTCTTGTGATGGCAGATCAGCCATAAAAGTGCTTGCAACTTAGAGCGCGTAAGTGCACACTAAGGCCTTGTTCAACGGGCTTGGGCCGGGCCTTGTGGGGCTAGCGGGAGCGCGGCTGACAGGGCGAGCGCTTTTTGCGATAATGTCCGCAAGAGTCAACTACCTTGGTTTTGGTTGAGCCCAACTGAGGTGGGGCGGTGCCCAGTTCATTAGCCTTGCCTAGGACTTCTAGGCATGAGGAGTAAAAAAATGTCCAGCATCACTGGGGTAAATAGCAACTTTGGTTTTGAGGCTTTAGCCGTAGCAGTCAACAAGAAGGCTACCGACGCTCAGGGCGAAGCCGTCATGAAGTTACTCGATGGCACGATGCAATCGGTTCAGCAGATCAACGCTGCTGCCCCTAAGCTCCAAGCTTCGGGGTCGGTTGGCACCAACATCAATACTTACGCCTAAGTTTGATCCTATGCGTGATACAGGCAGTATAGGTAGCTTCAATGCAATTTGAGCAACATATTATCTGACTGCGCGTAGCGGCTCGGCGCGGCAAAGCCGCACCCAGCCGGTTTTAGCTGATAACAACCTTGCTTGAGGTAACTTGAGCGAGGTTGTTTTGTCTTGAGGGAGAGAAGACGTGGCGCACCTGCAGAAGTTTGAATTGGTCAGCCCCTTCGCGGCGGCCGGTGACCAAATCGAGGCGATTGGTAAGTTGGTCGAGGGCTTAAAGCGCGGAGATCGCGGCCAGACCTTATTGGGTGTGACCGGTTCTGGCAAGACCTTTACCATGGCTAATGTCATCGCCGCACTCAATCGCCCCACCATGATCTTGTCGCATAACAAGACCTTGGCGGCGCAGCTCTACGGCGAGATGCGCGAATTTTTCCCGCACAATGCGGTGGAGTACTTCGTCTCCTACTACGACTACTATCAACCGGAGGCCTACATCGCCGCGACTGACACCTACATCGAAAAGGACGCGATGGTCAACGAGCACATCGACCAGATGCGTCTGAGCGCCACCAAGGCCTTAATGGAGCGGCGCGATACTGTGGTGGTCTGCTCGGTGTCGGCAATCTACGGCTTGGGCGAGCCTGAAACCTACCTCAAGATGATGCTGCACATCAGCCGCGGCGAGCACATCTCCCAGCAGGCGATTGTGCAGCGCCTTGCCTCCTTGCAGTACACGCGCAATGATGTCGCCTTTGAGCGCTCGACCTTCCGCGTACGCGGCGATGTCATCGACGTATTCCCAGCCGAATCGGACGGCTTTGCCATTCGTATTGAGCTCTTTGACGACGAAATCGAGCGCATCAGCCGCTTTGACCCGCTTACCGGGCACGTCGAGTGTGAGCTGCCGCGCTTTACCATCTTCCCGAAGACCCACTACGTCACGCCGCGCGAGGTCTTGCTCAATGCCATCGAGGACATTAAGGTCGAGCTTAAAGACCGCTGCGACTACTTTTTGAGCCAAGGCAAGCTCTTAGAGGAGCAGCGCATTCGCGAGCGTACTCAATACGATCTGGAGATGATTACCGAGGTCGGCTATTGCTCGGGCATTGAGAACTACTCGCGCTACTTGACTGGGCGCGCCCCGGGCGAGCCTCCGCCATGCTTGTTTGACTACCTGCCTAAGGATGGCCTGCTCATCATCGATGAGTCGCATGTGACCGTGCCTCAGATTGGCGCGATGTATCGCGGGGATCGCTCGCGCAAGGAGAATCTGGTCAACTTCGGCTTCCGCCTGCCTTCGGCCTTTGATAACCGTCCGCTCAAGTTTGAAGAGTTCGAGCGCATGCAGCCGCAGACTCTCTACGTCTCGGCCACTCCGGCTGACTACGAGGTGGAACGCTCAAGCCAAGTAGTCGAACAGCTGATTCGCCCGACCGGACTGCTCGACCCGCTCATTGAGGTACGTCCGGTCGCCACCCAAGTGGACGATGTGATGTCGGAAATTCGAGCGCGCGCCGAGCGCAATGAGCGCACCTTGGTGACGACCTTGACCAAGAAGATGGCCGAAGAGCTCACCGAGTACTTAAGCGAGCACGGCTTGCGCGTGCGCTATATGCACTCGGATATCGATGCAGTCGAGCGTATGGACATCATCCGCGACCTGCGCTTAGGCGAGTTTGACGCCTTGATCGGCATTAACCTGTTGCGTGAGGGCCTTGATATCCCGGAGGTGTCCTTAGTGGCGGTGCTCGATGCCGACAAAGAGGGCTTCTTGCGCTCAGCGCGCTCGCTGATCCAGACCGTGGGCCGCGCTGCCCGTAACGTCAACGGCATGGCGATCTTCTATGCCGACCAAGTCACCGACTCGATGCGGCAAACCATCGATGAGACCGCGCGCCGCCGTCAGATCCAAGACGAGTTCAATCAAGCTCATGGCATCACGCCACAGCAGATCAAGAAGAAGGTGGTTGATGTCATGGAGGTGGCTCTGAGCAACTCCGATGTCTTCAAGGCCCCGCTTGAGGAGCGCGAGGGGCCAAGCCTGACGCGCGAGCAATGGGAAGCGCAGCATGGCATCGATAGCCTCAAGGGCACCAAGCGCGGCAAGCGCAAGGCCGACCGCGCCGCTGACCTTGCCGCCGATCTCGATAGCCTGATGGCAAGTGAGCTCACGGCCGCCCCGCAGAAGGGGAAGGCGGCTAAGGACGCGGCTAAGGGCAAGCCTGCGGCACAACCGAGCGGTCAGTGCTTGACCGGCGACCGTAAGGTCGGAGCCTTAGTCGCGGTCATCGAGCATGCGGTCTTAAGCCAAGGTTCGGCCGCAGCGCGCGAGCAAGTGCTGCGCGCCAAGCTCAAGCAGCTGGAGTTGTACGATGTCGTGCCGACTCCGAGTGCGGTGGTCGCTGAGATCGAGGCGCTGCAAAAGCGCATGATTGAGCTGGCGCGCGAGCTCAAGTTTGAGGAAGCAGCCCGTCTGCGCGATGTGATGCGGGCGCTTGAGCAGGTCTTGGTGCTGCTGCCGGGGCGCGTGTAGCGCGCCGCCCGCGCAGCTGCGCCCGCAGGCGCAGCGCTTTACTAAAGCTTGATCATCAGGTAGACGGTTAAGATCATGTCCTTTAAGAGCGCCAAGAGTTCGGCAAAGTCGGCCTCGCTGGCGTCATCATCGGTATCAACGCTGCTGAAGGCGTTGATGTTGTAAATGTATTCGTCAAGGTTGGCATTGATCTCATGGAAGTCAGGATCGGCAATGGAGCCGATCACCGGCTTGGACTCGCCGCACAGGCCGAGGTTAAAGCCATAGGCAAGGTCGACCATCGCTTGCAGGCGGTCTTTAAGCGGAGCTTCCTTGGCGCTCGGCACAAATAGCCCCAGCTCGCGGGTCTCAAGGCCGACCTTGAGCAAACGCTCTTCTTCGATCAGCATGGTGGTAAAGAGCGCAATGCCGCTACCGGTGAGGGGCTCACCCGAGTTTAAGATCGTGGTGGCCAGCTCCAGCGTCTTGCTGTCTGACGGCGTATGGCCGCGCGCGAGCAGGCCTAGGACAAAGCCTTGCACCGTGGCCAGCGACTCCTGAAAGCCCGACTTGCCAAAATTGGGGTGCACCTTCTTGTAGAGGTCATTTTTCTTTAAGCTCGGCATGGCCATAGCGTCTCCTTAAGAGCCATCGCAGTAAGAGTGAGTGTGCAGCTTAGCACAAGGGCGCGGCTCCGTCATGCGCCGCCGCCGCGCAGGTCAGCGCGCAGGTGGCCACGACCTGCCAGCGGCGCAGCTGGTAGCGGGCGCAGCTGGGAAAAATTACGCGATAAACATCACATTTGAGCCGAAGAGCGGGCTATAATAGCGCCACTTTTGTTGAACCAAGAGAGCTCTTTTACATGCCACCAATGCTTAATATTGCGGTTCGTGCTGCACGCGCCGCCGGAAATGTTTTAGCCCGAAATCTCGGTCAAGATAACTTCACGGTTGAAGAGAAGCGCAAGGACGATCTGGTCACCGATATCGACCGCGAGTGCGAACGCACCGTAGTCGCTACCCTGTTAAAGGCCTATCCTGATCACGCAGTCTTAGGCGAAGAGGGTGGCTTACAAGGTAACAAGGACTCCAAGAACGTTTGGATCATCGACCCGATCGATGGTACTACCAACTTCGTCAAGGGCATCCCGCACTGTGCCATTTCGATTGGCCTGCAGCAAGAAGGCCGCACCATCGTTGGTGTCGTCTTCAATCCAGTTACCAATGAGATGTTCACTGCCGCCCGCGGCGAGGGCGCAGCCTTAAATGGCTACCGCATCCGCGTGGGCAAGGCCCAAGGCCTCGACGGCTCCTTAATCTGCACCGCCTTCCCAGTACGCTATCGCGAGCGCATGGACGCCTACTTGGGCTTGTTTGCCAAGCTCATCGCCCAGTGCGCCGACGTCCGTCGCACCGGCTGCGCTAGCCTCGACTTATGCTATACCGCTTGCGGCCGCTTTGATGCGTACTTAGAGCAGGGTTTACGCCCATGGGACTTCTGCGCTGGTGAGTTGATCTTACGCGAGTCCGGTGGCATCGTCACCGACTACACCGGTGGCCCTAACTTCGTTAAGTCCGGCAACCTCGTCGCCGGTAACCCACATATCGTTAAGGCCTTATTGACCAAGGTCTGCGACCCAGCCACCTTAGCCGACATTCTGCGCTAAGCGCAGCTTCGCGCGCACGCCCACCGGACGCTCCGCGCCTGCCCACCGGGATGTCCCGCGTGGGCTTTTTAACAATCTTTGGGGAGAGTGGTCGGAACAGGGGCCACTATTATTGAGAGTTGCAGCAACTTTCACCACCAGCAAGCCCACTGGTGGCTATGGCTGCTACTTGGTGCGCACCGTCTGCATGGTAATCAGACCTTGCTTGGTGCCGGTGGACTTATCAGTGGTACGCCAAGCAGCGATTTGGCGGTACTTGTCCGATATGACAATTGGAAGGCTGGTAACGATGCGCCCGCCTGTTGGAATGTTGTTGAGGTAGCAGTTATCAAGGATCTGCTGCTCGGCAGTATCAAGCAATTTGAGCTTGGCCTTGGCGGTGTTGCTGCTCTTGGCTAAGCGCTTGAGTTCAACGACGTAAATGTGATCCGCGGTCGTGAGTAAGAGGTCAATGCGCCCCAAGTTGTTAGAGACTTCCTCTTGTACGGTGATCGCAGGAGAGCGCAGCCACAGCGCGAACAAGGAGCTATAGAGCTTTTCTTGGGCGGATGCCATCACGTCATAGGGAACGAGACATAACATATCATTGAGCTTCAGGCAGGTAGCCTCAATGTCGCCTGACAGCAAAGCCTCCTGCGCTTGATTAATGTAAGGCGAAGCTTTGTCTTCGTCGACACCGATCATATAGCTCGTTAAGACTGCAGCGTATTTAGCGGCTACATCGTAGTTGGTGAGACGGCAGACAAATGCGCGCTCATCAATCCGGCTGTTTTGGGTGGCTGCGCTTACCTCTTTGATGGTAAGTATGCCGCTTTGCAACAGAATCTGTTGCTTGGTGATGCGCTTGAAGTCTGTTGGTGTGATGAGATCACTACGTGTGACTTCAATGTCATGGCGACATAAGTCAATCAGAGTGACAGCGGAGAGCGGGTCGCTTTGCAGATAAGAGCGCAATGCCGCGGTCGCGTTGGAGCTATTCATCCAATAGCTCTCAAAAGAAGGCAACCGTCCCTTTTGGGTGGCTGCACTAGATGCGAGCGGAGCGAAGAATTTGTTGATGGAGTCTGGGCAATATAGCTTAATCTTCGCATCATAGTCGAAGCAAAAGCCGTCGTAGTGCTTGGTGATCTGGTCAATGAGGTCATCAGGCGTGAGCTTGAGTGCCTGCGCAGCACGCTTGATATAAGGGGCGTAGTTGGTGACCAGTTCCTCTTGGGTGTAGCCGAGCAAATCAGCAAAGTCAGGCAGCATGCTGATGTCTTGGATGTCTTGTCCCGTAAATAAGGATGCATCGTGGTAGCGCATGATGCCGGTAATGAAGAGGAAGTGCGTGTGTTCGAAGGTGCGCAACCACGAGTAAAACACATTCAGAGTCTTGAGGTGCTGGTTGAAGGTCGCTTCGTCATGAAGATGCGCAGAGAGTGGATAGTCCCACTCATCGATCAAGAACACGAGATCTTGATCGGGCGCAAGCAGGTCGAACTGCTTGAGAAATTCGCTGAAAGGAAGCTCACGCTCTACGCTATTTACTTGGGTCAAGCCAGCAGCGCGGTAAGCGTAGATAAGTGCGCCTTTGAGATCCTGCTCAAAGTCTCTACCTTGAATGTTGATAAAAGACAGGTGAATTACTGGATAGCTCTGCTGCTCGGGCCAGTGACCGTAAATAGCGGTACCCTCAAAGTTCTTGTCACCGTTGGTAAAGAGCTCCTTGAGGATGGAGCAAAGTAGGGTCTTGCCCATGCGGCGCGGCCGCGAGATGAAGACCTTGCATTGGTCTGTGACTAAGGCATCAAGATTGGCGGTTTTATCGACGAAAAAGAGATTTTTTTTGCGAATTGCGTTCCAGCTAGGCAGGCCGATGGGAAGGTGTTTGAGTGGTTGCTCTGCCATAGTAGCACCTCAATGAAGTAAGCTTCTGAGAACAATTATACCGAATATGCCGCCCTCAGCCTGCAGATGGCGGTTATGGGTACTTAGGCATCACTTTGGAATAAGTGTCTTATCTTCTTAGGCAAAAGGCAGGGAACGCGACGATATGGTCGCGTTCCCTGCCTTTTCCATGGGGGCAAATGCCCCCGCAGCGCGATTTCTAATCGCGCGGCTCAGCCTCGAAGGCCTCGGCTTCGGCCTTAGCGGCGGCAGTGGCCTTGGCTACCACGTCCTTGGTCGGACGCTTGGTGCGCGGGCGACGGCTGCGCTTAGGGGCCTCACCGTCAGCTTCTTTGCTGGTGCGGCGGCGGCGCGCTGGGGCGACGGCCTCCGGCTCCTCGTCGATGACCGCGTCGGCTAAGGCCTCATCGTAGTCAAAGACTTCGGTGATGTGCTTGAGCTCAGCCTCAAAGTCGCTGCTCGGCTCAGGTGCCTGCTCAGTCGTCTGCCCGTAAGGGGCGCCATCCATCAAGGTGCTATCTAAGATCGAGCTGTCATCGAAGCTTGAGACGGTCTCGGTGATGGCATTGCGGATGTTGCGGGTGCGGGCATCCTGATCGATGTTGTCATCGGTCTCATCGCGCAGGGCACGGGCATAGCGCGCCGAGATCTTGTGCTGGGTGTCACCGGCCCAGAAGTCGGCGACTGCGCTGGTCGGACGGAACATCGCCTCATCCGGCTCCTCCTCGTCCGAGGTATCGTCAGCATCGACCTCGTCGTAGACCTTGGTGTTCTCAGGGGCTTTTTGCTCTAAGAGCTCAGCGCAGATTTGCTCGGCCTGCTCGGGATTGATTTCCTGCAGCGCGGTGCGGATCGACTTGGCCTTGACCAAGTTAGCCTTCTCCGGAGGCAGGTTCATGGCGTCGATTTCGGCATTGATCGCGGCAACCAGCTCCTCAATGTCGACCTCTTCGTCCTCGTCCTCAGCTACCTCAGTATCGTCCGACTCCTCGGCGCTCTCTGCGGCTACCTCGTCCTCTTCCTCAGCCTCGGTTTCAGCTGCAGCCTCCTCGACTGCTTCCTCAGCAGCTTCAGCGGTGGCTAATGCCTCCTCAGCGGCAACCGCCTCAGGAGTGGCTTCAGGTGCGACCTTTGGAGCTACTTCCTCACTGGCAGCGGCTTCAGGCTCAGCAGCGGGCTCAGCAGCGCCTGCTTCCTCAGTAACCTCGGCAGCGGCAGCAGTCTCAGCGGCGAGCGGAGCTACGTCCTTAGCCTTATGGGCACGCTTGGAGCCGCGCTCTTGCTTGCGGGCCTTACTGCGCGGACGGCCATCGTCGAGCTCTTCTTCTTCGGCCATAAACTCGCCGGTGGTGGAGCTGTTTAAGATGGCGTCGAGGCTAGCACTGACTTCATCATTGGCTGGTGCGGCAGCACTCTCGGCAGGCGCCACAGCTGGGGCAGGCTCTGCTACCGGCTCTGGTTGCGGCTCAGCTTTGGGCTCAGCCTTAGGCTCGGCCTTGCGTGGGCGCAGGGCGGCTTGGGCGTTGAAGATCGGCTCTTGGTGCGCGGCCAGTGGCTGCGGGCGCGAGTTGAACTGGGCGTTGAGCAGCTCCTCTGCCGCCGCATCGTCCATGGTCAGCGCGGCGCTGCACTCGTTCATGTGCTGGGCTTGGCCTAGGCCACCTTGCTTTGGTGCCAGCTCAAAGGCCTCACCTTGGTCAAAGGCGCGGGCGCTGTGCTCTTGGCTAAAGTCTAGCTCCACTGGTTGGGGCTCGGAGATGCTGTCGAGCTCAGCTGAGACCGTGGCCTCGTTGAGGCCGCCTTGGGACTCGGCGTGGCGGAACTCAAGGCCTTCTGCCGTGCGGGGCTGCGCGCTGCCATGGAATGGCACTTCGTCCATTGGGCCTTGGCCCATTGGAGCGCTGACGAACTCCTCTGGGGTAAAGCCAAAGAGGTGGGCGCCACCGACATGCTCAAAGTCGAAGATGCCTTCGTCGTTGAGGCCGACCGTTCTTGGATTGAGCGCGACCTTAGGCGTGGCGACCAGCGGCTTGCGGCGCTCAGGACGCTCGCGGCGGCCACTGCGCTCGGAGCGCTCTGGGCGCTCCCCGCGCCGGCTGCGCTGCTTGCGCTCTTGGGCGGCTGTGACCTCGGCGTTGAGCTCTTGCTCTTGAGCTTGGAATTGCTCTAAGCGCTCACGACGTCCGCCGCGCTCGGCACGTGGGGCTCGTTCTTGCTCGTCGAGCTCGTAGCTCTCGCTGCGACGGCGGCGCTCTGGGCGCTCAGTGCGCTCAAGCCGTTCGCTGCGCTCTGGGCGATCAAGGCGCTCGCTGCGCTCCGGGCGGTCAAGACGCTCGCTGCGTTCGCCGCGCTCTAGGCGTTCTGCCCGTTCCTGACGCTCTGGGCGGTCAGGGCGCTCGCTGCGCTCAGGACGCTCCATGCGGTCGAAGCGGTCGAACTTGTCGCTGCGTTCCTCACGGGCGACGCGCTCTAAGCGCTCGTTGCGATCGAAGCGCTCGGTGTTGCGGCGATCGCGCTCTTGGCGGTCGGCACGGCGCTTTGGTCCGTTGCGGCGGTTGTTGCGCTCGCCGCGCTCAGGGCGGTCACCGCGCTCGCCGCGTTCGCTTGCGCGGCCGCGCGGTGCGCGCGTTGGCTCGGCCGGGGCCGCTTGCGGCGCTGGGGCTACAGCAGGCGCGGCTTGAGCCTCTTTCTCAGCACCCGGCTTGAGAATGTTGCCGATGAATGAAAACAATTTGGAAAATACTCCATTATTGTTAGCTGCGCTGGTGCCGGCGTCACTGAGCACGGTACCACCGACGGAGGGCTGGACTTGGTTGGGGGCAGCGCCTTGAGTGGCGGCCGCAAGCTTGATGGTGTGGGGATCTTCACTGCTGGGCTCGAGGGGATTGGGAGCCGGTAAGTTCATCGTGATGTCTTCAGTGAAGACTAAGGGCTGCTCTTGGGGCTGAACCTTGTCCTGCTTGTTGTGCGCAAACTCGCGGCGCATCATGGTCTCTTGCAGCTCGGCGCGGGCCTTAGCGGCACGCTCGCGCAAGATCTCCGAGGGATCGTTCTTGGAGTAATCAAGTGGCAGGTTCTGGGCGCTGTTTAAGACGCGATGCACCTCGTAGTTCGGCGCCATCATGTGCGGATCAGGGATGACGGTGACCTTGATCGAAGTGCTCTTCTCGATCTCTTCTAATTGGCTGCGCTTGTTGTTGAGGATAAAGGTCGCAATCTCGACCGGGGCAAAGGCCATGACGTCGCCGGTATGCTCCTTGTGGGCCTCTTCTTCGACCAAACGCATGATCGAAAGGGCTAAGGACGCGGTGTCACGAATGGTGCCTTGGCCTTGGCACATCGGGCAGACGTGGCTGGTCGACTCCTCAAGCGATGGGCGCAGACGTTGGCGCGACATCTCAAGGAGGCCAAAGCGCGAGATGCGCGAGAATTGGATACGCGCGCGGTCTTGGCGGCAGGCCTCGCGCATGCGCGTCTCGATTTCGCGCTGGTTCTTTTGCGGCGTCATGTCGATAAAGTCGATCACGACTAAGCCGCCGACGTCGCGCAGGCGCAGCTGGCGCGCAATTTCCTCAGCCGCTTCGATGTTGGTCTGCAGCGCGGTCTCTTCGATATCACCACCGCGCGTGGCCTTGGCCGAGTTGACGTCGATCGAAGTTAAGGCCTCAGTCGGGTCGATCACGATGGCGCCGCCCGACGGCAGGCGTACCTCGCGCAGGTAGGCCGACTCAATCTGGCTTTCGATCTGATACTTGGAGAAGAGCGGAATCTCGCCGCGGTAGAGGTGGACGCGCTCGGTGAACTCCGGGCGTACCAGCTTGATGTGGTGGAGGATGTGCTCGTAGACGTCCTTGGAGTCGACCAAGATCTCGCCGATATCCGGACGCAGGTAGTCGCGGATGGCGCGAATGGCGATGCTCGACTCTTGGTGGATTAAGAACGGGGCCTTCTTGGTGGCGGCGGCCTGCTTAATCATGTCCCAGAGCTTAGTTAAGATCGACAGATCCCACGACAGCTCCTCAGAGCTCTTGCCCACGCCTGCGGTACGGATGATGACACCCATGCCCTTAGGAATGTCGATGCCCTCAAAGGCGGCGCGCAGCTCGGCGCGCTCCTCGCCCTCAATGCGGCGCGAGATGCCACCGGCACGCGGATTGTTTGGCATCAAGACGAGGTAGGAACCGGCAAGTGAGATGAAGGTGGTTAAAGCGGCGCCCTTTTGGCCGCGCTCTTCTTTTTCGATCTGGACGATGACTTCTTGGCCTTCGCGCAGCGACTGCTTGAGCACGCTGTGGTCATTGCCATGACTGCCTTCAGGATAGTATTCGCGGGCGATTTCCTTTAACGGTAAGAAACCATGACGCTCCACGCCATAGTCGACGAAAGCAGCCTCTAAGCTCGGCTCAATACGGGTGATGACACCCTTGTAGATATTGGCCTTCTTATTGACATGCTGCGGAGATTCGATGTCGAGGTCGTATAGCTTCGTACCATCGACGAGGGCGACACGCACTTCTTCTTGTTGCGTGGCGTTAATAAGCATTCTTTTCACAGAAAAGATCCCTTATCAGGCAATCATCTTCTGCTTACAGCCTCAGGGCACCAGTCCCATGGCCTCATTTGCTCAAGGCCGTACGACCCCGAGGCTGGAGCCTTGGGGTGGTAGACGGCATGCCGCGCGCCTTGAATCTAATGGTGATGGTCAAGGCGCTCGGTCTTACCTGCTCAAACAAATTGTCGGCGCCCAGCGAGCAAGTCAACTCTGCCGCGAACACAATAGCTCGCGGAGAGCACGACCGCTTGCCGCGAGCACGATGCGCGCAGCGAGCAGCTCAGCTTAGGCGTGGGGGCAAGCACCTGTACCGGCCCCTTAAATGAAAGGAACGCGGCAGTGAGGTTTTACCTTGCCTCAGGGGCGCGTGGCGCTTGAGCGCGCAGCGCCTTAGTAGTGGTGAGAAATCTGTAAGCTCAAGTTTAGTTCAAGCAAGGGTAACAGCAGGGCGTAAGTCTGAGACTTAGGCTCCCGCCTTACGCAGGGTTGCTTAATCCTACGATTGCGATAGCAAGACACAAGGCAAAGCGCGCCTGAGCTTCTAAGAAGAGGGGCTTAACCTTGCAACCGGGTCACTCTTATCTTGCCATGGAGCTGCCACAAGTGCGGGCCTTCGCTTCTTACCCCTAACAAAAAAGCTCCAGCTTAATCTTTTGGGACTGAGTACAACCAAGCAAGATCAAGGGAGCTTAGTGTTGGCCTGAGGCAATCATAGTCTAGGGCACAGCGCGCCACCGAATAAGGGGCGGGCACTTCCAGCCGGCACCAAGTAAGACGTGTAGCCGTGCTACACGAGCGCCGCTCAACTGACGGGGTAGCAGGTCTGAAAGCTACCGCATGCAGTTATGCGTCTATTATCGCCTAAAGACCCTAGCGCGCTCAAGCGCTTTGCCCCAATAGCGCCCGGCCTGCGCCCGGCGCTACCGCGCTCTCGCGCGTTCCGCGCTGCGCGTTCGCGCGCCCGGCCGGGCGCTGCGCGGTTGCCCGCGCTTGGCGGGCTTACAGGTAGTGGAAAAGGTCGGTGACGCGCGGCAGGTAGAACTCGACCTCTTGGTCGTCAAAGTCGTACTCATCGCAGACGCCGCTTAAGACGCCGAGCTCATGGCACTTGGCGTTGCGGAACATCTCGATGTCGAGAGCAGCATCGCCGACGCCTAAGATCTCGTGGGCCTTGACGTGGGCACGCGCGGCGATGATGTTGATCATGGCCGGACTCGGCTTGGACTCGCACATATCGCCGGTGCAGACGATTGAGAAGTAGTCCTGTAGCTCGGGCACGTCGGTGAAGACGCGCTTGATCCCGACCTGCGACTTGCCTGAGGCAATAGCCAAGATGTAGCCGCGCTCGTTTAAGGCGGCAAGGAGCTTGAGGCAGTCGGGGAAGAGGCGCGTGGCACTGATGTCCTTACTTACCGCAAAAGTGTCGCGGTAAAGCTGCGTGACCTCTTCGCCTAAGCGCACGTCGCTCGGGTCAGGCAAGAGCGAGCGGATGCCTAAGTTTAAGGTCATGCCGATGGTGCCCTTGATCGCCTCGGGCGTAGGGATGGGCAGATTGGCGTAGGCAAAGGTACGCTGAAAGCAGGTGATGATCTGCTCGATGCTGTCGGTTAAGGTACCATCGACATCAAAGGCAATGACCTTGCACTGGGCTAAGCAGGCCCGTAATCCTTCATCGCGCTGTGACATGGCCTCTCCTTAGGTGGTGATTTAGAGCTCACGCAAGCGCGTGAGGATGTGCTCAAGCTCCGGGGGCAGTGGGGCCTCGACCTTAACTTGGCGCGCACTGACCGGGTCGATGAAGCTGACTCTGAAGGCATGCAAGAACATGCGGTTCAGCCCAAGACTCTTGAGCCAAGCATTGAAGGCCTTATCGCCGTACTTGTCGTCACCGCCCACCGGATGTTTGACGTAGGCGCAGTGCACGCGGATCTGATGGGTGCGCCCGGTGTGCGGCATCGCCGCCATCAAGGTAGCGTCGGTGAAGCTCTCGACGATGTCAAAGCCGGTGGAGGAGGGAGCGCCTTCTTTGAAGTTGACCTCGACCATGCGCTCGCCTGAGCGTAGCTCGTTACGCACCAGCGGGGCGTTGATGAGGTTGACGCGGCGATCCCACTTGCCCGGCACCAAGGTCAAATAGCGCTTCTTGACCACACGGTTGCGAAATTGCTCGTGCAAATTGCGCAGGGCCGAGCGGCGCTTGCAGACGATAAGGGCGCCTGAGGTCTCGCGGTCGAGCCGGTGCGCGAGCTCCAAAAAGCGCTCGTTGGGGTAGAGCGCACGCAGCGCTTCGATCAGGCCAAACTCGATGCCTGAGCCGCCGTGGGCGGCAAGACCCGCGGGCTTGTTGACCACCAGCAGCATTTCGTTTTCAAACAGAATGCGCTGCTTTAAGTCCTGCACGAGATGCAGGTTCGATGACGGGATGGTGACCGGCCCAGTGCTGACGCGCACTGGCGGCACGCGGATCTCATCGCCTGCTTGAAGCTTATAGGACGGTGAGACGCGCCCCTTGTTCACCCGTACCTCGCCGCGGCGCAGGATGCGGTAGATCATGCTGCGCGGCACGCCCTTTAAGACGCGCGCCAAGTAGTTATCAAGGCGCTGCCCGGCATCATCCTCACCTGCGGTGTGGTAGGTAACTTTAAATTGCGTGGTGTTCTCGGCCATCCCCCAACTTCCCCATGTGGCTCTTACCTTGCGCCCCCGGCTCTGAGGCTACTGAGGGGCGATGAACCTTAGCTGTGACAAGATGCGCTATTTTACAGGTTTTGGCGCCTGACTAGAAGATGATGTGACTGACGCGGTGGGCGCGCAGCTCATTGCGCTCGTCTTCGGTCAGAATCTGCATGCGCCGCTCATCGCGCATCGAGACCGCGCGGCCCTTCTTGGCCTCAAAGTAGGCCTTGAGCTCGCGGTAGTTGTCATCGCGCTTGCTCTCCTTATCGGCCTGCATGCGCGCATCGGCCCGGTCAATCACTTGGCGCAGGTCATCGCTGGTGGGCAGGCGTGCGCCGCTCACCGCATCTTGCTCAAACTGAGCCTCGCCCATGGTCGCGACGCCGATGCCAAAGAATACCGGCACCGGACGCACTTCAATGGCGCTGTGTTCGCGGTGGTAGTTATTATTGTGGGCGCGCAGTTCGTCGATACGCGTGGCGATGGCTTGCACCTCCGGGAACGGGCAGCTCGGCAAGAGCACTAAGAACTCATCACCGGCAAGGCGCAAGATCTCCGCCTTACCCGCGGCCAAGGTGCCTTCGCTCGGCGCGGACGGGTTCAAAGGCGCCGACGTGCCCTGCGCTGTCGGCGTGCCCAGTGGTGTCGACGTGCCCTGCGCTGTTGGCATGCCCATTGGTGTCGACGTGCCCTGCGGCGTTGGCGTGCTCTGCGCTGTCGGCGGCGTGTCCAGCGGCGTTGGGTGCTTTAAGTCGGAGATCAAGGTTTGATCCATGGTGATGTGCGGGCGCCGCGCCTTAAGGTGGGCGATGAGATCGCACTCATTGGCGTTTTCGCTTACCGCCTGCGAGATGAGCTCGCAGGTCTTGATCAGAAGGTAGTCGCCATAGGAGTGGCCCAAGATGTCGTTGGTGAGCTTTAAGCCTGAGACGTCGATGAAGATCACTGAGAGCGGCTGTACCTTGGGATCGATATAGCGCATCGCCTGCTGCTGGAAGTAGTTGCGATTGTGCAGGCCGGTGAGCGAGTCGGTGAACATCATGAGCTTGATGTTGTCGAAGTTGCTCTGCATCAAGTTGATATTGGTGCGCGAGCCGATGATCTTCAGGGCCTGCCCACGCTCATCGCGCTCGATCACAAGGCCGCGCCCAATCATCCACAGATAGCGCCCGTCCTTATGCTTTAAGCGCTGGCAGCTCTCAAAGTAGTTGCCGTATTGCGGACTTTGCGCGATCTTCTTTTGGATGATGAAGACATCGTTATCGTCCGGGTGCACGATGGTATGGACGTACTCTTCCATGGTGCGCGGGAAGTCGGCCTCGGTGTAGCCTAAGCTCGCATGAAACGAGGAGCTGCAGATGATCTCATCGGTGGGCGGATACCACAGGTAGAGGCCATCGCCGGAGAGCTCGCGCGGGATAAATTCCGAGTAAGGACTCGATTCATGGGAGATATAGCCCGTGGCGTAGAGCGCGGCGCCACTGTCATCGCGCTTTAAGATCGATCCTTGGATTACGAAGTGCCTGCCCTGAAGCGGCCCCACTTGCAGCTCGATGCGCTCAAAGACGACATCACCGAAGGTGCGCTGCTTGACGTTGAGCCAAAAGCGCGCGGCGTCTTGCTCCGAGAGGGCATTGACCACGGTGGAGATCGGGTACCACTGATGGTGGTCGGGGCAGTTTAAGATCTCCGCGCAGGTGCGGTCAAAGAGGAATTGCTCGCGCGTGCCGTCGTAGTACCAGTGGCCGAGCATCTGAAAGTACGGAGCAAAGAAGGCCGAGCAGGCCAAGTTGAGCTTGAGCCCCGCCTGCGCTGATTGCTCAGTGAGGCTCTCGATATGGCCCGTGCCCATATCCTCCGAGAAGACGCGGGGACGTGACGGCTTGATTTCAGACATCGCGCTCTCCTAGTGCTTTAGAATAGCCGCCGGTCGTGCAGCGTAATCGGGCGCTTGAGCTGCTGCTCGATGTAGGCCTTAACTAAAGTGTAGTGCTCTTGGTGCGCAAGGCGCTTGTTTTGGCGCATCTGGGCGTCCGCCGCTTGCAGCGCCTGATAAAAGAGCGCTTGGGCCTCATCCTTCTCGTGTGGCTCGAGCTTGCGCCCAGCGAAGGCGCTGAGGTCGACCGTCTTGGCCCCTAAGGAAAAGAAGACCGGCATACGAATCGGCGCATCGCTGTTGTAGGCGACCATGGCGGTGATGAGCTTGTTGATGATGTTGCTTGCGTCGACCGCATCACAGTTGGGCAGCAGGCAGACGAACTCATCGCCGCTGATGCGGATAAGCTCGCGGTTGCGGTCGATATTGTCCTGAAATAGCAGCGCCGCGGCGCACAGAAGCTTATCGCCCACGGCATGGCCTAAGTAGTCGTTATAGACCTTCAAGGCGGTGATGTCAGCAAAGATGATGGTCAAAGGCTTGGTCGCCGCCGCAATGAACTCATCTAAGTGGGTGATGAGGTAGATGCGGTTGCGCAGGCCGGTCAAAATGTCGGTGAACACGCGCGATTGCAGCTGCTCATAGCCTTCGAGCACGCGGTTGATATCGATATTGATGCCCAAGACACGCGTGGCGCGGCCATTGGGGTCACGGCCTAACACCTTGCCGATGTACTTAGTCCAGATGTAGCTGTTGTTATGGCACTTGGAGCGATAGAGCAGCTCGAAGTTATCGCCGTGCGCCGGGCTTGAGAGCACCTCATGGGACTTATCCACCGTCGTAAGGTCATCGGGGTGGATGACGATGCGCTCCCATTCCTTTTTCTTGCTTGGCAGTTCCGAGCCTTTGAAGCTGTAGCCGAGCATGGTGTAGTAGTTACGCCCGTAGATGCAGTCATCGGTCGGGATGATCCAATCGAAGCTGGCTGAGTCGGTCACCATATGCGGTACCAGCTCAAAGAGGTTGGAGGCGACGCGGGTCAAGGTCACCATGATGTGGCTGAGCTTGCCCTGCTCAAAGAAGCCGTTGAACTTGACGTAGAGCTTGGTGCCGGCGTAGGCGCCATGGCGGAAGATGATGTAGAACGAGGCGCGGTCGCTATGCGGGTCGACGCGATACTCGCGCAGCTCGAGCTCGTCATCGCGCTCAAGCTCGTCGTCGCGTTCGTCGCGCTCGGCGCGCTCGGCCGCGGCCCACGCCGCTTGCAGCGCCTCCGCCCGTACCGCCGCGCTAAGCTCGGCCGCGCGCAGCTCACTCTCCGCCCGTTCGCTCTCCGCAGTTGCCGACAGCAAGTCAGCCGAAGTCGACGGCAGCAGTTCCTCGGCCTCCGCCGTGAGCGCCGCTGTTGAGAGCGTGCCTTCGGCGGTGATGGCGTCGGCGCTCGGCTCCACCGCTTCCGTCTGCATTACCGTCGGGATGCTTAGGGCCTCCATCGCATGATGTTGTTGCTCGATGCGGCAGCAATAGCCGCCCTTGGGGCAGGGGCGCTCGTACATCTTAAAGCGCGCCTTGCGCAACTCGTGATCGAGGAGGGCACTGTAGTGCGGGCCGCTTACGCTTAAAGCCGCCGTCTCAAGCTGGGTGGCCAATTTGGCGTGATCGGGGCTGGGGCATTGCGGGCGCACGCTCCCGGAACTGTCCTTAGCAAAGGGGTGCTTGAGCGGGCCGTTGACCTTGTAGCAATTGTAGGGGTTGAGGCCATAAGGGCAGGGCAGCTTGATCTTGCGCACGCTATTGTGGCACATTTGGTTGTCGCGCAGCTGCTTGACGTAGAAGAAGACCTTATGCTTGATCTCTGGGCCCAAGGTACGCAAGAGGTGCTTGACGTCCACCCACGTCTGCGCCAAGTGCTGGTCTAAATCGAGCAGGCGCACCGCCCATTCATCTAAGAAGATGGCGCGCTTGTGCATAAAGACCAAGGCAAAGCCCGGCAAGGCGCTGGGGCGCCCGGAGGCATACTGCGCCAAGATCCCCCCTTGGGTCTTGGCCGTGAGCGTAGTGCGGGGCGGCTGCGGAGCCCGGCGCTCTTCGGCCTTGGTGCTAGGGATGATGCCCAGCTCCCCGCCCACCCACTCCGGGCGCTCAAGGCCCAGCGTTTGGCTGACGCGCTCGGCGCGCGTGAGTCGGCCCTCGCGGCCTTGGCCATGGGGATTGGGGGCAAATTCGTGGGCTTGAGGCGCGCGCAGCTCACCCTCTTGCGCTGATGCCGTCAGGGCATCCTGAGCAAGCTCATTTGGGGCAGGTTCCTGCATTGGAGCTGGTCGCTTATCTTGGCTCGTCATTGATTATCTGAGCGCCGCTGAGACGTTCGCCTCCCGCGTAACCACACATCTTCGTTAAGCCTCAACTGCCGTGAGGAGTTTTAGCCGACAACAACGCTTCAATTATAGGGCGCACGCAGGCGTTTTAGCCGCTCACCGCGGCACAAAAGCCAAAATTTTGCATCAGGCCTCATCTTCGCGCCCAGTAGCATGCCGCCTGTACCGTCGCGCCTCAGTCGCTGTTATAGACCCCAAAGTGCTGCTTGGCGAAGGCCACCTTGGCCTCGATGCTCATCTGGGCCTTGCGGCTGAGCGCCTCGATGAGGCGCAGGCGCGGCAAGAGTCCGGCGTTATTGGCGGTCTGAATCGCCATGCCGGGGCGGGCGTTGAGCTCAAGGAGCATCGGCCCGCGGAACTTGTCGAGCACGATGTCGGTGCCGATGTAGCCGAGGCCTGACATGTCATAGCACGACGAGGCGAGGTATAAGACTTCGTCCCATTGTGGCACGCGCAGCTGGTAGAGGTCTTTGTTGGTGTCGGGGTGAAACTCGATGGGCTCGTTATGCTGCACCGCGCGCACGGCGCGCCCGGTGCGAATGTCGATGCCCACGCCCACCGCGCCTTGGTGCAAATTGGCCTTGCCGTCGGAGGCGGCGGTCGACAAGCGCATCATACACATCACTGGGAAGCCCTGGAATACGATGACACGCGTGTCGGGCACGCCTTCGTAGCTGTAGCCCTCAAAACACGGGTCAAAGTGGATCAAGTCCTCAATCAAGGCAAAATCGGGCTTACCGCCTAAGGAGAAGAGTCCTGCCAAGATATTGGAGACATGGCGGCGCAGGTCATGGGCATTGATGACCTGCCCTGATGCTTTGACAAAGTGCTTGCCTTCGCGTCCGATGATGACCAAGATGCCTTTACCGCCCGAGCCTTGGGCCGGTTTGATGCAGAACTCGGTCTTATCACCGATGATGTCGACGATGTTTTGGGCCTCGACTTGGTTTCTAACCGAGCCCACCAAGTTGGGCGTATTGACATGATGGGCCAAGGCCATCTGCTTGGTGAGCAGCTTGTTATCGACCAGAGGATAGAGCTTGCGCTTGTTGTAGCGGCCAATATAGTTCACGTTACGCTGATTCATGCCCATGATGCCCATGGTCATGAGTTTGAGCGGGTTCGTGTACTGCGATAATAAGCCAAACATGAGCCTACTCCTTGGCCTTGCCGTCGGCTTTGGCCTTCGTCGCGCCTACGGCAGTGCCATCGGTCGCACCCGGCTGAGCAGCCGTGTGCTCGGCCTCAGCCTCGCCCTTGGCCGCGGTCGGCTCAGCCTTGCCCTGTGCTGCGGTCTTGGTTGCGGTCGGCTCAGGCGCGTCGAAGGCGTGCGGATTGCCTTTTAAGGTGTTGAGCTCGCGCTTGAGGCGCACGTACTCAGGTTCGGTCTCATCGCCGTTGCGGTGGGCGCTTATTTGATCGACTAGCGGCTTGAAGCGCTTGAGCTCGCTTAAGCGGAAGCCGGTGTAATTACCCATGATCAGGACTAAGGCCAAGATCACCAGCTGCAGGCCTAAGAAGTTGAAGGTCAGGTGCTGGATGACGAGACTGTCCATGGCGATAAAGGCGCAGATAGCCACAAAGAGCGAGCCACCGCCTTGCTTGAGCACTTCCTTATAGCCTTCCTCTTCCCATAAGATCGACATGCGCTCGATCGTCCAAGACAGGATGATCATAGGGAAAAAGGTGACCTTAATGCCTTCGGTCAGGCCGACCTTGTAGGTCAAAAGCGAGATACCGCCGATGATGGCGATCACCACGATGATGACCGCGGAGATACGCGCCACTAGCAAGAGGTTGAGGTGCGACAGCCACGAGCGTACCACCAAGCCAATGCAGACGATGGAAACGAAGCCGATGAGACCGACCAAGAGCGAGGTCTGCAAAAAGGACATAGCAATCAGCACCGGCATGAAGGTGCCCGAGGTCTTGATGCCGATGATGACACGCAAGAAGACCACGATGATGACGCCAATTGGCAAGAGCAGGATGCCCTTGAACAGGGACTGCTCCTCAAGGGGCAGCGACTCAATGGAGAAGGAGATGACGTCGTTGCCTTGCGCCTGTTCGGTCTTGACCTTGAGCAAGCCTGCTTGCGCCACCGGCACTGAGCTCTTAATCGTAGTAAAGGACAGGCGCGCGTTCTTGCCGCCTTGCACATCGAGGAGCGAGCCGCCATTGGCGTTCCAGATCAACTGGTTAGGGCGCATACCACTGGTGCCACTGACCGGATCGAAGATCTCGTAGTGGGTGCCCTCAAAGACTGCGATGCGCTGGGTCAGCGTGCGGTTACGGCGGCCGTCCTCTAAATCGAGCACGTCGACGATGCGGGCTGGGATCTTGGCATAGTGCAGAATGTTGAGGATAAGCTCCGGGCGCGAGAAGTTTTGGCGCAGCAGAGAACGGATCTCCGATTGGCGCTCGAGCTCATCGATCACTTGGACGGTAAAGGAGAAAGGATTGGCGGAGCGCTCGCGGGCCGAGGCCACAATCGCGCCAATGGCGGTGGCGTACGGCTCTTCGATCACGACCTCAGGGATGTTGGGCACGATCATGGCCGAGCCTTGAGCATTGGCATCGGACAAGAACTCACCGCGGTAGTAAAGCGATTGCAGACCGACCGGGTTGCGCTTGGTCCACTCGACATAGGAGCTATTTTGGCGCTGGATGTAGGTAGCGCCATAGCCAATCGAAGCGGTGGTCTGACTGAGCTGGAAAAATCCCGGCTGAATGTCCGGAATGACGAGGTCGACCGTAGCCGGGCCTGCGCCGGACGGCTCAAACTCGACCTTAGCCTCGATTTGCCAGACGGTACGCTGCTCGCCGGGCAAGAACGGAATCTCAAAAGTTACGTGTTGATAGGCCATAAGCAGCAGTCCTGCCACAAAGAGTACTGCTGTGACCAGATAGAACACACCACGTGATACCATGGCTCCACCCCTTATTCGTCGTCGTCGTCGCTATCTTCTTCGATTACCGGCTCGGCGGCCTTGCCTGCGGCCTGATCGGCCTTGCCTGCGGCCTGATCAGCCTTGCTTGCAGCCTGATTAGCCTTGCCTGCGGCCTGATCAGCCTTGCTTGCAGCCTTGTCATTGGCCTTGGCCTCAGCCGCAGGCTTACTGTTCGCAGGCTTACTGTTCGCAGGCTTACTGGTCGCAGGTTGCTTGGCGGCAGCATCCGGGGCGGGCGCTTCGGCGCGGTCGAGCCTGGTGCGTACCACCGGCAGGGCGTTTTCAGAGTCGGTGCCGAGGTTGGCGCCATAGGAGCTCGATGGGTGGGCGATTTGTCCGGCCGAGGACGAATGCTTTTGCTTGAACTCGGCGTTAGGATCCTTGCCTTCCTTGAGGGCGGCGGCGTAGTCATCTTGGTTTAAGACCAAGAAGGTATCCTTATTGCGCCCTTGGATGTGGTCACGCGCGACATCGACCACCGCGATGTCTTGGATCAAGGTGCGGCCGATGAGCAGCGGATATTGCATGTGGGTACGGTCGGTTAAGGTGAACTCGCTCTTGGTCGAGAAGGATCCGATCTTCAAGTTTAAGGACACCACGATGCGCTCGGTTAAGGTGTTCTTAGAGGACTGGCGGATCTGCGAGGTGCGCACGTATGGGGCTTCGACCTCGAAGCTTTGGTCATTGGCTTCGATGGTGAAGCGGAACCAGCGCTTGCCATTGCGCTCAAACTCGGTGATGTTCTTAGCCGAAATCGAGGACACAGCCGCACCGGTGTCGATGCGGGCATCGAAGGTGGCATCAGCTTCCTTGATGTAGATGTACTCGTCTTCGCCTAAGTACATCTTGCCATCAGGCGTTTGCAGGTCGTAATTGCGCAGCGGTTTAATTTCGGTTGCCTCGTCTGGGGTTAAGATCAGATGTTGATCATAGAGACTATCGACCAAGGATTGGTTTTGGCGGCGCAGCGCCTTGAGCTCGTTGAGCAGGGAGCGGCGAAAGGCATCATTGTCCTCGCGCTGGCCGACCAGCTCCGCTTGCAGGCGCCCAAGATTGGCGCGCTGCCCCGAGAGCTCCTCATTGATGCTCTGGATTTGGCCCTTCATCTCAATGAGGCGCTCATTGTTGTTTTGGCTGGTGGCTTGGGCGCTCTTAGCGGCGTTGAGGGCGGCGGCGACATCCGCTTCGGTGGGCGCAGCCCAAGTCAGCGTGCTGCCGTAAAGCAGCGCACAAAGGCCAAGGCTTAAGAGCCCGAGGCGCCGTCCCACGGACCAACTACGGTGCCAAGAGAGAGCGCGGGTGAAAGCAAAATCAGCTGCACAAGACATCAGCTTTGATCCCTTATTGAGGATGATGGAAATCGGTCGCCCCTGCTTTCGGGCAGGGCCTGCCTGAGGGGCAAGCAGAGCAGCAAGCAGCTCAACCCGCCTCGGCGGCGCTCAGTATAGCCCAAAGTGGGGCTTGGCGCCCTGTGGCAAAAACCACGCCGTCAACTTAGACTGCAGCGGGGGCCAAATGTTCAGTGTAATGCGCCAAACATAGCGCTCCATTAGGTAGGTCGAAGGCCCTTGCCCGCTGGGTAGGGGGCGCAGCGTCAGTCTAAGCGCAAGAAACGGCAAGATGCGCTTGCGGCGCAGGGCCTGATCAGGGGCGCGCTGCGGGGCACAACTGTGCAAGATTTGCAAATGGTACTAACGTGGTGCACTTTGTGATAGGGCTCACATTTGCCCCGAGGCTTTTTGCTATAGTGCGGCCCGTCTGACGCAGGCTAGGCGCCGTGCGTCATAAGTTGTGTTAGTTGTGCGTTATCGTTATGGACTTTTTAGCCACCTTAGGCCAGATGGGCGTGCTCTTTGTCGTCGTCATCATTGGCTTCGTCTGCTCCAAGCTTAACATCATGAACGATGCCTTCAATCGTTCGCTCTCGGTGCTCATCATCAACGTCACCGCCCCATGCATCATCCTCTCCTCGGTCATGGGCGACACCTTGCCTGCGCGCAGCGAAATCATGCCAGTCTTCTTGCTGGGCACGGCGACCTTGTTCATGCTGCTCATCTTCGGCTACCTCGGCGCCAAGCTCCTGCGCACCGGCTCAATGGAAGGCATCTACTGCTTCATGTTTGCCTTTGGCAACATCAACTTCATCGGCATCCCGGTCGCGACCTCGCTCTTTGGCCAGTACGCCATGTTCTACATCGCGGTGTTGACCATCCCGTTCAACCTCTTAATTTTCCTCTTGGGCCAGATCTTCATCCGCTCATGCAGCGAGAGCGCCCGCAGCAACAAGCTCTCCTTTAACTGGCGCATGGTCTTATCCCCGGCCTTAACCTCGACCTACATCGTCATCGCCTTGGTCGCATTCCAAGTCAAGACACCACACATCATCGGCACCGCCTTCTCCTTGGTCGGTAACATGACCATCCCGGCCTCGCTTCTTGTGATCGGCTCGACCTTAGCCAACATCAAGGTCTTAGAGATGTTTGGCAATTGGCGCATCTACGTCATGTGCGCCTTAAAGCTCCTTGGCATCCCGGTCTTGATCTTCGTCATCTACAGCCTGAGCCCATTTGACAAGCGCTACACCGACGTCTTGGTCATCTTAGCGGCGATGCCGGTGGCCTCCTACGGCACCATGATCTGCCTCAAAGAGAACATCGACCCGAAGATCATGGCGCAGGGCACCTTCATGAGCACCTTGCTCTCCATCATTTCCATCCCTGTCCTCGGCCTGATTCTCTAAGCCCCCTCAACCAGTGGTCTGGGCCGTGCCTGAGGGAGGGCCGTAGCGCCGCTGCTCCTTAGAAATCACTGCGGCCTGCCCGGAGCTTGAAGCGGCGCGCGGCTAGCGGAGCCGCTGCCGAAGTGGCCTCACCGCCATGGGGCGGTGCTGGGCGACTGCGGGACGGGCGCTGCGCTTACTCCTCGTCGGCGGCGCTGAGGGCGTCTTGAATGGTCTGCGCGAGTACTATGGCGATGGTGCCCATGGCGCGCAGGCTCTGCAGGCGCTCGGGCTCAATCAGGTAGTAGTGGTTGGTGAAAAAGGTCTTGTTCTTGCCGCGCGGCTGGTCAGACTGCACCTTGTTGTGGAAGAGGTTGTAGACCGTGGCCATATTGGTCAGAGTCGGGCTGTAGGCGAGCACGTAGTGGCTGCGATGCTCGATCTCATCTAAGCAGGCCTGCTTGTCGATGACCGGCTGGCCTTGGATCTTAATGCCTTGGAGCTGACCTAGGGTGAGGGTGCGGTTGGACAGATCCTTGGCGCGCGCTGCCACAAAGGTCACGCCCGAGAGATAGCAATACTTCATGTGGCCAAAGGCCTCATTGATCTGCGCTTGCGCCGCCTCGACGCTCGGGAAAATCGTTTGCTTGAGGCGCGTGAGCACCTTGGTCATCTCGCGCAGCTCTTGCTCGGATTGGGCCGTGACCTCCTCGCGCCAGCGCAGACGCTGCTCGGAGGCATCTACCACCATCAGGTTCAAGCTGGTAGTGCGCATGCTGGTGCGATCGATCAGTTCCAAGCTGCTCGGGTCAAGCCCGGCTTGCACCGTGAGCGCCTTGCCGTCAGCATCACTCACCTCAATGGTCTTGAGCTTGATCAAGTTGAGCTCTTGCTTTTGCAAGGTGCGCTGCACTTCGTCGAGCTGCCGCGGCAGGCGCACAATCACCGGCAAGCCCGCCGCTTGGCCCGCTAAGATCACGTCGGCACGCAGGCTGCCGTCACCCTGTAGGCTTGCCTCTAAGGTAATGGCCTTCATAAAGGGCATAATGCCCGCCAGCGCCTGCGGCGTAATCGTTACCCAGCCAATCTCATCGGGCAGCTTGCTTGGGTCGCGCGGGGCGTTGAGCATGACCTCCGAGAGCGGAGCTGCAGCTGTGGCGTTCTCGGGCGCCTCCGGCGCGCTCAGCTCCGTGACGCCTCCGTGCTCGTCCCAATACTGATCCCATTCGGCCTGCGCCTCAGCCTTTTGCTCGGCTAAGAGCTCATCGGCTAAATCGAGCTCATCGAACAGCTCGTCGGTTAAGGCCGCCCATGCATCCTTGGAGGTAGGCAGGACGTAGCCTGCGAGGTTGTAGGCAAAGCGGCTCGGGCCATAGAGCGCTATGCGCTCGATCAGGCGCTGTGCTTGACGGTTGAAGCTGTCAGCGGTGAACTTGGCATCTTCAAAGATGTTGGCCACATCGAGGCGGCGGCTGTACTCGCCGAGCTTGTGCATGCCGTTGTACTCACCGGTGAGCATGCCCAGTAAGCTGAGATAGAGGCAGTCGGCGCTATCGCTGGTGTTGAAGGGCCCAAGCGACGGGAGGTGGCAGCGCGTGATGGCGCCTAAGCCCATGAAGTCGAAGATATGGCGCAAGAGACGTCCTTGGGCCATGGGGAAGGATCCGGCCTTGAGGAGCATCTCGACATTAGGTTGGGGCAGCGGCACATAACGTGGTTGATTAGATCTAGGGCGTCCCCGGGGCCTCTTTGGCGGTTGGCTCGCTTTTGCCATGATCTCTCCTCGTCTCGCCCCGAGCACTCGCCGGGGTGATCAGTGTTGTTTTTATCTTACCTATGAGATTGCTGATCTACTGTTTGATTTTAGCGCGAATGGCGCTGCGGTGCTAACGGCGCCGTGGGCGCCTGCCGCCCGCGCGGGCCCGCCGCCTGCGGGGGCGGGCGCAGAGCGGCCGACGGCCGTTAGGCCGGATGGTAGTTCGGGTTTAAGGAGCTGTGCGCATACAGGGCCTTGAGCACCATCTCAAGGAGCTTGAGGCGCGGATTCTTCTCGCTCTCGGGCAGGTTGTAGCGTAGCACCTGCTCGCGACTTAGGCGGTACTCGTTGTGCTTGCTCTTTTGCACTAAGAGCGCAAGGTAGGCCGGGTCGACCTTGGCGTGCGGGGCAAATTCGATGGCGGCGCCGCTCTCATCGCCGCGGATGCGGTTGATGCCGAGGTCGCTTGCAAGGCGCTTGAGGCGCGAGATGGTAAAGAGGTTCTCGCTCTCTTGCGGCAAGTTGCCGAAGCGATCGATGAGCTCGATCTTAAGATCGGTGAAGTTATCTGGGCTCTGGCAGGAGGCAATGCGCTTGTAGAGCGAGAGGCGCATATTGACGTCGCGGATGTAATCCTCAGGCAGCAGGGCCGGGAGGTGCATATCGATATCGCACTCGTTTAAGGTCAGCTCATTGAGCGTTGGCTCATGACCGTTCTTTAAGGCGGTTACCGCGGAGTTGAGCATGTCCATATAGAGGGCAAAGCCGATCGACTCGATTTGGCCCGACTGCTCTTCGCCTAAGAGCTCACCGGCACCGCGGATCTCAAGGTCATGCGAGGCGAGCACGAAACCGGCGCCGAGCTCGTCGATCGAGGCGATTGCCTCTAAGCGGCGCTGGGCGTCATGGGTGATGAGTTCCTTGGGCGGGGTGAAGAAGTAGGCATAGGCCTGATGGTGCGATCGCCCGACGCGACCGCGGATTTGGTGTAGCTGCGCAAGTCCCAACAGATCGGCGCGGTCGATGATGATGGTGTTGGCCGTTGGGATATCAAGACCGTTTTCGACGATGGTCGAGCATAAGAGCACGTTGAAGCGCTGGTGGTAGAAGTCCTGCATCACGTGCTGCAAGTGGCGCCCGTCCATTTGGCCGTGAGCGATTTCGATCTTGGCTTCGGGCACCAATTTGCTCAAGTGCTCAAGCTTGAGGTTCATGGTTGCGACGTCATTGTGCAGGTAGTAAACCTGACCGCCGCGGCGCAGCTCACGTAAGATCGCCTCGCGGCAGAGCTGGTCGCTATCGACATGGATAAAGGTTTTGACCGCCAAGCGATGCTCCGGCGGTGTCGCGATGATCGAGAGCTCGCGCATGCCCTCTAAGGCCATATTGAGGGTGCGTGGGATCGGGGTGGCGGTCAGCGTGAGCAGATCGACCTCGGCGCGCAGGGCCTTGAGCTGCTCCTTTTGGCGCACGCCAAAGCGATGCTCTTCGTCGATGATGAGCAAGCCCAGATCGTGGAATTTGAGCTTTTGCGACAAGAGGCGATGCGTGCCAATGATGATATCGACTTGACCTGAGGCAATGTCCGCTAAGACCTTGCTCTGCTCCTTGCTGCTCTTAAAGCGGCTTAACATCTCGACCTTGAGCGGCGTGGTGGCAAAGCGCTCGCGGAAGTTTTGGTAGTGCTGCTCGACCAAGATGGTGGTCGGGGCGAGCACCGCCACTTGCTTGCCATTCATGGCCGCAACAAAGGCCGCACGCAGGGCGACCTCGGTTTTGCCAAAGCCGACATCGCCGCAGATCAGGCGATCCATCGCTACCGGCTTTTGCATGTCTTGGAGCGTCTGCTCGATCGCCTTGCGTTGATCGTCGGTCTCCTCATACGGGAAGGTCGAGGCAAACTCTTCGTAGGCATGCTCATCGACTTTAAAGGCAAAGCCTTTCTTGAGCTCACGCTGGGCGTAGATATCCAAAAGCTCAGCGGCAACATCGCGCACCTTCTGCGCCGCCTTGCTCTTGCGCTTGGCCCATGCATCGGAGCCGAGCTTGGAGAGCGGTGGGTTCTCGACGCCTGAGTAGCGTGCCACCTTGTTTAAGGCGGTAATTGGAATAGAGACCGTGCCATTGAGGTACTCAAGGGAGAGATACTCGCCCTTGATGCCATTGATGACCTCAGTTTTAAGCCCGCGGTATTTGCCGATACCATGGTCGATATGTACCACAACTTGGCCCTCTTGGAGCTGGGCTAAGTTCTTGATGATGGTGTCTTGATCAAGCTGCGAGCTCTGCGCGGCCGCGCTTCTGCGGCGTTGGCGCACCACCTTAAAGCCGAGCAGCTCGGTTTCGGTGATAAAGGCGAGCGGTACCTTGAGGTTATTGACCGGGAGGTTTAAGGCCTTGATCTTGGGGCTGATCTGCTCGGGATCTAAGATCATGCCTTGGTCAAAGGGGGTGACGGTCAGCATCAAAGGCGCCGGAGAGTCTAAGAACTCCTCGACGCTTGAGGCCGGTACCAGCCCGTAAATTTTGATGAGCTCGGGCGGCAGCAGATCCTTTAAGTTTTGGCGGCGGCCCTCCGAGAGTGCCGAGATGATGACCCGGCCATGGCGCTCCCCGCAGAACTCGGCCATGAAGTCCAGAAACTTCTGCGCCGGTTGCGCGTCGTGGTGGTCAAGCGCAATGTTCGGCACCTCAAGGCACGGAGCGTTGTAGTGCAGACGCTTGCTGGCGTCCGCCTCGGAGAGGGGATGGGCCACTAAGCGCAGCTGCGGGCGTCCTTGCAGCGCCGCATAGCACTCCTCAGGGCGCAAAAAGACCTCATAGACCGGCAGTGACGGGTGGTCGACATTGTTGTGGTAGAGCGCGGCGCGCTGCTGCAAATTGGCATCGTAGGCGCTCAGGGCCTCATCAAAGTCACCGACCAAGACAAAACCGGCGTTCGGGTCGAGGTAGTCAAAGAAGGTGTTAGTCGAGCCAAAGAAGAGCGGCAGGTAGTATTCAATGCCGCCCGGCAGCGCGCCCTTGGAGATAGCCTGATAAATGGTGTGATTGGCGTAATGGTTGTTGACGAAGTTGTCGCGATAGCGGCTGCGGAAGATCGAGATCGCTTCCTGATCGAGCGGAAACTCGTTGGCTGGGAGCAGCTTGACCTCGCTTAGCTTCTCGCTTGAACGCTGGGTGGTGACATCAAAGTAGGAGATGGACTCGACCTCTTGGTCAAAGAAATCGATGCGCAGGGGCTTGAGCGAGCCCATCGGGTAGATATCGAGGATGGAGCCACGTACCGCAAACTCACCGTGCGCCAGCACCTGTTCGACCTGCAGATAGCCATGGGCGATAAAGGAGGCGCGCAGCGCTTCGATGTCGCGCTCTTCGCCCACCTTCAAGACAAAGGAGTTCTTGACCACATAATCGAGTGGACACAGGCGCTGCATCACCGCATTGATCGAAGTGATGATCAAGCCCTCATGGATGCTCGCGGCGCGTGAGAGAAACTCAAGGCGTGCCGAGATGATGTCTTGGTGCGGCGAGAGCTGGTCAAAGGGCAGCGTTTCGTAGTCGCGAAACGAGGTGAGCGCTTCGTGATAGGCAAGGTATCGCAGCTCATGCTCAAGGCGCGTGGCATCGGCCGAGTCGGCGCACAGCACCACCAGAGGATGCGGAAACTGGGCTTTGAGCGCGGCGATCTCCACCGCAATGGCACTGCCAAAGAGATTGCCCAGTACTTTACGTTGGGTGCTCAACGAGCCCAGCAGTAAGTCCGAAACCGGCATAAAGGTAATACCTCGACCTTGCACCAACACCAAAGCCCCATCCGGGGCCGTTCGCAGGCTCACATTCTAGCAAGCTTTGCCCCTCAATGGACGCATCTTTGTCCTCAGCCCCGTCGGCCGTGCCGCAGGCCACTTGCCTCCGCCGCGCCAGCACCTAAGTGCCCCGCCGTCCCTACGACAGAGGGTGCGGTCATGGGCGTGGCCGTGGGCGCGGTCGTGGGCGCGGCCGGGGCGTGGTCGTGGGCGTGGCCGTGGCGCGGCCGGGGGCGCAGTGCGTCTTAAGCCGCGGGACGGCACCTCCAGCCGGGGCGCCCGGCGCAAAAGGTGCAAGGGCTGCAGGAGCTCCCACGTTTTGGGGTAAACTGAGCGTACTCACATTGGTGGAAAGGACAGAAGATGCAGATCTCGACGCGCAGTTACTGTTACTTATTGCTCTGGTTTGGCATCATTGTGATGGGCGTGGTGCTGACTCCGTATTTTGCCAACGACTACCGCTACTTCTTGGTACAAGGCACCGGAGAATTGGTCTCCTCGGTGAGCGATATCTTCGTATCCCAATACCGCCATTACTTCGAGTGGGGCGGGCGCACCGTGGCGCACGTGATCGCGCAGTTCCTGCTGTGGTGGGGCAAGCCGCTCTCAGGCATCGTCCAAGGCCTGTGCTACGTGCTCTTGATCCTCTTTATCTACTACAACGCCTACGGCTTAAAGCCAACCCTGCGCGTGCGCTTTGTGCCGATCTTCATCATCTCCTTGCTCTTGCTCTTGCAGCTGCGCCGCTACGGCGAGGTGGTCTTCAATATCGTCAGCAGCGCCAACTACCTCTACACCACGACGCTGGTCTTGATATTCCTGCTGCCTTATCGCATCTCGATGGAGCGTGAGGTTAATGGTTCATGGTACTTAGCGCCGCTGATGCTGCTCTTGGGCGTGCTCGCCGGTTGGACTAACGAGAACACCGCCGCGGCGGTTGCCACGGGCTTAGGCCTCTACCTCATCTACTGCCTCAAGGAGCGCAAGCTGACGCTCTGGCAGGTGGTGGGCTACGCAGGCTTTCTTATCGGCTTTGCTCTCTTGGTGCTTGCGCCGGGCAATCGGGCACGCCTTGACTCGATGGAAGATGGCGGCTTTGACTATCTGCGCCATACCTTAGGAGCCTTAGGCATCTTCTGCGAGTCTTTAGTGATGTGCGCGCTCTTAATCGGGGCCGGGATCTACCTGTGGCTGCGGGTGCGCAAGTTTATGCTGCAATACACGCTGCCGGGCACCTACCACGGCGCGATGTGGTTTATCTACACCGGATTTTTCTCCTTGGTGCTGATGATCTTCAGCCCCAACTTCCCCGCGCGCAGCGCCACGCCGTTTGTGGTCTTCACCATCATCGGCATCATGAGCTTAAGCGCGATCGTGCTCGAGCGTTACCGGAGCATCTTGCCGCGCAAGGTCGAGCGTAGCCTGCTGCTCGTAGGCGGCGCCCTAATGCTCGCCATCGTCGTCAACATCATCTACTGCGCGGTCGTGCTCAACAACGACCACCGCATCCGCGAAGCTGAGGTCTTAACCCAGCTTGAAGAAGGCAAGCGCACCCTCGTCGTCTCGCCGCTGCACGTGCAAAACTTCAAGTACCTCTACGTAGCCGATGTGCGCGCTGACCCAGACTATTGGACCAATCACATCGTCGCCGACTTCCTCAAGGTCGACGCGGTGATGCGCACCTGCGATTACGCCCCGAGCGCCTTGCCTATCGACTTGCTCTTCTTCGGCTTGGTCAACTCCGATCGCGATTGCTACTTGCACCCAGTACCTACGCCGCAGTCGGCCCAGAAGTAGTGCGTGACCTGCGGTTCCACGCCACGCTCCGCCCGCGCGCCCGCCGTTCGCTCCTTGCGGGCGGCGTAAGCGCAGACAGCCCCTCAGCTGCGTAATAGCCCAAGCGTTGGCGCGGTTGCGGGCGTTGCGCTGTTTTAGAGACCAAGCGGTAATTCTGGACGCTGCCGCGGCGTGTCAGGTCATGCCGCACTGCCTCAGGTGCGGGCCGTTGTGCTTTGGTCTCTAAGGAGCAGTGGGCGCTGCGGGCTTCTGCAGCTTTTGGTGGCAGCGTGGGGTAAGGTCACGGCGCCGCTCGCTCCGTGCGGGCGGCGTGAGCGCAGATAGCCCACGAGCAGCATAACCGCTCAAGCGTTGGCGCGGTTGCGGGCGCGCAATGCTTTAGCGAGCAAGCGGCAATCCGGGACGCTGCCGTGGCAGGTCATGCCGCACTGCCTCTGGTGCGGGCTATGAGTCTTAGGTCTCTAAGGAGCAGCTGTCTCAGCCCGCGGGGCGGTGCCGCATGGGCGCCGCTAGGCGCCAAGGCGCGGCAGCGCAGCGGCGGCAGCCGCTGCGCGCTGCGGATTAGTTGGCGTTGAGGGTGGTGCCGTGGGCGCTATTGGCGGCCTCTTGGCGCTTAGCTAAGGCATCCTCTTGCTCTTGTTGCTTGCGCATGGCCTCTTGCTTGACCATATCGGCGATGCCGATGTCGCGGGCTACGAGCTCTGCGGGCTCATCACTGGCCTTATGCTCGGGGGTCATGTACTTGAGGTCAAAGGCCGCGGCCGGAATTGGGCGGTCGTAGTAGAAGCCTTGGGCAAGGTCGCAGTCGATGCTCTTTAAGAATTCGACGTCCTCGTTGCGCTCGACGCCTTCGACCACGGTGCGAATGCCCATTTCCTTGGCGAGCTTGGAGAGGACGCGCAAGATCATGTGGTTGCGCTTGATTTGCTCGGGGTCGTCGGCCATCAAGAACTCGCGGTCGAACTTGATCTCATCGATATCAAGACCGGCCACAATGTTGAGCGAGGAGTAGCCCGAACCAAAGTCGTCTAAGGCGATCGACAGGCCTAAGGCTTTGAGCTCCTTGATGTGGTAGTTGAGCTCCTCGACGTTGTGGGTGGCCAGATCCTCGAGCACCTCGATCACGATGTACTTCGGCGGGATGTTGTACTTTTGCAGGATGGCCTTGAGCTTGTCGGTGTAGCCCTTCTGGAAGATTAAGAGCTTGGTCTGGTTGATCGAGAAGTAGATCGGCTTGATGTTGTTGTCGAGGTAGTAGCGGATCTTCTGGCAGGCCTTCTCGAACATGTAGAGGTCAAGCTCGGCGCAGAAGCCGTTTTGCTCAAAGAGCGGGATGAAGTCGTTAGGGTAGACGATGACGTCGCTATCGGAGATCCAGCGCACTAAGGCCTCGGCGGCGTAGACCTTGCCGCTCTTGAGGTCGATCTTTGGCTGCAAGAAGAGCTTGAACTCCTCCTTTTCCAAGGCCGCGCGCATGCTCTTTTCGATGCTGTGTAAGAAGGCCTCCTTCTTGTAGGCATTCTCATCGTAGAAGCGTACCGCGTGGGTATAGGTCTTGACGATCTGCTTCTTGGCAAACTCGGCGCGCGCCACGATCTTATCGGGGGTCATATCCGGATAGGTAAAGGCGACACCGGCGTACATGACAATCGGGATCGAGGAGACCTTGGAGTTGATCATCGAGGCGCAGGTATCCATCAGGGTACGTACCTTGGTGTCAACGTCGTTTTGCTTGTTGGAGTCGATGATGAGGTAGAACTGGTCGACTTCGTGATGGCAGAACATCACGATGTTGAGATTGTCCTTTTGCGTGCGCAGCACGTCGGCGATGGTGCATAAGAGCTCATCGGCCTGCTGCTCGCCCAGCATATCTTGGATGTAGCTGTAGTCGTGGATGTTGAGCGAGACCACGGCGTAGTTGTGGTTCGAGGTGCTCTTGTAGTCGAGGTGGTCAAACTCCAAGATGAACTTCGGGTAGTTGTAGCAGTAGGTGACCGGATCGTAGTGGGCGATCAGAAGCTGGGTGCGGTAGCTGCGCTTCATGCTAAAGAAGAGGTAGATCGCGATGAAGATGCACAGCGCCAAGATCACGCACACCGACAGGATGAGCATGCTCAGCGACTTGTAGTACGGGCTCGAGCTCATCTCATTGCTGCTTAAGGTGCACAGATACCAGTTGGAGAAGCCCAGCGGCGTCAGGGTGATGAGGTAGCTGTGCGAGCCGATCTCCGTCTCAACTGAGGTTGGGCTATTGGAGACTAGGCCCATCTTGATGTGATCGATGGTGTTGGCGTCAAAGCCTGAGAACTCGGTGATGTTGTTGAGGGTGGAAGGGATGACGCTGTTGAGGCCCTGCGAGAAGATGAGGCCTGAGGACGTCGCCAAGAAGGCGTCGACGCCTTGGTTGACGAGGGCTAACTGTTCTAACGTCTTATCAAAGCTGTTTTGGCTGACCGCACCGGAGAGCGCACCGATGACCTTGCCTTCGTTGGAGAAGACCGGGGCGACATAGGTGACGATGTCCGAGCCAATGGTCGGCGAGTAGTATGGGGCCGAAACGGTGGAGTGGCCGAGCCATGCTGAGGAGACCGCGAGCTTGACCTGCGGGGGCAGGGCGCTATAGGACGAGTCAGTCTTCACTCCAGTGAGGGAGATCTGCTCACAGGTGCCGTCTAAGTACCAAAAGCCCACCACTTCAAAGGGCACATTGTCGTGGCCGACGCGGCTGTAGGAGTTGATCAAGTCATCGCCGGACTTGGTGAACATAGCCAAGGTGCGCAGGGTGCGCAGCTCCGACTGGGCCTTGCGCTTTAAGTTAGTACCATACTCGGTGACCGTGGCCTCGAGCTGGTCGGCATTGGAGCTGGTGTAGACGTAGGAGACGATCTTAAACGTCACGATGGCAAAGGAAATCAGGAAAATGATGCTGATAAGCGAGATCGCAGCGACTTTCCGCAGCTCCTTTTGCAGTTTGATTTCACTGATGTAACTGACCATATCTAACCTGCGATTGCTCGCTTAACCAAGATCCCAACCAAGCCCTAAGCTGACCTGTGTGTAGTATCTATGAAAAGCACGGACGCGATATCTAGCGCCAGCGCGCTAAAGCCGATTCTAAGTGCGATTATACCTAGCGCCGGTGCTCTGTCTGTGATTGAGCTTGGAATTTCGGAACGGGCTCCAAAAAAATCACAGGGATGAAGCGCCCTGATGGCGCCAAAGCCATGGCCGTGCTCAGGCCCGGTGCGGCGCCCAGAACGGCGCCAAAGTTGCGAAAGTACCGCCCCAGAGCGGGGCGTCAAGACGAGACAGGCCAGCCTTGCGGCTAGCCTGCGGCACAGGAAGGTTACACGCGCTCACGCGCGCCCGGTCTAAGCGTCCAAGGACGCTATCAGCTCCGCAACACTGTCAAAAGGGCCGTTCATGCTCTGGTCATGAACCGCGTCATCCATAGCCGCGTAGGTCGTGGCGTTGGGCTCCTCAAACGGCAGCCCGTGACAGCGCACGGCCTCACGCAAGAAGAGGTCAATGCCCGTATCCAGATCTAAGCCCAGCTGCGCCATAAGAGCCTCAGCCTGAGCCTTGAGCTCCGACTCAATCGTGATCGTAATCGTGTCCATAAGTTTTGCTCCCTAATGGCAAAGGCGCAGCCCAGTATAGCGCCGCGCCTTGCTGCGCGCTACCGTCTTAGCGGAAGCGGCGCAGGCGCCGGGAGCGGCGTGGAGCCGCGGCGAGCATGGTGCCCTTGGCGGTATGCACCGACACCAGCTGCGTGCGCAGCGTGTGCTTAGGCGGCTCTTGACTCATACCGGCACTGTGCGAGACGACCGTATGCACAAAAGGCAGCGGCTCAGCCGGTTTGCGCGCTGGGCGCAGGACTTGGTAGTCCAAGTTCGAGCTGCGCCGCCGCGAACCGCGCCCACCGCTGCGGCCACTACGCTCAGCGTTACGTCCCGTACTGCGGTTGGCATTACGGCTCGAAGGATTGCGCTTGCCCGCGCGCCCGGAGCGCTCGGTGCGCGCTGGACGTTCCGTGCGGGCAGGTTTAGCTTCGCGGGTCGGCTTAGCCTCATGCGTGGGCTTTGCCTCATGAGTTGGTCTAGCCTCGTGCTGAGCTGGAGCCTCGTGCTCAGCTGGAGCGGTGGCAGCTGCCGGGCGGGCCGGTCGCTCCGTGCGCCCAGCACGTTCACCTGCGTCACGCTTGCGCTCACTGGTATCGTGTTTGCGCTCACGGCGCGGTAGCCGGTCTTGGTGCTGAGCCTGCGGTGCGAGCTGGGCCTTGTGCTCAGGTTCAGCCTGCGGAGCCGCGGGCGCGGCGTCTTCGTGCGGTGTGACCTTGGCCAGCACCTGCGCTAAGGCATGGGCGTTGAGGGCATTGGAGCCGCCGAGATCATCGAGATTGTCCAAGGAGCCAATGGCTTGGGCCACGGCCCGGGCCACTAAGCTGTGGCCGCGCGTGGCTTCGGCCTTGTCCTGATCCCAGCGTCCTTGAGCGCGCAAAATGCTGCTGGAGCCTAAGTCCTTAAAGGTCGGCTGCGGCTTGAGCGGCGTCATGACCGGTGCAGCTGGTACCGTTTTGAGTGCGACCTCAGGCGCAGCGTCATGGGCGGCGCGCTGTTTAGCGCTCTCGCGCTTGTCATGTTTGCTCTGGGCCTTGGCGTTCTTAAAGCTCTGGCGCTTCGGTGCCTTGGTCTCGAAGCCCGGGTTTGGGCGCTCGACGCCTAGTTGAGCCGACTTTGGCTTTGCGCTCTGCGCCGCGGTCGTGGTTGCGGTTGGCTGGGCCTGCTCTGCGGCCGGAGCTGGGCGGACGGTGTTAGGCTTAGAAACGCTCGTCTCGGTCTTGGTGCGAGGCGCGGCGTTACGCTTGTTGGGCTGAGCGCTCTTGGCACTATCATGCTTGCTCTGCGTGCTGTTGCGCGGTGCGGCCGCTGCGCTGGCGCTCGCCGAGGCTTGGTCTTGGGCGCTATCTTGGGCTTTGCGGTGCTTGCGCTGCGGGCTTGAGACAATGGCGTGGTTTGGATCGTGGTCGCCTAAGATGTATTGGTTGACGAACATCTCCAAGAAGAGCAGGAACATGGCGACCAAGAGCGGGCCGAAGATCAGGCCCATAAAGCCGAACAGCGGCAGACCGGCGATGACACCGAAGATGGTGATGAGCGGGTGGGTGTTGGCCATACGCCGCTGCATGATCATGCGCAGGATGTTGTCGCACTGGGAGATGATGATGGCGCCGTAGGCGGCAAGACCTAAGGCTGCCGTGAAGCCTTGGGATGAGTACTGCAAGATGGCGAGCGGTACCCAGACTAACATCGAGCCCACGATCGGGATCATCGAGGCAAGGCCGGTCAAGGCGCCAAACTCGATCGGGTGGTTGACTTCGCAAATGCTGTAGCCGACCGCGGCAACGGCACCTTGGATGATGGCCAAGAGCGGAATGCCGATGGCGTTGGAGCGCACGATGGTGCTGACCTTGGAGATGACCAAGCGCTTGTTGGTATCGCTAAAGGGCAGGCAGCGGGCGATGGTATGCTCCATCTTCATGCCGCCGGAGAGCAAGAAGAATAAGAGCAAGATGGCGGTGAAGAGGTTGACCGCGGCATTGTTCACGCCGCTCATGAACATGTTCATGATGGCGGTGGCGCGCGCCGTCAAGAAGGAGATGGTGCGATCGCTTGCGATCTCAAAGCCGGTCTTCTGCTCTAAGTAGTCGATGGTATCGGTATAGCGCTGGATGATGTCTTGGACGTTGAAGTCTAGGTTCTGCACGACGTCGATGACGTACCACAAAGCTATCGACAGCGGCACCATCACAAAGCAGGTCACGGCTAAGGTGATGATCCACGGCGCCATGGCGCGCGAGAAGCGCGTGCACAGGTAGAAGTTGGTGCGCCGCAGCAAGAGATAGAGCGTGATCGCACCCAAGGCGCCGTTTAAGAAAGGTAAGGCCTCGTAAAAGAGGAGGCCGCCGATGATCAAGATGAGACCTAACAAGGTCCATTCAAAGTAACGTTCGCGCGTATGGCTCAAGGTTAGCCTCAAGGAGCAGTAGCAGATGGGCAAGCCATCTCAATAAAAGAGAGATAAGGTGAGGCGCCCAGTAGGGGCGGGCGCTAAGGCAGAGCTCCCAAGCAGGCCGGTGGCCCGGCAGGCCTAAGCCTAAGTGGGCCACTGGCCCGTGGGGCGAAGCCCCAAGCAAATAAGGATACGGGAGAGTGCTAATGGGGGCTGGCAATTCCAGCCGCAATACACCAACCTAAGAGCTTTCAGGGAACCCAAAAGCGCTTAGGTCGAGGTAGCGGCGCGCCGCAGCACCCCTGCCTCAGGCAGGGGGCTGGGTGAAGAGAGCTCTTTGGTTAGATCTCTTCGGCAAAGGCGATGGCGCGGCCGATGTAGGTCTCAGGGGTGAGATGACGTAAGGCGGCCTTGGCCTCCTCTGGGATCTCTAAGGTCTCGATGAAGGCCAGCATGGTCTCTTGGTTAACCTCGCGGCCACGGGTTAACTCCTTGAGCTTCTCGTATGGGTTGGCAATGCCATAGCGGCGCATCACGGTCTGGTATGGCTCGGCTAAGACTTCCCAATTGTGGTTGAGCTCGTCGCGGATGTGAGCCTCGTTGGCCTCGAGCTTGGAGATACCCTTTAAGGTACTCTTCCAGGCGATGATGGAGTAGCCGCAGGCTACGCCTAAGTTACGCAGCACGGTGGAGTCGGTTAAGTCGCGTTGGAAGCGCGAAACTGGGAGCTTACCGGCTAAGTGGGCGAAGATGGCGTTGGCAAGGCCCAAGTTGCCCTCGGAGTTCTCAAAGTCAATTGGGTTGACCTTGTGTGGCATGGTCGAGGAGCCGATTTCACCGGCGATGGTGCGCTGCTTGAAGATACCGTAGGAGATGTAGCCCCAGATATCGCGGTCGAAGTCCAAGATGATGGTGTTGAAGCGCTCTAAGGCGTTGAAGAGCTCAGCGATGTAGTCGTGTGGCTCAATCTGGGTTGTGTATGGGTTGAAGGTTAAGCCTAAGCTCTCCTCAAACTCGCGCGAGAACTTGAGCCAATCCACCTCTGGGTAGGCGCTCAAGTGCGCATTGAAGTTACCGACAGCACCGTTGATCTTACCTAAGATCTCAACCTTAGCAATCTGGTCGCGTTGGCGGCGCAGACGGTAGACAACGTTGGCCATCTCCTTGCCTAAGGTGGTCGGGGAAGCCGGTTGACCGTGGGTGCGGGCTAAAAGTGGCAACTGAGCGTACTTGTGAGCTAAGGCGGTGATCTGAGCGATGAGCTCATCGCACAAAGGCAGCAAGACCTCTTCGCGCGCGGTCTTGAGCATTAAGGCGTGGGAGTTGTTGTTGATGTCCTCGGAGGTGCAGGCAAAATGGATAAATTCCTTGACGGCAGCGATCTCAGGGTTCGAGGCGGTCTTGTCCTTTAAGAAGTATTCGACGGCCTTGACGTCGTGGTTGGTGACCTTCTCGCGGCTCTTGATGTCTTCGGCATCCTCGACCGAGAAGTTCTTGATGATGTCATCGATAAAGGCGATCGTCTCTGGGCTAAAGGCTGGGACTTCCTTGATCTCAGGGCAAGCGGCAAGCTTCTTGAGCCAAGTGAGCTCAACTTGCACGCGGAAGCGCATCAAGCCATACTCGGAGAAAATGGAACGAAGCTCTTGAACCTTAGACTCATAGCGACCATCGAGGGGAGAAATCGCAGTTAATGGCGAAAGTTGCATAACTTACCTCAAGTAAGGTGACAGGGAAGTTTCAAATTCGGTAACAGGACGCACAGACGGCGCAAGGCGCAGCGCGTCAGCCGCGCGCTAGCCGCGCTGCGCCCGCCGTGCCTACCTAGCCTTGGTATTGCCCCGATAAAATGGAGCGGGCGCACTCTAGGATGTCCTTGTAGCGGAACATCAGCGAGTAGCGCTTGCCGCCCATTTGGTGCCACAAAAGGCTGGCGCGAATGCCCGACAGGAGCAGGGCGCGGATCATCTCCTGAAATTCGGTACGGCGCAGGTGGCTCTCCTCGCCGTAGATGATGAGCTTAGGGAAGTTGGGCGAGATCAAGTTCGAGTAGATCTTGGAGTAGAGCTTGATGACCTCGTAGTCTAAGAGCACCGGGTTTTCGCTGGTCTCGTAGTCAGGGTGCAGAGCGAGCACCTGCTCGCGTAGCTTATCGACTTCTTGGTCTAACTGCCCCAGCACCACGTTTTGCTTTTCGAGGTTGCCCTCAAGATTGATGATGCTAAAGGCAATCTTGATGAGCTCAGCGTTCTTAGGCTGGGCCGCCTCCTTAGGGTAGAGCGAGGTCAGCAGCTGATTTAAGCCCGAAGTCAAACGCTTGGGATCGTAGATATCTTCGATCGTGTGCGGATTGGTGATGATGAGAGCGCGCATCAAGGGCGCGATCTCGTTTTCATCGACGGCACCAAAGCGTGCCACCCGCTGGATTTGAGCAGCCGATTGGAACAGAGCAGCTAACGCTATGGTTTCGCAGTACGAATCTGAAGCCATGATCACCTCACACTGGGCCAAGACCAACAACCAATCACAAGATCAAAAAGAACTAGAACCAGCCGCGGCGCCGCCTCCCGGCAGGCGGGCGGCGCTGCGCGTTGGCAGTTTCGCTGCGCGCCTCCGCTGCGCCTGAGGCGCTACCGCAGGTGTGCCTACTTCAGCGGTGCCTCGATGATGGCGCCGCCTAAGCAATCGGCGCCCCGATAGAAGACCACCGACTGGCCTGGGGCAATCGCGGCGACTGGTTCGTCAAAGGAAACTTTGAGCATGGTGCGCGGCTCCTCGCCGTTGAGGGAGTGCTGGACACGCTCAACGGTACATTTTACATCAGGCTGGCGATAGCGCACCTTACAGCTACAAGCAAGCGGCAGCTCGGCCGCGGTCGGGCCGTCCACAATCCACGTCTCGTTGCTCGCCCACAGGCCCTGAGCAAAGAGCGCCGGGTGGTTATGGCCCTGAGCGACGATCAGGGCGTTGCGGCTCATGTCCTTATCAACTACGTACCAAGCCTCGCCCGTGCCGTCAGCACTACCGCCGATGTGCAGGCCCTTACGCTGGCCGATAGTGCAGTACATCAGGCCCGGGTGTTCGCCGACGACCTTGCCCTCAGTGGAGATAATCGGGCCCGGCGTCGCGGCATCAGGCAGGAAGTCATGTAAGAACTGGTTGAAGCGCTTCTCGCCGATAAAGCAGATGCCGGTGCTGTCCTTTTTGCTGGCGGTCGCCAAGCCGCGTTCCTTGGCCATGGCGCGTACTACCGGCTTCTCTAAGTGGCCGACCGGGAATAAGACCTTATGGAGTTTGCCCGGGCCAATGGCATGCAGGAAGTAGCTCTGATCCTTGTTGCCGTCCTTACCGCGCAGGAGGTGGGCGGGAGCGTCGATGCCGCCATCGAAGCTGCGCAGGCAATAGTGACCGGTGGCGATGAAGTCCGCGTCGAGCACCTTAAGAGCGTAGTCTAGGAATGCCTTGAACTTGATCTCCTTATTGCACAGGATATCGGGGTTCGGCGTACGGCCCGCGCGATACTCGCTTAAGAAGTTCTCAAAGACGCGATCCCAGTACTCGGCGGCAAAGTTGATGGTCTTAAGCTCGATGCCGAGCTTGGCGCAGACCGCCTCGGCGTCCTTGCGGTCTTCGGCCGCGGCGCAGTAACTGGCCGTATCGTCCTCTTCCCAATTTTTCATGAAGAGGGCGGTGACCTTAAGGCCTGCCTCCTTGAGCAAGGCTGCGGACAGTGATGAGTCGACGCCGCCGGACAGGCCTATCACGACGTGCTTGCCTTGCAGCTCAGAATAGGGAATGTGATCGTCAAAGACGTGGTCGGCACTGAAGATCGACATTAGGCCCGTACCTCGGTGATGCACGAGAGTGGCAACTTCTGACCCTTGAAGTAGTCATCGAAGTTATAGCCAATGAGGCGGGTACGCCACATCGCCTTTTGGGCGTAGATCTCGTCGCGGCTGTACCACTTGATCGCCTGAATCTTCTGGTCAGGGTCGGCCACATGCACGAGGCTTGGGTCATGATCCTTTAAGTGCGCGGCGAAGGTGAAGCGGATGATGGTCTCGTAGTCCTTGACGTAGTCGTAGATGCCCACCAAGTGGTCGAGCTCGACCGCGCAGCCGCACTCTTCGCGGCCTTCGCGCAGCGCCGCCTCAATGATGGACTCCTTGGCCTCAACGTGACCTGCGATGGTGCCAAAGCACAGTTCACCAGTTTCTTGGAACTCTTCGACCATCAAGAAGCGGCCTTCATGTTCAATGATCAACGCCACGGTCAGATAAGGCTTAAAACGCTCGGACATGTCCTCTTGCCCCCACCCTCAAAACACCAAGACCTTAGACCATCGCCCCGCAGGCGGTACCGGCAGCAACGAGCAGCTGCGTCCACCATGCCGCTGAGCTCAACGTCCCGCTGAGCTGATGGCTTCGGCAAAACGTGGATTTTATCAGATTGGCGCGCGATATGAAAACCTGCGCAAAATGAGGTAGTATGCTGCTCAAGCCGCATATAAATGCAGTTTGAGGTGCGTCTACGGGGCGGGCGCCGTTGACGGTCATGATACGATAGGACTATGCCTGTTGGGTTAGGAGTCGCTTGTTGGTGGGCTTGGTGGCCTTGACTGTGAGGGCAGGGCTTACGCAGGTCTCCTAAACCGACCAGGATCAACTTTAGGGGATCTACCATGATTGATAACGTAAGCATTGAGGGCGGAACTGTCGCCGACCCGGCCGCCGGAGTCGGACTCGATACGGCCGAGCAGATCAGTGCCTTTGAGCAGATACTGTATCAAGGCAGGTTGCATCACCGACCGGCTGCATTACAAGCAACCGCTGTAGCGACGCCGTGATAGCGATGAGCGTACGGCTCCGCCCTTGACTCCAGCTTTGCGCATGGACGATAGAATCCTTTCGTATGCCAGAAGGTTTTTGGTTAAGTCACCATCCATACTGATCTCCGTGTACTCGCATCCTTGGCACCAGCGATAGAATGGGGCTTCACTAGCAATACGCTTATAAGCAGAGAGGTTGCATGAAGATGGAATGTGGAAGCTTCCAGTGTAGTGATCTTGGTCGGTAACGCCGGGAACCTCGCCATAAAGCTTGCGATCTTGCTCCACCATACGACGAGCGGCTTCTACGTCAGGAACTGATGATAGCACGAAGTTGAGCCCTGTCTTTTGGGCATGCTTATCGATGATATCACTCATGTACTTCATGATGTCGAGCCCCATCTTATGCGCTTGATCACTGTCGCCGTGGTGATGGCCTGTTAAGGCAACTAAAGCCTCGGCGAGGCCAACAAAGCAAACTGACAATGTCGTTGTGTAGGAGTAGTTAGTGAGCCAATTGCACCAGTCGTCGTCTTCTGCTTGTATTGGGAGTGAAGTTGCTGCGAGCTGCTTAGAGCTTGCAGTCAAGTGTGTGCAGGCTTCGTTTACATGTTGCTTTAGCAAGTCAAAGAACTTGCATTGATTGCCTCTAGCCTCCAAGGCGAGAGCAGGTAGGTTAACTGTAGTGAAATGTACTCGCTCACCGGCGAAGGCGGAGCTGGTGCTTGCCTTGCGCTTGGCACTATCATCATACTCTTGCTGTTCCGGGCTCTCTTCGAGGCGGAAGTATGTTTGGCGATTCTTGGCGCTTACAAGCATAGCTTGACGGTGCAAATCGTAGTTAGGGTCACTTTGCTTGAAGTTGATACCGTCTTGGCTGTCAAAGACCATCAACAGCTTGCAAGGCGTGTCACCCTTGGTCAAGCCTCCATCGATAGCACGTAGCATACATTCGATCACGAGGCGCTGCTCTTGGCTTGTGCCTGTGCCGTAGTAGATGATGAAGATCATGCAGTCGGCTTTATCCTTTGAGGATAGTCTGCTAAGCATTGATGTCACTTGAGTCTGAGTGTCCTGACGTGTGAGCTCGACGGCCTTCGTCATCACTTTCGCCGTTGTCGTAACGAGCTCTCTCTCTGCTACCCATTGAGTCAAGGTTTCAGTTATAAGCGAAGAGATTGCCGCTTGGCTTTCCTTTGATAAAACCGACCCCTTGCCCTTCTCGTGGCAAGTGGTAGTAAGCGCCTTCCTGAGTCCTAAGAAGTCTATGTCTGCGTTGGGAAGGAGGTGGTGAATGCACTGACACAAGTTTGAGATGTAAGACGTAACCACAGCAGGAACAAAGACATTCTCCGGCCTTAGAAGCGTCAGGGCAGTCGCTGGCATAGTTCCATTTGCGGGTGCGATAGTGTTTAGAGTTGTCATAAGCGATCCTCCTTCCGTAGGGGTGACAAAGTTTGTATTGGTGATATCTACGGCGAAGTTGGTGATGTGGTTGTTATTTTGAATATCGAATGGTTTATACATCCATTAACCTCATATTAGTTAATAAATTAAGTTAATTAAAAAGTTTGGCTCTAAACATCTGTTAAGTATGATGCTGGCCGCCTCTTCTTCTGATGAGATAATTGTATGAGCTTTGATTGGGGTGTTCTTGATAATTTTTCTAAATTTTTCCCTTGATAAAAGAAGGCTGTCTTGCCGAAGCCTTGCTGTATCTTGTTTGTCGCTTGCGCAATGTTTGTACATTATTAAATTTGCTTTAATAATACGGAAGAGTCAGTGTAGGCTAACTTTGCACACACCATTGAACCATTGAGTAGGAGCTGCCCCGCCTTTGGTCAGCCGGTCATGGTACGATAGCGCAACGCCTGTTGGGTTAGGAGTCGCTTGTTGGTGGGCTTGACTGAAAGGACAGGGCTTACGCAGGTCTCCTCAACCGACCGGGATCAACTTTAGGGGATCTATCATGATAGAGAACGTAAGCATTGAGGTCGGAACTGTCACCGATCCGGCCGCCGGAGTCGGACTCGATACGGCCGAGCAGATTAGTGCCTTTGAGCAAATCCTGCAGCGCTTTGAGCAGAACACTTTGACCGAGCGCGATAAGGGCACGGCCTTTGAGCTCTTAGTGCGCGGTGTTTTAAGCCAAGCACAGCCTTGGTGTGACCAGTTTGCCAAGGTGCAAACCTACGCCGAGTGGGCCAAGGAGCATCCAGAGTTGAGCGGGGGCGATGCGCGTGACACCGGCATCGACTTGGTGGCGACCAACCGCAGCCCTGCGGGCGGCCAAACGGGCATCCAAACGGGCGGCAACGACGGGCTGGCCCAGAACGCAGGTCTGGTGTCACAGGTCAGGATAAAAAATAGGGGGGGGGGGTAGAGACTTTAGTAAATAATACTCATCCCTCCTTTACTGCCATTCAGTGCAAGTTCTTTGGACGCGAGCAATTCATTCCGAAAAGCCAAGTCGACTCCTTCCTCGCTGACTCGGAGCGTCCCTTCTTCTCTGACCGCTACTTCGTTTACACCGGTCGCCTCTCAGAGCATGCGCACAGCGAGCTCATCAATCGCACCAATCCCGTCAAGACTATCAGCCGCTCCGACCTCGAAGAGGCCAACGTCGACTGGTCGGGCTTCCTTAAGACCCATCAGGTCACCATCACCAAGCGGCAGCTGCGTCCGTACCAACAAGAGGCCTTAGAGAACGTCATCGAAGGCTTCAAGCACAACAACCGCGGCAAGCTCATCATGGCCTGCGGTACAGGCAAGACCTTTACCTCGCTCAAGATTGCCGAGCGCCAGACCAACAACAACGGCTTAGTGCTGTTCTTGATGCCGTCCTTGGCCTTGCTTTCGCAGACGCTGTGCGACTGGAAGCGCCAAGCAAGCGCCCACATGGCGGCCTTTGCCGTGTGCTCAGACAGCAAGGTCGGCAAGAGCGGCGACGAGGACGATTTTGCCAGCTACCTGCGCCCCTCTGACCTGACCTTCCCGGCCACGACCGACGCTCAAAGCTTAGCCCAAGCGGTCAACGCCGCGTTAGCACTCAAGGCGCAAACCAACGCCACCGGCATGACCGTGATCTTCTCGACCTACCAGTCGCTCGACGTCATCCATCAAGCCCAGACCGACTATCAGTTGCCGAGCCTCGATCTCATCATCTGCGATGAGGCGCACCGCACCGCCGGGGGCTACTTGGTGGCAGAGCGCAAGCAGTTGATTAAACAGCTTGAGGGCGATAAGCCCACCAAGGGGCGCAAGCGCCGCGGCGCGGACAGCGCGGTCGATGATGAGTCGAACTTCACCCGCATCCACGATGATGAGTACATCAAGGGCTTAAAGCGCCTGTATATGACCGCGACGCCGAAGGTCTATGGCGAGGCAGCCAAGCAGCAGGAGAGCCAAGGCGAGGCGGTCTTGTACTCGATGGACGATGAGAACGTCTTTGGCCCGGTATTCCATACCTTAAACTTCGATCGCGCGGTCAAGCTGGGCTGCTTGGTCGACTACAAGGTCATCATCTTGGTCGGCGACAAATCGCTGCTGCCGACCGACGAATCTCTGCTGGACTTCTCGCAGTACCTTGCGGCCAAGGTCATCGGCACGTGGAAGGCCTTGAACAAGTACGGCGTCAGCTCCGAGCTCAAAGGCGACGAGCAGCCGATGCGCCGCGCGGTGGGCTTTGCCCAAATCATCGACTCCACTGGCAAGTACGATAAGGCCGGTTCCAAGCAGTTCACCAAGTACTTCCAAGATACGATCGAGCACTACCGTGAGCACATCAAGGAGCTGAGCCTCAATGACCCGAAGGGCCGCGCCAGCGAAGAGTTTGCCTACCTCAACGAGCACAACTTGGTCTGCGACTGCCAGCATATCGATGGCTCGATGGACGCGATTGAAAAGAGCGCCTTGCTTGATTGGCTGCGTACCGAGCCTGAGGAACATCACTGCAAGATCCTCTTTAACGTGCGCTGTTTGAGCGAAGGCGTGGACGTTCCGGCGCTCGATGCGGTGGTCTTCTTGAGTCCGCGCAAGTCGCAGGTCGATGTGGTGCAGACGGTCGGGCGCGTCATGCGCACCGCGCCGGGCAAGCAGCGCGGCTACGTCATCATTCCGGTGGTCACCAACGACCTTGAGCACCCCGAGTCTATCTTCGATAAGAACCAGAGCTTTGACGTGGTCTGGCAGGTGCTCAACGCCTTAAAGTCGATCAACCCTGACCATGTCTTGGTCGATGGTGCGACCGAGAAGATCGATGAGCGCATCGAGGTCATCTGCGTGAATAAGGATCAGGTCAAGGGTAAGCCGACCGGGGCCAAGCGGCCACATCCGCCGTGCCCACCGAAGCCGACCGTAGAGAGCCAAGAAAAAGACCAAAAAGAGCCGGAGCAGCGCACGCTCTTTGACTTTGATCAGGCGATCAAGGTCGAGGAGACGATCAAGTCCACCATCATCAAGAAGCTGGGACGGCGCAAGGAGTGGCAGGACTGGGCCGAAGATGTGGCTAAGATCTGCACCGAGCAGGTCAAGGCCATCAATGAGCTGCTTGCGGCGAACCAATCGCCCGAGTTCCAAGCTGACTTTGCCAAGTTCTGCCTCGATCTCAACGACTCGATCGGCCAGCACTTAGACCGCGACGAGATCATCGAAATGCTGGCGCAGCACATTGTGATCAAGCCAGTCTTAGACGAGCTGTTCCGCGGCTTCCCGTTCACTGAGCAAAACCCGATCGCCAAGGGCCTCTCGGACATGCTGAACAAGCTCGATGCCGAGGGCTTGACCAAGACCAACAACGATCTGCGCGGCTTCTACCAGAGCGTCGAGTTCCGCATGCAGAACGTCACCACGCTGGCCGATCGCCAAAAGGTCATTGTCGACCTGTTCGATCGCTTCTTTAAGGTGGCCTTCCCCAAGCAGCAGGACAAGCTTGGCATCGTCTACACCCCAATTGAGGTGGTCGACTTCATCAACCACTCGGTCAATGACATCTTAAAGCGCGAGTTTGGCTCAAGTCTTGGCAGCCCGGGCGTGCACATCATGGATCCCTTCACCGGCACGGGCACCTTCATCACGCGCATGATGCAAAGCCCCGATCTCATCGCCTTGCCGGAGCTTGAGCATAAGTACCGCCACGAGCTCCATGCCCAAGAGATCTTGCCGCTTGCCTACTACGTCGCCTCAATCAACATCGAGTCGGTGTACCACGACCTCACGGGCAAGGATGCCGCCCACTACGAGCGTAACAACATCGTGGTGCTGACCGACACCTTCGCCGAGGTCGAGGACAAGGCCCACATCATCACCGGCTCGTTTGGCCAGAACTCGGCCCTGCGCGACGCGGTGCGCGCCCTGCCGCTCAAGGTCATCGTCGGTAACCCGCCGTACTCCGTGGGCCAAACCAGTGCCAATGACGATAACCAAAACGATAGCTACCCAATGCTTGAGCAACGTATTGCTGATACCTATGTGGCCTTAGGCGTAAAGGGCAATAAGAACAGCCTCTACGATTCCTACATCAAAGCCTTCCGTTGGGCCTCCGACCGGATTGGCGAGCAAGGCGTCGTTGCCTTTGTAACGAATGCTGGTTGGCTTGACGCGGCCGCAGCCAGTGGCATGCGCCGCTGCTTACAGCAGGAGTTTAGCTCAGTCTATGTTTACCACCTCAAAGGCAACCAGCGCACCTCGGGCGAGCAATCGCGCAAAGAGGGTGGCAAGATCTTTGGTGCCGGTAGCCGCGCTCCTATCGCCATTACGGTCTTGGTAAAGAACCCTCAGGCCACCGCGCAGGGCAAGATCTACTTCGCCGCAGTCGCTGACTACCTCAGCCGCGAGGAGAAGCTGGGGCAGCTCATGGAGCTGGGCTCTATCGTCAAGGCTCCTCTGGTCGAGATCAAACCCGATGCCCACGGTGACTGGCTTAACCAGCGCCGAGATGACTTCGGGCACTTCATCACGGTTGACGGCAAGAAGACATTGGAACTCGCGATTTTTGACAGTTACTCACGTGGTATTTTGACGGCACGTGATGATTGGTCGTACAACTCAAGCAAGCAGACCATCGAGCGCAACTTCACCGAGTGCATCGCCTTCTACAATACGCAGGTCGAAGCGCTCAAGCGTGATCCGGCTGGTTTTGTACGTGACAATGACGAGACCAAGATTAAGTGGAATGGTAGTCTCAATCAGCAGTTAAGAAAAGGTAAGAAACTTGCCCAATTTGATTGTGGTTATGTGGTTACTTCCTTGTACCGGCCCTTCTTTAAGCAGTTCCTGTACAACGATAAGGCTTGGATTGAAGGGACGTACCAGATGCCGCAGCTATTCCCGTTCAATGGAGCAGAGAACTTGGTTATGGGTACAGCCAGTGTGGGGGCTACCAGTTTTAGCTGCCTGATGAGTGATAAGAGCCCGTGCGTAGACTATCTTGATAAGAGCCAATGCTTCCCGCGCTACCTCTACCGCAAGGTGGACACGCCTACTCCGACTGCAAACGGCCTGATGGCTGGGCTGGAGATTGAGTCGACCGCGGCGCTGGGCGTGGTCGTCAACGGCTACGAGCGGGTCGATGCCATTCGGCCGGAGGCGGTTGAGCACTTCAAGGCGGCTTACCCCGAGGAAGCGGCAGCGATTGATGTCGATGCCGTGTTCTACTACATCTACGGCATCCTGCACAGTCCGGACTACCGCGCGACCTACGCCAACAACCTGCAAAAGGAGCTGCCACGCATTCCGCGTGTGGCCACCTATGACGAGTTTAAGGCGTTTGAGCAGGCGGGGCGGGCGCTGGCTGAGCTCCACGTGGGCTATGAGCAAGTAAAGCCGTATGCCGGGTGTACCTTGAGCTACGCCAAGGGCGTCAGCTCCGACAACATGGACTACCGGGTCGATAAGCTCAAGTACGGCAAGATCAAGGGCAAGACCGGCAACGCCGCCAAGGACAAGTCCGTGATCGTTTACAACGACCAGCTGACGCTGCGCAACATTCCGCTGGAGGCGCAGGAGTATGTGGTCAACAAGAAGTCGGCCCTCGATTGGGTGGTCGAACGCTGCGGCGTCTCGGTCGACAAAGCCTCGCACATCATCAACGACTACAACGATTACGCCCGCGAAGTCGGCGATGAGCGCTACATCCTCAACCTCATACTGCGCGTGATTACGGTGTCGCTTGAGACCATGAAGATCGTGAAGGCCCTGCCGCCACTTACCATTCACAAGCTCGATCAGTAGTGTCGTGCTAGAGCGCTACTACGCGCACGCGATACATGAAAGCCACGATTGACCACAGTTGATCGTGGCTTTTGGCACTCTGCGACCTCCCGCCACGAAGGCCGTCTTGGGCCCAGCGCAGTCATAGCCAGCGTGCAGGAGACGCCATAAGCCATTATGCGCTCAGACCGCAGGGGCGGTGATGCGCGCCGCTTCGGGAACAGGCTACTGCGCCTTTGACGCTAAGGAGTCTATCCCTGCGCTGGCACTCCACATGAGCACAAAGTGCTGATGAGCGGGCGTGATCCGCCTGAGAGCAGTGCCCTGCGCAGGCCTTGCTACGCTATGCCACCGAATGCCACGCTAAGGAGCCGCGCGCCGGAGATGTCCATGGCCTTCGTTTTGCGGGGTCAAAACGGAGCAAAGCCTGATAAACACTGGGCTGGCGCCCTTTTTAGCTCCTAAAACTGCATGCAAGTGTATGTATCTATAAAATTTCCTGATAAATATGCGGTTTTGTCACCTTGATAGATACAAAAGTGGTGTTTTGGGCCTAAAATCGCTAATTTGGGCTGATAGATTACTATATTTTGACAGAGATTATTTGCTACGGTCGGAAGCCTTGATCTGATGCGGCTTCGTTGGTTGTTGGACAAAAAGTGTGACCGCATTCACATTCAGCTTAAAAGTGGCCGCAAAGCCTGATCGGATGGGGCTTTGCGTTTTGATACCTGCGCGTAGTACTACGGAAAGTGCCCGCGCGGACTTGCTAAACTGTTCATAGTGTGATTGGCCTTTGACTTGTTCAAAGGCTTTTTACTTTCTGCGGGGCTGAAAGCCCCATGTTTATGAGGTTTCATTATGAGTCAGTATCAAGTTCCAGCCACGGTTGCGGCGCAGGTCGCGACCCCAGAGCAGCGCATCCCAGCGCTGCCGTCCTCTTTGACCGAGGTGTCGGCGTTGACTTCGCCCGAGGCTGCCCCAGTGGCTTTGTCCCCAGCCCACGAGTCTTTGCCGGTCGCTGCGGCTAACGAGCCCGTAGCGCAAGCCATGCCATTAAAGGCTCCACGCTGGGCCCAGATGGCTGCGGTCAACGCCGAGCATAAGGCCCACTTAAACGAGCGCAAGCTCAGCTTTGAGCGCTGGCTCACCCAGCAGCCGGTAAAGGAGCAGGATTCGTCTGCTTGCTTAAAGCCGGAGCTCAGCGCCAAGCTCACCACCGCCTTCCCGCCTAAGGCCACGCAGGTCAATGTCCTGTGCAAGTGCCTGCGCGCGCACCCGATTACCTTGGTACCTGAGGCGCAGCAGGCGACCACCCACTGCCGTACCCCGGAGCAGCAGCTTGAGTGCGACTACATGGCTTTAGTGCTGCAGCACTTAAAGCCAGCCGCCCGCGCTCAGCACTTCAACACTTGCCTGAGCGCCGTGCTCGCCTTCACCGAGCTCAGGCCGATGAGCGTCGAGCCTGCGGAGTTACTGCGCTGGGCCCGCAGCTTCCAAGGTGACGCGGTATTAACGCGTCCGTGGTCGGTCGATGATCTCAGAGCCTTTGAGTGCTGCGACTACGAGTTGCCGGAGCGCCCTAAGGCCTACGACCTCAAGCGCACCTTGCTGGCCTTAAGCCAGCGCGCCGCCTGCGTCAGCGTCGAGCTGCAACCGGCCCTCAACGACCTGAGCCTGTTCGTGGGCAACCTCCAGCCGCGCTATGCGGGAACCTTCCTGCGCAAGCTCAACCCGCTCTTCAAGCGCGACAGCGCAGACTTCATCGCAGGCCTTGCTGCCTTAGGTCAGAGCGTCCCGGAGCATTACGCCGTAGCCGCGCTCTTAGAGCTTGAGCCACAGGCTGACCTTACGCCAGATGAGGCAAGAGCTTGGGCCCAAGCCCAAGTCGTCTCCTTGCTCAAGAGCAGCGAGGGCAAGCTCCGCGGCAAGCTGCGCAAGCTCGCGGAGCGCAACGATGCCGCCTTCCTTGAGCAACTGGCTCAGGAACCCGATCCCGACGACCCCGATAAACCACCGCGTGGTGGCGCGCCGGTGCCGACTGCTGATGGCGATGCGGACGTAAGCGCGGACGCTGCGGACTGGGTCGAGGCTGAGGCCACTGACGAGTGGTACGACTCCGATGAGGCTCTGGACGATGTCCCAGCTGACGACGAGTGGTACGACGCTGAGTCCGTCGAGGACGATATACCAGCTGAGGATGAAGCCACTGCTGAGTGGTATAACACTGCGACAGGCGAGGACGACCTCCCGGAGTATGCCGAGGTAGAGACTGCTGCAGCTGAGGGCGCTGTGGTCGAGAGCGCAGTTATCGATGCCGAGGCTTCCGTTGAGGAAGCCGCTGTAGAGGGCGCAGGCGCAGAGACCGAGGGGGCGGGCGCTGCCGTCGCGGAGGCAACCGCTGAGACGGGAGCTGAGCCACCGGTTGAGCTGCCGCCGTATCAGGACGGAGGCGTGGCTGACGCCTATAAGTACAAGGGCCTGAAGCTGCTCGACCCGGATCTGCCGCATCTGCGTATGGGGCAGGCGTACGTGTGCAGCGAGTTGCCGGTGCTTGAGGGCAAGGTCACCTACTCCTACGAGGCCGAGGATCAACGCCTGTGGCATGCGGCTGCCGGGCCAATCTACGGCACGCAGACCTTGGTCGCTGCCAACCAGTGGGCCATTGAGCTGTGGCAGCCGGTCTTGGTCAACGCCCAAAACCCAGAGCGCTGGTACGGTGCCCGCCGCGGCAGCGAGCCGTTTACTTGGGTACTGCCGCAGGCCATCACCGTCTGCGATGAGCAGGGCGTGCCGCAGGCTCAGGTCGAGAGCCTCGCAACTCAAGGCCAAAGCCCACGCGTCGAGTGGCTCATCACTGAGCACCTAAGCCATGAAGAGCTCCCTTCGTACTTCCTGACCGCTGATGCCACCGCCACGGTGCTCTCAGGCTTTGCCGGAGCTTGGCGTGATACCAACTTGGGCAAGGGCTACCCGGTTTGCACTGACCCGAAGTCGGCGGACTATCTCGAGGCCGAATCTGTGGTTGTCGAGGGTGCCATGATGGAGGCTGCCTTTACCTACGACGAGCTGTTCTTAGAGCAGCTGGTGGTTTCGAGCGTGGTCGGCAGCACGGCGCATCCGTACGGTATGGTGGCCGACTTCGGTCTGACCCAGTACGTCAACGTGCTGCGCTACCTCAAGGCTGAGGCCTGCGCTCAGCACGGGGCGTCCTTTGCCGCGTATCAAGAGCGCATCGCGCAGCTTGAGGCCAAGCTCAGCGCGGCCGCGCTGCACGTGCATTGGTTTGCCGACCGCTGCTTGAACTTTGGTTTGAGCTGCGACTTGGTCAATCAGGGCTTTAGTCCGCAGCCGGTAGTGCGGGCCTTAGGCGCCTGCGGCTGGGTCTATAACAAGGCCCAGTACGATCTCTTAATGGAGGCCCGGCGCGCTTTAGCGCAGGTGTTGCGTGATGTCGCGGAGCTCAATGAGCTGTGCCGCCATCAGCCGCAACGCCCGCTGTTCTTGACGGCGGACGAGCCGTTGGGCGCGCACCTCATTGAGTGTCGGCGCGCGGAGCTGGAGCAGGGGCATGCCTACTTCTATCCGGCTGCGCTCAAGTCCATGCCTGCCGGGCGCTTCCCGCCGCTGATGGACGCAGCTGACAATGCGCGGTTCCTTGCCAA
>CALXNA010000003.1 GCA_944389615.1 uncultured Anaerobiospirillum sp. | reverse complement strand
GCTCCTATCAGGGCACGGAGCTGAGCTTAGACGCCAGTGGCTCTGCCGACTTTAACGGCGACTACCAAGGTGTGGAAAGCACTTCGTCCTTTACCCGCGTCAGCGCGGCTAAGGCCCAGAGCTTGAAGGTTAACAACGGCACCTTACGCATCGAAGGCGAGAATGTCCCGGGTCAGGGCACGGCCGAAAACAAAACCAACCCATATGGTGTGGCCTTAGCCGACAAGGCCATTGTGGTTTACGATGATGCCACCTTAGCCTTCGGCAACTACGCCTCCGACCATGCCTTCACGGTATCGGGCGACAAGGTCACGATGAGCACCGGCTTTGGTGATATCGACCTGCAAGGCGGTACCGTTGAGCTCAACTTCAAGGACAACTTCACCACGGGCTTGAGCTCGAAGGCCTTAGTCTCCTTAAAGAAGGAGTGGTTGGGCGGCAGCGGTGACAACGGCGCCTTAAACGGCTGGCTTGATATCGGAGCTACCACCATCTCCGACCTCAACACCATCCTGACCCCAAGTGCTGATGGCACCTACTACAGCGTCACCCAAGAGAAGTACGCCCCAATCGTCGATGTGCTGTCGAACGTCAAAAACGAGCAAGTCGAGAACCTGCTCTTAACCGAGGTTAAGACCGGCGTTAAGGGCGTCTACGGTGCCCTGCAGACCGCCACTAACAACAAGACCATCACGGTCAGCGATGACACGGTCTTGAGCAATGCCGGTATCAACGGCGGCGCCTTTGCCACCGTGGGCGCAACTTCTGAGCTCGCCGCCCTCAAGGTCGAGAGCTCCGAGCTCACCTTAGACTCCGACAAGAGCGCAGGTACTGCGGGCGCCATTGACCTCAACACCGGCTCAAGCTTGCGCTTAACTGGCGCTAACGCCATTACCGTGGCCGAAATCACGGGCCAAGGCGCTATCACCGCCTCCGCGGCCACCACGGTTCAAGGCGGGCTCAAGGGCGACTCCTTAGCTGCCTACAGCGATGTGGTCGTTTCGGGTGATGTCGTAATCCAAGACGGCGGCATCACAAACTATAACAACGACACGGTCACGGGTGGTACCGTCACCGCAGCTAATGTCGATGTCAAAGGCTCGGCTAAATTTGTCGGCGGCGCCTTAACCGCGCAGGATATCACCTTAGGTGCAGGCGGTGACTTCACCCACGATGCCGTCTTAACTGCCACCGGTAAGCTGACCTTAGGCGGCCACTTGTTCTTAGGTCAGGCCTCCGAGCAGTCGAGCTGCCCGAATGATGGTGATGACATCGTCGGTTCGGCCGGTTTCATGGACGCCTATGAGTTAGACTTAAGCGGCCACGACATCTACCTCGACCCAGACTACGACCAACAGGCTTCGGTCGGCGCCACCCAATACTTCAAGACGCGCATCCAGAGCGACGAGTATGACGGCGGCACGGCCGATGGTAGCCTCTACATCGGCCAGAACTCGGCCTTCGGTATTGGCGCCAGCTTAGCTGAGACTCAGGCGGCCTTAGCGGCGCTCAAGCTCACCGATAGCACGGGCGCTCTGACCCAAGGCACGGGTGCGGTACTCTACGTCAACCGCGGTTTCACTTTGGACGAGAACAATAAGATTGTCTTAGACGCCAGTGCCACCCGCTCTGACCTGCAAAGCTCGCAGCACACCGCCAATAAGGGCAACTACGTGGCCTATGTCGGCGATGAGGCTGGTATGGTCATCACCGACCATGCCTTCGGCAAGGACATGACCGACACCGCCATTACCTTCAAGGCTAAGGGTGCTCAGGTCTACGCCGAGGATGGCGCTAAGATTCTCTTAGCCGGGCAGAAGTTCAGCACCTCGCAGCCACTCTCCATCTTCAAGGATGGCGATAACGACGGCGTTGACATCGTCAACACCGAGTCGGCCGATGGCTGGGGTACGATTATTGTCCAGACCGAGAACGGCTTGCTCTACGATGAGTTGCACGGCCAAAACGCCGGGAGCGTCAACTTAGAGCTCGCCCCGAACTCGCGTGCTATCTTAAGCGGCGCCTCGAACCCGGTCTATGAGGCCATCATCCAGTACGCCCGCGGCGACTTAGACGGCGATGCCACCACCAACGACCCAGTCGTCGGTGAGGGCTATACCCCGGATTCGCTCAAGGCCTACGAGGCTTCTAACCCACGTGACCCAAGCCTGTTAGTACCAAACGAGGCGGACAATGCCCTGCTCACCGCCACGGTTAACAGCGGCAATGGCCAAGGTGCCGAGTCGGCTGCGCGCTTAGCCCTCTACGGTGGTGCCGTCCAAGCCGCCTTAACCTCGGCGCAGAGCTCGAGCGAAGTCATTGCCGCCCGTATGGGTATTGGCGCTCAAGGAGCTGACCTGACCGCCGCTGACAATGGCATCGGTGGGGGCCTGTGGGTCGCTCCAATCTACAAGAGCGTCGACTCCGACGGCTTTGAGGCGCAAGGCGTGGACTACGGTACCGACCTCAACCTCTATGGCGTCTCCTTAGGTGCGGACTTCGCTGTCCTGCCTGAGGCCCGCATCGGTGTCATGTTCAACGTCGGCTCGGGTGATGCGGACGGCCAAGGCATTGCCAGCAGCGTCTCCAACGACTTTGATTACTGGGGTGTCGGCCTCTACGCCGGTTACAGCTTCGGTAACGTCACGGTCGTGGGCGATATCGGCTACAGCACCGTCGATAACGATGTCACCGCCGCCTCGGGCTTAGCTGACATCGGCGAGCTCTCGAGCTCGATGGATGCCTCGGTCTTCACCGTCGGCGTCACCGGCCAGTATGCCTTAGATGTCGCAGGCTTTGGCATTAAGCCACACGTCGGGCTGCGCTACAACAGCCTCGACCTTGACGACTACAGCGTCAACTCCGCTGTCGCCGGTGAAGTCGCAGGCTATGAGGCTGACTCGCTCAGCATCTTCTCCATCCCGGTTGGTGTCACCATCTCCAAGGACATCATCGCCGGAAGCTGGCTGGTTAAGCCAAGCTTCGACCTGACCTTAACCGGCCAGTTTGGCGATGACGAAGCTGAGGGTACGGTCGGCTGGACGGGTGTGGCTAACTTAGACAAGAACCTCACCACCGAGGTCTTCGATAACTTCACCTATGGCGCTAACCTCGGCTTAGCTGCCCAAACCGGCAACTTCAGCTTAGGTCTGGGCTTAGGCTACACCGGCAGCTCCAACACCGACGAGTTCTCGGCCAGTGCTAACGCCCGCTTCACCTTCTAAGCAAGAGTAAGGCAAGCAACCAGCCCTAACGGGCTCACCCGGCGTCCGGCCACGGGCGCCATCTAACCGCAGGCGCTCACTTCCATCAGGAGGCGAGCGCCTTGTTGCATTCAGCTCCAAGGAGCTCCCCATACCGCCATCTGCTACCGCACCGCCGCGTGCCCGCGCACAAGGCACCTCAGAGCGCGCAGTAGCCATGCGTCCCTATCTCCCTACGTCGCCGCCCTGCGTGTGCCGCCAGCGCGCTCTATGCGGCCTGTTGGCGCTCGTACCCGCAGCAGGCTCCATCTCCGGAATCAGACGTCAGCTGACTTCACCTTCACGTCTGACCCAACCGTCCCAAGGCCTAGTCGCCTACGGCGCTGTGCGTTTCGTGAGTTTTGGGAGGCCTAAATTTAGATCACGTCTATTTACCATAAACGGGGGGAGTGGGTCTCATAGTGAGCGGTCTTTTCTTTTCGGTTTCCACCGCGCTACCAATTCGTCTCATTTCGCTACGCATGCGTCATTTTTCGGCCGCCCCATTTGCAGGGCTTTGGCCGCGCCCCGTGCGGGGGCTGACCGTGCGAGCTCTCTTCTCAGACAGACCGCACCAACTGCTGCATTTGACTTAAGCAGGCCCAACCAAAGGAAATCACGGCCGCTCCACTGGATGGGAGCAGACCGGCCTGCTGCCCGCCCGCAGTCGCGGGCGGCTCCATTCCTTTTGGTAAGTGGCCGCGCACCATGGTATCCAGAACCAAGTGGCAGCGCGGCCAGTTTTGCCAAGAAGACCAAAGGTAAAGCTGCGGGCCAGCCCGCAGCACGGGGCCACGATCAAAGGATTAGGCCCAACATTCGGCCCAGCTGGGCCCGCCGCACTCGCGGTGGGCTTAGCTGTCCTATGGCCGCTCCCAAACCTTCAGCGGGCAGGATGCCCGCGCCTCCCTCTTTGTCCCTCAGCATCGCTCTATCTTTTGCTACAGCGCAGCCGCCCCGTGCTTTGCCACGACTGGGCCGGTCTGCGCTCGCGGACAGAAGTTCGCTCCGCAGAACTCTGCGCGGTGCCGGGATAAAGGCCCCTCCCCTCAGTCAAATCGAAGAGAGCTCACCTACCTTTTCGTGTTAAGACTTCACTTCGTGAAACTCTCAAGCCACGCTTTAACCTTCTTGCAGGCGCAGTACCGCGCCATCTTCAAGCGCGCCTATGTCAAAGGCCTTGCCTCCGCCGTGCTCTTAACGGCAGGCTTAGCTGCCGGTCAGGCGCAGGCCTCCGCCACCGACGGCAAGCTCGACGGCACCATCTTCCAAAATACCTCCAGTTCTGCTCAAGACTTTACCGTCACCGCAGACTCCCCGCTCGATATGGCCGATATCGCAAACAGCAAAATGAGCGGCACGTGGACTTTTGTCAACAAACTCACCATCGATGGGGCTGACGTCAACATCATCGGTGCGGCCGACCGCGCCATTTCGGTTGAGGGCGCCACTCTGTCCATTCAAAATGGCGGTACCCTCACCCTGAGCAACACCAAGTCGACCAATACGCAGATCTTTGGTGGCGTCAACGGTAACAGCCGCACCTTAACTGTGACCGGCGAAGACTCAGCCTTAAACATCAACTCAGCCAGTGTTAACTTCAATAAGGCAGAGATCAATAGCGGCGCGACTGTGACCTTACAAGGCATGGTCGAGCTCAACAAGAAGCGTGCTGCCGAAAAGAAGAAGGTCGGCCCAGATTGGACCTACTACTCCAATATCAGCGCCAACAATAGCTCTGCCGACTCAGGTACCATCACGGTCGACGATGCCACGCTCAACATCAAAGACCAAGCCAACTTGACCGCCGACAAGACCTTTAACATCTCCGGCTCGACCATTAACTTCGCGGGCAAGGAGCATGTCTTAGGCAAGGATGGTGACGGCAACCAAATCACGGGCTCATCCTACGCCACGGCCTTCCTGCGCGCAGGCACCAATACCATCACTGATGCGACCTTAAAGATTGCGGCCAAGGGCACCGGCGAAGACATGGTCAAGTCGCAGGTCAATGTCGCCGACAATGCTTGGGGCGCCCTCTACGCCAACAATATCGAAATCTCCGATACCGACGTCAAGATCGGCTCGGGCGGTACCTTTGTCATCGACGGCAACTTTACCGACAGAACTCAATTAAAAAACGAAGGCCAGCACAGCAAGACCACGCTGAGCCTTGAGGATGTCACCTTCGACAACCACGGCACCGCGATCATCGGCAATGCGCAAAGCGGCGGCACCGCTACCGTCAAGGGTGAGGTCGACCTGCAGGGCAAGGTCAAGAACTTCGCCACCGTTACTATATCCGGCGCCAGTGCTAACAAGGGCAAGCTCATCATCTCCGAGGATCAAATCCTCAAGCAAAAGGATGCCTCGGGCAATGCCATCGAAGCCGGTTGGTTTGCCGGTAAGGACTCGGGTATCGTGCTCTCGGGCGATAGCATCGACGGCGCGACTTTACAGCTGGTCGGCACCGACGCCAATGGCCTCAACCTCAATAAGGACGTAACCTTCGCCTCGCAGGCTGACGTTGATGGCAGCAAGACCGCGGGCAAGATCTACGTCCAAAAGAGCGGCACCATTGCCGGTGAGCACTTCGTCTTAGAAGACAAGCTGACCCTGTCGGATGATGCCAAGCTCGGCTTAGAGGCGGATGTCTTTGAGATCGGCACGGCCGACAGCAAAGTCACTTCCTTGGCCCAATTTGGTGCTGAGCAGTATGCTGCCCACGACCGCGTCGTACTGCAGATGTCAGGTGACACCTTCACCATCAATAAGGCCTTGAACTTAAGCCGCGACTTCTACACCAAGGACGCCTCGGGCGACTACACCACGACCTCCAACGGCTTCGGCACCATTGAGGGCGATAACTTAGTCGTAGGCAGTAAGTCGCTTTCAGGTGCTGTGGCCATCAAGGGCGGCGCCTACCGCAATGAAGGCCAAACCTTAACCCTCACTTCGGGCTCCTTAAGCGTCGATGCGAAGGCTGCTGATGCCACTGAGCTGGCAGGTAATGACGGCGCTGATGAGAAGGGCTGGCCTTACTTCAAGAACGGCAACCCAGCCTCCCTGACTTGGACGGGCAAGTTTATCTTAAGCGGCTCGGACGCTACTAAGGTCTCGGTTGACGTTACCGGTGCTAAAGGCGCTGACGCGACCTTGGACTTAACCGGCGCCAGCGTCGAGTGGGGCCATGGTAAGATTACCCTCTCGGGCAGCGCTGATGACTTCGAGAGCGACCATGTCAGCGCCACTGATTACTTTGCGCGCGCAGGCTTTGGTACCTTGGCCATCACCGGCAACCAGTTCTCGGACTTCTTGGAATTAGGCGACGCCGATGAGACGAAAACCCAAATGATCGTCTCCGGCGGCGGCGTGCTCTTAGTCAAGGGCGCAGTCACGGGCCCTATCAACTTCAACAAGTTCACCTCGACGGGCTCCGCTCAGCCCGGTAACGTCCACTTCTCGGGCAAGGGCATGCTGCTCTCGACTGGTGAGTTGAGCCTCGAGACCGGTGTCGACACTGATAACGATAATACCGTTGACGTCCAGCCGCTGAATCTGGGCTCGGGCGCAATTGGCGCGGTGGGCATCACCATCAACAACCGCAACCCGGCACTCAATGAGGCTGATGCCGAGCTGGCTGACGACTTTGTCGAGGTCTCGGGCGGCGCCTTAGCCGTTACCTCGCGCTTTGACTCGTCCAACAACGAGGTTAAGTTCACCAAGTCCAAGTTAGTCTTAGACAGCGCCTTCTTGAGCAACTACGGCGTCAGCACCACCGCTTCGGGCGTTGCCGCTGTCCACAAGCTCACCTTCTCCGGTGACGATACGCCTTCTGATCACAAGTCTCCTGGGCTGGAAGTTTGGGCTGGTGACTGGACGGTCGGCACCGGTGGCACCTTAGGTGACATCGACCTGACTGGTGGGGCTAAGATCGAGGTCGGCAACTACCACGCCGAGTTCGTGCGCAACGGTCAGACCGCTTCGCTTGAGGCTGACAATGTGGGCATCTCAGGCTCGGGCTCCATCTTCATCAATGAGGGCGGCAGCGCTACCTTCAACACCCTGCAAGCTGGGACGGGTGCTGCGATTACGGTTTCCGGGGGCAGCTTGACCTTAACCGGTATCGTCAATGAGACCGATATCACGGCCGATAGCGTCCCTGCAACCTTGGCTGACATCGGCACCTTAGAACAGGTCAAGGCGCAAGCCGGTATCGCCCTCAATGATGCTTCGATCTCGGTTGATGGCGGCTCCTTGGTCTTAGGCGATGCCGCGGCCACGGCCTTGGTTAAGTTCAGTGCCACTGAAGATCCAACCACGGGCTATGTCGCCATCAATGATGCCATCGCCGAGGCTAAAATCTCCCTGACCAATGCTGCGGTCTTGAAGCTCGACTTCTCGGAGAGCTCGGCTGCTGCCATCAACACCGGCGCCAAGGCTGGCCTAATCACCAAGGAGCAAGCCCGTGAGCTCAAGGATGAGCTGGTCGATGACTTAGAGCGCGGCAGCTACATCAATATTGGTGAGCTCGGCCTCGATATCATCTACGACTCCGGGAGCATGACCGCCCAGTGGACTGACCTCAAGGACTTCGTCCATGTCGTCAGCGGCCAAGTGGGCAACAATGTCACCGAGCGGCTCTTAGTTCAGGGCATCACCTCCTCGGATAATGACATCTCCGGCCAGTTTGGCGCCTTAGAGGCGGCCACGGTGGGCCAAAACTCGATTCGCGTCGACGGCACCTTAGGCCTGCACGAGGCGCACGATGGCTACTTCGTCTCGCAGGTCGGCGCTAATGGCACCCGCTCAGCCGTGGGCCTTGCCTTAAACTCCTACTCGGATGTCACCTTACACGGTGAGGGCACGGTCGGCACGCTGCAGGGCACTTCTACCAGCGATGACACCTTAGTCATCTTCAAGGAAGGCACCTATCAACCAGGTACGACCACTATTGAGGCCACCACCGGCAGCGATGGTATCGTCAATGTCGGCCGCGTTGAAGTCGATAACGACGTGCTCGTCAAGGGCGACGTCAAGGTCGGCAGCTTAGCCGTGACTAAGTCCTTAGTTGCCGATAACGTCAACTTGGATGGCGGCGCTAACGGTACCTCCGCCGTCTTCGGCAGCTTAGAGGTCGCTGAGAACCTCACCGTCGGCTCGACCAATAGCAACAGCCTCTATGTCGCCGATGGCGTGGTCACGGCCGAGAGCTTGACCTTGCTCAATGGCTCGACCCTCTATGTGGGCTGGGATGGCGCTGACGCTGATGTCAAGGGCACCGACATCGATGAGAGCAAGCCGTACTCAGGTGAGTTCTACGCCGGTACCGTCGACTTAGGTCAAGGCGGTATCGTGGTCGATCCTGCGGTCACCGACCCAACCGCTATCGCCGCCTTAGGTCAGTTCACCAATGGCACCAAGTATAAGAATGGCGTCCAGTCGGAGACCTCCTTGGACTTAGGCAACGCCAACGGTAACCTCTTTGTCGGCCAGAACTCGGCCTTGGGCTTAGGCTTTGCTAATAAGGATGAGCTTAAGGCCTATATCGCCGCGCACCAGAGCAATGGCGCCTTGAGCGAGTACCAGGCGATCGCCGCCTTAAACGGCACCGTGACCCTGAATGCAGGTTATGGCCTGACCATGACCGGCCAGAATAAGACTGACTTCGTCACCTACCTCAAGGATCACAACTGGGCTGTCAGCGACACCTACGGCACCGTAGCTAACACCGTCTTCTTCGGTGAGGGCACGGCCCTGAAGATCAGCGCTGAGGCCATGGCCCATGCCGCCCACAACAACAAGGCCCTCGTCACCTTGTCCGGCGACGACGGCACCTTGGTCGCCGATGGTGGCTCGATCTTGATCTCGGGCGAAGTTCGCGCCCAGCGCTATCAGCTCTTCACCGATGATGATGGCAAGGTCGCCGTGGTCGATATCGACCATAAGGCGGTTGACAGCAACGGCATCGTGGTTCGCACCGAGAATGGCTTCTTAATCGGCGATCTCAACAACAAAAACGGCGGTACGGTTGACCTCACGATTAACCCAGAGCGCAGCCTGATGTCCGGCGCCTCCGACCCGGTCTATGCCACCTTAGTCGAGTACGCCCAAGGCTATAAGGTCGTAGGCGAGGACGAGAACGGTAAGATCCATGAGGAGCTCTACGATGGCTACGCCAAGGACAGCACCGGCCATGTCATCACCGACTCTGAGGGCAAGCCTACCAAGAACTACAACTACGGTAACGACTTCTTGGATGGGGCCATCAGCACTGGTAATGGTGCTGCCGCGGAAGCTGCTGCCCGCTTAGGCGTCTACGGTGGCGCCCCACAGGCTGCCCTGTCCGCCGGTAAGAGCTCGACTGATGCTATCGCCCAGCGCTTTGGTATCGGCGCCGCTGTCTCGAACCTGACCTTGGCCGGTAACACCCAAGGAGCGACCTTGTGGCTGGCCCCAGTCTACAAGAGCGCTGACTCCGACGGCTTTGACGCCCAGAGCGTCGACTATGGCGTCGATGTTGACCTCTACGGTATCGCCTTAGGTGCCGATTACACCCTGAGCAATGGCGTCACCTTCGGTGCCATGTTCAACGTCGGCTCCGGTGATATCGATGGCGAAGGCGCTGCTGCCGCAGTCTCCAACGACTTCGACTACTACGGCTTCGGCATCTACGGTGGCTACTCGGTCGGTCAGTTCTCGATCATCGGCGATGTCTCCTACACCGTCGCTGATAACGAGCTCGAGGCTAACACCTCGGTTGACAAGATCGGCGCTCAGATGGACAGCTCGAACCTGTCGCTCGGCGTCACCGGCAAGTACGCCTTGGAGTTCAATGGCGTCAACGTCACCCCACATGCGGGTCTGCGCTTTAGCAGCATCGACCTCGATGATTACACCATCGATGGCGCGGATGTCGTAGCAGCCGCAGACAGCGACAGCCTCAACCTCTTTGCCATTCCGGTCGGTGTCACCATCGCCAAGGAGTTCAAGGGTGAGAGCTGGACGGTCGCTCCAAGCTTAGATCTGACCGTCACCGGCCAGTTCGGCGATGACGAGCTCGACGGCGATGTAACTTGGGCCGGGGTCTCGAACCTCACCACCCACACCACCACGGAAGTTATCGACAACTTCACCTATGGTGCCACCTTGGGCGTTGAGGCTCAGAGCGTGGGCGGCGTAGCCTTAGGCTTGAGCGTCGGCTATACCGGCAGCTCTAACACCGACGAGTTCGGCGTCAATGCCAACGCTCGCTTCACCTTCTAAGCGCCACGCTTAGAGGTCAGCCCCCACGGGGCTAAACAATAACCGGCGCCCGTAACGGGCGCCATTCAAGGCGTCAGCTTCCACCCGGAGGCTGGCGCCTTGTTGCATCAGGACAAGACTAACAGTATGACGCCACCTGCCACCGCTCCACCCTCACGTGCACGAAACGTGTTACTCCCCTCACCCCTATCGCCCTACCGCGCCGCCCCCTCGAGCTCGCCTCCGCGCTCCTATAAGGCTCTCTGCGCCCCACTCTCAGCAGCGACTTCGGCCGACATGCACCGTGCTCGCAGTTGCGAGCTTCTGGCCTCCCCGCCGCTGCGCGCCGAAGTGCTGATGGCAGCCCTGCAGCAGCGCCGTGCACGCTCTAAGCGTGGAATGAGACCCAGCGCCTGCGTGCCTGCCTGCGCTGCGTACCAGCGGAGAGAGAGCTCTGCTGCGCGCAATCCTCTCGCGCTTAATGCTGAGCCCGCAGCAGGCCCTCCAGACAGCAGGCCGCTATCGCCTCCCGATCTTGGCAGGGGCGGGCTCAAGGTTGGCGCCGGGAATGGCGCGCTGGAACCGGTTAGAGTTGGGGGCTTGCCCTGAAGACACCAAGCCCACCGCAGGCGTACCTGAGATGGGCTTGGGTCAGCGCTGAGCGCTGTTAGGGAGCTACTGTGAGCTTAGGCGCCAGCCTTCTTTAAGGCAGCGTCGACGATCTCGGTGGCTTCCTGTTCGATCTGCTTGATGTGATCCTCACCCTTGAAGGATTCCATGTAGATCTTGTAGATATTCTCGGTGCCCGATGGACGTGCGGCGAACCAGCCGTTCTCGGTGACGACCTTTAAGCCACCAATCTCGGCGCCATTACCGGCGGCGGTGGTGAGCTTCTGTAAGATCTTCTCACCGGCTAAGGTCTCAGCCTCGACCGCGGCTGGGTCTAACTTCTTTAAGACAGCCTTTTGCTTGGTGTTAGCTGGGGCGTCGACGCGGTTGTAGACTGGGTTGCCGTACTTTTCGGTTAAAGCCTTGTAGTGCTCGGATGGATCCTTGCCGGTGACGGCTAAGATCTCAGCTGAGAGCAGAGCGGCAATGATGCCGTCCTTATCGGTGGTCCAGACCTCGCCGTTCTTGCGCAGGAAGGAGGCACCGGCCGACTCCTCGCAGCCGAAGGCTAAGGACTTGTCAAATAAGCCTGGGACGAACCACTTAAAGCCGACTGGCACCTCGTAAGCCTTGCGGCCTAAGCCTTCGGCCACGCGGTTCATCATCGACGAGGAAACGACCGTCTTGCCGACCATGGCGTTTTGTGGCCAATCTGGGCGGTGGGTGTAGATGTAGTTGATGGCCGCAGACAGATAGTGGTTAGGGTTCATCAGGCCCGAGTGGCAGACGATGCCGTGACGGTCGTAGTCTGGGTCATTGCCCCAAGCGATGTCGAAGTTGTCCTTTAAGGCAATGAGACCTGCCATGGCATACTTGCTCGAGCAGTCCATGCGGATCTTACCGTCCTTATCGAGGCACATGAAGGAGAAGGTTGGGTCAACCTTGTAGTTGACGACCTTGATGTTGAGCTGGTACTTGTCGGCAATGCGATCCCAGTAGAACAGGCCCGAGCCGCCTAATGGGTCAACGCCTAACTTAAGACCAGCCTTGGAGATGGCCTCAAAGTCGATGACCGAGCCTAAGTCGTCGACGTACTCGCCTAACATGTCAACTTCCTTGACGTTAGGCAGCTTTAAGGCCTTTGGGAACTCAACGCGCTTGACTCCGGCCAAGCCGTTCTTTAACAGCTCATTGGCACGGTTTTGTACCCACGAGGTGATCTCGGTGCCGGCCGGGCCACCATCGGTTGGGTTGTACTTGAAGCCACCATCGGTTGGTGGGTTGTGCGAAGGGGTGATGACGATGCCGTCGCTGAGCTCAGCGCCGCTCTTGCCGCGGTTGTAGTTTAAGATCGAGTGGGAGATGGTTGGGGTTGGGGTATAGCCCTGATTCTTCTCGATGCGTACCTCTACGCCATTGGCACCTAAGACTTCCACTGCGGTGGCGAAGGCCGCACGCGACAGGGCGTGGGTGTCCATACCGATGAACAGAGGGCCGCGGATATTCTCCTTGACGCGGTACTCTGCGATCGCCTGCGAGATGGCCAAGATATGAGATTCAGTAAAGGAACCGTTTAACGACGTACCACGGTGACCGGAGGTACCAAAGGAGACGAGCTCGTCTGGGTTATCAAGGTTAGGACGGTTGCAGTAGTAAGCGGTCATCAAACGTGGGATGTCCACTAAGTCCGAATCCAAAGCCTTGGTACCAGCACGCTCATGAATTGCCATAGCTAAATCCTTCAAAAAGAACCCGAGTCTCATCACATCTGCGCTTGGCGCCTGACCTACAGGCCGCTGGCACCAGCATGCCACCCTGCGCCCGAGCAACTAACCGCGCAGCAAGCCACAGATGTCTTAGTTCGGCCCTATTGTAGATGGTTTACCCCGCCAATACAGCCGCACCGCTGGGCCCGCTTAGCTTTTTGTGCTCTAGCGCTCACTTCCAACACGCAAAATGCACCAACGATCACGCGCTACAAAAAGAGCTGGAGCAGCTTACGCCACACCAGCTCTCTTGGTCAGGCCCTACTGGGCTAAGCGCCGCCTGCGTGCGCAGGCGCTGCGCTCTTAGTCACGGCCGTTAACCGACTTCTTTAACTCGGCACCAGCGGTGAACGATGGGGTCTTAGAAGCAGGGATCTGGATTACCGCACCAGTCTTAGGGTTGCGACCTTCGCGTGGCTTACGATCGGTGACCTTGAAGGTACCAAAACCTACTAACTGAACGCGATCGCCGTTGGTTAAAGCCTCAGTGATGGTCTCTAAGATAGCATCGAGAGCCTTACGGGACTGATTGATAGGTAAATCAGAACGCTTTGCGATTTGCTCGATAAGTGCAGACTTGTTCATCAAAAACCGGCGCGGACACCCTCAAGAGGGCGGAAGCGCCGCCTCCAATCTAAAGATAGAAAAGATGTATGGATGGGTCGCCCCACGCCATCCCTCGGCTGCCGCAGCAAGCTGCAACAACCTGAAACCACAGACCCTGCGCCCAGCTTAACGCGGGCACATCGTCCGCTGGGCTGCGGACTTGGACAAAGTTCTGGTAGGGCACCTCCGACTGCTGCGCAGGGCGCAGCGCGCCATAGGCGCAGAGCGCAGTCGGCGCTGGCTTCAGCCCTTGCTGAAACAGGCTCCCCTCAATGGAACTGAATTTCACCACATCACTTTGTAAATAGCAACACTCAAAACTCAAAAAAACCGATAAATAGCCGCTTTTTGCCCGAAGCGAGCCCACCCCACCCCCAACTTCCGTTAACGATACTTTGCGATAAACAAGCCAACAAAGCCCCAGAAGAGCGCCCTACGCGCGACGCCAAAAAATTTTTTACGCGTTGCCCTTGCTTTTGGCGGCACTTTTTCTTATGGGAACCGCCCACTTATGCCCTTCGTGCCCTGTCATGACGCAGGCGCCGCCCCTGCACCACAAAGAGCGCGCGGCGGGACGCGCGCCTGCGCGCAGCAGCGCGGGCAGGGACGCGACAAACGTGATAAAATGGCGCCACTTTTTGCGAATCTCATCACACTTTACTTAGGCGGCGTGCCGCCTAGGCAGTGCGGAGGTTCAGGTTCTTTTGGATCGTTACGATTGCGCTGCAAGGAGCTGCTGTCATGGCTATGGATTTGTCCCGTCCGATCAAGCGGGCTTTAATCTCGGTATCGGACAAGAGTGGGGTGCTTGAGTTTGCTCAGGCCTTACAAGAGCGCGGAGTTGAGATTCTCTCGACGGGTGGTACCGCCAAGCTGCTGCAAGAGAACGGCGTCAAGGTCATCGAAGTCTCCGACTACACCAAGTTCCCTGAGATGATGTCCGGCCGCCTCAAGACCTTGCACCCCCTGATCCACGGTGGCATCTTAGGCCGCCGCGGCACCGACGAGGCCGTGATGGCCGAGCACGGCATCAAGCCGATTGACTTGGTCTGCGTCAACCTCTACCCCTTCGTCAAGACGGTCAGCGATCCTAACTGCACCTTAGAGCACGCCATTGAGAACATCGATATCGGTGGCCCAACCATGGTACGTGCTGCCGCTAAGAACCATCGTGATGTCGCCATCGTGGTCAATGCCAAGGACTACGAGCGCATCATCGCCGAGATGGACGAGCACGCAGGCAGCTTAACCTACAAGACCCGCTTTGACTTAGCCATTGCCGCCTACGAGCACACCGCCGCTTACGATGCCGCCATCGCCAACTACTTTGGCACCATGGCCTCGGACTACGGCATTGTCGATGAGAGCGAGGCGACCACCGCAGTACCAACCGAACACGGTGAGTTGGAGCTGCACAAGCGTGAGTTCCCACGCACCTTGAACTTGAACTTCGTCAAGCTCCAAGGCATGCGCTATGGCGAGAACCCACACCAGAAGGCCGCCTTCTACGCCGACCCAAGCCTCACCAACTCCTGCATTGCCACCGCCAAGCAGTTCCAAGGCAAGGAGCTCTCCTACAACAACATCGCCGACACCGATGCCGCGATCGAGTGCGTCCGTGAGTTCTTAGAAGAGCCATGCTGCGTCATCGTCAAACACGCCAATCCATGCGGCGTGGCCTTAGCCGACAACCTCACTGATGCCTACATCAAGGCCTTTGAGTCCGACAGCGAGTCGGCCTTCGGTGGCATCATCGCCTTCAACCGCGAGTTAGACGGCAAGACGGCCGAGGCCATCGTCAGCCGCCAGTTCTGCGAGGTCATCGTCGCCCCTAAAGTCTCTGAGGAGGCCAAGGCCGCAGTCGCCGTCAAGAAGAATATCCGCCTGTTAGAGGTTGGTGACTTAAGCGTCCGTCAGCCGCGCTATGACTTCAAGCGCGTCAACGGCGGCCTGCTCGTCCAAGAGGCCGACTTAGTCAACGTCAGCTTAGATGAGCTCAAGGTGGTCACACAGCGCGCCCCAAGCAAGGAAGAGTTAGACGAGCTGTTATTTGCATGGCGCGTCTGCAAGTACACCAAGTCCAATGCCATTGTGTACACCAATAACAAGCGTACCTTAGGCATCGGCTGCGGCCAGACCTCGCGTGTCTTCTCGGCGCGCATCGCCTGCTTACGCGCCGAAGACGCCAAGCTCTCGCTTGAGGGGGCCGCCTTAGCTTCCGACGCCTTTTTCCCATTCCGCGATGGCGTTGATGCCGCCGCTGCCGCAGGCATCAAGTGCATCATCCAGCCTGGTGGCTCGATCCGCGACGAGGAAGTCATCAAGGCTGCCGACGAGCACGGCATCGCCATGGTCTTCACCGGCGTCCGTCACTTCCGCCACTAAGCCGCAACCAAGCTGCTGCTAAGCCGCAGCAAAGCCCCAGTACCGTCCAGCCGCAATGCTGCCGCTGAGCAGCCTGCGGCTCAGCCCAGCTCTGGGGCCAAGCGCACAGCGCCCGCCCCAGCGCCGGTGCTATGCTAAGACTACGCCCCGCCGCTTGCGCCAGAGCATCCGCAAGCTCCACGCGGCAGGCGGCGCGGCGCTCACTAAAGATAGGAAGATTTCTGATGAGAATTTTAGTTGTCGGCAATGGTGGTCGTGAACACGCCTTAGCGTGGCGTGCCGCGCAGTCGCCCCTTGCTGAAATCGTCTATGTCGCTCCGGGCAATCCGGGCACCAAGGCCGAGCGCAAGATCGAAAACGTCAACATCGCCAGCGATGACATTGCCGGTTTAGTGGACTTTGCCACCAAGGCGAGCATCGATCTCACCATTGTGGGCCCAGAGGCGCCGCTCGTCGCCGGTATCGTCGATGCCTTTAAGGCCGCCAACCTGCGCGTCTTTGGACCTTGCAAGGCCGCGGCGCAATTGGAGGGCTCCAAGTCCTTTACCAAGGACTTCTTAAAGCGCCACAACATCCCAACGGCCGCCTACGAGGTCTTCTCGGAGATTGAACCGGCCATTGCCTACATCAAGGCCCAAGGCGCCCCGATCGTGGTCAAGGCCGATGGCTTAGCGGCCGGTAAGGGCGTGATCGTCGCTATGAGCGAAGATGAGGCCATTGAGGCGGTCAAGTCGATGCTCGAGGACAATGCCTTTGGTGATGCTGGCGCCCGCGTCGTCATTGAGGAGTTCATGCAAGGCGAGGAGGCCTCCTTCATCGTCATGTCTGACACCATCAATGTCGTGCCGATGGCCACCTCCCAAGACCACAAGCGTGTCGGTGATGGCGATACCGGACCTAACACCGGCGGCATGGGCGCCTACTCCCCAGCTCCGATCGTCACCCATGACGTCTACCAGAAGGTCATGGCGCGCATCATTGAGCCGACTATTCGCGGCATGGCCCAAGATGGCATCCCATACTGCGGCTTCCTCTACGCCGGTCTCATGATTGACGCCAACGGCGATCCGCGCGTAGTTGAGTTCAACTGCCGCTTTGGCGACCCGGAGACGCAGCCTATCATGCTGCGCATGACCTCGGACTTAGTTGAGCTCTGCTACAAGGGCTGCAAGGCAGGCGGCTTAGAGGGCAAGGTCTGCTCATACGACCCGCGCCCTGCGGTCGGTGTCGTGTTAGCCGCGCAAGGCTACCCACAAAGCCCGCGCAAGGGCGATGTCATCTACGGCTTAGATGAGCCCCTGCCATCCTACGGCAAGGTCTTTGAGGCCGGTACCAAGGAAGTTGACGGCAAGATCGTCACCAACGGCGGTCGCGTCCTGTGTGTCACCGCCATGGGTAGCGATATCAAGGAAGCCACGGCCCATGCCTACGGCATGATCCACCACATCAACTTCGATGGCATGTTCTATCGCCACGATATCGCGCATCGCGCCTTAGAGCGCCTGACCAAGGCCCATGAAGAGGCCAAGGCCTAACAAGGCAAAACACGGCCTAACCGGCCACCACCATATGCCGCCAAGCCCGCCTGCGCGGGCTTTTTTACGGCTGTCGGCCGTAACGCCCACGCAGGCTATCAGGCTCAGCCGAGCAGCCGTAAGCCGCAACGTCGCTGTGCACCGCCGCAGGCCCAAAAGCCTATGAGCACCGCCGCGCCTGCCCAGCTGGGTAGCGGTTTGATGCTCGACTGGCCCTAAGCTCAGGCCCAAGCACGGGCAGCCGCTGCCCCGCTCGGCCGACCAGTGCGGCCCAACGACTCTGTGCCAAGGCCAAACTCAAACCTTCGCCGCTACGATCGGCCCAGCGCCCTTAAGGCGCAGGCCGACACGCAGCTCCCTTTCCATTTTCAGCAAGGACAAGCACCACTCTTCATGGACACTTCAGCTCTCATTGACCAGATCTTGGTCTTTGCCTTTACTTTTACCGCCAACCTCTTTGCCTCGGTCTCCGGCGGCGGCGCCGGTTTTGTGCAGTTTCCGCTTCTCATCTTGATGGGACTGCCCTTTGCCACGGCCTTAGGGACGCATAAGGTGGCGGTGGTGTTCTTAGGCATCGGAGCTTTAGCCAAGAAGAAGTCCAAACACTACGCCATAGACAAGGCAGTGGCCTTAGCGATGCTGTTCATTGGCTGCCCGGCGGTGGTTGCAGGCACCCTCATCGTCATCAATGTCCCGACCCATGCCGCTGAACTCACGGTGGGCTTTGTCACCATTGCCATGGGCGTCTACACGCTGCTCAAGCGCGGCTTTGGGGCGCAGGGCTTAGAGCACCGCTCCAAGCTACGCTTCATCATGGGCTGCTTACTCATTGTCCTTGTGGGCATGTTCTCAGGCTCGCTCTCCTCAGGCGCCGGCCTCTTTGCGACCATGACCTTGACCTTAGTGTTTGGCCTTGAGCTCAAGCGCGCCATTCTCCACACCATGATCTTCGTGGCGACCATTTGGAACGCGGTGGGCGCGGTCACCGTCGGTGCCGTAACCGCCATCTACTGGGCATGGATCCCAGTCATGATCATCGCCTCCTTTACCGGCGCCTACGTCGGCACCAGCCTCCTGATGAAGCTTCCCGTAGGCAAAGTAAGAGTCATCTTCTCCTTAGTGGCCATCTTAAGCGGCTGCCTGCTCATCTATACCGCCGAGCACTAACCAACCCCACAGCCCCAAGCCACAATTGACCCAAACCCATCCTACTCCGCTGCCTCAGATAGGTCTTAAAGGAGAGCGAAGGTACGGCACAAACTCAGAGCACGGGCATCTTCACGAGGCTGCGAGGGGCAAGCCCATACCTCTCCGCAGACGCAGAGAGGTCTCTAAGGGAGATGCTGGCCCTACGGCGCAAACGCAGAGCGCAGCACCCACGCGAGGCAGTGGCGGCCAAAGCGCAGCCCTCTCCGCTGCCCTGCAAGGGCTCTAAGGTAGGATGTGCATCGCTCCCTCAGAGCGCGAATAGCTGTGCGTAACCGGCCGAACGAGCCATGCTTCCCCTAATTCACAGCCTCCGCCCAGTCTCTGCGGGTGGAGGTGCGGCTGCGCTCCAGCAAGTCAGGAAGCGCGATCTTCACCCGTACTTGGCCCCAATGTTGGGCAAAAAGCGGCTTGCCTGCGGCCGCAATTTACGCTACAATGATTTAAGTCTTTGAAGTGATGAGATAGATAGATAGATAGATAGATAGATAGATAGATAGAGCAAATTGCGTGCCAAAAACGCATCTAGCAATTTGCCTCATTCTGCCATTGCAAGCCGGTAGCTCAACCCTTGGCTTTAGCAGCTGGGCGCCCTGCGGCCCCGGACAATCCCTAAGGTGTCAGACGCGGACACAGCCATCGCGCAGCGCGATGCCCCGCCGTCCTATCTTTTCCACTTGTTGCGAGTACGGGACCTTGTGGTTACTGCCTTGCGACAACACAATTGGGGAATAGAAAAATGGCAGTTTACGTTAACACCAACGTCACGTCCTTGAATGGCCAGCGCTACCTCAACAACGTTCAGAGCAGCCTGAGCACCACCTACACCCGCCTCTCCTCGGGCCTTCGCATCAACTCCGCTAAGGACGATGCCGCAGGCCTGCAGATCGCTGACCGCTTAACCTCCCAGATCAACGGCTTAAACCAAGGCAACCGCAACGCTAACGACGGTATCGCTCTGGCCCAGACCATTGAAGGCGGCCTCGACGAAATCTCGAACATGCTGCAACGCATTCGTACCTTAGCTGTCCAATCGGCCAACGGTACCTTAGGCAGCAAGGATCGTGATGCGATCCAAAACGAGGTTACCTCCCTCACCGACGAAATTAGCCGTATCGCTAAGGAAACCACCTTCGGTGGCAACAGCATCTTAAAAGGCTTCACCACCGGCTCCATCTACCGCAGCAAGGGTGCCCTGTCCGGCGGTACCTTAGATTTACACGTTGGCGCCAACAGCGACAACAAGATCACCATGAACGTTTACAACTTCGTCTTCTCGAAGTTGGCCTCCGCTGCCGGTGTCGGCGGCGGCGCTCTGGGCGGTATCTTCAATGATGGCAATATTGCCAGCTTCGACGTCAGCTCGCAATCGGGCGCTAATGCCGCTATCAACAATATCCAACGCTTAATCGAGACGGTTGACTCGCAGCGTGCTGACTTAGGTGCGATCCAGAACCGCTTAGAGTCCTCGATCCGCAACCAGTCGAACGTATCGGCTAACTCCGCTGACGCTCGTTCGCGTATCCGTGACGCAGACTTCGCTGAGGAGTCGGCCAACCTGTCGCAGCAGTCCATCATCCAACAGGCAGCTACCTCGATGCTGATGCAGGCCAATGCCCGTCCTCAGTTAGCTCTCTCGATGTTAGGTTAATCGAGCCTGCGGCAGCCGCCGCGCTCCTATCTAACTGAGAGCTTTGAGCTCTAAGCCAAGCCTGACTTGCCCCGCGCAGGTCAGGCTTTGGCAGTAAGAATCAGACCACGGCAGAGCGCATCACGGCAACAGCCGCTTGCGCGTCTGACCGCGCCATTCCCCAAGATTTGCTAAGGCCGGACACTCCGGTCTTGGTTTACCTTCTCGATGCCAAGCAAAACGTATACTGCCGCAAGGTCGACAGGCCTTGCACGCTTGGCATGAGCGTGAGCTCCAACTACTGTATGTTTTGGTTGGAGCTTATTTTCCCCTCCGCTCAAGCGCGGCCCAGCGCGGCTCGCCCCACCGGGGCTCAGCCGTCGCCCAGCAAGATGGCAGCTTCCTGCCGCCGCAGCTCATCCTGAGCGCTCGCCTCAACTCTCAAGCACAGGGTATGCCCCCGCTTTCAGCCAGCTTGCACCGCTCCACGTTCTGCGTTATAATATATTAAGCTTGTGAGTTGGTGTGATAGATAGATAGATAGATAGATAGATAGATAGAGCAAATTGCGTGCCAAAAACGCATCTAGCAATTTGCCTCATTCTGCCATTGCAAGCCGGTAGCTCAACCCTTGGCTTTAGCAGCTGGGCGCCCTGCGGCCCCGGACAATCCCTAAGGTGTCAGACGCGGACACAGCCATCGCGCAGCGCGATGCCCCGCCGTCCTATCTTTTCCACTTGTTGCGAGTACGGGACCTTGTGGTTACTGCCTTGCGACAACACAATTGGGGAATAGAAAAATGGCAGTTTACGTTAACACCAACGTCACGTCCTTGAATGGCCAGCGCTACCTCAACAACGTTCAGAGCAGCCTGAGCACCACCTACACCCGCCTCTCCTCGGGCCTTCGCATCAACTCCGCTAAGGACGATGCCGCAGGCCTGCAGATCGCTGACCGCTTAACCTCCCAGATCAACGGCTTAAACCAAGGCAACCGCAACGCTAACGACGGTATCGCTCTGGCCCAGACCATTGAAGGCGGCCTCGACGAAATCTCGAACATGCTGCAACGCATTCGTACCTTAGCTGTCCAATCGGCCAACGGTACCTTAGGCAGCAAGGATCGTGATGCGATCCAAAACGAGGTTACCTCCCTCACCGACGAAATTAGCCGTATCGCTAAGGAAACCACCTTCGGTGGCAACAGCATCTTAAAAGGCTTCACCACCGGCTCCATCTACCGCAGCAAGGGTGCCCTGTCCGGCGGTACCTTAGATTTACACGTTGGCGCCAACAGCGACAACAAGATCACCATGAACGTTTACAACTTCGTCTTCTCGAAGTTGGCCTCCGCTGCCGGTGTCGGCGGCGGCGCTCTGGGCGGTATCTTCAATGATGGCAATATTGCCAGCTTCGACGTCAGCTCGCAATCGGGCGCTAATGCCGCTATCAACAATATCCAACGCTTAATCGAGACGGTTGACTCGCAGCGTGCTGACTTAGGTGCGATCCAGAACCGCTTAGAGTCCTCGATCCGCAACCAGTCGAACGTATCGGCTAACTCCGCTGACGCTCGTTCGCGTATCCGTGACGCAGACTTCGCTGAGGAGTCGGCCAACCTGTCGCAGCAGTCCATCATCCAACAGGCAGCTACCTCGATGCTGATGCAGGCCAATGCCCGTCCTCAGTTAGCTCTCTCGATGTTAGGTTAATCGAGCCTGCGGCAGCCGCCGCGCTCCTATCTAACTGAGAGCTTTGAGCTCTAAGCCAAGCCTGACTTGCCCCGCGCAGGTCAGGCTTTGGCAGTAAGAATCAGACCACGGCAGAGCGCATCACGGCAACAGCCGCTTGCGCGTCTGACCGCGCCATTCCCCAAGATTTGCTAAGGCCGGACACTCCGGTCTTGGTTTACCTTCTCGATGCCAAGCAAAACGTATACTGCCGCAAGGTCGACAGGCCTTGCACGCTTGGCATGAGCGTGAGCTCCAACTACTGTATTTTGGTTGGAGCTTATTTTCCCCTCCGCTCAAGCGCGGCTCGCCCCACCGGGGCTCAGCCTTCACCCAGCAAGATGGCAGCTTCCTGCCGCCGCAGCTCATCCCGAGCGCTCGCCTCAACTCTCAAGCACAGGGTATGCCCCGCTTTCAGTCAGCTTGCACCGCCCCACGTTCTGCGTTATAATATATTAAGCTTGTGAGTTGGTGTGATAGATAGATAGATAGATAGTGCAAGCTTTGTGCCTAATTTTAGGTCGCTCTGCTTAAATTCATCCGCACAAACACGCCGCCCCCGCCATATCGCCCTGCGGCCAGCACAGCTGTACGCTATGGTTCCGATGCCGAGACGATTCGACCATTGAGCGCTGCGCCTACCGGTGCCTGCGCCATGGTTCTCGGAACTTCGGTGGGCTCTGCGCCCATCCTTTGGGCGGTATATGAGCATGAACAGTGAAACTCAAGTTGGGGCAGCAAACGGCGTCATCACTTTTACGGGGGTGCAGATCCGCGCGTTGCAAGGCGTAGTCCCATCGTTTTGCGTGGATGCCCGCGAACAGCTGGCCTTAGAAGGCGTAGCGCCCGGTCCGGACTTTGAGCAACTGTACACCAACTTGGGCTATCAGCACTGCCATATGCTCCTGCCTCCGGCCACTACCGCCGATATGATGGTAGCCCTCGCCCAGCACCTCTTGGCGCAGGAAGGCCTAAGCGGTGCCGACATCGATACAGTCATCAGTGTAACCCAGACGCCGGACTACCTCACCCCGGGTAATAGCTTCATCTACAAGCACTTCTTGGGGCTGGGTGAGAACTGCTTGGGCTTTGACCTCTGCGCCAATTGCACCGGCTTCCTCAACGGTCTGTTCTTGGGCGCGCAGCTGGTATCAAGCGGCATACGCTCACGCGTCTTGGTGCTGATGGGTGACTGCGCTCGCCTCACCAACATCTTCAACCGCAACGAGCGCGATCACCTCATATGCGATGGCGGCTCGGCGGTGATCTTAGAGCGCAATCTGGCTGCCCCCGACTTGGTCTTCAGCTGCAAAAGCGCCGACCAATTCGATCACAACCAACTCCCCGCCCGCAGCGTGAGCTTGTCCTTGCGTGAGCCCAATGCCGCTACCTTGGCCTTGGCCGCCCCGCGCCCAGCTCCGGCGCAGCTCACCGCTGAGCACTGCGTGGAGTTTCCATCAGGCACCAATAGCCCTAAAGACAACTTCGTCTTCGTCAAGTCGGCCTTTCTCGGCCACACCTTGATCGTCAAGGGCTTACAAGAGATGCTCGCGGCCACCGGGCGTAGCCTGACCGATCTGAGCTTGGGGCTGTGCTCGCCCCTGCCTCAGGTCATGTTCAAGGGCTTAAACGAGGTGCTGGCCAAGCCTTATGCCCACGACGCGAAGCTTAAGGCCCACGCCCAAGGCTTCTTTAGGTTCCTCAATCAAGACCCCGGCCATGTCGTCAACGGCGCCTTAGGCCTCACCATCAGCCATAACTTAGAGCAGCTCCCTGAGCTCACCAGCCAGCCCGTCTGCTTAGCCGCGACCGGCGCAGGCCTCTCCGTCGCTGTCGCGCTGGTTGAGTTCAGCCAGACCCACCTCTACCCAACCTTCCGCTTCGAGCAAGAAGCCTAAGCCCTGAGAGCAGCACCCAACTTGCTCTGGACGTAAACCAAGGGCCGCGCCGCGGGGCGCGGCGCGGGGCGCTGCGGGCTATTGGTTAGACCGAGGAGGCGATGGCATGGACGAGGCGCAGCGCAATGATGAGGCGATCTTCGTTTCTAAAACGCTGCTCTAAGACCGGCCCTAACTTTTCTAAATCCTGCTGCAAGGATGCAAGCTTGTCATCGTCTAAGTGCTCGCTGTACTTGTCGCTGAAATCCATCAGCTGCTCGATCGAAGAGTCAAGGCGCGGCAGCACACGCTGGGCAATTGAGAGCGAGCGGCCGGAGGCGTTTTCGATGAGCTCGACGATTTTGGGGAAGAGGTCGAAGTGGCCGTGCGAGACGTAGTCGGTGAGGTGGTTGCAGAAGTCCACTATCTGCGCCGCAGGTGGATAGCGCGGGCCTTCGTCGTCTAAATCGGGCTCGGGCTGTTGGAACTTGGGATCAGGCGGGGCCAAGTGCAAAAGCTGCATGTATTTGAGCACCAGCTCTTGGCGTAAGCGGATCATGTCGTTGACCCACTCATAGCGCTGCTCGACCTGTTGGAGCGTGGTATTGAAACCACGAATGGCTGTAGCTGTCATCGCAAACCGGCGCGGGCACCACCAAGCGCACTTGGGGGAGGAAACGCCGCCTCCTGTTCTCAGTTAGGTTAGAGCTGTCGCGTCTTCTCGGCGCAACTTCTGATACAACTGATTGTAGCGGCAATAACACTACCGTCAAGCCTACCGCTCACACCATGCGACGTGGCGCAGCTTCCGCGGCGTAGCAGCCGCGGAACGAAGGCGCGGAGGTTGCTGAGAGGCCGCTCTGGGCGCGCGTTAGTGCGCGGCAGCGGTGACGTGCTGGGCGCCGCCAGAGACGATGTCGGCGACCTCGGCCACCGTGCTGGTGTCAGTGGCGCTTGGCTCGGTTGGAGCGCTGGCCGTTTGCTCGAGCTCCTCGCTCTCGTCCTTATCTACGGCTTGGGCCACTAACTCGTTTTCGTAGAGCTCCTTTTTGAAGAGCGCGACGTTGGCGTCAAAGCGCGCGCGATTCTTCTTGGCGACGGCTACATCCTCGTTGGCCGGGAGCGTGACTCTCATGGCATTGATGGCGTGGCCGTTGCGGCGCAGCTCATAGTGTAAGTGCGGGCCGGTCGACATGCCGGTATTGCCCGAGCGCGCAATCTGCTGGCCGATCTTGACGCGCTGGCCCGGCTTGACCAAGATCTTGGACAGGTGCATGTAGACGGTCGAGTAGCTGCCGCGGTGGCGCAGGATGATGTAGTAACCGGCCGAGCGCGAATACTTGGCGAGCTCAACCACGCCATCGGCTGGGGCGACCACTGGAGTGCCGACACGCACCGCAAAGTCGGTGCCGTTATGCGGCCGAACTTTACCCGTGACTGGGTGCTTGCGGTGCGGATTGAAATCGCTCGAGATTCTGACCTTGCCATCGATCGGGAAGCGGCGGAAGGTCGAAGTCGAGGTGTTGTAGCCGTTCTCGTCGTAGAAGCGATCATCGCTGAGATTGCGGAAGGCGGTTAAGGTGCCGACCTTGCGCAGCTTGAGCTCAATGGCGTTGATCTTACCGTTGCCCTTGTCATCAGAGAACAGAACCCGTACCGTGTCGCCCGGCTGGATATGGCGGGTGAACTGGACGCGGCCCTTAAACAAATCTGTGATCTGGCGGATCTCGTTGTAGGTTAAACCGGCGTCGTGAGCGGCCACCGAGAAGCTCTCACCGGCGCCAATCTCAGCGACCACTAAACGGCCGCGCTGTTTGTAGGCCGGGAGATTGTTCTCATCGAGCAGCGGCTTGACCGTGCCATCGGCGCTCTCGATATAGATGCGGCTGCCAACCGGCTCACGCGTGACCGTGAAGTCTAAGGTAGCAACGTCCTTGCGCTCAAAGCGCCATTGCTCATCGCCGCTGATCTGCTTAACAAAGCCGGTCAGATTGTTCTGATCATCAAAGCAGAAGTAGAGCTTGTTGCCCGGGATGAGGTTGGTTAAGGAGTTGCCCACGGTCTTGTTGTCGGCAATAGCCATGGTCACGCTGTAGGGAATGTTCAAGTCCGAGAAGATCGAGCTTAAGGTATCACCGCGCTGGATCTCCTCGGCGATCCATGCCGAAGGCATGTCCTCGGCCGGGGCTAAGTCTTGGAGCTCCTCGGCAAAGGCCGACTCATCGGTAAGCGCCAGCTCGGCGGTGACGTCAACTTCGTCGTAGTTCTCAAGGGAGCCATCTTGGGTCAGGTAGACCTCCTGCCCCATCGAGCCGTCAGCTGGCACCTCAATGGGATAGTCCGTCTCATCGGTCAACAAAATGTCGGTCAGCGAGCGGGTGGGATCGAGCATCCCCTCGTAGGTGCCGTAGTTTTCATCGGAGACGGCGCCATAGTTGGACGAATCGACGACCGCGGTGTTGACGCTCTCAGGCTGCGGTAACACGAAGTAGAGCGAGCATGCGACCATGGCGGTACTGACGATGGCAATCACATGCTTCTTGGAAAGTGGGTACTTACTTAAAGCAAGGTCATCTTGATAGATAAAATCTTCTGTCTGCATGGGATTGCCAAGCCGGAGCTCCGGCTTCTTGTCTTGTTACTTGACTTGCAGAACACCACAACCTCGGCGGCAGGGCCGCCCAAGGATTGCTAACAAGCAAAGCTTGCGCTACAAGCTCACACCAGCTAACCACCAAGTACCATACGCCGCGACGTACGATCCTTGACACCACAATTATTACCGCGCACCTAGGTCAGATGACCGGGCTTGCGCCCGCGCCTGCGTCCTAGCACGATTTCACGTCCTATGCTTGATAGACGAGGCCTAGTTGCAAAAGTTCCACCAAAAAGCCCGGCCCGTGCCCCCACCTTAGCGGAGGCCCGGCCCTTAGGCCGTCACCGCGATCTTATAATCAGCGGCGCCGCGCCTCCCGGCCTTGGTGCCCACAAAATTTGACATTGTGCCGGAAAAATGAACTCAATACCTTGATCCACGGCGCATTCTGCACGCTCTGCGGCGCACTTTGCGACTTTTACGCAGACTAAGGCGGCGGCTGCCGCCTTTTAGCAATGGCTATGCCTAAGTTGTGCCCGCGCCCTGCGCCCGCGCTTGCGCCGCAGGCCCACCGCTGGCGGTCGCGCTCACCATGGCGCGCGTTCGCCGACGAACTGGCGGCGCTTTGGGCGGCGATCTGGGCTATACTGAGAGCTTAAGCCCTAGGGGCTACTGTCACGTTAGCTTTGAGGTGTCCTGTGCTGTTTGGCGAGAAGTTCTACCCTTTACTCAATAAGATGCCTGCATGGCGTCACTCTTTGTTTGCCTTAGTGCTGGCCACGCGCCAATATCCTAACTTCGCCCTGTGGTGCGAGCTCAAGGAGACGCAAGGTAAAGCCCAGTACCTCAATGCCCTCAAGGCCGCTTGGCGCTTCCACTACGATAAGTTCAACCACATCGATCTCAGCGCGGCCTTCGATGAGATCGCGCCCTTCTTGCCGATGGAGCTTGAGGAGTACTCAGAAGGCGACTCCTTTGCCTTCGATGCGGCGGTGATGCTCGATGCGGCCTTGTCCTCAGTGCCCGACAACTCCAAGGGCGCTATCAACGCCTCGCAGGCCTCGCTCTCCTCCGTCATCCGCTACTGCGAGCATGCCTATCCTGACAACTGCGCAACCGAAGATGACTTGCTTGAGCTCCCCCCAATTCAGGCTGAGATGTCCTTTCAGATCGACCTGATGGAGCAGGTGCGCCTGCCGCGCTCCCCGGAGAATGTCATTGCGCTATGCCAATTGGCGCTCGAAAGTGGCTGCTCGAACATCGGCCTTGATAACGATCTGACCTTCGAGGACTTCGCCGAGTGCTTTACCGTCACGCACGCCGCCCCAGCCCCCGAAGATGAGGCCGAGTCAGAGGCTGAGCCTGAGGTCGCGCCTGAAGACGAGCCTGAGGACGAGCCGCTCGACGGCAGCGCCCCGGCGCCTAAGCACACGCCGCGCCCGCAGCCGCCGCAGTCGCCATGGCATGAGCACGATCTCATCGTCTTTGACCCTGAGCGCCCTGAGGGGGAGCCGCACGCGCCTGACCTGACCGAACCGCTCAGTGATGAGGAGCTGACTCCGCCTGAGGTACCGTCCTACGCCCAAATGATGGCGCACGAAGTGGCGGCCGCGCATCGTCCGGCACCTGAACCCGCACCTGCTCCAGAGCCTGAGCCTGAGCCTGCACCAGAGCCACGGGTACCAAAGCCAGAAGCGGCCTCTAAGTCAGCGCCGTTTGCGGTCGAGCCTGAGGATTTGGCCCGTACTGACCATAACCTGCGGCAGGCCTTGGCCGAGCAGCAGGCGGTGGCGGCGATGCTCGATGAGCTCAATGCCAATAACGAGCGCTTAGGACAAGAAGAAGCTCTGATCATGGCCCAAGCCCAAGCCCTAGCGCAGGCTGAGGCCCATGAGCGTGGGGCGAGGCCCCCGCTCCCTGAGCACTTGGCGGTGCAGCAGGTCGGCCCGCGCGCCCCGGTTCACCCCGACGATGAGCAAAGCGAGGTCGATGTTGACCTTGAATTTGAGCGCATTGCCCAGACTGCGGCCTTACTGGAGCAGCAGCTGGCGCAAGAGCTGCTCTTAGAGGGGCAAGACTTAGATCAGCTCATCGCCAGCGGCGGTGAGCTGCCGCCGCCACCTCCTAAGCCGCATAAGGACAAGCACCACAAGCACCATAAAGATAAGGGGCTCAAGGATAAAGGCCCGAAGGGTCCCAAGACGCACAAAGATGCCAAAGACGCGCCTAAGGGCCTCAAGAAGGATAAGCCGGGCAAACACGACAAGCACGGCAAGCCCGAGGGCAAGAAGAGCCATAAGCATGACAAGCATGAGCTCAAGCATGGGCCCAAGCCGGACAAGCATGGCGTAAAGCATGGGCCCAAGCACGATGCTAAGCACGGGCCGAAACATGGCCCAATGGAACCAAAGGTCTTCGGCGCGCATGCGCCGCAGGGCAAGGCGCTGTAGGCGCCTGCGCAGCGTCAGGCTGCGCCTCGCGGCGGCCGCGCTTTGGGTGATCGGGCACAAAAAATTGGAGCTAGGCTGTACTATGGCGCTCAATCAGGGGTAAACTGATGTGTCCTTTGATTCTTTTGCCGTCACAGTCGACCGCACGACAGCGGTGGGGGTGCAGTTTGGCTCCGCACTGGTTTTGTGAGCAAGTTTGGATTAACGACGCCTCGCTGCTGTAGGTCAGCGCTGAAATGCTTATAGTGCTGTCAGGCTCTTCGTGCGCGGCGGTGCTGCTGTAGTCGTGCCGGTTCAGGTTGAGACTTTTGTAGGATTTTCGTGATGGAACGTCGTAGATATTCGCGCATTTACCTTGATTTAGCTGGTACCCTCGAGTCGGAGGTACATCACCGCAGCTTTGATGTTCATGTCCGTGACGTGTCGTTAAAAGGTGCTTTTGTCGAGCTCGCTAACTACGAAGAAGATCCGCACCTGTTCAAGGGGCAAAGATATAAGCTTGTCATCACCTTGCAGGCCACCACCAAGATCGTGATGCACATGACCTGCCGCCATGTCATGGGCAAGAAGCTGGGCCTTGAGTGCGACTTGATCGAGCCAGACTCCATTTCGCACTTGAAGCGTCTGGTGGAGATGAACATCGGCCGCTCCGACATCTTAAACCGTGAGCTCAACGTCCTCATCAACTCCAACTAAGAGCTCCCCGGGACTTACCCCTTAAGCCAGCGTCACGCTGGCTTTAGTTTTTGGGGCGCGCCCTAGGCGCGTGGCGCTACCAAGGCAAGACCGTGTCGAGCCCGCGGCTAGACCAAGTCGACCAGCTCTTGGATGTTCTTGACCGGTACCAAGTGCAGGTTTCCGATCTGGCTCTTGTTGCGCGGCGCATTGTCCGCCGGGATGATCGCGGTCTGAAAGCCCTGCTTCTCGGCTTCGTTGAGGCGCTCAAGGCCCGACTGCACTGGGCGGATCTCGCCGGTGAGGCCAATCTCGCCGAAGGCGAGCGTGGTGCGCGGCAGCGGCCGCTCGTTGAAGCTTGAGAGCAAGGCCAAAATCAGCGGCACATCGGAGCTCGTGCCATCAATCTTGACACCACCGACCACGTTGACGAAGACGTCTTGGTCGGCCAGCTGAATGCCCGCATGACGGTGCAGCACCGAGAGCAACATCGACAAACGATTGGTGTCAGTGCCGAGCGACAGACGCCGTGGGTTGCCATATTGCGAGATGTCGACGAGACATTGCAGCTCGACGAGCAGCGGGCGCGTGCCTTCCCAGACGCAGGTCGCGAGCGAACCCGGAGCCACCGTCTCTTGGCGGTTTAAGAAGATGGCCGACGGGTTCTTGATCTCATGCAAGCCCTTATCGGTCATGGCGAAGACGCCAATCTCATTGACCGCGCCAAAGCGGTTCTTATGACAGCGCAGAGTGCGGAAGCGCATGTCGGTACCGGCCTCCAAGATCACCGAGCAATCGACACAATGCTCTAAGACCTTAGGGCCAGCGAGGCTACCTTCCTTAGTGACGTGACCGACCAAAAACACCGCGATGCCGGTGCGCTTGGCAAATTGGGTCAAGGCCGCGGCCGACTCGCGCACTTGGGTTACCGCGCCGGGCGCGCTATCGACGCCCTCAACATGCATCACCTGAATGGAGTCGACCACCAAGACCGCCGGGCGTTCTTGCTGCGCCAGACGCATGATATTGTCGATCGAAGTCTCCGCCGCGATACGCACCCGCTCGGTCGGCAGCACGAGGCGCTGGGCGCGCAGGGCTACTTGCTCAAGCGACTCTTCGCCCGTGATATAGAGCACCGGCGTAGTCGCCGAGAGCTTGCACACGGTCTGCAACAGGAGCGTCGACTTGCCTGCGCCCGGGTTACCGCCGATCAAGACCACGGAGCCGGGCACAATGCCGCCGCCTAAGACGCGGTCAAACTCGCCATAGCCGGTGCCAAGACGCGGCGTCTGCGCGATCTGGACATTGGCAAGGTTCTCGACCTTGCCGTCGGCGGCACCGGCAAAGCCCCCTAAGGAGCGTACCGCGGAGCGCTCGGCCACGGGCCGGGCCATGTGCACTTCTTCGATCGAGTTCCACTCGCCGCAGGCCTTGCACTGGCCCTGCCAGCGGGTATATTCCGCCCCGCACTGGGTGCAGACAAAAATCGCTTTGGCTTTAGCCATGGCCCACTCCCCTTAGATCGTGACGACCTGCGCCGCCACGCGCTGCCCCGGCACCAGTAAGCTTTCACCTTGGTTGCGGTCAAGCTCGAGGCGAGCAGAGAGCATGGTCAGGTCACAGTGATTGATGAGGTTGTGCACCTGCGCTTGTACCTTGGGCTTAGCGTGATAGGCCACAGCAAAGCCGCCCTCGGCCATCATGATGAGGTCGTTAGCGCCATCGCCCACCACGATGATCTGCTCCTGCGCCATGCCATACTTGTCCTTAAGCTCATGGACTAAGTGAGCCTTCGCCTGACCATCGACGATCGGACCGTCGACCTTGCCGGTAAACTTACCAGAAGCATCGACCGCCAAATGATTGGCCGCAATCTGATTGTAATGGGCGTGCGCATCAAGCGCGGCAATCAGGTTATGAAAGCCCCCGGAGGCGACGCAAAACTGGGTCTTAGGGTTAACCGCGCGCGCCTGATCCATGGCAGCGATCAGACGGTCAAGGCCCGGTGTCCACGGCATGTGGGCCTTGACGTCAGAGAGTACCTGCTCCGCGTCGCCGCCCTCAAGCAGCGCCACCCGGCGCTGCAGCGACTGGCTAAAGTCGAGATGGCCCTGCATCGCCTGCTCGGTGATGGCCGCGACCTGCTCATACACGCCTAAGCGCCGCGCAATCTCATCGATGCCCTCAATCTGTACCGAGGTCATGTCCATATCCATGACGATCGCGCTGCCCGCAGCCGCGTTAGCCCCATGGTAAAAGTTAGGGAAGGGGTCGTACCAGACATCGCAATCAAGCCGCCCGGCTAAGAGTGCCTCACGTAACTGCGCCCGCCCCGAGCTACTGAGTAGCTCAGCGACTTCGAGCAGGACATAGGTGTGCTCAGCATCTAGCGCCTCGATCTCGAGGCCTAAATCTGAGCCATAGGCGGTGGTGAGCACGGCCTTAAGGCCTGCCGTGATGTCAGCACCCCGGTTAAAGCCGACCCAAAGTTCTTGGGTTCTACCTTGCTGTGCGGCCAAACTATGAGCCATGCGCCCTCTCCCCTCAAAGCTGAAACTAAGCCGTCACTTTAGCGGGCACCACGCAAGCTGTCAACGCGCACCGCAATCTTAGAAAGCAGCGCATCATCATAGCGTTTCTGATCGTGATCGGTCTCCAAAAGCCATGAGTCGGCCAAGGCCGGATCGCGCAGCAAGCGCCGCCAATTCTCCTCTTGCTCAGGGCGCAACACTGCAGGCCCGATGCCGAGCTTGAGGCCGCGCTCGGCCAATTGGCACGCCGCGACCACCGAGCCATGAAAGCCATGCACCACCCCGCCGATGCTCGGCCCCGGATCAGAGTCAAAAGTCTTGAGCGTGGCGAGCAAGTCGCTGTGGGCCTTTACACAGTGCCAGCTGTAGTTGGGGCAGCGTGACTTGGTAGCCGCAATAAAGTCGCGCATGATGGCCTGCTGCTCGGCAAGAGGCAACAAGCCCTTGCGCTTGCGATCTAATCCGATTTCGCCCCAGCACGGGCCCAAAAGATGCGGCGCGCGTAGCTTCAGCCGATCGTAGAGCGCGATGAGCTCGGGCAGCTCCTTGTCAAGGATCCCCCGATAGCAATACCACGGATGCAAGCCCAGCCCTAAGGTCATACGCCCAGCGCTGAGCTCTCGATAGCATAGCAACAGCAAGGCGGTGACTTGAGCATCAAAGCGGCAGGTGGTATAGCCATTAAAGAAGGCGACGGGACTTTGGGCATAGCGCTCCATGACGAACTTCCAATCCCCGATAGACACCCAATCCGCCAGCCCAACCGGCTCCACCTGAGCCGCAGAGGCCCAAATCTTACGCACTTCCCGCGCTAGGTACAGGTTGTTGCGACTTTGGTCGGTATAACGCAAGCCCCAGATATGACCCAAGAGCAAATGGCAGTGGCTATCAATGAGCTTCGTGGTCATGACTGTCCTTGCCCGAGCTGGTGTCATCTAAGCCAAAGGACTGGGCAAAGCCGGTACCGCTGATGATGGCGTCGATGATGCTGCGGCTCTTATCAGGCTTAGAGTCATCGAAGGTGCTGCGCAGCTTCTCAAGGTCACGCGTCGCCTCGGCAAGGAGCGTCGGGTCAGCCTTGACGCGCAGATGCAATTCGTCGAGCTCCTTAGTCGCCTCGGCGATGAGCTCGGGGGTGACCTTGATGGTGCTGCTATCATGACTTGAACCATCGGGCGGGATGAAGATGGTGGCCTTATGCTTGAGCCACAAGTGGCTTGCGCTCTCCTCTACCACCTCCGGGGCATGCGGATTGACCGGATCGCCCCGATAAGGGGGCGCCTGATCAATGTCCGGAACTATGCCCTGCTGGGCTTGGTCAAGCCCGGCTTGATCTGCGGCCGCAGTGCGCTCTAAGGCCGCAATCTCTTGCTGCTTGAAGTTGGAGCTACAGCTATCGCTGTCGCGGCTCTTGCCTTCCATCGCGTTTAAGAACACGTCATTGACCGCCGCAACTTCGGCCAGCTTCAAATAGCCCTCAGTCTCGGTGCCGTCGCAATACTTATCTTCCACCTCCAGACTTGGAGTTGGCAGCAAGACATCGTTATTGGCCCCTAAGCCATAGGCAGGCAGGCTGCCCTGCATCGTCGCCTGCGCCATGAGCTTGGCCCGGCGTAGCGCCTCAGTGCTCAGCGGCTGACCCTTTTGCTTTTGCTGCAGCAGCTTGAGTACTGCCTGCAGCACCGGCGAGTGCGTGCTGACCCCAGCAAAGGGCGAGAGCTCCCGCTCCAAAAGCGGCTTCTTGACGGCCTTACCCTCAATGGCCTTGGGCGCTACGAGCCCCTCCCTCAACTTGCGCGGCCCTTGCGTCCCATAATGGGCCGTCGCCGGAGGCGGCACTTCCGCGCGCGGTTTAGCCGCAACCGGAGCCGTCGCGCCACGGTGAGACTCGGTCTGCATCTCAGGCTGCGGCTCAGATAGCGGCTCAGGCACCGCAGCTTCCGGATGGGTCGCCGCATGGGCTTTCTCAGCGCTAAGCTGGGCGCAGCGCGCCTTATGCTCGGCCAATTGCTGCGCCGCTTGCGCGGTGCAGTGCGCCTCACTGGCATCAGCTTGAGCCGCGGCATCAGCCTGCGCAGCGGCATCAGCCTGCGCCGCGGCATCGCCCTGCGCCGCGGCATCGCCCTGCGCCGCGGCATCGCCCTGCGCCGCGGCATCGCCCTGCGTCGTAGCTTGGGCCGCTTGGGCGTTGCTCTGACAGTTCGCGTCTTGATCGACCACGTCAGCGCCATGCTGTTCTAAGGACGCCGTATAGGGCGCGCCGCGCCCGGCTTGGGCTTGCGCCAGCGTGGTGTTAGGGCCAGCATCAGCAGTGGCGGCATAAGCGACGCTCGCGGTAGCATCGAAGCTGTCGAGGTCAGATAAAGAAGCCTCAGGATTGAGGGCTTGGGCCTCTTCGCGCGCGGCCTCTTCCTTGGAGGTGCGCTTGGCGGTCGGCACATAACTCGCGCTTAAGTTCGGGGCATGACCGGCGCGTACCTTACGCACATAGTCCTCAAGCAGGTCGAGGTCGAGCGGCTTGGAGATGTGGTAGTTCATGCCCGCATCGAGCGAAGCCTTGATATCGTCGGTGAAGGCGTTGGCAGTCATGGCGATGATGGTGATGGTCTTGGCATGCGGCAAGTCCAAGGCGCGGATTTGGCGCGTGGCATCAAGGCCATTGAGGCGCGGCATCTGCACATCCATCAAGATAAAGTCGTACTGACCCGGGGTGCTCTGCTTGAACTTCTCAACGATCTCGACACCGTCGGAGCAGACCGTGCACTGCGCCCCGCGAATGGAGAGCAGCTCGACCAAGATCTCCGAATTGAGCTCATTGTCCTCGGCAGCAAGGATATGCATGCCCTCGAGCACCGAATGCTCGTTGTCGGACTCGGCCTTGGTGGTGCTCTCGGTGGCGTTGATCAGGGCCTGCTTTAAGTTGCTGATGAAGAGCGGCTTCATCAAGAAGCCCTTGATGCCGATGTCCATGCCCTCAACTTCGATATCGCTGTAGTCGTAGGAGGTGAGGATGAAGATCGGGATGTCCTTAAACTTGCTCTGCTGCAGCGCCTTGGCCACCTCAAGGCCGCTTTCATCTTGCAGCACTAAGTCTAAGAGGATGAGATCAATATGCTTGCCCTCGCGATCTAATTGCTCAAGGTGTGCGAAGGCCTGCTTGCGATTGAAGGCGTGGATGGTCTCAACGCCCGCTTCGCTCATGGTGTTGCTGACCGACTCGCTCACCGCAAACTCATCGTCGATAAGCAGGATATGGCTGATGCCATAGCTCTTTAAGAACTCGCTGTCCTTGACCTCTTCGTTCTTGATCTTCAAGGACAGGTGCACGCGCACTGCGGTGCCTTCATTCTCCTTGGAATCGATGACGATGCTGCCGCCTAAGAGGTTGACCAAGTTATGGGTGATGGTCATGCCAAGGCCGGTACCTTGGATCGCGGTGCCCACCACATTATCGGCGCGAACAAAAGGCTCGTAGATGTGGTCAAGGAACTCTTGGGACATGCCCATGCCATTGTCGATGACCTCGAAGGTGTAGCGTGCGATGTTGTTGGAGCGCTCCTCTTCTTCGGTCACGATCAGGCTAATATGGCCGCCCACTTGGGTGTACTTGACAGCGTTGGACAGCAGGTTAAGCAAGATCTGGTTGAGGCGCAGGTTATCGGCGATTAAGAACTCGTGCTTGATGTGATTGAGCTTGATCTCAAAGGCCTGCTTCTTGGCGCGCGCCTGCGGCCGCACAATGGTGTTGAGGTTATCGATGAGCAAGGCCAGCGAGAACTCGCGCATATTGAAGGTGTTCTTACCGCTCTCGATCTTGTTCATGTCCAAGATGTCGTTGATAAGACCCAACAAGTGCTGGCACGAAGCGTTGATCTTACGGGCGTAGTCGCCGACCTTCTGCGGCTTATCGCGGTCGCGCTTGAGCAAGATGCACAGGCCGACAATGGCATTCATTGGGGTACGCAGGTCGTGACTCATCGCCGACAAGAAGTCGCTTTTAGCGTTGTTGGCCTGCTCGGCCTCCTTGTAGGCCTGCGCGGTGACCAAGCGCAGGAACTTCTCCTTCTCCAAGGATGAGACGAGCTGGAGCGATGACAGGCGATAGCGCGTGCCCAAATAGGCGATCAGCACCGCGACCAAGAGGAAAAAGACGAACTCGAGCGCGCCGTCTGAGAGCTTAATCCAGCCGCCCTGCGGCACTGCCTTGATGCAGACGCGCCGTCCCGCGAGGAGCTTAGTCTCCTCAATGGCGTACGGGGCATTGGTCGGATTTAAGGTCGAAGCGATGGTGGTGGCAGCGCCATCGTGGATGAAGTCAAACTCGTACTCATAGCCCTGACGCGTCAGGTCGTTTAAGCCCAAAGGCTCGATGACATCAGGCAAGGTGAGGATGATAACGGCAAAGCCCCAAAAGGAGCCGTCTTGGTAGTAGATCGGGTTGCGCGCAATCAGGCTCATGCCGCCTTGCAGCAGCTCATAGGGCCCATCGACCACGGTCAGTCCCGAGCGCATGGCGAAGATGGCGCTGGCGCGTGATCGCTCGCGCTGCAGCACGTTATCGCCGATCGCCGCTTCGTTGCCCTTTAAGGGGTAGGAGTAGAGGGTGATGCCTGCAGGCAGTAACTGGATCGCTCTAATCGAAGGGCTGTCGTAGAGCATCGAGGTGAAGAGATTGAACTCGTCTCGGTAGATCTTACCATCAAGGCGCGCGGCCATCTCGCGCATGCGCTCCTCACCGAAGGAGTGGAGAAAGCCCTCGATCATGTTGGTCTTGTCGATCATGGTGTTGAGCACGATGTCGACATGGGTCAGCGCCTCCTGCGCGGCCATATGGGCCATTTCTTTGGCGCTTTCGATTCTTTGGTACACAAAGATCGTAAAGATCGACAATATGACCGTCAAGGTCACCAGAAATCTGGTGATAAAGACCTGCCAAAACGTTTTACCCATTTTGCCACCCTTGACTCGGCAGGTCGATCACCCCAAAATCGGCGCTACCTCTGCTCTTCGACAATCCGTAAGCACGCTCCCGCTTGACCCCGCGCTCGCCCCGCAAACGGGCGCCAACAACACAACCTCCGCAGCTCATCAGACCTACTCACTGTCCTGAGCGTCGGTACCAAGCAAACGTAATCAATATGATGACTGGAATTGTACACGCATCTTAACGCTACGGCATCATTTTACCCCGTCCAAAGCGCATTTTTTGGACTAGCTCCACATCTAGCCACCCACATACACCGGCTTTGACCGCCCCATCCCGGTATAAAGGTATACCTCCGCGCAGGCCGCAGGCCTGACCTCAGGCGGCGGACAGCCTTCAGGTTGCGTCGCCCCAACAGCCGCTGCCCATCCGCCCAACCCCTGCCACGCCCCGGGCCGTTCCCAAGGCCACCACCCCGGTTGCGGGTCGCACCAAGTGACGGCACCGGCCACTGCGGCAGCGGCTGCGCTCGCCCCGCTTCACGTTACGGCCGACCGGTATTGGTCTCTAAGGGGAAGGTACGGCGCGACCTCAGGTTGCGGGCAGCCCCAAGGCACCACAACCCTGATAGAAGCATGGTCTGGAACTGCAGGCAAGGTCAGCCCCTGCGCCTTAGAGACCAAGGCGACCTGCCCGCAGCGTGGGACAGCAAGCGGCGAGCGCTGCCACGGCCCATCAAGGCCGGGCTGATCCGGCATAACCTCAGGTTGCGTCGCCCCAACTGCCGCTGCCCACCCGCCCAACCCCTGCCACGCCCCGGGCCGTTCCCAAGGACATCATTCCGGTTGCGGGTCGCACCAAGTGACGGCACCGGCCACTGCGGCAGCGGCCACTGCGGCAGCGGCTGCGCTCGCCCCGCTTCACGTTATGGCAGACCTGAGGTCTCTAAGGGGGAAATGGGAAGATACGGCACAACCTCAGGCTACACGCAGCCCCACGGTCTCTACAGGCCATAGCCGCAAACCGTGTTACGTCTCACGACACTGCAGTTAGGGCAAAAGCATGGTATGGAATTTCAGGCAAGGTCAGCCTCTGCTCCTTAGAGACCAAGGCGACCGGCCCGCAGCGTGGGGCGGCAAGCGGCGAGCGCAGCCGCGGCCCGAGAGAAATGAGCACCTGTGACAGGTCTCTAAAGGAAATATGATGCTCGCTGCAAGGCGCCTGCTCCCGGCCACACAGGGGCGGGAGCGGGGCGCAGCCGCGCGGCGGCGGCGCGTAGCGCCGAGGCGCCGGCCGCGCTGCGCTTAGTGCTCGCGGGTGGCGAGGAACTTGACCTTCGGGTAGCGCTCGATGGCGAGGTTCAAGTTGACGCCGGAGGTGGCAAGGTAGGTCAGATTGTCGCCGCCGTCTAAGGCTAAGAAGGTCGGCACCTTGTCCTTGAACTCCTCTAAGGCCTTGGCATCGTCGCACTCGATCCAGCGGGCGGTAGTGACATTGACGTTTTCGTAGGTGGCGTCGACGTTGTACTCGTGCTTGAGACGCGATACCACCACGTCAAATTGCAGCACACCGACCGCGCCTACAATCAGATCGTTGTTGATGAGCGGTCTGAAGACCTGCACGGCGCCTTCCTCGGAGAGCTGGACTAAGCCCTTGAGCAGCTGCTTTTGCTTGAGCGGATCCTTGAGGCGGATACGGCGGAACAGCTCTGGGGCGAAGTTTGGGATGCCGCTAAAGCGCAGCTCCTCGCCTTCGGTGAAGGTGTCACCGATGCGAATGGTGCCGTGGTTGTGGATACCGATGATGTCACCGGCAACCGCTTCGGTCGCAAGGTCACGCTCACCGGCCATAAAGGTGACTGCATCGGAGATCTGGACATCGCGCCCGATGCGGACGTGGCGCATCTTCATGCCCTTCTTGTACTCGCCTGAGACTAGGCGCATGAAGGCAATGCGGTCGCGGTGCTTAGGATCCATATTGGCTTGGATCTTAAAGATAAAGCCGGTGAGCTTATCCTCGGTGGCCTTGACCTCACGACTGTCGGCCTTACGCGGCAGCGGGGTTGGTGCCCATTGGGTCAAGCCATCTAACATGCAGTCCACGCCGAAGTTACCTAAGGCGGTACCAAAGAAGACTGGGGTGAGCTCGCCTGCTAAGAAGGCTTCCTCATCAAAGGAGTTGGAGGCCATCGAGATGAGCTCCATGCTCTCGCGCAGTTCCTTGGCAAAGTCCTCACCGACGGCCTCGTCGAGCTCAGGGTTATCTAAACCCTTGATCACGCGGCGCTCTTGGATGTGGTAGCCTTCGCCGGAGTGATAGAGCAAGGTCTCATCGCGCAGAATGTGGTACACGCCCTTAAAGGACTTGCCCGAGCCGATCGGCCAAGTGATCGGGGCGCATAAGATCTTAAGCTCCGACTCAACCTCGTCTAAGAGCTCGAGCGGATTGCGCGTTTCGCGATCGAGCTTGTTCATAAAGGTCAGGATCGGGGTATCGCGCAGGCGCGTAACTTCCATCAGCTTGCGCGTACGCTCCTCAACGCCCTTAGCCGCATCGATCACCATCAGGCATGAGTCGACCGCGGTGAGCACGCGATAGGTGTCCTCGGAGAAGTCTTCGTGTCCTGGGGTGTCAAGCAAGTTGACGACGCAGCCATTGTATGGGAACTGCATCACCGAGGTGGTCACCGAGATGCCACGCTCCTTTTCCATGGCCATCCAGTCCGACTTGGCAAAAGAGCCCGTGCTGCCGCGGCCTTTAACCTCACCGGCGCGCTGAATTACGCTGCCAAAGAGCAAGACCTTCTCCGTAATGGTCGTCTTACCAGCGTCAGGGTGAGAGATGATGGCAAAAGTGCGTCTCTTCGAGACCTCTTGCAAAAAGTTCTGATCAGCCATAACCACAGATACCAAGTCAAATCCATGCGCCCGGCTCTAGCCCACCAGAGCGCCAAAACCGCGTTATTTTAGCGGAAATCACAGCGCTTGGCGCACCTTGGGCGCAAGAGGCCCCCAAACGGGCCGTATGTGGGCCATAAGCTGGCTGCAAGTGGGCCGCAAGTGAGCTGCAAGTAGGCCACAAGTGGGCTGCAAGTAGGCCACAAGTGGGCTGCAAGTAGGCCGCATGCTCGGCCCGTCGGCCTGCGCGCAGGCCGCGGAGCGCAGGCCACTGGGCGGTGAGCGTCAGGCGGCGGAGCGTAGGCTTACACTTGCGAGGTTACCGTGTAGCCGAGCACCTGCAGGCGCCGCTTGAGCCAATTGTGCGAGAGCGTCGGGATCTGGGTCTGCGCGCGCACGGCCTTGAGCAAGAAGTAGTTGGTATAGTAAGGGCAAAGGGTAAAGCCCGCGTGCTCAGGATCGGGGTAGCACTCCTGCGCGGTCAGCAGATCCAAGATGATGGCATCGTACTTGGTGCCATAGCCCAAGCCGCCCGTGCCCGGGCACTTGGTACGCGGCGTCACGTCGACCAGATCCTCGTAATCTTCGATGCAGCATTCCCGCACCACTGCAGGCGGGAGCTTCATGATGCGCTTGCTGGCCTCATCCAGCAGCGGCAAGATGCATGAAAACGCCGTGGCGATGCCAATGTAACAAAGATCGTGCGCCATCTTGTGTACGCCCCAAAGCTTAAGACGCTCTAAGGTCAAGAAGCTTCCCCCAAGCGCGCGTCCTTAACGTTCTGCGTGACCGCCGCAAACTGCTGCGCCGCCTCCTCCGGATCGTCATGCGGCTCATAGGCTACGCGGGACTCGCTCTGAGATGCCCGCCGCGGGCGCGCGGGAGCGCTGGGGCGCCGCGCCGAGATGCGCGGTGCGGGCGCTAATCCAAGCCTTCAGGCCAAGCGAAGGTGATGTGGCGCTGGATGTCGCCGATCGGCTCGATGCTGGTGGCACCGCGTGCCTGTAAGGCCGTCAGGATGTCCTGCACGATGTACTCAGGCACCGAAGCGCCCGCCGAGACGCCTACGGTGGTGACGTGCTTGAGCATGTCGTCGGTGAGGGCGCTGGCATCATTGATGAGGTAGGAGGTGGTGCCGTACTGGGCGGCCACTTCGCTTAAGCGGCGCGAGTTGGAGCTGTTCTGCGAACCGGCGATCAAGACGAGCTCGCAGTGCTGCGCCAAGAGCTTGACCGCCGCTTGGCGGTTTTGCGTGGCATAGCAGGTATCGTCGCTCTTGGGGCCCTCAATCAACGGGAACTTGGTCTTGAGCGCGGCCACGGTCTTGGCCGTTTCATCGATCGAGAGCGTGGTTTGGGTCGCAAACATGGCCTGATGCTCCCCCGTTGGCAGCGTCAGGTTTGCCACGTCCTCAGGGGTTAAGATCACGTGGATCTTATCCTTAGGGCCTTCGTACTGCCCGACCGTGCCTAAGACCTCGCGGTGGCCGTCGTGACCGATAATGACCACATCCATCTGCGCGTTGGCCGCGCGCACCACCTTATGATGGATGCGCTTGACCAAGGGGCAGGTCGCATCGATGATGGTCAGGCCCAAGGCCTGCGCCTGCGCGATGGTCTCAAGGCCCACGCCATGGGCCGAGAAGATCACGACCTTGGAGCTCGGCTCCGGGATCTCGCTTAACTCCTCGACCAAGTGCACGCCCTTGGCCACAAGGTCAGCCACCACGTGCTTGTTGTGCACGACCTCGTGCAGGACATAGACGCGCTCGGCCCCAAACTTCTCCAAGGCCCGTTGCACCACGCCAATGGCGCGCTCGACCCCGGCGCAAAAGCCGCGCGTGTTCGCGAGCAAAATCTTAAAAGCCACCTTCTTACCCTCCCTTTAGGTACGCACGCCGATGTACTCTTGCAGCGGCAAGTCGCTGCGGCGCTGCTCCTTGGGCACGGAGCTGTCGCGCACAATCAACTGCTGCTCAATGTTAACCGAGACTCCGGTCTGAAACTCTTCGTAGTTTTGCTCAAGGTCGAAGATCAAGCGCGCAAAGTAGCGATAGTCCGGGGACATGGTGGTCAGGCTCGGGCTGACGAAGACGCCCTCGGGCTCGTTGTCAAAGCCGACGATGCCGATTTGATCTAAGAGCGCAGGTTCGTGCTCTTGTAGGCACTTGATAAAGCCCATGGCGATGGTATCAGAACCGGCCAGCACGCCGTTATAGCGCTCGTAGAGGCGCTCCTCTAAAAAGCGCAGACCACAATTGTAGCCGTGCTCAATGGTAAAGCGCCCTTCCAGCACTAAGGGCGGGCAGTCTTGGGCATGCTCTTGGTTGAGGCGTCTGAGCTCGTAAAGATAGCCTTCCTTGCGCTTGCGCCCCGAGAGCTTACGCTGATCACCGGCAAGGTGCATGATCTTGGTGAAGCCATAGCCAAAGAGGTGGCGGCAGGCGCGCATCGCGGAGCTCGCGTCATTAGAGAAGAGGCAGCGCATGCCGCTTGAGATATCAAACTCCTTGTCTAAGACAATGATGTGCCGCCCCGGGCGTGCCAGCAAGGAGATAAAGGAGCAGTCGTCGTCGAGCCCGATGAAGACCGCGGTGGAGATGCGGCGTTGCTCAAAGTCTTCATTGATGCGCTCCAGCAGCGCAGCGCGCCCTTGGGTCAAGTCAATCAGGTCAAAAAGCACACCATAACCGCGCTGGCGCGCTTCGGTGGTGACGCTCACGAGGAGCGCGATGTTGTAATTGACGTTGAAGCGCTCAAAGATATTCTCCTCAAACTTGGAGAAGTAGTACATTCCTATGGTCTTGAACGCGCCGCGCTTATGCTGCGCCCCATCCGCCTTATAGCCATAGTCGGAGACCACCTTGAGCACCTTCAGCTTCGTCTCCTCGGGGATGTCCGGATAGTTGTGCAGCACCTTGGACACAGTCGAGCGCGACACTCCGGCAATCTCGGCAATTTGCTTACTATTCATATCAAACGCGCGCCTCTCCCTCACTCCAAGGTTCCATCGGACCTACGGCCATCGGCCACGGCAGCGCCAACAGCCGAAGACGTTGGCTGCTAAGGCCAGTGCGGCCCGCAGCCGTTGCGAGCAACTTCACTTGGTAGGCAGGACGAGACTCTTCTAACTAACAACACGAAAGCTGGCCTTCAGGCCGCTTGCCCTCATCTTACAAGATTTTGGGCGCCACGGCGCCCGCGGTTCCCGAACAGATGTTAGCAGAAGTTCGTGAAAAGTTTCCGTCGCTCTACGGCTTAATTATCGCATACTTTCACGCATGATGCCGCCTAGTCTCTCTTTACCACGAAAAGTCAGATCCGCCCTATTTTTCGTAAACAGGCCCCATTGACCCGCGCCGTACGGGCGCAGGCGGAGGTAGCGCTTGCGGTCTGCACGCTTACCCCTCAAACTCTCTGCGGCTTGTTTATGCCATTCTGCCCGAGACCTTGCCCAGATTGGGACAAAGCTTTGTTTTTTTGTGACCACTCTCCACATTCCGAACAGTTAACGCTCGGAATTGTGAATGGCATCACGCATTTACTAACATCTGTTCGTAAGTTTGCCTCTATAATCAGCGGCAGCCGTGAGAGAAAGTGGGCTTTCGGTGCGGAAGTACTTACGCCACTGACCTCACACAAGGGTATGTATAGCGCAAAGTGCCGCGCAGGAGCTAACCTGCTGCGCCGCGGGATGAGCCGCGCAAAGCGTACGAACAGTTACGAACAGCGGTCGGTTTCGTCAGAACGCTGCCCGCCCGCAGGGCTGTCCCTGCGGCGCCCTTTGCCCTAAGCCCGGCGCCAGCTTCCTAGTGTTAGGACGCTGCGCGCATCTTGCCTACCTAGCAGCGGCGGCTTGGCTCCTTGGTGAGTGTGTGGGAGCTCAGGCCGACCGCTGGCAGCTAGCCAAGACCACAGGTGCGCCCCCGCGCGCACCTGAGAATTGTTGGGTACTCGTGGCAGCCTCTTTAGGCTGTGCGAGGAAAGAGGCCGCGTAGGCTGCCCAAAGGCAGCTTCAGGCTGTAAGGTGGTGGTGATGGAACAGCAATTAGTATGGGGCTTTATTTCCAGCAGCGTCCATATGGTGGACGGGCCGCAGAGCGCGCCCAGTGACGCCATTGAGGTGACGTGGCAGCTGCGCGCAGTCGCAGATCCGATGCAAGTTGAGTACGCCCAAGGCGCCAAGCCGCAGGTTAGTACGGAGCCGGGTCTGTTTGGCCCGCTGCACAATGAGCATGATGTCAATCAGGTGTGCTATTGCGACTTGACCTTAAAGAGCAAGAGCAGCGCGCCGGTGGTGCTACCTCATACCGTGATCGACCTGCGCTTTCAGCTCGATAACGTCCAATCGCTGTGGCTGCCCAGCATCGCCGCGCCCGGTAAAAACTACCGCCCCAAGGGCATGTTTGAGTACACCGCCTCGATCACGACCCACCTGTGCAATCTCGCCCCGATGGGCGCCTTCTACTCGGCTGAGGGCTTAAACAAGCTGTCCTTTGCCCTGTCCGATTGCAAGAATATCGTCAAGGTCACCGCAGGTGTCTACGAAGAGCAGACCTGCGCGCGCCTGTCTTTTGATCTCTTTGAGACCCCGGCCCACGCCCAAAGCGAGTATCACGTCACCTTGCGCCTTGACACCGCCTTAATGCCGGTGTTCAACGCCGTGGAGAATATGGCCCGCTTCTATGAGCGTGAGCTTCAGCTCAAGACCATGCCGGTACCGGAGGGCGCCTATGGCCCCGTCTACTCGACGTGGTATGCCTTCCTGCAGAACCTGCAAGAAGAGGAGATCGAGGAGCAGTGCCGCATCGGCGCTCAATGCGGTCTTAAGACCGTGATCGTCGATGACGGCTGGCAGACTGATGATAACAATCGCGGCTATGCCTATTGCGGCGACTGGCAAGTCTCTGCGACGCGCTTTCCGCACATGCGTGAGCACGTCCAGCGCATCCATGAGATGGGCATGAAGTATATGGTCTGGTTCTCGGTGCCGTTCATTGGCCGTAAGGCTAAGCGCGCCGACGAGCTTAAGGACTATTGCCTGTGCTTTAACCCGCGCTGGGATGCCTATGTCTTAGACCCACGCTATAAGAAGGTGCGTGACTTCTTGGTGACCACCTTTAGCACCATGGTCAAGGACTACGACCTCGACGGCTTAAAGCTCGACTTCATCGACGAGTTCGACCTGCGCCAAGCCGACGCTAAGGCCGCCGCCTACGACGCGGCGCGCGATACCCAATCGCTGCCCGATGCGGTCGATCTATTGATGCGCGAAGTGCGCGCCGCCTTGGAGGCGATCAAGCCGGACATCTTGGTGGAGTTCCGCCAAAACTACATCGGCCCGATGATCCACCAATACGGCAATATGCTGCGCGCCCACGATTGCCCGGGCGATACCTTGATGAACCGCATGACCACGCTCGATCTGCGAGCCAGTTCAGGCAACACTGCGGTACATGCCGACATGTTCACCTGGTCGCCGCAGGAGAGTGTCGAGAGTGCCTCGCTGCAATTCATCCACACCCTCTTAGCCGTGCCGCAAGTCTCGTGCAATTTCAAGCACCTCAATGCTGAGCACAAGGCAATGGTGCAGCACTGGATTGCCTTCTGGGAGGCACATCGTGACCTCTTGATGCACGGCCAAATCACGGCCCTGCACCCTGAGTTCATGTACACAGATGTCAGCGCCACCAAAGAGGGCAAGCAAGTACGCATCATCGGCAGCGACCATACCTTAGACCTGTTTGAGCCGGAGCTTGAGCAAGTCACCTTGGTCAATGGCGCCATGATCACGAGCATCGTGGTCAAGAGCACCCATCCTGTAACCGTCAGCGCCGAGTACTTTGACTGCTTAGGCCGCAAGCTACAAACCTTGAGCTTAGAGCTCACGGATAAGGTGCAAGAGCTTGCCCTGCCTAAGTCAGGCTACATCGTATTCACCCGCTGCTAACCGGCAAGTCTGCCCCAAGGCAGATACGCCCCTATTACCTACGGCGTGCGGCCCACTCAAAGGCTCCTCATATGCCTCTTCCCCGTCGCCGCCGTATATCGACTCCACCACTCAAGCGAGGTGGCAGTACTCCCTATGGCCGCGCCCGCGTCCCAGCGCTCAGCGCCCCAACGCGCCGCGCCGCCAGCGACGAGGTCAGAGCAGGCTTGGTGGAAACGAGCTTGCCCCAGCCTCTCACCCCTCCTTAGCGGGGTTGGGGCTACCGCCGCCTCCTTTTTAAGCGCCCGCTTGCATAAAGCGCCCCATGCGCCCACGCGCTGCGCTGAAAAAGGTGGTTAACCCGATTTAGTTCAGGTCTAGGCCTGAGCTAACAGCTAAGCGTAACCTGCGGCTCTCATCGGTTGCCGCAGGGAGCGCTTAGTGGACGATCGCGTGCGCTCAGCTGCGCTGCGTTAGCTACATCAGCTACACTGCAGCAGCTGCGCTCACGCTGATCATTCTTGTCGCCCGGCACCATTCCTCACGGAAGTGCGAGCCTCAGGCCTTGGCCCAGGTTCAACTGACGGAGCCTTGGTTCCGTTTAAGGAACATACTATGAGCAATACCGATATCAATGGCAACGAGATTCCGGCGCCAGTTGCACCCAAAGTCTCAATGCGTACCAAGCTGTCCTATGGCTACGGCAGCTTTGGTAAGGACTTTTCGCTCTGCGTAGTCAACACCTTCTTATTCTTCTACCTCACGGACGTGGCGAAGGTGCCTGCCACTGTCGCGGGTATCATCTTCCTGATCGCCCGTGTCTGGGATACGATCAACGACTTCCTCTTTGCGTTGATCGTCACCAAGGTCAACACCCGTTGGGGCAAGTACAAGCCATGGCTCATCGCCGGTAACTTGCTGCAATGCTTCTTCTTGACCGCCTGCTTCTGCACGCACATGTTTGAGGGCACGACCCAGACCATCTACCTTGCAATCGTCTACATCTGCTGGGGTATGTCCTACACCATCTGCGACGCTCCATTCTGGTCGCTGGTTCCGTGCATCACCTTAGACAAGCACGAGCGTGAGGGCTTACTGCCATACCCACGTTTTGCTGCCACTATCGGTAACTACTTAGCCGCCGGTTTAGGCGTCTACGCGGTCGCCTTATTTGGCCAAGGCGATGACGGCTATGGCTATGCTTGCTACGGCTTGGTCGCAGGCCTGTTAGCAGTCAGCTCGGCCTTAGTCACCTGCAAGTGGACCGAAGAGAACTATCGCCCAGCCGATGGCGAGACCTTTAAGCTCTCCGACGCTTTCACCATCATCACCAAGAACAAGCAATTCGTCTTCTTCATCATCATTGCGCTGTGCTTTGTGATTGGTACCGGCGTCTCGCAGTCGCTCAACCTCTACATCTACAAGTACTGCTTGCACGACGCCAGCTTGTTCTCGGTCATGCAGCTGTGGGCCGGTATCGTCACGATCCCATCGATCGTCTTCTTTACCGTCTTAGTCCGCATCTTCGGCCGTAAGCTCATCTTCTCGGCTGCCTTAATCTTCCCAGTCCTGTACTCGGGTCTGATTTCGCTTGCTGGCTGGGGCATCCTCCCAGTTTACCCATCGGTCATCGCCTCGGGCATCATCTTCGGCTTCTCCAACTCGATCTACTGGATCTTAGTTATGATCATGGTCGCCGATACCGTCGACTTCGGTGACTACCGCTTAGGCATCCGCTCGGAGATTATCTACTACTCCTTACACACCTTAGTCATCAAGTGCTCGGGCGCCATCGCCTCGGCCTTCTTAGGCGTGTACCTGTCGTGGATCAACTACGTCCCAGACCAAGAGCAGTCCGCTGAGACCATCAACAGCATGTTAGGCTTCTACGTCGGTGCTACCTTGATCTGCGTCGTCTCCTTGCTGATTTACCTCACCGTCTATCACTTAAACGGTGCCACCTTGGACAAGATCCAGCGCGAGATCACCCGTCGCAAGATGGATCAGTTAACGCAAGAAGCGCTGAACCAAGCCCCTTCGGAGTCCGAGAAGCAGCTGCTCAACGCCGCCAAGTAAGAAGGCTAAGCTAAGCTCCCCAAACCCGAACTCTTAGTTCCAAGACCGGACGTGGCGCCCGCCACCCCGGTCTTTTTGTCTCTGCGCCAACCCAGTCCCGGCGCCCGCCCCTACTTGTGGCTCTTGCCAAACAAGGTGACGATGACGAGCAAGGCCGCGCCGCAGCACACCGCGATATCGGCGACATTAAAGGCCGGGTAAGCCCAAACGATGAGGCCGTCGCGATCACGCCAGTAAAAGAGCAAGAAGTCGATGACGTAGCCAAGCAGCACGCGGTCGATCAGATTGCCGATGGCGCCGCCAATGAAGAGCGCATAGGACAGACACGTCCACTTGTGCTCGGCCTTAGTGCGCAACAGCACCACGGTTAAGACGAGGGCAATGACTAAGGCAAGTCCTGAGAGCAGATAGCGCTGCGCGCCGCCCCAGTCGGCGAGGATGCTGAAGGCTGCGCCGTAGTTGTAGACATGGACGAGGTTAAAGAAAGGCAAGACCTCGATGCCCAAGCCCCCCGGTGCAATGTAGTTGACGCAGAGCCACTTGGTGATTTGATCGAGCACGACCACCACAAGCGAGATCAAGAGGAAGATGCCACCGGTGCGCTGGCGGCGATTGGAGAAGATGGTGCTCACAAGAACTCCCGATTGGCCAAACTTTAGGAGCTCTCATCATAGCATGGGCATAATAAAACCCAAGGGGCAGGCGCTCCTTGGGCTTTGAGGCCCGCGCGCTCGCGCGGGCAAGGACTGACGCGCAGTCAGTTAGGCAAAGCGGCGACGCTTAGGCGAAGCGGCGGGTCTCGCCCTCACGCAGGATGTTCTCTAAGCAGCGTGGGCACAGGGTTGGGTGCTCAGGATCGGAGCCCACACCCTCTTCGTAGTGCCAGCAGCGCTCGCACTTGTGGGCGTTCGACTTGGTGACGATGAAGCCGATCTTGGCGCCGTTGAGCTCGCTGACGAAGGCCTCAGCTGGAGCCTCACCTTCGGTGACCGTGACCTTGGAGGTGATGAGGACAAAGCGCAGCTCATCACCTAAGGCCTGAAGATCCTTGACCAAGTCGCCTTGGGCGAAGACCTGAACCTCGGCCTCGAGTGAGCCACCGATGGTACCGGCGTTACGGGCACTCTCGATGGCGCGGTTGGCCTCGTCGCGGAAGGCTAAGATGCGCTCCCAGTAAGCTGAGTTGAACTGGGCGTTCTCATCTAAGGTCTTGAGGTTGTCGTGCTTGAACCAGTGGGCGGTGAAGACGAACTCGTCACGCTTGCCCGGCATGACCTCCCAGACCTCTTGGGCGGTGAAGGAGATGATTGGGGCGATCCAGCGCACTAAGCACTCAGCGATGATGTACAGGGCGCTCTGGCAGGAGCGGCGGGCCAAGCTGTCAGTCTTGGCAGTGTACTGGCGATCCTTGATGATATCAAGGTAGAACGAGCCAAGCTCAATCGAGCAGAAGTGCATCAACTCCTTGACCACTAAGTGGAAGTCGTAGTTGTCGTAGTAGTTGATGAGCTTCTCTTGGGTCTTCTGAGCTAAGCTGACGGCCCATTTGTCGAGCTCGACCATGTCCTCGAACTTGACCATATTGGTCTCAGGATCGAAACCGTTTAAGTTGGCCAGTAAGAAGCGAATGGTGTTGCGAATACGGCGGTAGGCGTCGGCCGAGCGCTTGAAGATCTCCTGCGAGACCGCGATGTCACCGGTGTAGTCGTTGGTGGCAATCCACAGACGTAACACGTCGGCGCCCATCTTATCCCAAATCTCTTGTGGGGCAATGACGTTGCCTAGAGACTTGGACATCTTGCGGCCCTTGTCGTCGACGGTGAAGCCGTGGGTTAAGACCTGCTTGTATGGGGCCTTATCCTTCATGGCGATCGACAGCATCAGCGAAGACATGAACCAGCCGCGGTGTTGGTCAGAGCCCTCTAAGTACAGGTCGGCACCGTGGCCACGGAACTCAGGGCGCTGGTCAACCACCGAGTAGTGGGTCGAGCCGGAGTCAAACCAGACGTCTAAGGTGTTGGGATCCTTGTAGTAGAGCGGGACTTCCTCAGCTGGAAGCAGATCCTCGATCTTGAGATCCCACCAAGCTTGGATGCCCTTCTTCTCAACGGCCTGAGCGACCTTCTCGATGATCTCCTCAGTACGAGGGTGCACCTCACCGGTTTCCTTGTTGACCAAGACGGCGCATGGGGTACCCCACGTACGTTGACGGCTGATGCACCAGTCCACGCGCTGCGAGACCATGGCCTCGATACGGTTTTGGCCCCAAGCTGGGATCCAACGGATGTTCTTGATCTCCTCGAGGGCACGCTTTCTTAAGCCATGGCCATCCATTGAGATGAACCATTGCTGGGTGGCGCGGAAGATAACCGGAGTCTTGTGACGCCAGCAGTGTGGGTAGCTGTGCTGGATCTTACCTGCGTGCATTAAGGCGCCGCGCTCGACTAAGACCTTGATGACTTCAGGGTTAGCCTTGAAGACATTGAGGCCGCCAAACAGTGGGGTCTGCGGCAGGAAGCAGCCATCTGGGCCGACTGGATTGAAGATCTCAAGGCCGTACTTGACCGAGACGGTGTAGTCGTCAAGACCGTGGCCACCGGCGGTGTGCACGCAGCCGGTACCGGCATCTAAGGTGACGTGCTTAGCTAAGACCACCGGGACGGTGAAGTCATAGAACGGGTGCTTAAACTTTAAGAGCTCTAAGTCCTTGCCCTTGCAGGTGCCAAGAACTTGGTACTCAGCGATGCCGATGGTCTGCATCACCGACTCAACTAACTCTTGAGCCATGATGTAGCACCCGGCCTTCTCGCCAGAAACCTTAACCAAAGCATACTCGAAGCTATCGTTCAAGCAGATGGCGCGGTTAGCCGGTAAAGTCCATGGGGTAGTGGTCCAGATGACGCACGAGACGTCTTCTTGGACATCAGCGACGTTGAAGGCCTTTAACACGGCGGCCTTATCGTCAGCTAAGAAGCGCACGAAGATGGCATCAGAGGTGACATCGTAGTACTCAACCTCAGCCTCAGCCAAGGCCGATTGGCACTCCATGCACCAGTAAACTGGCTTGTAGCCTAAGACGAAGTGGCCGTTAGCGATGGCCTTGCCCAAGGCGCGGATGATGTCAGCCTCGGTCTTAAAGTCCATCGTGAGGTATGGGTGATCCCAGTCACCGAGCACGCCCAAGCGCTTGAAGTCCGCCTTTTGGTTGTTGATGTGCTTTAAGGCGTACTTGCGGCACTCTTCGCGGAACTGGGCGACGTCGACCTTCTGACCCGGCTTGCCGATTTCGCTCTCGACCTTCTGCTCGATCGGCAGGCCATGGCAATCCCAGCCCGGGACGTATGGGGAGTCGAAGCCCGATAAGGTCTTGGACTTGACGATGATGTCCTTTAAGGTCTTGTTAATTGCGTGGCCAATGTGAATGGCACCATTGGCGTATGGCGGGCCGTCGTGGAGGATGAACATGTCGCATCCTTCGCGCGACTGACGGATCTTCTGATAAAGGTGCTGCTCATCCCACTTCTTCAACATGGCAGGCTCGCGCTTAGCGAGATCGCCACGCATCGGGAAGGCAGTCTCTGGGAGATTTAACGTTGACTTATAATCTGCCATTGATTGCATCCTAACTTGTTGTTGCCACAACAATTAACCAAACAAAATCTCAAACCCCGTGACGCAGCGGGCGCCTGCGGCAGAAGCCTCAGGCAGCAGCCTGCAGCAGCTTGCAGCAGCCTGCAGCAAGTCGCCTACGGCAGGTCGGGCGTATCAAGGCTCAGCAGGTACTGCGCGCGCTCCTTATCGGCACTGATTTGCGCGATCAGCGCATCGAGGTTAGCAAACTTCACTTCATCGCGGATCTTATGGACGAAGGTCACTTCGATCTCTTGGCCATAGAGATCAGCATCGAAGTTGAAGATGTTGACCTCGAGCAGGCTATGGAGGGTAGGAATGGTGATGGTCGGGCGATGGCCCACGTTGGCCACCCCATCAAAGTGGCCATAGCGGCAGGCGACCTTGACCGCGTAGACGCCGCTTAATGGACACACCAAGCGGTTGAGGTTGATATTCGCGGTCGGAAAGCCGATGGTACGGCCGATGGCGTTACCATGCACCACGCGCCCGGCGATGCTGTACGGCCGCCCCATGAACTTGGCGGCGGTCGAGAAGTCGCCCTTGACGATGAGCGAGCGCAGCATGGTGCTGGAGATACGCACGCCCTCCTCTTCGACCTTACCGATGGCCGAGCACTCGATGTCACGCGCAGCGCATGCCGCCTGAAGCTCGGCGATATGGTAGGCCCCGCCGCGGCCGAAGCTAAAGTCAGAGCCTACGGTCACGCTCTTGACCTGCATGCGCTCAAGCATGGCGACGAACTCGACGTCGCTGAGCGCCGCAAACTTGCGCGTGAAGGTCATGCAGAAGACGATGTCGATGCCTGCGGCGCGGAAGATGCGCAGCTTATCGCGAATGGTAAAGAGGCGCGCCGGCACCGACGAGCCCGTGGCACTATCGCCCACCGTCTTGCCGCGGCCAAAGAACTCCAAGGGCTGCGGCTCGAAGATCATGACGGCGCTGAGCAGGTCGCGCTCGTGCGCCTTGGCCTGCATCTGTGCGATAACGGCTTGATGCCCCACATGGAAACCGTCGAAATTGCCGATCGCAAGGGCAATTTTGCGCTCACTTCCATGAAAATCAGACAACCACCGATACAAACGCATGTCGTGCAAGCCCCATCAAGGCACAGGATAAAAAGCCACAACCCCACCAAGGAGGGAGCTCCTTGGCACTTGGTACCACCTTAGTCGCCTTGACCGAGCACCGAACCTTAGAGCAGGCTCCGCTGACCTTCGCAAGCTCAGCACCAGCGCAGTTCCAAGGCGCCCTGACGGCATTTCTCACTAAGATAAGGCACCAATTATAGCGACAAAAGCGTGACGGCGCGCGAAATTCCCTTGCTTTTAGCACCACAATCGTGCACCCGCGCCGCCCCTCTGCCCCTGCAGCGCGCAGCCGCTCCCCGCCGCCCCGCAAGGCCGCCAAACAGCCCTACTCCACCGGCTCCGGCCACCCCGCTTGCACCCTATTGGGCCACTGCGGCGACTCCGCCACCATGCGGGCTATCCCAGCGCCCGCACCACGCCGCTTCACGTCCCGGGCAGGCACTTGGTCTCTAAGAGGCAGTACGGCGCGACCTCAGGTGGCGCCTGTCCAACTGCGGCGGCCCATCCGCCACAATCTAACCACGGCCAAGCCGTTCCGAACGCCCAGCCCCCACGCTCGGGCTGCCCCAAGGTTGGTGGCCACTCGGGCGGCGGCTACGCTCGTCGCTAGCCGCGTCACGTCCCGGGCAGGCAGCTTGGTCTCTAAGGGGAAGGCCGGTTTGGCTTAGATGGCGGGGTTGAGGCTCGGCTCAGGGGTGACCTCACGCCACGCGCAGACTTGGTGGGTCGCCGCTGAGATGACCAAGACCACGCCATACCAGCTGGTCACGACCTGCTGGCCATAGCGCATACCTATGACTTGCTCCAAGTCAGGCGGCGCTAAACGAATGGGCTCAGCCTTGGTGGTGGCGGTTGGGACGAGCTGGAGCTCAAAGGCCCAGAACTCGTGGTCACTGATAGCGGCCACGTCGCCCCGCCCGGTGGGGTGAGCTCCAGCTTGGCGCACCCGCGGCGCTCCGAGTATCACCTGTAGGAATAAGACCAGCAGCAGGCGATAACGCGCCTCGGGCGCAGGGCTGGGCCACAGCGCGAAGTTGACACGGCTGAGCAACGCGTTGATGGCTTGCACCGCACGCGTAAGCTCATGCTCCTGCAAGGCCGCAACCATGTCCTGCGCGAGATTTATGACTTCGGTGTTAAGACGCTCAGTCGCTTGGTCCAGCACGTAGGCCAAGATGAGCTCAGAGCAGACGTTCTCAACTGCGGCGTTGGTGAAGTTGCAGCGGTAGCCGCGGCCGGGCAGGTGCTCGGTGATGGTCAGAAAGCCGGTCTGCAGCAAGAGGTTCACCCATGACGCCGTGCTTACCTCATAAGGGGCGCAAGTTTCCTCTGCCGTGAGCACCACGCCTGCGGCCTTGATCTGATCGAGGCAGGTGAGGTCAGGCTGGAGGGCTTTGAGGTACGTAAAGAGCGCCGTGGGCGCATGAGCGTTCATCATCCAAAAGGGCATCAGCTCCGGCGTGACCTCAGGCTCCTGCTCTACCTGCTCAAAGAAGCTGTTGATATCCCACGGATTGTAGACGCGGACTTGTCCATCAAAGCAAAAGCCGTGGTAGAAGCTGCACAGATGCGTCAGCAGTTCCTCTGCGCTTTGGTGCCTGAGGGCAGCGGCGTGGGCAAGGTACGGGGCAAAGGACGTGCGCAGCTCCTCCTCGGTGAAACCGACGAGCGCGCCATACTGGGCCATCAGGCCGATGTCGGTGATGAAGTCGGAGCAAAACCACGTGGATACGGGGTAGCGCGCAATGCCCGTGACCAGCAGAAAGTGAATGTTGGGGCGGTCACGCAGCCACGTGTAGAAAGCTCGCAACTGCGCGCTATTGGCCGCAAAGGCCGCCGGGTCATGCAGGTTGCCTGAAAGGGGATCATCCCACTCATCGATAAGTACCACATACGGCTGGTTCTGCAGCACTTCGCGCTCAATGTGCTCAGCTAAGACCGCAAATTCATGGCACTCGGGCAGGCACTCGTCAACATCTTCAAAGCCGGCGTCATAGCAGGCAAGACGCCACAGGGCGCAGAGATCGCGCTCAAAGGTAGCCGGATGGCGCAGATCCAAGAAGGAGAGCTGCAGTACGGGATACCTCGGTTCGTGCCAGCGCTCGGCGATCGCCATGCCCGCAAAGTGCTGGGTGCCGGAGGTAAAGAGCTCGGTGAGCATGGATACGAGCAGGCTTTTACCAAAGCGTCGTGGCCGCGCCAAGAACACGCGGCCCAGATCAACGAGCTCTTGGAGTAAGGCCGTTTTGTCGATGAGCAGCGCGTGACGCTCCCTAAACTGCAAGAAGTCCGAGCTGGTGGTGATGATGTGCGGCAAGGCTTCCGCAGCGGGGCCTTGGGGCCGAGATTGCGCCATAACTTCTCCTTAGAGACCGTGACGCCCCGATCGTACCAAATGAGGTAGTTGGCCGCAGGCGCCGACAAAAAGGCCCCAACACCAAGCAGCGTCAGGGCCTTGTTATAGGAGATTTACAAACCCTTACTTCTTCTTGAGCATGACGCAGGCGTCCTGGGCGCCGAGCTTGCAGGCTTGATTGAGGTTAGCCCGGGCGCGGGTGGCGCTCTTGGTGATGCCCGCACCGCTGTAATAGACTAAGCCCAGCTTGGTGCAAGCACTTGGGCTCTTGAGGGCGCACGCTTGCGTGTAGAACTTGGCGGCCTCAGTCGAGCCCCCCTTCTCTTGCAATAAGGCAGCAGCTTGCTCGCAGCCCGCGGCCGATTTGAGGTCGCACGCACTGCGGAAGGCCGTTTGGGCTTGGGTGCTATTGCCTTGCTGCAAGTAGCTGTAGCCTAAGTTGAGGCAGGCATCCGGCGAACGCAGCGAGCAGGCCTTCTCGTAGGCCGCGGTAGCAGTGCTTTGCGCTGAGGCAAAGGCGCCGCTTTGGGCTAAGCATCCGGCCTTGAGGTCGGCATTGCAGGCCATGTTGAAGTGCTCAAGGGCACTTGAGTGGGAGTTGGCGATAGCCTCGAGCAAGCCTAAGTCGTAGCAGGCGACGCTGTTGTTGGTGGCGCAGGCACGGCGCAGCGCGGTACGAGCATCGTCGTTGCGGCTGACCACTTGCGCAAGGGAGCCTAAGAACTGGCAGGAGGTGTTGTCGCCTAAGGTGCAGGCTTGGTCTAAGTAGTTGTAGCTGCTGCTTAAGTTGCCCTTGACCATGTCCTCACGGCCTAGGAGCGCGCAGCTTGCTGGGTACTTGAGCGAGCAGGACTTGTCGTAGAACTCGCGCGCCTCGTTGTGACGTCCGGCGCGATCTAAGCGATAGGCTAAAGCGTTGCAGGCGCTGCCTTCGTTTAAGTTACAGGCCTTGGCGTAGGCTTCGTTACCGGCCTTGCCCTTGCCTTGGGCATAGAGACGATCGCCTAAGCGCAGGCAGGCGGTGGCATTGTCACCGTCGCATGACTGCTGATATAAGGAGAGCACGTCTTGCGAGGTGATCTTGGCGCTACCCTTTTGCTTGGTGGTGTGCTTAGCAAGAGCCTCAAGCTCCTCGCCGCTCTTTAAACAGAACTCGTTGCCGCCGATCTTGCAGCTTTGGTTTAAGTCGGCGCGCGCGGCACTATAGCGCCCAAAGGTGCTGTGGACGCGGCCGCGTTGGTAATAGGCCTCAGCTCTGAGCTCCGGATCGCCCACGCGCGTGGCCTTGGTGTAGGCATCGATCAGCTCTTCGCTGTAGTAGCGGCCCGGGCGCCACTCATCGATGTCCATGCCATCTTGATAGGCGCGGAAGATCATATTGCCCTTGAGCAAGCAGGCGCGGGCCTCGGAGGCGCAGGCGCGGCTTGCGACAATGATGCCGCTCTTTAAGTCGGTGAGATTGCCACTGGTGCTGTAGTCATTGAAGGCATCTAAGGCCATGACCTCGCAGCTCTTGGCGCCGCCATTGCGGCAGTCCTCGCGGATCAGGGCGACGCGCTCATCTTCGGCCAGCTTTTCGTTCTGTGCGACCAGCACCGGATCCTCTTCCATCGGGATCCCCGCGACCTCGGTGGTGTAGGCACCGCGCAGCCCATCGTAGTTGTAGCCGCGGTCACTAACGCAGCCGGAGAGCATAACGCCCATCAGGGCGCACAGGCCAACGGCTAAACCAAGCTTCGGCCGCAGGCCGGGTGGGGTGATGCGCTCACTTGCGTCGTGAGCTTCTGGGTGCAGGGGCAGTGTCATCAACAACCGGCGCCAATACCCCCAAGCTCACTGAGCCTTCAGGCCACCGGGCCCAAGGTCACTTGGCGAGGAAGCGCCGCCTCCAAGCAAAAACGAAAGATGATGGAAGGCCGCAACAGGGCCAAGTTGGGTACCACGGTTGGTACCAAGGTGGGTACCTAAGCTGCCCCACCGCTCAAGTCCGGGCGCGCTTCAGCCTAGACTCTGCTGCCATGGATCTCAGCAGCTGAACGCACAGGCAAGCATACAAAGTGCCACTAAGCCCCGACTACCGCCCGCTGCGCGGCCTTCGTTGCCGCTCCGATGAGGTTCAGGCCGGGCGCAAGGCGCTTGCAATGGGGCTTTGTGGCCTGCGACGGGGCTTGGAAATTTTTGTGAGCTAGCGCCCATAAATATGCACTTTTCTTAACGCCTTTTGCTATAATACGCCGTTTAGTGCCCGGGCAGCCGCAGGACAAAGGCGCCCGCAGGCAATAATCTCAAAGTACTTTGATTATTTTTTAGGAGCTATTCGTGCCTAACATTAAGTCTGCTAAGAAGCGCGCAGCCCTCTCCGAGAAGGCCCGTCAACGTAACGTTGCTGCTCGTTCCAAGATGCGTACCTTAATCAAGAAGGTTATCGCTGCTTGCACCGCTAAGGACAAGGAAGCTGCTGTTGCCGCTTTCAAGCAAGTCGAGCCAGTATTAGACCGCGCTGCTTGCAAGGGTTTGATCCACAAGAACAAGGCTGCTCGTCACAAGAGCGACTTAGCCGCCAAGATCAAGGCTTTAGCTTAATCAGGCTTACGTGCTGCCATACGGTGAGGGGCGATCGCATGCGACCTGACCGTAGGGCAGCGCCCCCGCGACCTCAAGTCAGGGGCAGGCTAACATTGGCCGTAGGAGAGCTGCATTGCGCGGCATCTGCTACGGCTAATTTTTTATGCGCCGCCCATAGCAGCGCAGCTTGCTGCCGCCGTCGCGGCGGCGCCTGCGGCGAGCGCGGCCGGAAGCTGCGTAGCGGGCCGCGGCGGGCGCAGGATGCGCGGCGCAGGCTACAGACTTGCGCGGGGGCGCCGTTAACCAAAGCGCCTTGTTATGTTTGATCATAGCTCGACGTTGCCGCGGCAAGTCGGCAACTTACTTGCAAGGTACAACCCTTGGGGGCTTGAGGGAGCCTGCGCTCACTTCGCCTCAAGGTTCACGTGCAGAGGATTGAAACATGCCAGATGTGATTAAGCGTTCCCGACCAAACATCGTTTTCATCTTAACTGATCAGCTCCGAGCCGATTCGTGCGGCTGCTTTGGTCAGGCTTCCAACATTACGCCGGTGTTAGATTCTCTGGCCGCCCAAGGCGTGAAGTTCAACCATGCCATTGCCGCCCACAGCCTGAGCACGGCCGCCCGCGGCATTCTGCAGACCGGCAAGCTCGCCTCCGAGACCGGCTGCTTTACCTTAGAGGGCACACTGCCGCAGGGCACCAAGACCTTGGCCCAGTACTTACAGGACGCAGGCTATAAGACTGGCTATGTCGGCCAATGGCAGCTTGCGGGCCACAAGAGCATCTGCGATGAGCACGGCAATGTCACCGCTGAGACCGCGGTCGAGCCGGGCGAGCGCGGCGGCTACAACGGCTTTTGGCGCGCGGCCAATGACTTAGGCCACACTTCAGACCTCAAAGAGGGCTATGTCTTCGATGAACAGGGCCAAAAGATTGAGTTCCACGACGGCCGCAACGCCGCCTTATTAGGCTACACCAACGACTTCTTAGCCCAAGTCGGCAGCGATCCTTTCTTCTTGACCTTCGCCCCGTTTGACCCAATGCCACAGCGCATGGTGCGCCCGGTCGAGTACCTGCACCAGATTTACATCCAGTACAACGACAAGCTCAAGGCCAACGATGAGGCCACGCGCGAGGCGGATAAGGCGGCCTTAAAGGAAGTCCAAGAGCAAGAGAAACGCTTCGACCCGAAGCTCCGCGCGGAGCTTGAGGAAGAGGAGCGCCAACAGGCCGAAGCTGAGGCCAAGAAGGCCGAGGAGCAAGCGGAGGCGCAACAGGCTGAGGCGCAACAAGCCGAAGATAAGACTGAGGCTGCGAACGAGGAAGCTGGCACGGTCAAGAAACTGACCGTGGATGAGGAAGAGTCCCATCACTGGTGCTATCTGGCCGAAGAGGCCATCATCAAGTCCTTACCGCTGCGCCTCGACCCGCCGGTCAATGCCCAGATCTTCCGTCCGGGCTTGATCTTCGAGTACGATAACTACATGGCCCAGTGCAAGCAGCTCGACAACACCTTAGGTGAGCTGATTGAGAGCTTGAAGGCCAAGGGCCTGTACGAAAACACCGTCATCATCTTCACGGCCATGGGCGGTACTAGCTTCAACTCGCGCAACAACGACTTAAACTGCACCACCAAAGACGAAGACAAGGTACGCACCGGTACCTGCCACTACGACACGGTCAAGGTACCGTTAGTCATCGGCGGTGGTGCGGTCGCAACCTGCCGTCCGGTCGACGATATCGTCTCCAACACCTCGTTGACCCGCACCGTACTGAGCTTAGCCGGGGTCGAGGTACCAGCGGACATCATCGGCGAGAACATCTTAGCGCTCGCCCATACCGTCGACTCCCCTGAGGCTCAAGGCCCGCAGGGCCCAGCTCCAGAGGGCCCAAATGAGCTCTCGCTGCCCCCGCATGAGGGCACCATTACCCCGGGCCGCGTCCAGCAGGCCCTGGTGCAGGTCTCCGAGAACCGCTTAGGCCGTGCCATCGTGACCGACAAGTTCACCTACGCCATCTTTGCCCCGGAGGTCGACGGCAGCGCCCAAGTCACGGCTGACCACTATAAAGATGACTGCCTCTACGAGGACTTCAACGACCCTAATCAGATCTACAACAAGGTGCTCGACCGCTTATACACCGACGATAAGCTCCAGCTGCGCGCCCAATTGTTAGATCTCATCGAGCAGACCGAGCAGCAGCGCCCAACCGTCGCCGATGCCGAGCGCTTCTACCCGCCGCAGGACGAGGAAGAGGACAAGGCTGACGAGGACAAGGCTGACCAGTCCGCTGAGTAAGGTCACCTTGCTCTAAATGCCGCGCCCGCGACCAAATGGCCGCGGGCGCGTGCGTTTAGGTAATTAGCGCAGGCTGTGGAGCTGGGCTTCGAGCTCCTTGAGTTGCTGCTCTTGGTGGGCACGGGCGCTCTCTAGGGACGTTGCGCGCTCGGCCTGGGCGGCCTTGAGCTGCTCGAGGGCGGCGCTAATGTTCGCGCGGTAGTCGCAGATCTGATTGACCTCATCGCCCCGGAAAAAGGCGCTCGGGCGCTGGCACTTGTCGGCGGCATACTGCTCGATCTTGGCAAGGCCGGTATCGACCGCAGCATCGATCGCGGCAGTCTGGGTCTCAACCTCATCCTTGATGCGGCTGACGGTGGCCGTGAGCTCCGGCGTAGTGCTGGTCATGATGTGGTCTTGATGGGTGGTATTATCGCGCACCAAGAGGCGCCCGTCTTTGAGCCAGAGATAGGACAGGCCGACCGTGCTTGCGCCCTCGAGCAAGCGATAAGTGCGCGCAATTGGGCTTAAGACATTGTCCTGCGCCTCTAACAGGTCGTAGCTGAAGTTCGGGTAGGCCACGATAAACGAGCTCTCGCCATTGATGAGATCGATGACCTTGGTGTAGCTCACGAAGTTCGTGGTGTCCTCATAGCGATAGCTCAGGTCGTAATGGCCCGCCGCCCAGCCGCTATCGGAGTAGCCCAAGGTCGCGCTGTGGCCTTGGAGCTTGCCACCTTTGAGCGCGAGCACACTGGTGCCCACTTCGCTCTCTGCACGCGCGACGCTGAAGTTGAGGTACGTGTAGAGCGTGTCAGGCTCCTCAGGCTTGAGCTCGACTAAGAGCTCGGTAGTCTTAAAGCCATGATCAGTGCGCACCACGCGCCCAAGGCCTACCGCTTGCCCATTGAGGCAAGCTCCGTCCCAATAGAGCGCGACCGAACCTTGGTCGTTATTGACCAAGAACGGCAGCAGGCACTTGCGGCTTTGGTTGCGCGGCTGCATGCTCTCATCGTAGATGTTGCTTTGGTCAAGCTGTGCCGACACTTGCTTGATCAGCTCGTATTCGCTCACCAGCCGCTGCTCGAGCTGGTCGTTGGGCTCGAGCTCCGGCGCCCCCTCCTGCGTACTCACGCATCCCGTCAGCAGGCCTGCCACCCCGACCATCCCCCAGAGCGCCCACTTGGAGCGTGAACTCATCCCCTGCATACCACACCTCCCTCAGAGACTACCTTTCATCTTAGCATGCGCCATGCACGGCGCTACCCAACTTTTTGCGCCGTAAGGTGAAACTTTTGGCCCAAAGTGTGCTCTAAGTAGATAGAAGCAGAATACAGAAAAGCGCTTTTTTATCTATCCCAGAGCGGCTCGAGCCTATCTCCTCGAGCCGCTTTTACGTTGGGAGCCCGCAAGGCACGGGACGCACCCCCGCCCGGTCAGGCGCGCCTAACCTCGCCCTGCGGCGCAGCCCTCAACGCCCTCCCCGCGGCGCAGCCCAGCGCCCTCCCCCGCGGCGCAGCCCTCAACGCTCTCCCCTGCGGCACAGCCCAGCGCCCTCCCCCACGGCGCAGCCCAGCGCCCGCAATTGACAGCGCGGCGCGAGCCCCCTATATTGGCCTTACGATCAATCTGGGAGTTCTGCCATGAGAGTTTATCTGGTGCGCCATGGGCAAACCGAGTGGAATGCCGCCCATAAGATGCAAGGTCAAAGCGATATCGCCCTGACGGACTTGGGGCGCCAGCAGGCGACCACCGCAGGCCTTGGCCTCAAGGACATGGTCTTTGACTACTGCTACAGCAGTCCCCTGCAGCGTGCTTACCATACTGCGCAGCTGATTTGGGGTGAGCGCCTAGGCGCGATTGTCACCGACCCGCGGCTCATGGAGATCAGCTTTGGCGCCGACGAAGGCCGCGTCTTTGAGCGTGAGACGGCCGATGCGCACGACCCGATCTACCTCTTCTTTAACCAGCCCGAGCGCTATGTGCCGGTCGCCGGAGGCGAGAGCATTCCGCAATTGGTCGAGCGCGCCCGCTCTTTTCTCACCGACCTGTGCGCCCAGCATGGCGCCGCTGCCACGGCAAGCGAACTGACACCGCGCATCTTAATCGTGGCCCACGGTGCCCTGATTAAGGGCCTGACCGTCGCCCTCACCGGCCGCCCGATCGCGCGCTTCTGGAATGATATCCCGCCCATCAACTGCGCCATGGTCGTCGCCGACTACGACGCCACCTCCGGCTGGACGTTGGTCAATGAGTGCGTCCGTCTCGCCGACGGCGTAACTTGGCACGATTAGCGGCCGACCTCCGCGCTGCGGCTAATGCGCAGCTCATAGCGCGGCGCGGTATCCGCCACCGTCCCTAAGAGCGCCACCGCAAGGAGCTCACCGCTCAGGTCATAGATGAGCGGCAGCGCCGGGCGCAGCCATGGGGCGATTTCCGCTGCGATCATGAGCTTCTTAAGCGGCCGGGCGTGGGCGCGGCCTTGCAGGCGCAGCGCTTGGCCCCGGGCATAATCAAAGTCGAGCACGACGTTATCGGCCGCAAAGGCACAGGAGCCGAGTGCTTGGGCGCGCAGCTCGTTAGATTGATGCGGCGCGGCTGCGGGCACGAGCTCATAGCGATACGGACCAAAAGTCAGGGCGGTGCCTAGTTTGAGTTCGTGGCGGCCGGTAAGCTGCGTCAGATCGTGCTCTGAAAGCGGCTGATAGATGCAGAGGTAATGCAGAAAGGTCGAGAGCGCCCACGGCGGCGTAAGCATGACTAAGCCATTGCGGTCGTGGCCTGCGGCCATTAAGGTCAGGGCTTGCTCGACGTGGTTGAACTCGCAGCAGCCGATGGCCTCACTGATAAAGGTGCGCACGAGGATGGTGGTTAAGGCCTGATCGCTGAGATCAAGCGGGGCAAAGTCGAGCGTCCATGGATCGCGTCGCAGCTGCATCAGCTTCTCTTGCACCAAACGCTGGGCGAGGTCGTGCTCGTAGCGGCAGAGCTTTTGGCTGCGCAAGATGGCGCCTGCTACGCCGGGGAAGCGGGCTTTGAGCTGAGGCAGTACTTTAAGGCGCACAAAGTTGCGCTCAAACTTAAGGTAGGAGTTCGACAGGTCGTAGACGTAGGGCACATTAAGCAGCGTGAGCACCTGCTCGACCTCGTGTTTGTGCAAATCAAGCAGCGGCCGAACCAGCGTGCCGCGCTCATCGCGCACCAGCATGCTCATGCCCGCTAGGCCCTGCGGCCCCGAGCCACGCTTTAGAGCCAGCATAAAGCTCTCGATTTGGTCGTCGGCCTGATGCCCTAAGAGTAGTGCTGCGCAGAGGCCCTGCGCCTCGGCTGCGCGTAACTCACCGAGCAAGGCGCGGTAGCGCTCCTGACGCGAAGCATCCTCCGGTGACACGCCCCCGCCATAGACGATGTTCAGCTGCGGCGTGGTCAGCGCTACGCCCAACTGAGCGCAGAGCGCTTGATTGTGCTCAAGCCAAATGGCATCGTCCGGATCGAGCCCATGGATGCAATGCACCGCCTGCACCTGATAGCCGTACTGCGCCGCCATGCGCGCCGCGAGCACCAGCACTAAGGCCGAGTCCGCACCACCGGATAGACCGACCACCAAGCGACAGCGTGCAGGCGCGACCGCCAAAGTGCTATGGACTAAGGCCGACAGCTGTGTCATCAGCTGCTGCGCCAAGGCCGTGAGCTGCTCACTTGCCGGGACGAGCGTGGGCACATTAAGCTGCGCCCTTCCTGTGATGGCGTAGCGCGCGACGTCGGTGGGATCGGTGCCGAGCGCTTGGCGCGCCGCCTGCGCTTGGGCCGCCCGTTGGCGCCCAAGCAGGCCGCGGAAGTTTTGCAACGCGACGCGGTAAGCGCGCTGGGCGGAAGCGTAGTTGGGCGGTGCGAGCGGGCTAGTCATGGGGATCCTTGGTCGCCGAAAACAGCACCGCCCGTACCAGAGGGCACAGGCGGCGGGAGAGAGCGTAGTTTGCGGGTTATTAGCAGTAGCCGTAGGACATCAGGCGGTTGAAGCGGTTCTCAAGGAGCTTGTCCATGCCGCTGGCCTTGATCTCGGCGATCTGGCGCAGGATGGTCGCCTTTAAGTTTTGCGCCATGGTGTCGTAGTCGCGGTGGGCGCCGCCTAATGGCTCAGGGATGACCTCGTCGATGAGGCCCAAGGCCTTAACCTTATCGGCGGTGATGTTCATGGCCTCGGCCGCGAGCGGGGCCTTTTCGGCGCTGCGCCATAAGATCGAGGCGCAGCCCTCGGGGCTGATCACCGAGTAGGTGGCAAATTGGAGCATGTTGACGCGATCGCCGACGCCAATGGCTAAGGCACCGCCCGAGCCACCTTCGCCGACCACGGTGCAGACGATCGGCACCTTGAGCTCGCTCATGAGCTTGAGGCTCTCAGCGATGGCACCGGCCTGCGAGCGGGCTTCGGCCTGAATGCCCGGGAAGGCGCCTGGGGTATCGATAAAGGTCACGATCGGCATATGGAAGCGCTCGGCGAGGCGCATCAAGCGCATGGCCTTGCGGTAGCCCTCCGGGCGCGGCATGCCGAAGTTGCGCATGGTGCGCTCCTTGGTGTCGCGGCCCTTTTGGTGGCCGATCAGCATCACCGGCATACCGTCGATGCGGCCCATGCCGCCGATAATGGCCTTGTCATCGGCAAAGGCGCGGTCACCGGCGAGCTCTTGGAAGTCGGTGCAGATGCGGTTGATGTAGTCCATGGTGTACGGACGCATCGGGTGGCGCGACAGCTGCGAGATCTGCCACGAGCTTAAGGACGAGAAGAGCTTCTTGGTCAGCTCGACGTTCTTTTTCTCAAGCTGCTTGAGCTCGTGGGACAAGTCGACGTCATTGCCCACTGTGGTGCTCAGGCGTTTTAATTCCTCAATATGAGCCAGCAAATCGGCAATCGGCTGTTCGAAATCAAGATAGTTAATATTCATAGCGCACCTGTGTACACCACAACAAACTCAAAGCACCAGAGGAGCGCCTCAGGGCAATCCCATGGACTTCACCGCGCTCAAGCTGACGCGCGCCGCGCCCGAGCCCTGATACTTTAGCGCAATTGCCGCCCTTTTTCCACCAAGGCCGCCCCTCACCTTAGGGGCTGTCGCCCCTACTTGAGGCCCTGCCTTGGCCTGCGTGGGCGGCCTCTGCTGCGGGCTACAGCAAGAAAGGCATCGAGCCCGGTGGGCAGGACTGGCTTTGCTGGTGGCCGGACTGCGCCTGTTGGGCGCGCTCGGCAATCAGGCGCTTGATGGGGCCGTAGCTGACGCGATAGCACGGCAGCAGCGGCAGGCTCTTAATCAGCGCGAGATGCTCGGCGGTGGGGTAGCCCTTATGCTGGGCGAAGTGATACTCGGGGTATTGCTGGTCGAGCGCGTAGAGGTCGGCATCGCGCGTGACCTTGGCAAGGATCGACGCTGCGGCGATCTCCGGTACTTGGGCATCGCCCTTGACCACGGCTTGGCCGAGGCACGGCAAGGTCTTGGGCACCAAGTTGCCGTCGATTAAGGCGAGGTTGACCTGCGGCAGGTTGAAGTTATGGCACATCTCATCGTAGGCGCGGCGCATCGCAAGGAAGGTCGCCCCGATGATGTTGAGTTGGTCGATCTCCTGCGGACTGGCGCGCCCGATCCCCCATGCCTTGGCCTGCTCTTTGATGAGGGGCGCTAAGGCATTGCGCTTCTTTTCTGAGAGCTTCTTGCTGTCATTGAGACCTGCGATCATATGGTCGTGGTCGAGCACGACGCAAGCAGCGACCACGTCGCCCATCAGGGGGCCACGCCCGGCCTCATCTAAGCCGCAGATGATATGGGTCTTTGGGTCAATCGGGTAGACAAAAGGTGCCATCTCTTTTGGCGCCATAGCTGACTCCTAAACCTTGGGTTTGGCCTTACGCCGATTCGGGCGCTTGCTCTTTTTGCCCGAGGCTGGGCTCTTAAGTAACGTTTCGAGGGTGATCTTCGGCTCTTCGGCCTGAGCCTCGCGCTCAAGCTGCGCCACCGTGGCATCGTCGAGGCCATGGGCCAGCGGCACCTTGGTCTCGGAGACGGAGGCGGGTGCGCCCTTGGCGATGTCGAGCACGGCCGTGGAGATGGCACTGAGCTGCGGCTCCTTATGGGCCACTACTGCCCCAGAGGTGCGATGCAGGAAGTCAGGGTGGTTGCTGTGGCCGCTCAGGCGCAGCACCGCGCGCGCCGCGAGCTCATCGGTATTGGTGCGAATGCGCTCGTGAATGGTGGCAAACTCCTTCTTCATCAGGAGATTGTCCGAGGTCAGAAGGCGGATGCACTCGGCGCACATATTGATCGGGGTGCACTCGTCTTGGATCAGCTCTTTGACGATCTCACGCTGGGCCAAGAGATTAGGCAGCGAGTAATGGTTGATCTTGAGCAGGCGCTTGGCGATGGCCGCTGAGAGCGCGGAGACCTTGTAGGCGACCACCATCGGGCGCTTTAACAGCATGGCCTCAAAGGCGATGGTGCCGCAGGTGAGCAGGCAAACATCAGCTGAGGCGATCACGTCTTGGCTCTTACCGACGAAGATCGTGAGCGAAATCTCTGGGGCGTGCTCAAGCCAGATGTCCTTGATCAGGAGCGCGATCTCATGATTGGGCGCGACCGTGATAAAGGTCAGATCCTTGATCTTCTCGCGCAAGAGGCGCGCGGTCTTGGCATAGAGCGGCAGCATGCGCTTGATGATACCACACCGGGAGCCGGGCAAGATCGCAAGCACCTTGCCCTCGATCACCTCAACGCAATTCTTAAACAGACCGCAGCGCTCCCGCGCCAAGTTCTGGTCGACCTCTAAGGCAATCTGCGCGGCCAAGGTATGGCCGACGTAGGTGCACGGCATGTTGTGGCGATCGTAGAAGTCCTTTTCAAAGGGCAAGAGCACCAAGACCTCATCGCAGGAACGCTTGATCTTCTCCATGCGCCCCTCACGCCATGCCCAGACCGAAGGCGAGACATAGTGCACTGTCGGAATGCCCGCCGCTTTGAGACGGCGCTCGACCGTGAGGTTGAAGTCAGGCGAGTCGATGCCAATGAAGACCGCTGGGCGCTCTTTGAGGAGGAGCTTGGTCACCTGAGCGCGGATGCGCAAGATGGGCAGCGCGTGCGCCAGCACCTCAAAGATCCCCATGACCGAGAGCGCCTCCATGGGAAAGGCGGCGCGCAGGCCTTGGGCGATCATCTTGGGGCCGCCGATGCCAATAAACTGAGCCTGCGGATCGTGGCGCAAGATGGCTTTCATCAAGCCCGCCCCGAGGGTATCGCCGGACACTTCTCCGGCGATTAAGCCGTATAAATGCGGATTGGTGCTGTGCTCAGCCATGCTGATCCTTAGCGGTGGCACCAGCCTAAGGCGCAGAGCTTGGGCAAGCTCTTGGGCTAGGCTTGGTCTTAAAACATTGGGCGCTTAGCGGATGATGCCGCGGCCATTGGCCTTGATGAAGTCGACAAAAGGCTGGACGACGGGCTCGGTGGCGGCCAGCTCATCCAACAGCGGCAGAGCCTCTTCTAAGGTCTTGTGCTTGAGATAGAAGATGGCGTAGGCCTTCTTGATGGCGCTGATCTGCTCTTCGCTAAAGCCGCGGCGGGTTAGGCCCACCTTATTGATGCCATAGGCCTTGGCATAGTGACCGGCGGCCATGACGTACGGCGGCACGTCCATATTGAGCGCGGCCATGCCTGCAACAAAGGCGTGGGCACCGACACGACCAAATTGGTGGATCGCGGCCAAGCCGCCGAAGATGACGTAGTCGCCGATGGTGACGTGACCTGCCAAGGTCGCGTTGTTAGAGAAGATGCAGTGATCGCCGACGATGCAGTCATGGGCGACGTGGGTGTTGACCATAAAGAGGTTGTAGCTGCCCACGCGCGTCTCACCTAAGCCTTGGGTTGTGCCGCGGTGTACCGAACAGTGCTCGCGGAAGGTGTTGTGATCGCCGATGTAGAGCTTGGTAGGCTCCCCGCGATACTTTAAATCTTGGCACGCTTCTCCAATCGAGGCAAATTGATAGAAGTGATTGTAGGCGCCAATCTCGGTTGGGCCGCGGATCACAACAAAGGGCTCGACCACGGTGCCTTGGCCCAAGGTGACCTCGCCTTCGATCAGGGCGTGATCCTTGATCACAACGTCCGGGCCAATCACGACCTTGCCGCGCACGATGGCGCTCGGCGCAATCAGCGCTGTCGGATCAATCTGAGGGGTGCCCTCAATGGTCGGATTGCAGTTGAAGACTAAGGAGCCCGTTACGCCCTCGCCCTCATGAGTGGCGCTCGCACGAGCGCTGTTTACGCCGGTGGCGCTCGCTTGAGCGCTGCTTGCGCCTGCGGTGGGGTCAGCGGCAGCGGTGCCCGCTGGAGTGCTCGAAGTTACTGGGGTGCTGCTTTGATTGTCTGCCATCGTGATCACCTTGATGCAAGCTTGGGGTCAACCCCACGGCACAGATTGGCGCTGCGAGCTCAACCCAGCACAGCTGGGTGTAGCCCTAAGGCTCAGCTCCAGCTCGTTGCGGCCTCGGCCGCCGGTACGGTACGACTGTTAAGTGCGCACCTTAGCGCACATTAACTCAGCCGAGCAGGCCTCGACGCCATCGACCGTGGCTACGCCCTTAAAGGAAGCGATGCCGCGGCGCTCCTTTAAGTACTCAACGTCGATCACCAGCTGATCGCCCGGCTTAACTGGGCGGCGGAAGCGGGCATGGTCGATCGAGGCGAAGTAGTAGAGCTCGCCCGGCTCCGGCTTGCCCACCATAGTAAAGGCTAAGACGCCGGTGGCTTGGGCCATGGCCTCTAAGATCAAGACGCCTGGTAATACCGGCTTGTTGGGGAAGTGACCTTGGAAGTATGGCTCGTTAAAGGAGACGTTCTTGATGGCACGTAAGGTCTTGTGCTCTTCGGTGATGCTGTAGTCCAAGACGCGATCGATCATCAAGAATGGATAGCGATGAGGCAAGAGCGACATGATCTCTTCGACATCTAAGGTCTTCTTTTCGTTAGTCTTGTTACTAGAAGTCACTTCAATTCACCCTGTGGAACTACCAAAACATTATGGAGCCTAGCTCACTGCCAATGAGCCCTCGGTCGGCGGGTCGGCCCAAAAAAGATGCGCCGTGGCGCTAAGACCCATTGGCAGGAAGCCAAACACCATAAACTCATAGAATAAGGCAAAAAGCGCGGCAATAAAAGGGTCATGCACTATACGGGCTAGATGGCTTCTAGCCCGGGGATCCTGCGCCCGCGGCGCAGGCCAAGCTCAGGCGGCGCGCCTACGGGCGCTCTTAGCGCTGCTTGAGCTCTTGCACCTGCTTTTCTAAGTCGAGGAGGCGGTGGTACATATCGTTGATATGCAGCACGCGCGCGGCGGTCTTGCGCCACTCGGCATTGGTCTGGGCCGGAATACCCGAGGAGTAAGTGCTGCCGACCTCGGAGATCGAGCGCATCACCATGCACATGCCCGAGATCTTGACTTGGTCGGCGATGGTGATGTGGCCGTTGAAGACGCTGGTACCGCCGATGATGCAGTACTTGCCGATGGTGACTGAGCCTGCAAAGGTGGTGCCGCCCGCCACCGCCGTACCAAAGCCGATCTTGACGTTATGGGCAATCTGGCAGAGGTTGTCGATGATGACGTTGGACTCGATGATGGTGTTATCAAGCGCACCGCGGTCGATGCAGGTGCAGGCGCCGATCTCGACGTAGTCGCCGATCTCGACATGGCCCGTCTGCGGGATCTTGACCCATGTGCCCTTATCGTTGGCATAGCCAAAGCCATCGCTGCCGATGACAGCGCTTGACTGCACGAGGCAGTGGGCCCCGATGACGCAGTCGTGATAGACGCTCACCAGCGGATAGAGCTTGGTGTAAGCCCCGATCTTGGCCTTGGGGCCAATCACGCAGTTAGCGCCAATCTGGACGTTATCACCGAGCTCGACCTGTGCGCCGATCACGGCGTTCGGACCAATCGCGACATTCGCGCCGAGCTGAGCCGACGGATGAATTACCGCCGAAGGCGCAATCCCTTCAGCTACCGGCGGCGTGGTGTCGAGCATCTGCGCCACGCGCGCAAAGGCAAGGTACGGGTCAGGCACCACGATCGCGGTACCGGTGACATGGCTTTGGTCTTCGGGCTTGACCATGACGCAGCTAGCCTGCGTCTCAGCTAAGACCGAGCGATAGCGGGAGTCGGACAAAAAGCTGATCTCGCCGCTGTGAGCGGTTTTGAGGTTAGCCACCCGCTCAATGTTTAACTCGCCGTCACCAACTACGGTCGCGTCGAGCTTCTGTGCAATATCTTTGACTAACAATCCATCCTCTCCCCTCTGCGCACGCCTTAGGTCGGCACGCGGCACCAGCCACGGCGCCGGGCCCGGCGCCCTGTTGGCGCCATGGGCGCGGCTGCGTCCGTAGCGCCGCAGCAGGCAGGCGCCTGGCGCCAGTACGGCCACGCCTAGGGCGAGCCTAGGCGTGGGATCAAGCAGGTGCGGCGCCTGAGCGCTTGGCCTTACTTAGCTTTCTTGCCACTGACGCGGGCAATGACTTCGTCGGAGAGGTCAAGCTGCGGCTCAGCATAGACCACGATCGGCTGGCCCGGCAGTAAGCTGCCCGAGAGCACTAAGTCGATCTTGCGCTCCTTGGCGATGGCGTCGATGGCCTTTTGTACCTCAACAGCGATCTTGCGCTCTTCTTGGCCGATACGCTTTTGCTTATCCTCTTGCAAAGCACGAGCCTTTAATTGGAAGTCCGACTGCAGCTGAGCCATCTCGCGCTGCTTTTTAGTCAGCTCATCACCCTTGAACTTGCCTGCTTGCAAATCAGCGCCAAGCTGCGAACCCTGCTGCTGCATCTTCTGCAGCTCTTGCTCGCGCGGGCCAAACTCCTTAGCCAAGGTCTGCTCTAAGGCCTTGCTCTGTGGAATCTCGGTCATGATGAGCGGCAGGTTGATCACCGCGATGGTAGGGCGATAGGCGCTCTGCTCGGCCGTTTCGGCGGCCTGAACGGTGGTACCAAGAACAGCAAGGCTCAGGGCCGAAGCTAATAAGACTTTCTTTAACATATGTGACAAAACTCCCCTCAAGGCCGAAGCCTTGGCCAAAAATCTGTACTAGAAGCGACCGCCGATATCGAAGGAGAAAAATTCGGAGTCGTCGCCGTCCTGCTCCTTGACCGGGCGGGCAAAGCTAAAGGACAGTGGGCCCACCGGCGACATCCAAGTCAGAGCAATACCAGCCGCGGCACTATAGCGCGAAGGGTCGCCGTAATCCGGCAGCCCGCTTAAGTTACCCGTGTACTCGTCGTAGTGCGTATCCCAAACAGCACCAGCATCGAGGAAGATCGAGGTGCGGACTTGGTTCTTGTAAGTCTCCGAGACAAATGGTGTTGGTACCACAATCTCTGCCGAGACCGCCCAGATAGCGTTACCACCTAAGTTATCGTCATCATCGACGTAAGCACCTTCCTTGGAGGCGTAGATGGCGCGTGGGCCGACGCTATTGCGCTTGAAGCCGCGTAACCACTGGTCACCGCCCAAGTAGAAATTATCGAAGAATGGTAACTTCTGGTCTAAGCCATCAACATCGCCGTAGCCATCACCATAGGCAGCACGGCCGCGGATGGCGAAGACGAAGTCATGACCACTGTTCAATGGGAAGTAGTGGAAGGTCTGCGCGTCAATCTTGTAGTACTGCAGATCGGAGACCTCAGGCAAGGTCGCAAAGAGCGAGATGCTCTGGCGCGAGCCGGAGGTTGGGAAGATCGAGCGGTCTAAGTTGTTGCGCGATAAGCCCACCGAGAACGAGTAATCGTAGAAGGTGTTGCTTGGCTTGTTGTCAGCGCCGTAGACGCCCCAGAAGTCGACCGCCTGCAAGAAGAGCTTGTGGGACGTAATGTCTTGGCGGGTCGCACCTAAGGCGTAGTTGATGTAGACATTCTCCGCCAGTGGATAGCCCGTGGAGATCTCTAAACCGATGGTCTCATTGTCATAGGAGACGACGTCGGCGTCATCACCATGGAAGTTATCGTAGTAAGCGCGGCCGCCGAGCGAGACATTGTCGACGGTGTAGTACGGCTGCGTGTAGGAGATGTCGACGTGCTCACGGTAGTCGTTTTGGTAGGCGCTGATGCTGGCGCGCGTACCCCAACCAAAGACGTTGTTTTGGGAGATACCGGCCGAAAGCATGAAGCCTGAGCTAGTACCATAGCCGATACCACCTTGGATCGAGCCGGTCGGCTGCTCCTTGACCGTGGTCTCTAAGGTGACGGTGTCGGCAGCGATGCCGTTACGCTGTACCTTAACGTCGGCGGTCTCAAAGAAGCCGGTACGGTTTAAGCGAGCCTTGGAGGCATCGACCGCTTCGTTCGAGAGCCACGTGCCGTCCATCTGGCGCAGCTCACGACGGATTACGGTGTCATTGGTACCAGTGTTGCCGGTGATATTGACGTTGGTGACGTAGATACGCTGGCCCGGCTCCACCATGAAGTTGAGGTTGACGATCTTATGCTCTTCGTCGATGTCTGGGACGGCGGTGACCTTGGAGTAAGCATAGCCATACTTACCTAAGAAGTTGGCTAAAGCTTGCTCTAAGTTCGTGATCTCGCGCGCCGAGTAGACCGAGCCCGGCTCCAAGGTCAGAAGCTGCTCCATCTGGGAGCGATACTTCAAGGTATCACCTTGCAGCGAGCAATTACCGATGGTGTAGAGGTCGCCTTCGTTGATCGCGATGGTCAGGTAGAGGCCCTTGCGATCAGGGGTCATCGACACCTGAGTCGAGTCGACCTTAAAACGGACATAACCGCGATCCATATAGTACGAGCGCAGCTTTTCGAGGTCGCCGGTGAACTTTTGGGCATCATAGCGCGAGTTGGCAATTACGTTCCACCAAGGCACATCATCGCGCAGTTCGAGCTGAGCCTTTAACTCTTCTTCGCTGAAGGCAGTATTGCCCACGATGTTGATCTGATCGATCGCAGCGGCCTCACCCTCAAAGAACTCGAGCTTGATGTCGACGCGATTGCGCGGCAGATAGGTCAAGACCGGCTTGACGTCGGCTTGGTACATGCCCGCAGAGTGATAGAAGTCCTCTAAGGACTGCTCGATTTGGCTCAAGAGGCGGACGTTGATCGGCTCACCGGCACGCAGGCCCTGCTGCTCGATGACATCACGCAGCGCCTCCTCTTGGATCTGCTCGTTACCGGCGAAGGTAATGGCACCAATGGTCGGGCTTTCGACCACGTTGACCACTAAGACCTCGCCTTCAAGGCCCAAGGAGACATCGCTGAAGTTGCCGGTATCATAGAGGCGCTTCATGGCCAAGGCGACATTGTCTGGGGTTAAGCGATCACCTTGACGGATCGGCAAGGCCAGCAGCACCGCACCGAGGCTGACGCGGTTTAAGCCGCGCACCTTGATGTCTTGGATTACCACATTACCGGCGAAGGCAGCAGCATTGGGATCTACTGCGCTATGTTGCAATGGGCTGGTAATCATTGCCGCCTGCGCTGCCGCCGGGGCAGCTAAGGCCGACTGAGGTGCAATGGCAGCCGCGGCAAGCGTCATCACGGCAGCGGCAAGGCTGTTGAAGCCTTGTGTGTGCTTTAAATCACTCAACATGGTTAATCCAAAACTCAACGGGAGCCCTACCCCGCCTCCCCAAGCCAGATAACACGGGGCATTCCGAGGCAATCTACAAACTGCCTATTATAGCTTATAGCCAAAAATAGGTGAGGTCATTGAAGATGGCGATCATGGTCAAGCCTACGATGAGGCTCAGGCCCAAGAGCGACAAGAAGCGCTGCGCGCGCTCACTGGGCGGCCGCCCTACCACCTTTTCATAGAGCAAGAAGAGGAGCTGCCCGCCATCTAAGACCGGAATGGGAATGAGATTCATCCAGCCCAAGTTGATCGAGAGCAGCGCCAAAAAGAGTAAGAAGTGCGAAAGGCCCAACGACGCCGTCTGCCCGGCGATGGTGGCGATGGCCACCGGCCCGGACACCGCCTTGATGCCGACATCGCCGACCACCAGCGACTCCAAGGCGCGGAAGATCAAGAGCGAGGCGTTGATGGTGTCATCAAAGGACTTAGCGATAGTCTCAAGCGGCCCATAGTGCACCTTCGTCCAAACCAAGTCCGAGTCCAAGGTAATGGCGCCAAGGCCCAAGCGCGGCTGCACCGCACCTGACTCAGTCACCGTCACCGCCACCGGTACGCTCACCGATAAAACTTCCGAGGAGGTTGGCGGTACGGTGGCACGCGCCTGCGCGACCGCGCGCAGGCCGTCATACCAAGCAGCACTGAGCTCAGCGTCACGGCCGCGCTCAAAGAAGGCATCTTGGTCATTAGCCGCGACATCGGCCGCCGGATCGACCGGCAAGGTGCCTTGGGCCCAGTGGCGGCGCAAGATCTCAAAGGTAATCGGCTGATACGGCGCCTCCAAGGTCGCTTCGATATACGCCTCAGTGGCCTTCTCCGGGCGTGGCCCGACCAGCGCCGCTTGCTGCGCGGCCAGATTGTCCTTGAGCACCGTCACCGCCGCGGCAAAGCCATCGACGGCCACGCCATCAACCGCCAAGATGATATCGCCCGGCAAGAGCCCGGCTTGCGCTGCCGGGGTGTTGGCCTCGATAAAGGAGATATCCTCGGTGGTACGGCCCCAGCTTTGGGACAGGCCCAGATAGGAGAAGAAGTCTTGGTCGACGAGGTCAAAGCCGCGCAGATCCAAGGTCACCGTACGCGCAGCCCCGCGCCCGAAGTCGTCGGCGACCGTCACCTCCACCGTTTTGCCCGCGAAGCTGCCCAGCGTCATCCACGCCTCGCCTGCGGTATAAGTGGTGCGGCCATCGATCTCCTTAATCAGATCATAATTGCGCAGGCCCGCTTGCTGCGCGAGCGACCCCGGCACGATGTTATCGACCACCGGCAGGTGGGCAGTCGTGCCCATGAGATTGATGACAATGTAGAGGAAAAAGGCAAGGATGATGTTAAAGACCGGGCCTGCGGCGATGATGAGGGTGCGCTGCCAAATCTTCTTTTCGGCAAAGGAGTCGTTGCCGCCGACTTCGCACGCTAGCTCTTCAAGCGAAGCGGTGCTATAGGCGCTATCGGCCTTAGTGCCGGTGCGCACTTGGGCAAAGTCAGTCTCAAAGGTGTCAGAACGGCCCAAATTACCCCAGCGCCCCGACTGCGACGACGCAGCCGACGCAGACGCAGCCGACGCAGACGCAGCCGTCGGCGTCTCGCCCTCACCCTTCATCTTGACGTAGCCGCCTAACGGCAACAAGGCGATGGCAAACTCTTCGCCGCGGCGCGTCATTTTGCGGAAGATGACCGGCCCAAAGCCCAAGCAGAAGCGGTACACCCGTACTCCGCACCAGCGCGCTGCCAGATAGTGACCAAACTCATGGAAGGTCACCAAGATGCCCAAGACAATACAGAAAAAGAGAAAGTTCCAGAGCGCGCCGCCCATGCTACCCTCAACCCAGCCCAACCAACAAAGCGACCCTGCCGCCGCAACAACACACGGCAGCGGTAATGCTCTATTGACCGCGGCCGCGCCAAAAGGTTCACGCCCGCACCAGTGCCGCACACCCGACGGCCGCGCCCGCCCCTGCGGGCCGCAGGCTCAATCCGCAGACTTAGCGCCCAAGACGCGCGATGGCCGCGCGCGCCAGATTACGCGCCTCCGCGTCGACCGCTAAGATCTCCGCGAGACTGTGGGCGCTGCGCCCGGAGATCTGATTTAAGACGGCATCAACGACTTGGCTGATGCCAAGGAAGCTCAAACGCTCTTGTAAGAAAGCAGCGACCGCTTCCTCATTGGCCGCGTTTAAGGCGGTGGTGCAAGCTTGGCCCTGCTGGCTTGCCTCAATGCCTAAGAACAGGCACGGGTAGCGCTCAGGATCGGGCTTCTTAAAGGTCAGGGTACCGACCTGAGTGAAATCAAGCGGAGCGACACCGGAGTTGATGCGCTCAGTAAAGCCCATGGCCACGGCAATCGGAGTCTTCATGTCTGGGGCGCCGAGCTGCGCCAGCACCGCGCCGTCGCGGTAGGAGACCATGGAATGGATTACCGACTGCGGGTGGATCACGATGTCGACTTGATCGGGCCCGGCGTTGAAGAGGTAACGGGCCTCGATGTACTCTAAGGCCTTATTCATCATGGTGGCTGAATCGACCGAGATCTTCGGGCCCATCGACCAGACCGGATGGTTGACCGCCATCGCCACGGTCACCGCGGCAAGGTCGCTGAGCGCCGTATCGCGGAAGGGCCCACCCGAGCCGGTCAAAAGGATCTTTGATACCCCAGCTCCCGACAGGTCGCAAAAACCCAAGTTTTGCTGCAAGTCGCGCGGCAAGCACTGGAAGATGGCCGAGTGCTCGCTATCGACTGGCAGAATCTGCGCGCCGCTCTTTTTGACCTCGTTAAAGAAGAGCTGACCGCTCATCACGAGCGCTTCTTTATTGGCAAGGCAGATACGCGCGCCGGTCTTGATCGCAGCCAAGAGCGGCTTTAGGCCCGCCGCGCCCACAATGGCACCGATGACCATGCCCGCGGCCCCATCTCCGGCGAGCGCACATACGCCCTCTTCTCCGACCAAGATCTCTATGGAACGCAGAGCCTTGCCCTCTTCACCTGCCACGCCGTCGACCATAGCCTTGAGCGTGACCGCGGCGCCGCTATCGCTGAGGGCCACGCGCTCGGGGCGAAACTCACGCATCAGAGCAAAGAGCTGCTCGGCGTTACGGCCTGCGGCCAAGCCGTGGACATAGAAGCGGTCAGGATTGTGGCGGATCACCTCGCAGGTCGACAGGCCAATCGAGCCGGTCGCGCCCAAGATGGTGACGCCCACCGGGCCATTAGCGCAGGGATGGAACAAAATCGAGTCGCCTTGCTCGGCGGCAAAGAACTCGCTGCGCCCGACCTCGGCCGAGGCTGCCGCACTAGATGCGGCACTGGCAGCGCTGGTACCAGCAGCCGCCTGCACTGTTCCCAGCGTCTTGCTCGTCTTAACCATGGATTAGCTCTCCTGACACCAGCCAATAGAGGCTTAAGAACATCGGCACGGCGGCCAGTTGCGAATCGATGCGGTCGAGCATGCCACCATGGCCCGGGAAGATTTTGCCCGAGTCCTTGATGTTGACCAGACGCTTTAACATGCTCTCGGTGAGATCGCCTAAGACTGAGAACAGGATGGCCCCGAAGGCGGCGCATAAGAACGCCAACTCGTGGTTTTGATAGTCCGAGTAGAAGCCGTAGTACTTGCCTAAGAACATCACGACGATGGCGACGACGATGCCGCCTAACAAGCCCTCGCGCGTCTTCTTGGGGCTAACCTCCGGCATCAGTGGGGTCTTGCCCACCATGCGGCCGGTAAAGTAGGCGCCCGAGTCGGCCGCCCAGACTAAGGCCATAATCGCGAGCAAGAGATAGGCGCCTTCGTAGTAGTTGGCAGCGAAGTTGGTGGCGCGGCAGATCAACAAGGCCTGTAAGAAGGGCACCAGCATCAAGAGGGCAAAGATGGTGTTGAGCGCCAAGTTATCGTGCCACTTGATGACCTTCGGGTAGACCTTGACCAAGTAGATGGCCACCAGCCAAAACGGCACCGCGAGCACCACAAGCCACTTCATATAGACCGGGATCGTCCCATTGGGCTCAACATACTCGCCCGGAGGTGCGGCAAAGAACATCAAGGTCGCGGCCACAGCGGCAATCACGATGAAGGGGATGCGGCTTTTGTACTTGAGGAGCGGGCCCATCTCATAGGCTGCGATCATGTACATGAGTAAGGCACCCATGGTAAAGATGGCGTAATCTGCCACAAAGAGCCACAACAGTGCCACAGCAATCAAGATTACGCCGGTGACTATCCTCACGCCCATCGCGTCAACTCCTAACAGCAAAACCAAACATGAAGCGCCCCGCGCTCCCCGCCGCCTATCTTACCGCCAAGCCGCGCCCTCTGGCAGAGCAAAGCCCCGCAACTTGCCCCAACTCACAAGACAAGACAGCCGCAGCGCCACAAAAAAAGCGGCCCGCAGCCGCCCAAAATCCAAACCCAAGGCCCAAGCTCTACTCAAAGCAAAGCTTTGTGCTTAGGCCTCGCCCTACTCTTAAGAAGCCTTACCCTGCACCTGCGCTGAGGTCATGCCAAAGCGCCGCTCGCGCGAAGCATAGTAGGCCAAGGCTGTCTCGAGCTCGGCGCGGCCAAAGTCCGGCCACAAGGTCGGAGTGACATAGAACTCGCTGTAGGCGCACTGATAGAGCAGGAAGTTGCTGATGCGATGCTCACCACCCGTACGGATCAGCAGATCGACATCGTCGACCACCGCCAAATGCGCTTGCACCGCAGCCTCGTCAATCGCCTCGACCTCGAGCTTACCTGCGGCAACTTCTTGGGCTAAGGCCCGGGCCGCTTGCGCGATGTCCCAGCGTCCGCCGTAGTTTAAGGCGATGTTGAGGGTCATATTGGTGTTATGGCAGGTCAGCTCCTCGCAGTCGCGGATGGCGGCCAAAAGCTCAGGCGAAAAGCGTGAGAGCTCACCGACGAAGCGCACCTTAATGCCGTTTTTATGCAACCGTGCCCGCTCGCTTTGCAGCACTTGGGCAAAGAGCTCCATCAGGCCATCGACTTCGTCCTTAGGGCGCTTCCAATTCTCCGAGGAGAAGGCAAACAAGGTCAGGGTCTTAATCGACAAACGGGCGGCCGCCTCGACAGTACGCGAGACCGCCTTAGCGCCTTGGCGGTGGCCAAAGAGCCTAATCTTCCCCAGCTTTTGCCCATAGCGCCCATTGCCATCCATGATGATAGCCACATGGGCAGGCAGAGCAGGCGTGGCTGCAGCGCTCGCCCCCAAGTCAGTAGGTGACTGCGCCGCGCCTAGCTCAGCACTAAGCCCGGCCGCAGCCTGAGCGCAAGACAGAGGAGAGGATGATGGTGGCATCGGCACCCCAAGAGCAACAAAAACGGGAGATGACAGGCGCCAGCATAGCAGCGCAGGATTAGCCCGAACTTAGTGCTACACCGCACCAGCAAAGCTAAGCACAGCGCACTAACATAGCGCAGGCAACTTCTCAGTTTAGTTGATTGCCGCCGACGGCTCAAGCTTGAGCGCAAAAATCGCGGCGCACCGGAGCTCGCCTGCGGCCGCACCGCGCTAGACAAGCCCGCGCCCGCGTGCTAAAATAGCATTAAAGTCTCTAAGTGGGTGTGATTGATTGATTACTTGATTGCAATTCATATACCATCTTAAACATGACTGATTCGCCCCAACTTGGGCTTGTCTATGCCGCAGGCCGTGCCATTGCCCCTACCCACCGGCCCGCATCCCCCACCCTCATTAGAACAGGTGACAGACACGCACACGGCGTGCACCTTGTTTGCCCTTTAGTTGCAAGCAGCGCGAAGGGATGCCTTCGCAGATGGTACTGCCTTGCAACGTCACAGTGGGGATAAGATCATGGCAGTATACGTAAACACCAACGTCAGCTCGCTCAACGGCCAGCGCTACCTCAACAACGTTCAGAACAGCCTGAACACCACCTACACCCGCCTCTCCTCGGGCCTTCGCATCAACTCCGCCAAGGACGACGCCGCAGGTTTGCAGATCGCCGACCGCCTGACTTCGCAAATCAATGGTCTCAACCAAGGCAACCGCAACGCCAATGATGGTATCGCGCTCGCTCAGACCATTGAGGGCGGCATGGACGAAATCTCGAACATGCTGCAGCGCATCCGTACCCTTGCCGTACAGTCGGCCAACGGCACCTTAGGCGCCGATGATCGTAAGGCGATCCAAAACGAGATCAACTCCCTGACTACGGAAATCGACCGCATCGCCAAGCAAACAACCTTCGGCGGCAAAACCATCCTCGCTGGCTACGATCACGCAACAGGCGGAACTAGCAAGTCCATCTATGTTTCGGGCGCAACTGAACAGATCGGTGGTAAAAACGCAGGCTCAACGGCGCTGCTGAAGCTGCACGTAGGCGCCAATACCGGTAACGTCGTCGAGATGCGCGTCTTTAACTTTGAATTCGAAAAGCTCGTGAGCGCAGCCGCCGCTTCAGCCGCTTTCGAAGAAGTAAACGATGTCTTGGTCATGTGCGTTAGTGACCAAGAAGGAGCCAACAAGTCCATTGAGCAGCTCGACAAGATCATCGCGTTGGTGGACTCGCAGCGTGCTGACTTGGGCGCGATCCAGAACCGCTTGGAATCATCGATCCGCAACCAGTCTAACGTCTCGGCCAACTCCGCTGACGCCCGCTCGCGCATCCGCGACGCCGACTTCGCCGAAGAGTCGGCTAACCTCTCGCAGCAGAGCATCATCCAGCAGGCGGCGACCTCGATGCTGATGCAGGCTAACGCCCGTCCGCAACTGGCCCTCTCGCTGTTAGGCTAAGAGCAGATTCCAACTCAAGATAGCAAGCAGTCTACGCTGCTGCCCCAAAGGCTCAGCTCCGCACGGAGGCTGGGCCTTGTTATCTTCAGGCTAGAGCGCAAACCTGCTTTCCCTCTACAGCGCATCAGCTCCGCTCCCCGCCTTCCCCTATCCTGCACCAAGTCTCATACAGCGCCAGCCCCTATCTCGCGCCTTGAAGTGCGCAGCACCTCAACAGCGCCCGCCTCTGAGGCGCTCGTATCCATCTTCTTCGTTTGCGCGCAGGCGCAACGCAACAAACGCGATTTCTATCTCATCGGCGCTGCTTTGGGGGCGTTATGGCTTTGGCGCCATTGGTTGTCGCAACACTTGCGGGCGACGACCTTTTGCTTATCTATGCTCTTTGTTGCCCGCGAAATTTTTGTAATTTATATCATTCTTGTCAGCACTTGCCTAAAGTTGTCATAATGCGCGCTCTACGAATTGCTCAGACGATCACAGCCGCGGCCATCCTCTTGTCGCTATCATCGGCGCAAGCGGCAGGGCTATCTGCCTGCCCCTTGGGCTTCTCACGTGATCACCAACATAAGGAACAGAAGTATTGGCTAAGGCCCCTTTTGATGTGGTGCACCTTGAGCACCAGCAAAACTTTGAGATCAACTCCTACTACGAGCGCCAAGCGCAGCAGCGCTCGCGCGCCTTGTTGGCCCACTCGGCTCTGCTGAGCAAGCTCACTGACGCGTGGCAGCGTGATGCGGCGCGCACAGAGCCTGCGGTAGCTGCTGTTAAGCTGCATGTATAAGATCTTGGTTCAGGCGCTGCACGCAGGCAGTGGCGCTACCACGGTAGCGTTTAACCTCGCTCAGGCCTAGCGTTTAACCTCGCTCAGGCCTTAAGTACGCGTGCGCGCGGTACTTTAGTCAGCCTGCGTCCTGAGCATGGGCAAATCAAGGCGTCTTGCCATCACTCGGTGCTCGACGTCGCGCAGCCTTCGGCCCATGAGGCCATGGTCATCAGCCCAAGCTTGCAGCTCTACTGCGCCTTACCGTGGCTTAAGGCCGGAGAATCATGGGAGAGTCTTTGGGACTATCTCAACTTTCACCTGAGCGGCTTCGTCGTCATCGACGGTGGCCCGAGCAGCTCTGAGCTCTGCGCCCGCGCCGCTTTTGAGGCGGACATCATCCTCACCGTTATCACGACCAATGCCGCAGGCCTCATGGCACTGCGTGGCTATCATACCGACAAGCGCTAGTTCATCGTGGGCAATCAGCTTCAGCCGCAGAGCGCGCTGCAAGCTGACCTCATGCTCATGGTGCGTGCGCACCAGCAAGTGTGCCCAGTGCAGCTCTCCTACGACGAACATGTCCTGCGCGCCATCTTAGACAACCAGCTCTTAAGCGTCGCCTACCCGCAGTGCGCCTTCGTAAGCGAAACGGATTCGCTTGCGGTGTTCTGCGATCTCCTCAAGATCAAGTACAAGCTCGATCTCCCTGACCTCGTCAGCCGCAGTTCGCTGGAGCTTGAGAGTCGCGACCAAAGCGATCCTGCCGACCAAGCGGTGCCACCGATTGTAGGCAGCACCGTACTCTAATGACGCGGCCGCGGATAATGCGCAGGCTCGCACCGTCTCTGGCACAGAATCTAAGGTAGAAAGTGCCGCCTCAGGAGCGGGCGCTGCAGACACCAAGGACTCCGCGGTCAGCCCAGTCTCTAAGATGGATGGTCGTACCGCTGGGGCAGAGAACTCAGGATCTGATACAGTCGGTACCGTCTCTGAGGGTAAGGGCGTTGCCGCTCTCGCCGCGGAGGCGCTGGTGCTGGAGCGGCGAATGTAGGCGCGGACGCGGGGGCGGGGGCGCGGAGCGCAGGAGGTGACGATGCTGCGCACCTTTAACCCGATTGCGTACCCGCGGGCCAGCGCCGCGCTCAGCTGCTGTTAGATGAGATCCAAGACATTGAGCAGAAGCTGCAACAAAGCGGACAGCCGGCCTTGGTGCTCTTCGTGCCGGAGAATGGCGCTGCACTACAAGGCGACAAGATCCAAATGGCGCGCCTGCGTGATATCCCGAGCCCGCTCATCACCCATATCCCGGTCTACGACAAGTTCTTTAACGTCAAGCAAGCTGACCCAGCCACGAAGCCTAACCCCATCGTGATCGACTACCCGACCAACTACGAGGCCTGAGGCGAGCTCATCAGCCGCACCCTCAGCACCGACTACTTTAGTGGTAACACGGCGCTGAGCGCCCTGACCAACAATCTGCCTGCGACCTATCAGGTGAGCGAAAACGAAGGGGCCTTAGTGCTGCGCTTCCAGTGCTGCACTTCCAAGGCAGCGACTTCCTGCGCCTCAAAGGCCACGACCTAACCTTGTACCCGCAGTAGCCATACCAACCGCGCAGAATGGGCCTTTGGTGGGCCTTGTACCATAGGTTGTGCCGCCATCAGGAACCCAAAGGTCTCTAAGGAGAGAGGCTGTTGTGGCGCGACCTCAGCTTGCGCGATACAACTGCGACGGCCTACCCGCCCGACCCAACCACGGCCTGGGCAGACCTCAACAGCCCGCAGTCCCGCCAACAAGGCCAGTTTTTTGGTTCCGGCAAGGTCAGCCTTCCACCTTCGAGACCAACGAGTGGCCCGCAGCGTGGGCGGCAAGCGGCGAGCGCCGCCGCGCGCAGAGTGGCCCTTTGGTGCAGAACTCTGGGGCTGGGCAGCCCTCAGGTGCCGAAGAGTCTCTACGGAGATAGGCAATTACGGCGCTGCCTCTAGTGGCGTGCTCGACTCACGGTAACTATGCAGGATTCCGGACTGGATAAGGCTGCAATGACTTGCAGCTGCCCAAAACAAGCTCGCAGTGCTTGGCAAACGGTATAAACAAGCCACATCCCAAGATACGTGGGCCTGCTTGCAGGAGCTTGGGCCGGAATACTGAATAGTTACGACTCACGGGCCATCACGGCGGGTATGCACCGGTACGGGGGCGCTTGGTCAAGCGCGGGCAGCGCGTACGATTATGTCAAATAGTTGGGTGGGAGTGGCGCAGGTTTCTGCGGAGAGATCGGCCTGTTTATGGGCTGAGTAAAGAGCGGCTCATTGCGTTATGTTAAATAGTTTACGGAGTGCGAAAATGAGACCTGTACGGAAGGTGCAGGTCTCATCTTGGGAGCTATGCCCTAAAGCGTGATGAGGCTTAGACCTCCATCAGCTCCTTTTCCTTGGCGGCTAAGATGTCGTCGCACTGCTTGATGGCGGCGTCGGTCAGCTTCTGGATCTGCTCTTCACCAGCCTTCAGCTCGTCCTCGGAGATTTCCTTGTCCTTTTGCATCGACTTTAAGCTCTGGTTGGCATCGCGGCGGATGTTGCGCACCTCAACGCGCGATTGCTCAACTTCGCCACGTACGACCTTAACTAAGTCCTTGCGGGTCTCCTCGGTCAAAGGAGGCAGCGGCACACGAATGTCGACGCCTGCAACGACTGGGTTCAAGCCTAAGCCGGACTTTTGGATCGCCTTCTCGACGTCCTTAATGGCGTTACGATCGAACACGGTCAGCTTTAAGGTACGTGCATCTTCGACGTTGACCTGAGCGACCTGGCGCAATGGGGTTGGGGAGCCATAGTACTCGACCATGATGCCATCTAACAGACCTGGCTGAGCACGGCCCGTACGAATCTTGTTCAAGCGGCTGCCTAAGGACTCGATGGCCTTATCCATGCGCGCTTTTGCGTCGTTTTTAACGTCATTAACCATAAAATATCTCCTTGTGAGACTGAGGGAGCGTGACCGCGGAGTCAAGCTGCGGAGCGCGCAGGCACCTACAGCGCGGCAGCTGGCCTGCGCATCTAGCGCAGAGGCGGCGCGGCAGCGCGAAGGTCGCGCGCAGCGCGGGCCTTATTCCGAGATCAACGTGCCCTCATCCTCTCCTAGTGCCGCACGTAACAGCGCACCGTCATTAATCATTGAGAATACGCGGATTCTCATGTGATGCGAGCGAGCTAAGGCAAACGCAGTTAAGTCCATCACCTCAAGTTCGTTAGCTAACACTTCTTTGTAGGTGAGACTATCATACTTGACTGCGTTTGCATCCTTCATCGGGTCGGCCGTGTAAACACCGTCAACCTTGGTACCCTTCAAGACCTCATCACAGTGTAATTCTACCGCACGTAATACCGCGGCAGTATCGGTGGTAAAGAACGGGGAGCCGGTGCCGCCTGCGACGATCAAGACCGAGCCCTGCTCTAACACCTCACGGCCGCGCTGCGCAGCATACTGCTCGGTGATCGAGGCAATGCCTTGGGCCGACATCAGCACGCAGTGCGTGCCCTGACGAATCAGCTCATCGCGCATGGCAAGGCCATTGATGACCGTGGCGAGCATGCCCATGTGGTCACCGACGGTGCGATCCATCCCAGCCTTTTGCAGCGCCGCCCCGCGGAAGATGTTGCCGCCACCGATCACGAGCGCGACTTGCACGCCCTGCTCCTTGATGGCAATGATGTTACGCGCCATTTGCGCCAAGATCTCAGGCTCAATGCCAAACTGGGTGGCACCACCTAAGGCCTCACCGGAGAGTTTGAGCAGAATGCGACGGGCAGACTTGGTTGCTGATGTCATGAAATAGCCTCTCTAACCTAACAAGCAAGGGCGCCAACCGGTTTGAGCGTGGGAGCGGCAGGCGCCGGAAGTCATGGGGCCGTCCTCTGAGGGAGGATGCCCTGCGGGCAGCTGGGCCCCAAATGCCAAATAAGCTCAGGGCTGGGTGGGGTAAAGAGCTTTACCCCACTGAGCTACACTGAGCTTATCGGCTAATCAAGCACGAGTGCGTGCTGATTACTTGTTCTGAGCAGCAGCGATCTGAGCTTGAACTTCAGCTGCGAAGTCGTCAGTCTTCTTCTCGATGCCTTCGCCAACTTCCATGCGGATGAAGGAGACAGCGTCAGCGTTATGCTCCTTTAACATCTCGCCCACGGTCTTGCTTGGATCCATGACAAATGGCTGACCGGTTAAGGAAACCTCACCGGTGAACTTCTTCATGCGGCCCTCAACCATCTTCTCGGCGATGGCTTGTGGCTTGCCCGAGTTAACGGCGATCTCGATCTGGATGGCGCGCTCCTTCTCGACCACCTCAGCGGAAACATCCTCTGGGTGGACGAAGTCAGGCTTGGAAGCGCAAACGTGCATGGCAACGTTCTTAGCGGTCTCAGCGTCGCCGCCCTTTAAGACTACGACTACGCCGATGCGCTTGTTGGAGTGAACGTAGAGGCCTAAGTTGTCACCGCTGACGCGAGCGATGCGGCGCAGGCCTAAGTTCTCGCCGATCTTAGCGATTAAGGCGGTTAAAGCCTCGCCGACGGTCTGCTTGTCGTCGTACTTCTGAGCCTTCAAGGTCTCAACGTCGTCGCACTTTTGAGCTAAGGCGATCTGAGCGACCTTCTCACCAAAAGCGACGAACTCAGCATTCTTAGCGGCAAAGTCAGTCTCGGAGTTAACCTCAACTAACACAACCTCATTGCCTTCGTGAGCAGCGGCAATCATACCCTCAGCAGCGGTACGGGTAGCCTTCTTGGCAGCCTTTAAAGCGCCGCTCTTACGCATCTCCTCGATGGCAGCCTCGATGTTACCATCGGTAGCAACTAAGGCCTTCTTGCAGTCCATCATACCGGCGCCGGTGATGTCGCGTAACTCTTTAACTAAGGCAGCGGTTACGTTTGCCATTTGTTTTAATTCCTCAAAGAAATCGGTTAGATAGGCAGTCCCGCAGCCTGCGGGCTTGACCTATGGCGATACCTGTCCCAAGTAGTGGCGGCAAACCTTTCGTAAAGGCGACGGTGGGCCTTCAGCTCCTAAACCTCAGTGCGCTCAGCGTCCTCAGGGTACCCTCTGCTGAGCAGAGGACAAAACCTGAACCGAGCCGCAAAGAGTCTGATCCAAGGAGCAAACTAACCCTCAAGCAGGCTTGCTCTGCGCCTAGGTGACCTAGAGCGGCTCAGAGCGCAGGCGGGAGTTTAGGTACCCTAAACCAACACCGACCTGATAGATTGCCTCTTGAGCTTAGCGGCACCACCCAGATGAGAATGGATAAGGCAGGCCGTAAGTTATCTTACTTGGGTACGGCAGCGACCAAGGCCGCGAAGTTAGGACTTCCGTCACCTTGGTCGCTTGAGCTAACTTGGCGTTGCCGCGCAGCACAGGACTGTGCCGGGCAACGGCGCGGCTAATTAGGCCTCAGCAGGGGCAGCAGCGGCTTCGCCCTCGGCGGCAGCCTCAGCCTCAGCTGGTTGCTCAGCCTCAGCACGGGTCATCTCGGCACGAGCAGCATTGATGGCCTCAACGACACCCTTTAAGTACAGGTCGATGGCGCGGATAGCGTCGTCGTTGCCAGGGATGACGTAGTTAACGCCGACTGGGCTGGAGTTGGTGTCAACAACGGCAACTACTGGGATGCCTAAGTTATTGGCTTCCTTGATGGCGATGTGCTCAACCTCAGCGTCGATCACGAACAGGGCATCTGGCAGACCGCCCATGTCCTTGATGCCGCCTAAGGAGCGGTTTAACTTCTCCAGCTCGCGGGTGCGCAGGAGAGCCTCCTTCTTGGTGAGCTTATCCCAGGTGCCGTCGGTCTGCTGGATCTCAAGCTCCTTTAAGCGCTTGATGGATTGGCGCACCGTTTTCCAGTTGGTGAGCATGCCACCTAACCAGCGGTGGTCAACGTAGTACTGATCGCAAGCCTTAGCAGCAGGGCCGATCTTGTCAGCGGCAGCGCGCTTGGTACCAACGAAGAGGATCTTGCCCTTGTGAGCTACGGTGGAGCCTAAGAAGTTTAAGGCGTCCTCGTAGCACTGAACGGTCTTTTCGAGGTTGATGATATGAACGCCGTTACGAGCACCAAAGATGTATTGGCGCATCTTTGGATCCCAGTAGCGGGTCTGGTGGCCAAAGTGAACGCCGGCTTGTAACATATCACGCATCGAAATAGTAGACATGAACTTTCCTTGAATGGGTTGTGCCTCCACTGTTCCCTTGATCAAACTTTACGCTTGAGCGCAGGCCCTACTACGCCTTCCTAGGTGACCTAGGACTCCGGCCGATAGCGCCTTGCGATGCACTCAATGCCGAGCGAAGCTCGTTGTCGTAAAGCACCCTGATAAAGCTTGGCTGAACAGTGTGTGTAGTGCAAAACAAAAATGAAATCAATGTCCTCGGCCCCCGCCACCGCAGGTCGCAGCTCCCTCGAGGGGACGCGCTCCGCGCATCTTTGGCTTATTTCCGGGCCAAAAGGCAAGCTATTTTAGCATAGGACAAGAAAAAGTGGGCTAAGCTTCACAACTTTTTTGCCAAGCAAAAGGCACAGCCCCGGAAAGGGAACTGTGCCTTCTTAACTTCCGTTGCGCTCTTGGCTGGAGCAGAGCTCAACTGCATGGATCCCGCTCAGGGGGGGCCGCCCGATGCGGGTGCGGCCGCCCGGTGATGGGCTCCTACTTAGTGGCGACCATGCTGGAAGTGATTGAGCTTGAAGCGCGACAGATTCTGTACCAAGTCGCCAATCGAGCCCACCGAGGAGTCGACGTGGCCCGAGGCCTCTTCGGCCGCGCGCACAATCTCTTCGGTGTCGGCGGAGATCTTTTGCATATTGGTCGAGATCTCGCTCGTGGCCGTCGTTTGCTCTTCGGCGGCAGTGGCGATCATGCGGATCTGATCGTTAACTTGGCCTACGTTCTCAAGGATGCTGTTTAAGGTACCCTCGATGGTAGCGGCGCGGTCAGCGACGGCGTTGATGTTATCAACCGAAGTGCTCATCGAGTTGGTAGCATCGGAGGCGTCCTTTTGTACCTGATGTACCATCGCTGAGATCTCTTGGGTCGAGGCGCTGGTACGCGAAGCTAAGGCGCGAACTTCGTCGGCTACGACCGCAAAGCCTCGTCCGGCCTCACCGGCACGAGCCGCTTCAATCGCCGCATTGAGGGCCAAGAGATTGGTCTGGGCCGCAATCTCATCGATGGTGCCCACGATCGAACCGATGTCTTGGGTTTGCTTGGCTAAAGCCTGAACCTTAGCGGCATCGTTCTTGGTGTACTCAGACTGATTGCGAATGTCTTCGATGGTAGCGCGGATCATGTTCACGCTATCCTGGATGACGGAGCTCGACTGATCAGAAAGGGTCGCAGCACGCTCGCAGTTGGAGGCAATCTCTTGGGTGGTCGAAACCATCTCGTTGGCCGCTGCGGCCACAGTGATGGCTTGCTGCTCGGCCTCGCGCGAGGAGTCCATGATCGACTGAGCCGAAGTCTTGGTATCGTCTAACTGCTTGTTGAGTTCATCGGCCTTGCCGCGGATCATGGCAATCGAGTCGCTCAAGTCATTGCGCATGACGCGCAGGGCAATGGCCAGATCGCCAAACTCATCGTGGCTGATGGTCTTGATATCGACGTCGAGGTTGTTGTGCGCAATCTCATTGGCGGTATTGACCACGGACGCTATGTTGACGCTGATGAGGCGGGCCACATAAAACGAGATGAAGATGCCTAAGATGACAACACCACCGGCAATGGCCATCACGATGTAGGCCATCGAAGTGTCTTGCATAGCGCTGACGGCGTTGCTGATATCGTTGACCACAACGCGGCTCATATTAGCGGTGGTCTGCGACATCTGGGTGGCGATCGGCTGAATCTCGGACAGGTAGAAGGATAAGGAGTCGTATGGCTTGCCCGCATCAACCAAGGGCACGATCACCATGTTGTAGAGCTGCTTGAACTTCTGATACTCCTCGCCCAAGGCCGTGTACTGGCCGTTGAAAGTGCCCTTTTGGTTTTGCAATGCGGCGTAGTCACTTTCAAACTTGCGCATCGCCGCCTCAAACTTGCTGCGGTTTTGCTCGTTGACATTGCCCGGGGTCAGGTAGTCCGACAAGATATTGTTGGTCGAGACCAAGGAATTGTTCAGGTTGAGCGTCGCCTCGAAGCGGGTATCCACCAAACGACGGACATCATTGGCCACTTCGACGCTCGCAAACAGCGCCCGCACCGCGATGGCAGCAATGACGCAGGTCAACACTAAGATCACGCCGAAGCCCACCATCAGCTTAGTCTTAAGCTTGAGTCTGCTCCAGAATGATGCTTTGATACCAGAAGAATCAGTAGTACTCATCACACCAGCCTTACTTCTAAACAACCACAAATCAGCAAGAGATCCCTTGCTTTCCTCAAATCTGGTTACCTAAGCTCCAGAACGAAAGTATGAGGCGGCCGCGCGCAGCGCGCCACCACAATCAGCTTGGCGCCGCCATCGGCACAGCTGCCGACGCAATCGGCGTCACCTTAGCACAAAACCATGGCACTGTGCTGTAACATGGCACTGTGCTGTGTCCGTCTTCGCGATCTGAGCGCAAGCTCGCTGAACGCAAGCTCAGCCCCGCGAGCACGGCACTCAGCCCCGCGAGAATGTTGCGCTACTCGGACTTGACATTCCACTTCTTGATCAGCGCGTCGATCGTGCCATCAATCATCATCTGCTCGATGGTATTGGAGATGATCTTGGAATAAGGCGACCCCTTCGGCATCGCCATGGCAAATTGGCAGGCCTCTTGGCCAAAACTCTCATCAAGCGTCTTAAGGCCAATCGAAGGCACCGTCAGGACGAAATCATCCATCGGAGGGCGATCGTAGATCAAAGCGTCGAGCTCACCGGTGGCCACTTGGAATAAGGCCAAAATGTTGTTGGTAACGTAGCTTGGCGTGCCTCCGAGCTTGGCGGCGTAATCCTCCGAGGTCGAGCCATGCTCGACTCCGATCTTCAAGCCCTTAACATCTTGCAAGCTCTTGAGCTCCGGATGGTTGCGCTGGCTATAGACCACGGTCAAGCCCGAGGAGAGGAAGATGGGGGTAAAGTCGTAGATCTGCGAGCGCTCCATGGTGTAGGAGATACCACCGCCGACTAAGTCCGCTTCGCCCTTGGACAAGCGCTCAAAGGCCGAAGTACGGTCAAGCGGGAAGATGCGGTTATCGCGCAGGTTAAAGAGCAAACGGCGTTTTAGCTCGTAGATGATATCGACATCTAAGCCTTGCGGGTGGGTAAAGTCCGACTCTAAGAACGCATGCGGTGACCCCACCGGGACGACGAAAACCGTTAAGGTGACGTTCTCAAGCTCACCCATAGCCTGGGACGGTGCTGAGAACATCAAGCCCATTAGCACAGCACAGCCACAGATGAATTTCTTGCTCAATCCCATAGAGCGCCTCACTTCCAAAGCACCAAATACCGTGTCTCTACCGGGCTCGCTGGCCACACACCTCAAAGCTCGGTTCTACTCGTAGCGACCTTGCGGCCGAAGCCACAGTTCCCAGCATCTCGCTCTCAAGCGCCGTGCGCATCTGCTTGCAGCGCCAAAGCAAGGGAGCGCTCACGAGCACTCATCAGATGCAACAAAGCTCAAGCTCAGACTCCCTACAACAACAAAAAGAAGGAGACGTAAGAGCTTGTTACTTAGTTTGTGTTTGGTTAGTGCATGCTCAGGTCAGAGCGCAGCCTGCGATACGCCGCAGCGCATCAAGGCTCCATGCAGTGCTCAGGCCCAAGGCGCTTAAGCTGCCAGCATGCTTTGGAACTAAGCTCAACTTTGCAGAAAGTATGCCCATCCCAGCGCGACCCAGCGCAAATCACTGATCGCGTCCTCAGGAGACGGCCGCTAGTATGGCAGATTGCGCAGCAACGTCACCCCCGCAAATAAGCCAAGATCGCGCCCTTGGCAGCCCCCTCAACAGCAGTGGGTGCGCAATGGCAGGCACACATGCCCACCATTTGGGTGCACGCAGCTTTGCGTTGCCGCAGCAAAGCCATGCCAAAAAATTGGCCCAGCGCCCGCCCCGCGGCCCCGCCGCAAACGCTCACGCCCAAAGCTGCTCACGCCCCGCAAACGCTCACGCCTCTACTCGCCGATCCACTTCTTGCGCAGGCGATAGGTGGTGCCATCGGCCTCCATCTGGGTGAGGGCGACGTTGATCAAGGCCGTGTACGGTGAACCCTTTTTGAGGTAGAAAACGAACTCGCCGTTGTAGCGGTCGAAGACGTCTTCGGTAACCTTGAGGTTAAAGGTCGGCACGGTATGGGCAAAGTAGAGCATGTTTGGGCGCTCGGCGACCACGGCATCTAACAGCCCCACCGAGAGCTGATAGTAGGCGAGCATGATATTGTCAAACATCACGGGCGAAGCGTTCATGACCCCAGTGACGTAGTCAAGCGCCGGGGAGTCTCGTTTGACGCCGACTTTGCGCTGCTTGAGCTCGCAGGCGCTCTTGAGGGCAAAGTGATCCGGGGCATACATGATGCTCAGGCCCGAGCTGTAAACCGGACGGGTGACATCGTAGTGAGAGAGCAAAGCCTCGCGCTGGGTCAGGCCGCCCACAAAGAGATCGACGGTATCGTTTTGCAACAAGCGGAAGGCGTGGCCCTCGTCCATCGGGTAGAAGCGACCTTCGTTGAGGGCAAAGCCCAAGCGCCGCTGCAGCTCAACTACGACATCGATGTCATAACCCTGCGGGTGGCTCACATCCTCATAGATGAAAGCAAAGGGCGCATTCTTCGGGTCAACTGCCACCGTGAGGTTGACCCCAGCCATGCGCGAGGACAAGTCCACCGCCGCAGCGACCACACCGCTCCACAAGCTCAGGCCGACCATCAAGGCCCCGAGCCCCCACCGCATTTGGTGCCGCACGCACCTAACAAGCCACATCCACATCCTTTCCACCTAAGCAATCAGTCAGCAGTCCAGCCGCAGCTGTCCTACTCCGCCCCGCGCTCCCGCGCAATGGAAGCGTTTACAAAAGGCGTTCTAGTGAGAATAGCGCAAATAGATCAACTTGGCCCGCAGCACCGCCCCAAAATCTTCAAAACAAGATCCAACTCATATATCTAGCCCTCAGACTGTCAGATCAGTCCCAAGAAGAGCGATCTACGGCCCCAAGGCCACTCTTACTGCGGCGGCGCTTGCCACTTACCGTCCCACGCTGCGGGCCACTCGGCATTGGTCTCTAAAGGGAAGGCAGGCCGTGCGCAAGCCCAAGACCTGACCAATCGACAGGCTGCGGAGACGGCCGGGCCGTGGTTGGGTCGCCGCAGTTGTAGCTGACGCAAGCTGAGGGAGGGCCGGATCGGCCCTACTCCCCCTTAGAGACCTAACGGCACCTGAAAGCGGCACAGTCTTTGGGCACCGCACCAAAGGCCACTCTGACCGCGGCTGCGCTTGCCGCTTGCCGCCCCACGCCACGGGCCACTCAGTATTGGTCTCTTCTAAGGGGAAGGCAGGCCGTGCGCAAGTCCAAGACCTGACTAATCGACGGACTGCGGAGACGGCCCGGGCCGTGGTTGGGTCGGGCGGGTCGCCGCAGTTGGAGCTGACGCAAGCTGAGGGAGCGCCGGATTGGCCCTACTCTCCTTCGAGATCTTTGACGCCTGAGGGCAGCTGGCCCGATGTGAGGTTGAGCTGACGGCAAAATAAAACCCGGCCTTGGGTGTCAAGGTCGGGTTTTAGGTGGCCCGATGGGCCTAAAGCTGTAGTCTAAGACATCCTAGACTTAGATGTTGCAAGCGAATGGGGGCGACGCGGCGCTCTTGTTCTGGGTTAGAACAAGAAGGTGGCGCCTTCCTCGGCCGAGCTGACCGCAGCACGGCAGGACTTGAAGAGGTAGCGACCGTAGGTCTGCTCGTAGCTCTCGGTGTCTGGGTGCTCTGGCGTGCGGCCGGATAAGTCGGTCAAGCAGTTGATAGTACCGGCCTCGGCATCAAAGTCGATCATGTCGCCATCGCGCAGCAGCGACAGTGGGCCATCACGCAGGGCCTCTGGGCTGACGTGTAAAGCTGATGGAATCTTGCCCGAGGCGCCGGACAGACGGCCGTCGGTGAGCAGAGCAACGTGGTAACCGGCCTTTTGCAGGTTGCCTAAGACTGGCATCAGCTTGTGCAACTCTGGCATGCCCGAAGCGGCTGGGCCGGCATAGCGGACGACGATGACGGCGTCTTGGTTGAGCTCACCTGCCTTGTAGGCCTTCTCAACGTCGTGTTGGTCGTTGAAGACGCGGGCTGGGGCCGTGACGTGGCGGTGCTCTGGGGCGACCGCGGAGATCTTGATGACCGAGCGGCCTAAGTTGCCGTTTAAGACCTTGATGCCGCCGAAGTCTTGGAAGCAGTGCTCAGCATCGGAAATCAGAACCTTAGGGTCACGCGACTCGCCGCAATCGACGAACTCGAGCTCACCTTGAGCGTTGATGACAGGGGTGGTCAGCTGCGAGGCGAAGTCACCGACGACAGTGTTGATGTCTTGGTGGACTAAACCACGGCGGGCTAAGGCCTTCATTAAGACAGGGACGCCACCTGCGGCCTGCAGGGCGTTGATGTCAGCCTTGGCGTTAGGGTAGATGCTGACTAAGAGCGGTACCACCGCCGAGATGTCGGAGATGTCTTGCCACGTTAAGGTGAAGCCGAAGGCCTTGGCGATAGCGACTAAGTGTAAGGTGTGGTTGGTCGAGCCACCAGAGGCTAATAAGGCAACCAAGCTGTTGACGAGGTTCTTGGCAGTGACGACCTTGTACAGTGGCATTGGGTGGGCGCCGACGACAGTCTTATCGACAATGGCCTGAGCAATGTAATCGGTGAGCTTGGTGCGCAGCTCAGTGTGTGGTGGCACGAAGGCCGAACCTGGCAGCATCATACCCATGGCCTCTAACACCAGTTGGTTGGTGTTGGCGGTGCCATAGAAGGTGCAGGTGCCTTGGCTGTGGTAGGAGCTGCACTCCATCTGCTGTAAGGCGCTCTTATCGAGCTGGCCTGCGGCATACTTCTGGCGAATCTCGGTCTTCTCTTCGTTGGAGATACCGGTGGCCATTGGACCTGCTGGAACAAAGGCGATCGGCAGATTAGCAAAGGCGGCAGCGCCCATCAATAAGCCCGGGGCGATCTTGTCGCAGATACCTAAGAGTAAGGCACCATCAAAGCAGTTGTGGCTTAAGGAAATGGCGACCGACTGGGCAATCACATCGCGCGAGAACAAAGACATGTCCATGCCCGGCTGGCCTTGGGTGACGCCATCGCACATGGCAGGAACCGAGCCTGCAACCTGAGCAGTCGCACCGACCTTGCGTACCGACTCCTTGATGGCCTCAGGATAAAGGCGATAAGGGCAGTGAGCCGAGAGCATGTCGTTGTAAGCGGAGACGATGCCGATGTTGGCCTTGACACCGCCCACAACAGCCGCCTTGTCCTGTTCATCGGTGCCGGCGGCGGCGTGAGCTAAGTTCGAGCAGGTCAACAGACCACGGGCCCGACCTAACTTCTCTTGGTCGGCAATCATCTTCAAATAAGCCGTGCGCCCTGCTTGCGAGCGCTCTTCGATGTTTTGCGTAACCTTGGCAATTACTTCATTTAACATGGTTGACCTCACTAGGCCCCGCAGCTGACGCTGCTTAGCTCTGATGTTCGTGCCCAAAAAACAAGAAACGGTTGGTGTTAGGCCCCGCCCGTGATGCCCTGCCTGAGCTCAGGCAGGGCGGATCGGACTTACCTCCGCCGCTCCCAGCAAACCTTGTCTCAAAAAACTGGGAAGGGGCCTGCGGCCCATCATAAAAGTCCTGTCAGGACGTGGCGGCGGACGTGAGAACGATTCTTGGCAAGGCGCTGCTTTGATGGCAGCACGGCATGTGGCGCTGAACCTGCGGCCCTAAGCCTGCAACCCTAGACCGGTGGCTGTGGCTCCTAGAAGCGCCTGCGCGCTTTGGCGCTGGTGGCGCCGACGCGGCGCTACTTAGCGGCCTTGAGCTTGTCCTCAACAGCGGCAATGGCAGCGGCGATCACTTTGTCGAGCGGCTGCTCGATGGAAACGGTGACGACATCCGGCTCGTCGGCGCCTGGCACCTCTAAGGTGTCAAACTGGCTTTGCACCATTTCCTTCTTCATGTAGTGACCTTGACGGGCAGCCATGCGCTCTAAGATGGTGTCCATCGAGCCTTGCAGGTGGACGAAGATTAAGCCCTCATTGTCCTTGCGGATGATGTCGCGGTACTGCTTCTTTAAGGCCGAACAGACGATGACACCCGATAAGGTGCGGCGCTGTAAGGAGAAGAAGACGTCGCCGATGCGCTCGAGCCATGGAGCGCGATCTTCGTCGTTGAGCGGCGTGCCCGAAGCCATCTTGATGATGTTGGCACGCGGGTGTAGATCGTCGCCGTCGATAAAGGTGGCATTAAACTTGGCGGCTAAGGCCTTGCCCACGGAAGTCTTGCCTGAGCCACAGACGCCCATGACCACACACTTGATGACATCACTCATGCCTAAATCCTCTTCCTCTCCGTATTCTAGCTGACGAACCGCGCCACCTCTGACGCTCTGCTCGAAGGGCGAGCGCGGCGGCTCAATGTTACGCGGAACATCATACCGCAAAATGAGCGCAATGAAACGTTGTTATGCGTAACATACCAAGGCGGCGGTAACAGAGCAAGCAGGGCCCTTCCTTTGCGCTTGCCGCGTTTATTTAAGCCAAAGTTACGCAAATGTTACCTTCCCTAGCGCGCAGGGCGGCTGTTACTTGTGTAAACGTTTACACAAATATGCTCGCGCCCCGCCCCATGCGGCCGCGCGCCCCTTAGGCAGGATCCTCTTGGGCCTAGTTTGCCCTGTATCTAAGCCATTTTGCAAAATTTAGAGGCAGATCGCACTTTCGCAAAGAGCGCGCAAAAGGGACTTTTCAAGCCCTGATGTTACCGATATCATGTTATGCATAACATGTTATCGATAACACCCAGAGTGTCAGATCAGCTCCCCGCAGGCCCTGTCCTGCGCTGGGGTCGGCGCCGTCGATAACATGCCGGTTTATGCTGTGTTGAAGTCTTTTTTGAGGTGAACGCTATGGAGCAAGCTCTAGCTCACTCAACAAGCTACCTCCTGATGGTAGCGGGACTGGCAGTGGTGGTGCTGTTAGTCCTCATCATGAAGTTTAAAATCCACGCCTTTGCGTCCTTGGTGATCGTATCGGCTATCACTGCCCTCGCCACCGGCATCCCTTACACCAAGATCATGCCGGAGCTGTTGAATGGCTTTGGCAGCACCTTGGGCTCGGTCGCCTTGCTCGTGGGCTTAGGCGCCATGATCGGCAAGATCCTCGAGCAATCGGGCGGCGCGCAGGTGCTAGCTGATACCTTGATCAAGGTCTTAGGCGAGAAGCGCGCACCTTTGGCGTTAGGTATTGCCTCGCTGCTCTTTGCGTTCCCAATCTTCTTTGACGCAGGCTTAGTCGTCATGCTGCCGGTCGTCTTATCGGTCGCCCGTCGTTTAGGGGGCTCGCTGCTCTTATACGCCATGCCAGCTACCGGTGCCTTCAGCGTTATGCACGTATTCCTGCCACCACACCCAGGTCCAGTTGCCGCTTCGGGCATCTTAGGTGCTAACGTTGGTCTGTTAGTCTTCATCGGCCTCATCATCGCCTTACCTACTTGGTACATCTCCTCCTACCTCTTCGGCCAATTCTGCGGCAAGAAGTGGCTGGTCAAGGTACCGGATCTCTTCTCGGACGAAGAGCCAGCTCAGGGCGAAAAGAAGCAGGTCACCCCACCTAAGTTCAGCACCGTACTTGCCATCTTACTGACCCCAGTGATCTTGATCTTCATCAACACTGGTATCACCACGCTGCAAGCGACCGGCGCTCTGCCGCAAAGCGATGCCTTAAGCTTCATCACCATCTTCGGTCAGACCCCAATTGCCTTGCTCATCACCTTACTCTTCTGCCTGTGCGTCTTTGGCAAGGAGTTTGGCATGAAGCAGTTAGAGCGCTTCTGCGAGAAGGCCTTAGGCCCTATCTGCTCGGTCGTCTTAGTTACCGGTGCCGGTGGTATGTTCGGCGGCATCTTACGTGCCTCGGGCATTGGTGATGCCTTAGCCACCACCTTATCGGACTTAGGCATTCCGGCCATCGCCGCCGCCTTCATCATCGCTGCGTGCTTACGTGTCGCCCAAGGTTCGGCCACGGTTGCTTTAACCACCACCGCCGCCTTAATCGCCCCAATCGTAGCCGGTGCCGAGTTCAGCCAAGTTCAAATCTGCGCCATTGTGGCTGCAGTTGCTGCAGGCTCCGTCGTGCTCTCGCACTTCAATGACTCGGGCTTCTGGCTTTTCAAGGGCCTCTACGATGTCGACGAGAAGACCACCTTACGGACGTGGACTGTCCTTGAGACCTTGATTGGTACCATCGGCTTCACCTTCGCGGTCATCTTGTACTTAATCTTCTAACTCCATTCGGCGGCCCCACGCTAACCAGCGCAGGCTGAGCGCAAGGCCGCCTCTCCCATCGTTTTAGCGATTAACAAAGCCTTGCGTTGGCGCCAAGGTCACCTGCCATCAACCACACGGGTGGCAGGGCCACCAAAGCGCCCCCGCAAGGTTCTTAAGCTAGGTGCTGAATCTGCCTGAGTCTTAGGGCAACTAACGTTGCACGCGACCATAGTTGCCCTAAGGTTTAGCTCGAACCCAACCTTTTCTCAGGGCGGCAACGCTCTATCACACACAACACATCACACATCTTGGGATGCCGAGCTCTGCTCGGCATTTCTTTTTGTGGCCCAGACTGCGCGCACGGGAGGGCGCAGTTGGCGCAGAGCGCAGAGCGCGGAACCGCGCAGGAGCGCACCACGCGGGCGCGGGGGGCTTGCCACGCGCGATGTTACAGGTAACAATGTTACATAACATTGCACTGGGGGCGAGTTGGCCCTACTTGGATCTTTGATTACGGGCCCGAGCTTGCTGGGCCCTAGACTGACATGGCTTCTTTTGCTTGATTGGAGGCAGCGCACACTCTCCTTCCTTATTGGGGGCGGCGCTGGGGCTGGATGAAAGGGAACCGCATCACTTTAGACGACATTGCCAAGAAGGTCGGCGTGACCAAGATGACCGTCTCGCGCTATCTCACCAACCCCGATAAGGTCGCTAAGGCTACCGGCGTGAAGATCAAAGCGGCGATCGATGAGGTGGGCTATGTCCCTAACCGTGTGCCGGTGATGCTGTCGCAAGCGAGCACCAAGACCATTGGCATGGCGGTCTCCTCCTTCTCGAACTTGCTGTTCTCAGACTTGATCGATGGCGCCGAAGCCCGGGCGCGTAAGGCGGGCTATGAGATCTTGATTGCGCACACCTCCTATCGTCCCGAAGAAGAGGAGCGCAAGCTCAACCAGCTCATGTCCTATCAAGTGGACGCCATGATCTTAACGGATCCGGTGCACACGCCCCTGACCATAAAGCGCCTGAAGATGAGCAAGATCCCGGTGGTCGAGCTCATGAGCTTGGTTGATAACCCGATCGACATGAACATCGGCTACAACCACACCAAGGTCTCCTACGCCGCGATCAAGAGCCTGATCGAATGCGGCCGCCGCCACATCATGTACCTCACCGCGCGCATGGACGCCCGTACCATGAACCGCCAAACGGGCTACCTCACCGCCTTAAAGGAGCATAACCTGCCCGCGCACATCTACGGCTCGGAGGCCCCATCGAACTTCACCATCGGCGCGGAGACCATGCGTCAAGCGCTCCTCGAGTTCCCGGAGGTCGATGCCGTGTTCTGCACCAACGACGACGTGGCGATCGGCGCCATGATCGCCTGCGTCGAGCAAGGCGTCAAAGTCCCTGACGACATCTCGATCTTAGGCTACAACGGACTTGATATCGGCAATACCACGGTGCCGAAGCTCACCTCGATTCGCACCGCGCGCTACGACATGGGCAAGAGTGCGGTCGAGCTCATATTGATGCGCCTGCGTAACGGCGACCACCTCGAGACGCATATGGAGCTCACCCCAATGCTCAGCCTCGGGCAAACCCTGACCACGGAAGAGACTCAAGCGCTCTCGCGCAACTTCGACACCCTCTACGCCCTCAAGATGCCGCCACTCTTAAGCGAAGAGCCATCTGGGCCGCGCCGCTGGCTCAAGCGCACGCCTAAGGAGCGCTAAGGAGGTAGCCGCGCCTAAGGCCAAGCGACAGGGCCGCCGCGCAAGGCCGTGGGGCCGGACCGCGCACAAGGCCATATGGCCACGCTGGGCGGGCCGCGCGTGAGGTCGCGGGGCCGGGCCGCACACAAGGCCGCGGGGCCGGGCCGCGCACAAGGACATATGGCCACTCCGGGCGGGCCGCGCGTGAGGCCGCGGGGCCGGGCCGCGCGCAAGGCCGCAAGACCGCGCAGGTTGCGCCGAAAAGCACATAGCCAAGCGCGCGGCTTTGGCCTACAATAGATTGCGCTCCGTAAGTTAGCTTTGGCTAACCTCGCCGGAGCCTCGTCGTTTCACCGGTAGCATGCAAGGAGGGCCAAGTGATTAACATTAAGACGGCGACCGAAATCGAAAAGATGCGCATCGCAGGCAAGCTCGCCGCTGATGTCTTGATCATGATTGAGCCGCACATCAAGTCTGGGGTTACCACCTTGGAGCTTGACCAGCTCTGCGAAGACTATATCTACAACACCCAGCATGCCATCTCCGCTTGCTTAGGCTATCAGGGCTATCCGAAGTGCACCTGCATCTCCGTTAACGAAGAGGTCTGCCACGGCATCCCAGGCGCGCGTCCCCTCAAAAACGGCGACATCGTCAACATCGACGTCACCGTGATCAAGGATGGCTACTACGGCGACACCTCCAAGATGTTCATCGTGGGCGGCCACACCACGCCGCTTAACAAGCGCCTCGTCACCACGACCCAGGAGTGCTTGTACGCGGCCTTACATAAGATTCATGATGGCGCCAACCTCACCATTGTGGGCGATACCATCCAAAAGATCGCCGACCGCGAAGGCTTTTCGATCGTGCGCGAGTACTGCGGCCACGGCATCGGCTCCACCTTCCACGACGAGCCGACCGTCCTGCACTATCGCAACCACAACAACGTGATGCTGCAGACGGGCATGACCTTTACCGTCGAGCCGATGATCAACGCTGGTACCTACAAGTGCAAGGTCAACAAGAAGAATGGCTGGACGGTCACCACCGCCGACAAGGCCTCTTCGGCCCAGTTTGAGCACACCATCGTGGTCACCGACGACGGCTGCGAGATCTTGACCTTACGTCCTGAAGAAGAAGGCCACATCGAGCGCGTGCTGCACAATCTGTTATAGCGCCCCGCCGAGCGCGGCACTATCTACAGTAGCCGCCGAGCTCCCACGGTGTGAGCGGCACTATCTGCAGTAGCCGCCGAGCGCCCACGGTGTGAGCGGCACTAGCGCGGGAGCGGCATGACCCCCGCGGTCATGCTAAGATGACCTCAAGCAAGCTTGGCCCCGGCTGGGGGCTGGGCGCTAAGAGCTGCAGCGCTCGGGGAGGTCAAGTTGTACGTTCAAATCAGTCTGCCGCACATTCAGCGCGATGTTAACCTCATTGCGGAGCAGCCCTTTGCGTCTGCGCTTGATTACACCCAGCTCAAAAGCGGGCGCGAGTACTTGGCCGCACTCGAGGAGCGCTTAGTCGAGCTCTTCAAGCAGGGCTATGCCATCGCGCGCCTCTTGCAATACCGCACCTATTACATGGACTGCATGCTCCAGCACCTCTATGAGCACTTTGGGCTGGCCCAAGAGCGGGACTTGGCCTTGATTGCGGTGGGCGGCTACGGGCGCGGTGAACTCTTCTTAAAGTCCGATATCGACTTGCTCCTTGCCTCGCAGGCGCCGCTGACACCGCAAGTGCAAGAGCAGGTCTCGTCCTTTATCTCATATCTGTGGGATCTCAAGCTCGATGTCGGCTCCTCGGTGCGCACCATTGCCGAGACCTTAGAGAATGTCAACGCTGACCTCACCATCTGCACCAATCTGCTCGAGACGCGCTTTTTGTGCGGCAACCAAGCGCTCTATGAGCACCTGCTCAAGACCATCAGCCACGAGAGCACTTGGAATACGAAGCGATTTTTCCATGCCAAGGTGGCCGAAGAGCTCGAGCGCCACCACGCCTACAAGGACACCTCCTACGCCTTAGAGCCGGATATCAAGCAAAACCCCGGCGGCATCCGTGATATCCACGTGATGCAGTGGATCGCCAACTTCCACTTCCAAGCCAAGACCACCGAGGACATGCTGGCCTTGGGCTTCTTAAGCCGCGAGGAGTACGACGAGCTGATCGAAAGCCGCGACGTACTCTATCAGGTGCGCTACGCCCTGCATGTGTGCACACGCAAAGAAGACAATCGCCTGACCTTGGACTATCAGCCCATGGTCGCCGAGAGCTTGGGCTATAGCGGCAACAACAACGCCCAAGTCGAGACCATGATGCGCGACCTCTACCGCTCGCTGCGGCGTATCCGCGAGCTTAACTCGATGGCGCTGCAGCTTGAAGTGCTGCGTATCACCGGGCATTTGGGCGATGAGGAGACGCACTTTCTCAGCAACTACTTCATCAGCCGCGGCCCGTTGCTTGACGTCACCGATCAGGACACCTTTAGCCACGATAAGAGCAAGCTCCTTGAGATCTTCCTCATCATGAGCAAGCACCCGGAGGTGGTGGGGCTGCACGTCAATTGTCTGCGCCTGCTGCGCCGCACGCGCCGGGCGCTGACCAACTACTTGGTGGAGATCCCCGAGTGCCGCGCCATCTTCAAGAGCATCTTAGATAGCCCGCAGGCGGCGTGCATCGCCTTACCCCTGATGCATGAGCACCGCATCTTGTCGGCCTATATGCCTTCCTGGGAAAAGATCGAGGGCTTGAGCCAATTTGATATGTTCCACACCTACACGGTCGATGAGCATACCATCCGCGTCATCAAGAACATCGAGCTCTTAAGCCGCTCGCCTGACCCGACCCACACCCTGTTCAAGCACGCCTACAATCAGCTCAGTAACCCCGAGATCTTGGTGGTTGCGAGCCTGCTGCACGACATCGCCAAGGGCCAAGGCGGGCACCACGCCCAATTGGGCGCAGGCGAGGCGCTCTACTTTTGCCAGCTGCACCACTACACCCTCTATCAAACCCGCCTCGTCTCGTGGCTCGTCTACAACCACCTCTTGATGAGCGCCAACGCCCTACGCCGCGACATCAACGATCCGCAGGTGGTCAACGAATTTTCCAAGCTAGTGCAGGACGAAGAGCACCTCAACCTGCTCTACTGCCTCTCGGTGGCCGACATCAGCGCCACCAACGACCATGAGTGGAACTCATGGAAGGATCAGGTCTTCAGACAGCTCTACTTTGCCACGCGCCAAGCGCTGCGCCATGGCCTTGAGATGCCGCATGACATCAAGCTCCACGCCAATGAAAACCAGTCCTTGGCCTTGACCTATATGCGCGACCTCAACGAGCAGGACATCCGCACCTATTGGTCGTACTTTAAGCCGAGCTACTTCATCTACTACACCCCCTTTGAGCTTGCATGGCACACGCGCAACATCCTGACCTTCTGGGAGGCGCGCCAGCCCCTCATCCTCTTTGCCCAGCACCCCGATGTCGGCACGGAGATGCTGATCTACACCAAGGAGGCCAAGGGCACCTTCAACTTCGGCTATCTTGCCTACATCATGGCCAAGAAGCGCCTCAACATCCAATCGTCGCAATTTATCCGCAACAAGCTCGGCCACTCGCTGTGCACCATCAAGTTCCTGTCGCAAAAGGGCGCCTGCATCGACAACGAGCGCTTGCACTCCATCCGCAAGGCCCTGCTCGATGGTAGCAACGAAACGCCTAACCTCGATGAGATGGACGAACTCAATAACGGCAACCAGCGCAAGGGCCAGATCTTCAAGCTGCCCACTGTGGTCAACTACTTAAGCGACCACCAAAAGGACAGCACCAGCATCGAGATCTCGACCCTCGACCGCCCGGGACTGCTCGCTAAGATCGGCATCACCTTCGGTAACTTCGGCATCTACGTGCGCAGTGCCCGCGTCACCACCACCGGTGAGCGCGCCGACGACTTCTTTACCATCACCGACAAGCAAGGCCGCGCTCTGAGCGAGCGCCTTAAAGACAAGCTGCTCAAAGCGCTGCAGCAAAACCTCGACGTCGCCAAGAAGTAGCGCCTGCTAAGAAGTAGCGCCACGAAGAGGGAGCGCCATGGAGAGGGTGCGCCACGAAGAGGGAGCGCCGCTGGGAGTGGCGCCGTTTGCCCCAATACAGGGCAAGGCCAGATCTGCACGGCGCGCTTGCACCATAAGGGGACGGCCTTTCTTGACACTATCAGGTGATGGGCTAAGATTGAGGCTTTCAGACCAGAAGGTCGCAGACTACTAGGTCGTCAGAGCGCTCGGTCGCCGCGGCGGCCTTGAGGCATGTTGGGACAAGGATGCGAGGGAATTAGATGTCACAGCAACTGCAATCCATTATCGATACTGCTTTTGAGCAGCGCGCGGTCATCACCAAGGACAATTGCGCCGCCGATGTCCGTGCTGCCATCAACGATGTTATCGCCGGTTTAGATGACGGCTCGCTGCGCGTCGCCGAGAAGATCGACGGCGAGTGGGTCACGCATCAATGGATCAAGAAAGCTGTGCTCTTGTCCTTTAAGCTCCAAGACAACACCTTAACCGAGATCCCGGGCGGTGCCTACTACGACAAGGTGCCATTAAAGTTTGACGGCTACAGCGCCGAGCGCTTTGCCAAGGAAGGCCTGCGCGCTGTGCCAGGCGCCGTGGTACGCCGCGGCTCCTACTTAGAGCCGAATGTCGTCTTGATGCCATCCTTTGTCAACATCGGCGCCCGCGTCGGTGAGGGCACCATGGTCGACACTTGGGCTACGGTCGGCTCATGCGCTCAGATCGGCAAGCACGTCCACCTCTCCGGCGGTGCCGGTATCGGCGGCGTGTTAGAGCCGGTACAAGCAGGCCCAACCATCATCGAGGACAATTGCTTTATCGGTGCGCGCTCGGAGATCGTCGAGGGTGTAATCGTGGGCGAGGGCTCGGTCATCTCGATGGGCGTTTTCATCGGCAAGTCGACCCGCATCTACGACCGCACCACCGGTGAGGTCATGTACGGCAAGGTACCACCATACTCGGTCGTAGTCTCGGGCAATCTGCCATCTAAGGACGGCAAGTACTCGCTCTACGCCGCCATCATCGTCAAGCGCGTCGACGAAAAGACCCGCTCCAAGATCGGCTTAAACGAGCTCTTGCGCCAAGCCGAGGACGAAGTCCGCGCTTAGTCTGCGCTTAACAAGTCCGCTTAAGCAGCCAGCGCTACCGAGCGCCTAGCCCAGCCCAGTGGAGCGGCCCGCCCCACTGGGCTGGCTGCGTTTGCACCAAAATCGCGCAGCAACGCACGCTTATGGCATAATAGCCATCACAGTGCGCAGGCTGCGCCTGCGCTGGCATCCTGTCTCATCACGCCGCGCCATGGCGCTGACCTATGCGACTTAAGCGGGCGATGTGGCTTAAATTTTGAAACTGGTGCCGTGCTGAGTTGGATCATGTCAGCTTTTTGTTACGCCACAGCGCAGCAATGATCACGACTTCGCTTAGCTGATTGAGTTGAGAGCGACTGGTGTCGGCGCTCTAAATTGCACTTAACTCTTAGGAACGCAGAAGATGTTTGGCAAATCCAAGGCTAAAGACTCGACCGAACCTAAAGCAGCCGCTGCTGCTAAGAAAGCTCCGGTAAAGAGTAAGGCCCCTGAGGCCACTACGGCGGACAAGAGCACCCCGGCCAAGTCGAGCGAACTGCCTTCGATGCGTGAAGTCCAAGAGCAAAAGAAGCGCGAGCGTGATGCGCGCATTGCCGAGGCCAAGGAGAAGCTGCGCGACGCCATTCACCAAAAGAAGATGCATCAGCTCGAGCGCAAAAAGAAGCTTGCCGCCAAGCACAAGCGTGACCTCATCATCTTCATTGTCGGCCTGTTCGTCATGCTGACGATCTTGATCTACGCCTTCCCATCGCCGTTCATGATCGTCTTCAGCACGCTGCTCTTATTCACCTTCTTCTTCTTAGGCATCGCCTACCAGCGCCTGATCATGCAAATCTTGGTGGTGGCGGTCGCCTGTGTCATCATCACCTCACTCTTCTACCTCGCCATCAGCTCCATTTAGCTAAGCAGGCTCACCACGCAGGGCCCGCACCCGCGTCGGCTCACGCCGTGTCAGCTCACGCCCGTGTCAGCTCAAGCGCGCTCTATCCCTACCGCGCGCCTGCGATAGCGCCATTGTACGGGGCCATGCTGCTAGAATCCGGCACCAAACGAAAAAGTCGGATCCTATCCGCGCGCGTCCTACGAGCGGCGGCTAACTACGGCGGAAGATGCGCCCCAAGACCCAAAGCCACATCAAGAGCTCATCAAGCACCGGAATGGGATCGGGCACCAGCGTGTTGATGATGGTGAGCAGGACTTGCAGCCACAGCGGCGCCCAGCAAAAGATCGCAATGCCTACGAGCAAGATCAACAGATGCATCAGCGCTCCTCAAGGGCCACCGGGCCCCATCCTCCGGTTCATTAGTTTCTAAGGCGACTCCGCTTGCCACGGTGCCTGCTTGGCGCCGAACGAGCGCCTGTGCCGCGCATAACCGCACCTGCCCGAGCGGGCGCCTACGGCAAACGGGTTAGCTTGAGGCTATCCTGATAAGGGAAGCTCTCAAGGAGGTTCTGGGCCGCGGGACGCAAATTAGGGGGATCGCGGTAGTTAGCAGCAAGGAGCTCCTCAATCAGCCCGTCGTGCAGGGTGAAACGGTACGGCTCGAAGTTGGGCGCCCCGACGCCTTGGCAGTAATCGTCGAACTTAAAGGTGCTGTGGCGCTGCACCGGGCAGTCCGCACTTTGCAAGAAGAGCACCGGGAGGCCGTAGGCCTGCGCCAAGATCAGCCCATGCAGCGAGGTGCTGGCAATGCGGTCGCAGGCGCACAGCTCATCGACAAACTGCTCCAGCTCAGCCTCGCCAGAGCGAAAGATGCTGATCACCGTGACCTGCTCACGATAGCGCGCAGCCACCAGCGCTGAGAGCTCTTGCGCGAGGTGCTCTTGGGTGTGATGCAAAATCACCCCTAGTTGGAAGCGCTGCGCAGGCCGTTTAGGCTGGTAGAGATAAGGCATCAAGATGCCCGGATCGCCGGTGGGCAACGCCGTGCCTTTAAGGTAATTTATTCTAGAGTGATACCCCCCCCCCCAATCTAATTTAAAGCCGCACTGCGCCAGCCGCGCGGCACTAAGCGGCCCGCGTAGTGCGCAGAACTGCGGCTGCCATGGCAGCTTGTGGAAGTGGTGCCAGCGGCGCGTATTACTTACCAGATGGTTGAGGGGGAATAGCTTGAAGCGCGGACGCTTCAAACTAATCTCTTCGTTCAAGACCCCCGAGCCCCAAAAGCGCGAGCCTGAGTACAGGGTCTCCACGGTCACAACCGAGCCCAGCGCGACCAACTTGTCAGGCTCTTCGGCCGCGACCAGCCGTAGTCCTAAGTTTGAGATCCTACTGACGATATACGGAGAGAGCTCGTCTCCAAAGTTCTTGTGCCCAAGCCAAGCGTAGAGCTTGAGCGGGGCCGCATCAGGCGAAGCTTGCGCCATCATCACCTCATAACTACCACTGACCAATCCCCTGTCAGGCAGGGTTGCCAGAGCTTAGCACTAAGCTGAGGCCAGTGCCAGCGCAATGCTGGAGCTATGGCACAAGTTGGGGTTAGGCTTGGCTGGCGCTAACCTGCGCTGACGTTAGCAGGCCTTAGCTTTAGCTGAGCGCTAGCCGCCTTGGTTACGCGGCGCAAAGGACATGCGCGCGACCGGCTGGCGGCCTTGCTGCGGCTGCATACGGTTTGGCGGTGGCATCATGCGATTGCCTTGCGGGCCGCCCTTGCCCTTGGCATCGTCAATTAAGATCATCGCGAGCTTGCGCAGGCCATCGAGGCTATCTGAGAACGGCACTACCTCCTTCATGCCCTGCTGGGTGAACTCGTCGATGTACGGCTTGATCATCAGCGCTTGGTCGATGCGCGGGTCGGAGCCGCGCTGGTAGGCGCCAATGGAAATCAACTCACGGTTTTGGTTATAGAGGGCGATGCACTGGCGGATGGTGCGCGCCATGACCATATGCTCTTCGGTGATGACCGCTGGCATAACACGGGAGATCGACTTCTCGACGTCGATGGCCGGGTAGTGACCCGAGTCAGCAAGCTCACGGGAGAGCACGATGTGGCCGTCCAAGATGGCGCGGGCCGAGTCGGCAATTGGGTCTTGTAAGTCGTCGCCTTCGACCAAGACGGTGAAGAAGGCGGTAATCGAGCCTTGGCCCTCGGCGCCGTTACCGGCACGTTCGACTAAGGCTGGGAGCTTAGCAAAGACCGAAGGTGGGTAGCCCTTGGTGGCCGGAGGCTCACCCACGGCTAAGGCAATCTCACGCTGGGCCATGGCATAGCGCGTGAGCGAGTCTAAGAGCAAGAGGACGTTGTAGCCTTGGTCGCGGAAGTATTCGGCAATCGAGAGCGTGGTTTCGCAGCCCTTAAGACGCATCAGCGGCGAGGCGTCCGCTGGGGCAGCCACCACAATCGAGCGGGCGCGGCCTTCCTCACCTAAGATGTCCTCGATGAACTCCTTAACCTCACGGCCACGCTCGCCGATGAGTCCCACCACAACGATATCGGCGGTGGTACCGCGCGTCATCATGCCAAGGAGCACGGACTTACCAACGCCCGAGCCGGCAAAGAGGCCCATACGCTGGCCTTGGCCCACCGTCAGTAAGGAGTTGATGGCGCGGATGCCGACATCCAAGTGCTGGCGGATTGGGCGGCGCGCCATTGGGTTTAAGCGCGTGGCGACCCACTGGGCGCTTTGGCCCTTATTGAGCGGGCCTAAGCCGTCGATCGGCTCACCCATACCGTCGATGACGCGGCCCAGCAAGTGCGGGCCGTATGGAAACTCGCGCATGCCTGAGATCGGGTAGACCTTGGCGCCGGGGGTGACGCCGGAGACCTGCTCGGTCGGCATCAAGAAAATGGTTTCGCCCGAGAAGCCCACGACCTCAGCTTCGAGGTCGCCTTGCTCGAGCTCAATGCGGCAACGGTCGCCCACCGCGACCTTAAGGCCCACCGCCTCTAAGGTCAGGCCCACGACGCGGGTTAACTTGCCCACGACTTGGGGCGCCATTTCGCGCTCGGGCAGGTCGATCGACTTTAAGCGTGAGAGCAGATTGTTCATCATACCCCCCCTACCGCTTCGGGCTTAATCGTTTCCACTGAGCTCGGGTCGGCCAGCGGCACCTCCTCGGCGCTATCGGCACCGCCAGAACTGTCGGCGCCACCATGGGCCGAAGCCATCTGCTCAATCGAGGCATTCTTAATCTGGGCTTGGGCTGCGGCAATTTGCTCGGCTTGGGCGGCATCAGCCGCGGCCTTAGCATCAGCAGCAGCCTTAGCATCAGCCTCCGCTTGAGCCGCTTGCGCAGCACGGGCCTGCTCCATTTGGCGCTCAAGTTCGGCGGCTTCATCGAGCTCCTGCGCGCTTTGGGCACGCGCCTCGTCCATCGCGGCGACTTCAGCTTCGCTCTGGGCCATCTTATGGGCGGCGTCGAGCTCCGCGCCATCCGGGTCGAAGTCCGGATCTAAGGTCGGCTGGCGATTGGCTGGATTCAAGTGCGGATTTTGCGCTGCTTCGGCGTCGATGTGGGCGGCGAGCTCATCGGCAAAGTCCGGCTTTGGTGCCATCGCGGCCATATTCTGAGCGATGCGCTCGGACATGCCCATGATATCGCGTGGTGGAATCAGGGCCTTCTTCGGCGTCTCATCGTAGTCCGGAGCGCCGTCGATCACTTCCTTGCGTGCGGAGGTGACGGCATCGGACGAGCCGGTTAAGAACTCGCTGATCAAGGCGTCAATGCGATCGTCGATACGCCATTGCACCGAGCTGATCTTAGTGTTGACCGTGATGTCGCCATCTTGCATCGACTCGTCGGGCTGCATGTCCCAGCCTTGGGAGTTCATGTAATCACGGCCGATAGCGGCGACCATCAGGGCATAGTCGTTTTCGCTCAGGCGAATCTCCGCGCCATGCTTAGCCTCGGGCAACAGGGTATAGCACTGCTCGATGCAGCGCTTGAGGTAGTCGACATCGCCCTTGAGCTCGCGCTTTAAGATGACGCGGGCAAGGCGTGAGATGATGTAGACGATCTCATCGGTGACCGTCTCGTCGATTTCGCGGATCGGGTTGGCGAGCATATCGGCAAGGTGGCGGAAGCGATCAGCCTGGGTCGTGACCATATCGCTCCCGGCCGCAAGGCCCGCTTCTTGGCCCTTAGCGAAGCCCTCGTCGCGTCCTTGGCGGAAGCCGTCTTGATATCCTTCGGCGGCACCATCCTTCTTGCCTTGGTTGAAGCCGTCGTACTTACCCTGCTCGACGCCCTTGGCGTAGCCCTCGGCATGGCCTTGGTTTAAGCCTTCGCTATAGCCTTCATTGCGCGCCGTATTGCGAATGGCCTCAAGCTCTTCAAGCGAGACCGGATCGGGGGTCTTCTCTTCCGGCTCCTCGGGGGCGACCTCACCCCCAGCGGCCGCCGTATTGGCCGCAGCCACGGTGGCCTTATCGGCCTCAGCGCGCTCGATTTCGGCGATGCGCTCAGCCTCTTCCTTAGCCATCTTCATCGCCTCTTCGTGGCGCTTGAAGTAGCCGCCGACCGGGTAGCCTAAGGCATTGGTCGTGATGGGCTTGCCATCGTCGAACAAAGGCCATTGCATCGCGGCAAAGCCTTGAGCGTCCGCGCCGCTGATGATGTTGACCTCTTTGAACTCTTGGGCATGGATGTTATCTTTTATCGATTCGACGACACGGCTTGGATCGACCTTGCCCGCCATGCTGCCAAAAGGATGGTCACTGATGGCCATTGCTCACAACTCCTAAAACCAAAGCGCCCCGACGCGCGCATCACCCGAAGGTGCCACAGCATCATACAACCGGTGCAACAGCTGGGCCAATACCAAAAACAACAACACCCCAGAACACAAACGCATCCTGAGGTGTGGTAAGTCCAGAGGGCTCGAAATCGCTACTCGATGAAGTCGTCGGCAGCACCGCCACGCGAGAGCACAATCTGACCGGCGTCGGCGAGCTTGTGAGCGATGGCGAGGATTTCCTTTTGGGCGGCTTCGACGTCGGAGATCTTGGTTGGGCCCATCGACTCGAGGTCTTCTTTTAAGGCCTCACGGGCACGCGAGGACATGTTCTGGTAGAACTTCTCGCGCAGGTTCTCGTCGGCACCCTTCAAGGCCTTCTCTAAGACATCGTTTGGAATGTCACGCAGCAAGGTCTGAATCGAACGATCGTCGACTGTACCCAAGTTCTCGAAGACGAACATGAGGTCTTGGATCTGTTGGCCCATCTCCTTGTCTTGGGCTTGGATGGCGTCCATGAGCTGCGTCTCGGTGGTGTTGTCGAGGTAGTTCATGATGTTGGCCGCCGACTTCAAGCCACCAATCTTGGCCGATTGGGTGCCCGCAGAGCCCGCAAACTGCTTCTCCATGATTTCGTTTAACTCTTGGAGGGCGGCAGGCTGCACTTCCTCTAAGGTGGCGATACGCATGATGAGGTCTAAACGCACCGTCTCCGGGAACTGGCTTAAGATCTGGGCCGATTGCTCTGGGTCTAAGTACGAGAGCACAATGGTCTGAATCTGAGGGTGCTCGTTTTGGATGATGGTGGCCACCTGACGGGCGTCCATCCATTTGAGCGAGTCTAAACCATGGCTGCCCGAGCCCATCGAGATCTGGTCGACCAAGTTGTTGGCCTTGTCTTCGCCCAAGGCGGCAACCAGCGCATTCTTGACGAAGTCTGAAGAGCCCAGACCGATGTTGGAGTGCTTGGTGATATTGGTTAAGAAGGTCTTATGGACGGCATTGACGCTATCTTGGGTGAAGTCCTCAAGCTCTGCCATGCGGATACCGAGCTTTTGCACTTGCTTAGGCTGCAAGTTGCGGAAGAGGGCGGCCGCGTCCTCTTCGGACAAGGACAGCATCAAAATAGCGGCCTTATCGATGCCCGAGAGGCGCTCTAAGGCCATCTTCTCGTCATCGGAAAGCTCCAAGCCATTGTTAGATGGGGTCACAGGATAGTTCATCTGTTGCCCACCTTGGCGAACGAGTGCGCGATCTGACATAGCAAACCTCTTGCAAAAAACCCGGTGCGACCCTGCCGCTCAGCGCAGCGGCGGCGTCCCCGCCTGACGGCGCTAGCCGCCACAAGGCAGCAACCTGCTGCCGCAGTGCGGCCGACCGACCCAAACCCTAGGCCTTGGGACGGACGCTAGAGCCGCAAAAGGCCTCAGGCCTGAAGGCAGGGCCCGCGGGCCCCGCTAAGATCACCTGAAGCCTTGCAGCCGTTACAGGCCGTTGTTTTGGCTCTTGTTAGCCTTCTTCTTATCCTTCTTGTCACGCATATCGGAGTTAATCCATTCACGCAGGACTTCGGCCGATAATTGTGGCTCGTTGGAGACCAAGGTACGGACAGCGTTGAGCAGATCCTCATCACGGTGCAAGTTCGGCAGTTCGATACCACCTTGCTGGTTGATGTTGTAGATCTGATCGTTGAGCTCGTTTTGAGCGGCGATGAGGTTGAGATCATCCTCACCACCCAAGGCCGAGCCATTGTCCATCTCGAGCTGACGCTCCAGCTCGATATCCTCAGCCGAGCGACCACGCAGCAGGCGGTTGATCATTGGGCGAACCACGAAGACCACCAAGACCAAGATGATAAGAACCGCGCCACCGATACGTAAGATGCGTAAGAAGGCCTCTTGCTGCCACCAAGGCAGAGCAGGCTGGACATCGTCGTGTGGGAAGGCCACGCTCTCGACGGCGACAAAGTCACCACGGCTCTCATCTAAGCCTAAGCCACCACGGATCAAGTCGGCGATCTTATCGAGCTCTTCTTGTGGGCGTGGAGCGTAGCTGACGGCACCATCATCGGAGGTGATACGCATGTGGTCAACTGCGACCGACACGGTCAGACGCTGGACACGATTGGTCGGGTGTACCGTATGGCGAATGGTGGTATCAACTTCGTAGTTGCGGACAGCTTCGCGGCTTTCATCGGTAGCCGTCTGGCTATCAGATGCTTGGGCGGTGCCATCACGCATCTGCTGTGGAATCGTGGCATTAGCCGGAGGCTGGTTCGAGAGCGAGCCCGGGACGCCATATGGGGTGCCTTCGTCTTGCGGTGAGCGAGCCTCACGTAAAGTCTCCGAGCGGACGGCTTGGTTCTCTGGGTTAAAGAACTGGCGCGTCTCTTCTTCGATGGTGGTGTCTAAGGTGACATCGACCTCGGCGGAGTAGTTGCCATAGCCCAGCATTGGACGCAGGATGCTATCTAACTTATCGCGGTACTGAGCCTCGCGTAAGGTGCGCATCTCAAACTCTTTTTGCAGCCGGTCATCGGCAGTGTTCTGCTTTGGCTCAGCGCTTAAGAGGGTACCGTTTTGATCGGTGACCGTAACGTCCTTAACTAAGAGGTTGTGCACCGAGGAGGCTACGGTATAGCGAATCGAGTTGACGTTCTCTGGGGTGAGGTAGGAGCCGCGCTGCAAGGTGACGACGACCGCGGCCGATGGACGCTGCTGGGAGCGGGCAAAGACATTGTCACGCGGGATGGCTAAGAGCACGGTAGCGTGCTCAACGCCATTGATGCGCTCGATCGCCTGCGCCAGCTGCATCTCGCGGCTGTGCTTGATACGCTCGGACTCCAAACGCTGGGATACGCCAAAGCCGTTATCGCGCATGATGAGGGCATCTTGCTCGGCAATGCGGTTGACGGCCACGCCATTGCGCAGCATCGCTTCGCGCACGGTGGTGTAGTCGTTGACATCCACTAAGATGTTGTCACCGCTTAAGGTGTAGTTATAGCCTTGCAGAGACAAGAAGTCTAAGACCGGCCCCATCTCCTCTGGGGTATAGCGGCCCAAGGAACGCAGGGACTGATTTTGGGTCGAGGACTGAAGCGAGAGCAAACCGAAGATGGCGCCGGTTAAGAACAGCACCAAGAAGCCCATAATGATGAGTTTGCGTAAGATCTCGCCGTTGTGCAGGAACTCGTTGACGCGGCCTTTGAGATTGTTGTTGGCCGTAGGTGCGGCATTCATGGTGCTACCGACCGTACCACCGATGCGATTACCATCGTCGCCGCCCAGTTCAGGAATAGCTTCGTCAGCGGCTTGAGCTACCGTCTGCGCTGGAGCAGTCGTGGCAGGATCGACAAGAGCCGTAGCATTTGGGTCTTGGGGATTACCGCCAGCGGCTACTGGAAACGAATTGTCTGACATTTTCTATCCTTTAACCCAAAGACTAAATCTGCATCTGCATGATCGATTGATAGGCATCGACCAGCTTATTGCGGATCTGTAAGGTCGCCTCGAAGGCCAAGCTGGACTTGTTGGATGCGATCATCACGTCAGCCAAGGACAGCGAGCGATCGCCCACATCAAAACGGGCTTGCATCGAAGCGGAGGTATGCTGCAGCGAATTAACGTTCTCGATGGCATCGGTCAACAGCTGCTTGAACTCACCGACGGTAGCACCGGCGCTTTGGGCCTGCGCATAGGGGGTTGCGCCTACTTGGCCTCCGGCGGCCACCGGCTTGTTACGCAGGGCAGCTGCGGCAGTCATACCAGAGAAGAAATCGCTTTGACCGGAGAGGTTGACCGTCTGTTCGGCGTTACCTAACACATTATCTTGGGCCGTAAGGCGCTGGGACAGCTCCTGCCCCCGCTGTGCCATCGAGCTCATCTGCGCGTTCATGCGCTCAAACTGGCTCATCACTGAGCTCTGGCCGATGCTATCTACGCCCACCATGTCCTTAGCTCCTGTCAGAGAAATGACGAAGAAAAATCAAGCTGAGTGCAACTAAGTCAAAAAGCATGCCACGGCTCACAAAGCGCAGGCCAGCTCCGATCGAGTTCACAGTGTGCCAAATCGCACCGTAGTTACTCCCTATGGCGCCCACAAAGCACCGGCCGAAGGCAAGCATAATCCTAGCTCCAACACAAGCGTTACAGCAGCGCGCCCTAGCCGGGCGCTACCGCAAAACCGCTTATTATAGCGGAAAGCTCACCTAGGCGTTACTTGCAATTTTTACCTCTACCCTCTCCCCACTTTCCCACCCCAAAGCAACACAGCCGGAAGGTCAGGCCCCTCACAGGGTCTCACCTCCCGGCTGCGCACCGGCCTCACTGGGCCTAACATGGCCTCACCCGGCCTTGGTCACGACCTTAGTCTTGAGCTTAGTCGCTCAAGACCTCGTAGTCAGCTGCGTCCAGCTCAACGGCCGCGTCAGCGCGCGCGGGCTGAGCGGCACTGGGCCGCGCACGGGGCGCTTAGTGGTTGAGCATCAAGCGGAAGATGCGCAGCTTGATGGCCTTGCGGTGATCGGTGTAGCTGACGTAGAGCAGGTGGTGGCGCCGATCGACCTGCAGGCACGGCGAAGTAAAGGTGCCGCGCGGATCTTCCTCTAAGGTGAAGATCTTGGTGAAGCTCTTGCCGTCGTGCGACATGAAGAGCGAGAGCGGAGCGCCGCGCGTAAAGTCGCACAGATCTGGGTCGGTGACGAGCTTACCTAAGCACAGGAGACGGTTTTGGTAGGAGATGACGTCGATACCCATATTGCAATTGTAGAGGTCAATTGGGTATGGGGCGCTGAAGGTGGCGCCGCCATCGTCACTGTCAGCGACAAAGAGCTGCGAAGCGCTGGCGCTTAACATCATGTGCACCTTGGAGGCCTTGGCATCGTCTTCGGCGGTGACCGGCTCGCTGGCAGCCGAGCCCTTGCGGTGGACGCCTAAATCCTCAAACAAGGCCGAGAGCACGACGCCGTGAGCGGCAAAGCTCTTAGCGGCTGCGACCTTTTGGCTCTCATCAGGGGTAACGGCATTGCTCTGGGCAATGGTGCGCAGATCATCGTCACTGAAGTCAGCGAAGACTAAGCCGTCCTTGCTTTCAACGGAGCACGGCAGCAGGATACGCCCGGCATATGGGCCCTTGCGCATCAAGAATGGCTTGGTGCGTACCGGCCCGCGCCCGGAGTTAGGTGCATCCTCCACTAAGACGCGCGGCGTGACAAAGGAGCGGCCCTCATCAAAGCTCAAGGAGGTGTAGCTAACCGAGGCGCCATCCTTTGGGGCTGCCTTGTAGATCAAAGCGATGGTCTTGTCATCGTCGGGGCGCCCGACCTTGTTGACGATGTCCTGAATGGAGGTCTTAAACTCGCCGGTGACGACCGGAGCATGAGGCGTGACCGTATCATGAGCGCCTAAGTCGGCGGCGTGGCGTAAACGCCGGGCTTCGCCTTGGTTTAAGTAGAACAAGACTGGGGTGCAGTTGGCCTTTTGGTTGAGCTGAGGGCAGTCGAGCTTGTTGACTAAGGAGTGGCTGCCGTCCTGCTCGACGCGCATGACGTAGATGCAGCTATCACCGAAGCCGCGGTCGCCTTGGCCATTCTTAGGGCCAGCGTAGAAAGCGCACAGGATAGGGCTGAAAGGAATAAAGGAGTCACGGTCATGCTCGTGCTTTAACGGCAGGATCGAACCGGCGTGGACAATACGCACGGAAGTATCATCGCCTGCGGCGCACGAACCAGTAGCACAGCGATTGGCGCACTCCACCTCATCGAGCGTGATCGAGGTGCTGAAAACCTCATGAATATCTACCATAATTTGATTCCCCAAAACTTTGCCCATTACGCCCTACCGGCATCGCGAAGCCAACTGCCTAAGCAGCCAGGCTCCAGCACACCCGGTAAGCTGCGCCCGCGTCCCTCAAGGGCCGCTTGGTGCCATCAGGCCCCAACCACGCACGGCCAAAGGTGCGGTGACTTTCACACCCACGGCATTGTACCAGTCTGCTCCGCCACAGGCTGTGATCTGGTACCACAAATCGCCCCCGGGCGGCCGGCCGCGCCCGCCCGCGCTCTCTCCCGCTCCCAGAGCCCACGCCATGAGCGCATACTCTGCCACCTCAAGCCCGCCAAACCACTCCCTCAAGGTCGGAGCAGCCCGCGCTGAGCCGATTTTGTGCCCCATGAGCGTAAATTTGTCCTACAATAGAACTTTGGCCTCACGCCGCAGCGCGCGGCCATCGGTAGAGCTTCTTGGGTCATAAACACAACTTGCCCGGCTAGAATGGCATGGGCCGACCTGAGGCTATGGTTTGTTTAATCTGTGCTCATCTCGTGTGGCATCACCACTAAGGAGTATCGAGGAGCGCTCCCTAATTACACACAGCAAAGCGGAGAGATCCATGGGGTTACAAGAAGCAGTAGAGAAGCATTACCGTCACTACGTTGGACGTGAGCATCGTAGAACCTTCGCTCAGTTCTTTACCCCCCTACCCGTAGCCACTGTCATGGCGGCCTTCATCCTTGACAATCCCAATTGCCGTACCATGCTCGACCCGGCAGCCGGGTTGCTCGGCTTTAGCCGCGCCACCGATGACATCTTAAGCCTCATTAACTCTGGACGCAGCACAGCGCTGGTCAGCCTCATCATGCGCCAAGTTGAGGATACGCGCGCCCAACTGCTCCAAGCGCCCGCCCTCAAAGCTGCGGTGACCAAGGCCGGTATCGCCGCCCGCAGCAAGGCTGCAAGCGAGCAATCCACCTCCGAGCCTACGAGCGAAGAGGCAGAGGCCAAGGGCTCCTCGACTCAAACTAAGGGACGGGAGTTACGCTTTCGCTCGCTCTTTAACAAGATCACGGTCGCCCAGCAGCAAGGCAAGGGTGAGGCCCAAAACGAGCCGCCTAAGCTAAGCTTTAACGAGCGCCAGCTCTTGGCCACCAACTTAGTGGCCTACCCTGAGTACCTCAACAGCCAAGACACTTGGCTCAGAGCGCCAAGCTTAATGCTCGGGCTGCACGGATCGGTACCGCAGGTAGACGATCCCAACGCCTTCAGCTTAAGCCCGCGCTACCAAGGTACCAGCCTCACCGAGTTTACCCTCACGGCGCCCGCCCCCGAGGACACCCTCACAGCGCCGGACGCGCCATCGACCACGGCAAAAGGCCAAAACTCCAAACTACCCCTACAGCAAGGTGAAGCGCTCCCCGCGCTGGCGCTGAGCGGCCACAGCTGCTCGCGTGGCTACCGCAGTCTGCCGACGCTGCCGGACTGTATGGCTAAGCAGCCGCAGGCTGGGTTTCGCAAGCAACCGACCATGACCATGGTCAACTATGAGATCGACCCGCTCATCTTTGGGTACGCGCAGGAAAGCTGCCACGAGCATCCCTTCGGCTTCGTCAATAACCGCTTAAAGTGCTGCGACTACCTCGCTACGACCATCACCGAGCGCTATGACGGCATCATCTGCAACCCGCCGTATATGGCCTATCGGGACTTCGTCCAGATCACGGGCGGTGAAAGTCCAGCGATGCCCGAAGATATGCCGCGGCGCATCAACACCTATACCCTGTTCTTGCTGCAGTCGCTCAAGCAACTGAGCCCAAAGGGTCGCTGCGCCTATCTGATTCCGTACGAGTTTCTAAACTCCAGCATTGGCGTCAAGGTCAAAACCGAGCTGCTCAATGAGCGCAGCCTGCGCTCGGTCATCATCTTCAAGATCCCAATCTTTGAAGGCGCGATCACCACCACGGGCCTGTTCTTATTTGATCAGGCCAAGCGCCATCAGGACATTGAGTTCATCACCATCACCAGCTTAGATGAGCTCCCGGCCTTGGCGGTGCACCTATGCCCGCGGCTTTTAGCCGACCTCCCGCAGCCGCAGCTTAAGGCCGACCCTTATGGCAACGATTCGCATGCCAAGCGCACGGCGCGCGCTCGGGTACCACCGACGCCGGTGGCTGCCGCTAAGGCGGCGCAAGCGCGCAATGCTCAGCTCAAAGCCCATGCGCCTACCGTCAACCCGGCCGCCATCACCGCCGCCGTCGCCCAAGCACCGGCGCTGCTGGATTGCTTTACCTTAGATCAGCTCTATGACAGCGGACTGCTGAAAAGCAAGGTGTCGCAGCTTGAGTTCTACCCGCCGACGCAGAAGCTGCTTGGGCTCCTAACCCCCGAGCGCCATGCCGAGCTCGAGCTTGAGCCCTATGTCCTCAGCTTGATGGGCCAAACGGTGCCGTATCAGCAGCTCCATGCCGAGCGCAAGTGGCACAACTACTACCAAGGCAAGCACAACGCGCGCCCTGCCGTCAGCGAGCAGGCGCCGAGCGCCAACGCGCCGCAGAACCATTGGGTCAAGGGCGGCGGGCACTACCGCAAGCTGGTCGACTTCATCCGTGTCAAGCGTGGCATTGCCACGGGAGCCAACGAATTTTTCTTGTTCAACTACGATGAAATTTTGCAGCGCCAGCTCAGCCCGCAATGCTTCATCCCGGTCTTAGCGCGGGCCAACATGGCTCCCTACCCGATTCTGACCAATGAGGACTTTGTGGCCTTGGCCGCCAGTGGCCAGCGCGTGTTCTTGCTCAGCCCTCCGGCGCAGGTGAGTGATCCCAACCTGTTGGACTATCTGCAATTGGGTCAAGAGCGTGGCATCAATCGGCGCTACCTAACTTCACATCGCACCCCGTGGTACGCCATGGAGCGACGCGAGCTGGCGCCTCTTTTGATCTCGGTCTTCAACCGCGGCAGCTTCAACGTGATTCGCAACGACGCCGGGGTGTACAACCTGACCGCCTTTCACTCGCTCTTCATCCAAGACCCAGCGCTCACCGACCTCATCTACGCCTACTTGCTCACGCCCCTTGCCTCCGAGCTCATCATGGTCAACCGCCGCGAGTATGGCCGCGGCCTTGAGAAGCTGGAGCCGATGGACATCATGCAATCCAACTGCATCAACTTCTACGACTTAAACATCAACCAAATGGAGGCCATCCGCGAGCTCTTAGACCAATACGAGGTCATCGTCGCCAAGGCCCGCGCGGCGCGCGCGCAGCTTACGCCTCAGTCGCTCTATCAGCGCGCCTTAGACCATGTCATGGGCCAAATCTGCGCCATCTTCGCGGAGCTCAGTTAAGACCAAAATCAGTTTTAAATATACGATGCCGTGTATCAGTTCTATCGGTGCGCTATGATGAGGATAAATAGCCTTGCAACGCTGTCGTCAGCGGCAGGAGGAGGCCGAATGGACTTTGACAAGCTCTGCGCCCAGCTCCCAACGAGCACGCAGTCTTTTGCCGACATGCGCCGCACCGGGACGCCCTATGTCGATAAGACTCTCTTTGTGTACAAGATTGCTGCGCTGCATAGTCCGCTCATCCTAACGCGGCCACTGGGCTTTGGTGCCAGCACGCTGCACTCCACCTTAGAAGAGCTGTTCTTACATGGGGTCGCCCCCTATGACGGGCATGACTCCTACTTCAAAGGGCTGGCCATCGAACAGCTGTGGCAGGATCAGGGCCAGTACTTAGTGCTGCGCCTCAACTTCCACGAGCTGGCCGTCCAGTGCAATAGTGTTGAGCAATTTGAACTTAACCTGACCACTGCTTTGACCAAGTTCTGCCGCGCCCATGACCTCACGGTACCGGAAGATGCTCTTGATAGTGCGGACTTCTTTGGCCAAATGTTCGAGCAATTGTCGAACCGCTCTCTTGTCCTGTTGGTGGACAAGTATGACTATCCACTGATGAGCTTTGCCAGCAACGAGACCGAGCTTGCAGCGTGCACAGAGCTGATGCGCTGTTGGTTTGGTTCCATCAAAAACTACGAACATAAGTTCCGCAGCGTCTTTTGCACCGGCATCACCCGCTATTATGATATCGATTTGGCCTCGGCGGGCAACAACTTCACTGATTTGACCTACGACGTAGACTTCGCAGCTTGCTGCGGCTATACCCGCGCCGAGCTCAAGCAGTACTTTGCTGACCACCTGCGCTATGCGGCGGCGACGCGAACAGGCTGCGCGCCCGCGGCCGTCAGCACCGCGCAGCTCGAGGCCTTGCTCGATGACATGGCGCAGTGGTTTGGCGGCTACTCCTTTGCGGGCTCGCAGCAAGCTCAAGATGTCGTGTATGATCCATGGTCAGTGCTGCACTTCTTCTCTGACCGGCAGGCTCGGCTGGAAGGCGCAGGGCGGCGAGATGAGAGTCTGGGCGTGCCCGAGCTCCTCAAGCTCGCCTTAGAGCGCTGTGATCTCAAGCAACTGCTTGACAAGCTTACGGCGAACCACGATGACCATGGTGACATCGTGATCAACGGGGGCTTCTGGACCCACTATCTCTTACATCCTTACTCCTTGCTGTGCAACTCAGGCTATCTGACGCTCACCCAACCGGCGCGCCCACCCAACTACCCTCACCTAACTTGGCCCAATCGTGAGCGCAGAGTGGCCTTCGCCCATTTGGTGGCGCGCAGCCTGCTCAAGCAGCGTCAGAACTACGAGCCGGAGTTCATCGAGCAGGCCTTTGCGATGCTCGAGCGCCTCGCCCCGGAGATACGTTGCGCGCGCGTAGATGTTTGATAGGGCAATCAGCAAGCTGCGCTCCGAGGTGCTCATTAGAGCGCAGGACGCGACAAACAGCTACCACTAAGGAGAAAGCCGAATGGACTTTGACAAGCTTTGCGCCCAGCTCCCAGCGAGAACCCAGTCTTTTGCCGACATGCGCCGCACCGGGATGCCTTATGTCGATAAAACTCTCTTTGTGTACAAGATTGCCCGGTTGAAACGTCCGCTCATCCTAACGCGGCCACTGGGCTTTGGTGCCAGCACACTACACTCCACCTTAGAGGAGCTGTTCCTACATGGGGTTGAGCCCTATGACGGGCACGACTCCTACTTCAAGGGTTTGGCCATCGAGCAGCGGTGGCAGGATAAGGGCCAGTACCCAGTGTTGCGCCTTAACTTCCACGAGCTGGCCGTCCAGTGCAATAGTGTTGAGCAATTTGAACTTAACCTGACCACTGCTTTGACCAAGTTCTGCCGCGCCCATGACCTCACGGTACCGGAAGATGCTCTTGATAGTGCGGACTTCTTTGGCCAAATGTTCGAGCAATTGTCGAACCGCTCTCTTGTCCTGTTGGTGGACAAGTATGACTATCCACTGATGAGCTTTGCCAGCAACGAGACCGAGCTTGCAGCGTGCACAGAGCTGATGCGCTGTTGGTTTGGTTCCATCAAAAACTACGAACATAAGTTCCGCTGCGTCTTTTGCACCGGCATCACCCGCTATTATGATATCGATTTGGCCTCGGCGGGCAACAACTTCTCTGATGTGACCCACTACGCATACTTCGCTGCTTGCTGCGGCTATACGCGTAACGAGCTCAAGCAGTACTTTGCCGACCACCTGCGCTATGCGGCGGCGACGCGAGCAGGATGCGCACCCGCGGCGGTCAGCACCGATCAGATCGAGGACTTGCTCGATGACATGGCGCAGTGGTTTGGCGGCTACTCCTTTGCGGTCTCGCAGCAAGCTCAAGATGTCGTGTATGATCCATGGGCAGTGCTGCACTTCTTCTCTGACCGGCAGGCTCGGCTGGAAGGCGCCGGGAGGCGAGATGAGATCTTGGGCGTGCCCGAGCTCCTCAAGCTCGCCTTAGAGCGCTGTGATCTCAAGCAACTGCTTGACAAGCTTACGGCGAACCACGATGACCATGGTGACATCGTGATCAACGGGGGCTTCTGGACCCACTATCTCTTACATCCTTACTCCTTGCTGTGCAACTCAGGCTATCTGACGCTCACCCAACCGGCGCGCCCACCCAACTACCCTCACCTAACTTGGCCCAATCGTGAGCGCAGAGTGGCCTTCGCCCATTTGGTGGCGCGCAGCCTGCTCAAGCAGCGTCAGAACTACGAGCCGGAGTTCATCGAGCAGACCTTTGTGACGCTCGAGCGCCTCGCCCCGGAGATACGCGGTGCGCGCTTCGACGTTTGACCTGCGTAAGGCCTTGAGCCCGAGCTCGGCCGGGCGCGGTGACCTACGAAGCCCAGACGGTCGGCTCCAAGGCCTTATTGAGACAAAAAAATCAGATACATACGCTCTTCTTGTGGTACGATGGTAACATCGATGATATGAGTGCCATAGTGTCGCCTTCGGGGATATAGGGGAGGCCGAATGGATTTCAGAAAGCTCCGTTATAACCTGCCAACATGCAGTGAGTCTTTTATTGACATTCGCCAAAGAGGTTTGGTCTATGTTGATAAGACTAATTTTGTGCTGGATCTTGCACAAAAGGTGGCGACTATCATCACTAGGCCGCGGCGCTTCGGCAAAACCACTCTGCAGACCACCTTAGAGGAGCTGTTCCTACATGGGGTGGAGCCTTATGACGGGCACGACTCCTACTTCAAGGGGCTGGCCATCGAACAGCTGTGGCAGGATAAGGGCCAGTATCTGGTTCTACATCTCAACTTTCATGAGATGAATTCCGATTGTCAGAAGGTCACAGAGTTTGAACAGCTTTTGATCAAGAAACTTGAGAGTGTCTGCTGTGAGCGTGATCTTGCCCTGCCTAATGCACCTTTTAGGTTTAGGGAACTGTTTAGTAAGATGCTAGAACAGCTGCCCGGCAATACCTTGGTCTTGTTGGTCGACGAGTACGATGCGCCGTTTCTGCGCCACATCAACGATGAACAAGAACTTGAAAAGTGTAAGTTGCTGATGATGGGCCTGTTTAGCGCAATCAAAAGCAACTGGTACAAGTTCCGTTGCGCCTTCTTCACCGGCATCACCCGCTATCAGGATCTAGATCTGGGGACGGCGGGCAACAACTTCGTTGATTTGACCAACGACCAAGACTTTGCTGCTTGCTGCGGCTATACGCGTGACGAGCTCAAGCAGTACTTCGCTGGCAACCTGCGCTATGCGGCAGCAGTCCACGCAGAATGCGCGCCGGAGGAGGTCAGCGCTGCACAAATTGAAGCCCTGCTAGACGATATGGCTGAGTGGTACGACGGCTACTCCTTCGATGGCAAGCCGCAAAACAAGGTCTTCTCCACTTGGTCAGTGCTGAAGTTCTTTGCTAACCGTGATGCCTATCTAGGAGGCTATTGGAGCCTAGAGGATCCGCTACAGATGCCACAGCTGCTCAAAGCCTCCTTAGATCGCATCGACATCAAGCAACTGATTGAAGAGGTTATGGCGAACAATGGTGACATCGTGGTTACCGCGGGCGCCTTCATGCAGTCTTCTTTCGTCAATCCGCAGGCCAATCCTTACTCTTTGCTGTTCCAAGCCGGCTATCTGACACTCAGCAAGCCGCTCTTACCTGGCAACGACGTGCATCTTACTTGCCCCAATAAGGAGATCAGATTAGCCTTCGCCAATTTGCTGCATCGGCATATTTTTAACTAAATGCCGCGAAATTCCCTATGCGTAAGCGTAGGGATGAAAGCGGCAATACCGAGATGATGCTTAGATAT
>CALXNA010000002.1 GCA_944389615.1 uncultured Anaerobiospirillum sp. | reverse complement strand
GCCTCGTGCTCAGCTCGGCCCGGGGCGGAGGCGGCGCTGGCGAGCGCCGCTAAGGCCGAGGACGCCTCGGGCGCCGCTAAGGCCGAGGGCTCTTCGGGCTCGGCGGCCACAGGCCAGGCCAACACGAGGGCAAGCGCCAGCAGCGTCAGGCGCGGGCGCAGCCCCCGAGCGGAAACGTGATTAAGACGCAGGTCATGTACGTAGTGCTCAGTCATAGCCGCAAGCCCCTCCATGCGCCACGCCGCGACTGCGGCGCCCGCTTCAATGAAACTTGGGCCCATAATACCCCAACCTCTGGCAATTGGCTAATTTATGAGCCCCATGTCCACCAAGGCCGCAGTAACCGCGGTCACTACGGCCTTGGGCGCAGACAGGTGGGAGTTAGAACTCCGGCGGGTTCAATAAGACCACGCGCCCCGAGCGCTCACTTAAGGCCTGCTGCAAGATGTCTTGGTTGACCTCAGGGCGGGCAAAGAACTCCTCTTGCTCCTTGGTGAAGGTGAAAGGCAGGTTCTGATCTAAGGTCTCAAACTCTTCTTCGCTCATCGAGAGCGGCTGGTGCACCTCAATATAGAGGTTGCCTTGCTCATCTTCGGCGGTCTTGATCGGGTCGTTGATGAACTGGACGCGCGTGCCCACTGGGACATTGTTAAAAAGGTACTCGATGTCGTCATTGCGCAGGCGCACGCAGCCGTGGCTGACGCGCAGGCCGATGCCGAAGTCGGCATTGGTTCCGTGAATGGCATAGAGGCGCCCGATGTAGATGGCAAAGAGGCCCATCGGGTTGTCAGGGCCGGCCGGCCAAACCTTAGGCAAGGTCTCACCACGCGCAGCGTACTCCTCGTGCATCTTTTGGGTTGGCGTCCACGTTGGGTTGGCGCGCTTGCGCTCGACCTTGGTAACCCAGTTGAGCGGAGTATCGGTGCCTAACTGGCCAATGCCGATCGGCAGGACATCGACTTCGTTATCGTGGTAGTAGTAAAGACGCATCTCTGGGGAGTTGACGATGATGCCTTGGCGCGGCGTGTCCGGCAAGAGCAAGCGGCGCGGGATGATGAGATTGGTACCGGCCATCGGCACAATAGGATCGACGCCCGGGTTGGCTTCAATCATATTGGACAGGCCCAATTGGAAGTGCGCAGCGACATACTCCAAGGTGGTAGTACCGCCCCGCTCCACCTGATAGGTGGTATCGGCGCCCACCATGACCGTGTGCTCATCGATGGGATAGGTGACCGCCGAGGCCGCGCTCATACCTAAGACCGCAGCTGCCAAGATGCAGGCCTGCGCAAGCCGCCCCCACTTTAATCCCCTACTTTGTCCTAACGCTTGCATCGTCCTATCTGCCTTCCGTTGACCTTGTGCCTCAGCGCGGCGGCGCAGCTTTGCGCCTGCGGCGCTTCACGCCTGATGTGCCGCTAATTTAGCATTGAGCCTGAACCTTGACAACCTAGGCACGCGCACCAAAACTAGGCAGAACGCGCCTTTCCTGCACCATGACTTAGCGTCACGGGCGGGCGCGCTAATGCGCGGCGGCGCAAGTGGTGAGCGCGCTTGCTTTGGATTAGAATGGCATTTTCGCTGTTTTTGGCCCGAACTTGCGTCCGGCGCTTACAAGTGCCGCATGATCGTGGCACAATATGGCCTCGCACCACGGCGAGGCTCACTTGGCTAAGCCTCTTGGCTCAGCCGCAGGCTGGGGGCAGCACCTCCGCAGCTTGGGCAGCGCATCCGCAGCTGGGGCAGCCCCTTAACAGTGCTTAGCCAAGTTAGCCATGCCGCCTGCGTGCCACCTCGCACCCAGCTGCCGCGCAGCAGAGCGTGCGCTACGCTCGCTCGGCGCAGAGCGCAGAGCTGTGCTCTGGGCGGTAGCCCCGGCGGGGCTGCAGCTGTTTTTGTTTAGATTTACCCTTACTCGTTTGGGAGCGCGTTTTTTATGGCAACCAATCACGTTGCGTATAACCCTCAAGAGATCGAGGCGGAGGTTCAAAAGTACTGGGCAGACCACCAGACTTTCCATGCCAAGGCCGATCCGAACAAGGAAAAGTTCTACTGCTTAGTTATGCTGCCGTACCCATCAGGTAAGCTGCATATGGGCCACGTACGCAACTACACCATCGGTGACGTGATTGCCCGCTACCAGCGCTTAAACGGCAAGAACGTGTTAAACCCAATCGGTTGGGACGCCTTCGGCCTGCCGGCCGAGAACGCCGCCCTGCAAAACCACGCCCAGCCCTCGGATTGGACCTACGCCAATATCGCTGATATGAAGCGTCAGCTCCATCTGCTCGGCTTCTCGTACGACTGGGCCCGTGAGGTTGCCACCTGCCGCCCAGAGTACTACAAGTGGGAACAGCTCTTCTTCACCGAGCTCTACAAGCGCGGTCTGGTCTACAAGAAGGTCTCCTCGGCCAACTGGTGCCCACACTGCAATACCGTGCTCGCTAACGAGCAGGTGGTCGATGGCTGCTGCTGGCGCTGCGATAGCAAGGTCGAGATCCGCGAGATCCCACAGTGGTACCTGCGCATCACTAAGTACGCCGAAGAGCTCTTAAACGACATCGATAAGTTAGAGGGCTGGCCGGAGCGCGTACGCACCATGCAGCGCAATTGGATCGGCCGCTCCGAAGGTCTGTCCATCACCTTCAAGATCGCCGACTCCGACGACACGGTTGAGGTCTACACAACCCGTCCTGATACCTTCATGGGTGTGACCTATATGGCTGTCTCCGCCAACCACCCAATCGCCAAGAAGGCCTCCGAGAACAATCCAGAGCTTGCCGCCTTCTGCCAAGAGTGCCGCACCCAGAAGTTTGCTGAGGCCGACATCGCTACGATGGAAAAGAAGGGCATGCCAACCGGCGTCTATGCCCTGCACCCATTGACCGGCAAGAAGGTGCCAATCGTGGTCGCCAATTTCGTCATCATGGACTACGGTACCGGTGCCGTTATGGCCGTACCAGCCCACGATGAGCGTGACTTCGAGTTTGCCACCAAGTATGGCCTTGAGATCAAGCAGGTTATCGCCCCAGCCGATGGCAGCCCAGTGGACTTAACTAAGGGCGCTTACGTCGAGCACGGTGTCACCGTCAACTCAGGGGAGTTCGACGGCCTCGACTTCAAGGGCGCTTGGGAAGCGATCGCTCAGAAGTTAGAGAGCATGGGCATTGCCCACCGCACCGTCAACTACCGTCTGCGTGACTGGTGTATCTCCCGTCAGCGCTATTGGGGCGCCCCAATCCCAATGCTGACGGTCGAGGAGACCGGAGAGATCGTCCCAGAGTTACCTGAGAATCTGCCGGTAACCCTGCCGGGCAACGTCACCATCGACGGCATCACCAGCCCACTTAAGACCGATCCTGAGTGGTACACCACCACCTACCAAGGCAAGAAGGCCATTCGCGAAACCGACACCTTCGACACCTTCATGGAGTCGTCGTGGTACTACGCCCGTTACTGCTGCCCACGCCTTGATACCGGCATGATCGACGAGGAGGCCAACTACTGGCTCCCAGTTGACCAATACATCGGCGGTATCGAGCACGCAGTCATGCACTTGCTCTATGCGCGCTTCTTCTTCAAGCTGATGCGCGATGCGGGCATGGTCAAGTACGACGAGCCATTTAAGCGCTTGTTATGCCAAGGCATGGTGTTAGCCGACGCCTTCTACTACTTAGACGACAAGGGCGCCCGTGTCTGGGTCTCGCCACTTAAGGCCAAGGTCACCCGCGATGAGAAGGGCAATATCGTCAGCGCCGTGGACGAAGAGGGTCACAGCCTGACCCACATGGGCATGATCAAGATGTCCAAGTCCAAGAACAATGGTATCGACCCAGAGCATATGGTTCAGACCTACGGTGCCGATACCGTCCGTCTGTTCTTGATGTTCGCAAGCCCAGCTGAGCTCACCTTAGAGTGGCGTCAATCGGGCGTGGAAGGCTCCAAGCGCTTCTTGCAGAAGCTGTGGAACCAAGTCAACGACTTGGTCGCCTCGGGCCCAGCGGTTGCCTTAGATAAGAGCCAGCTTGATGCCGCTGGCCGCAAGCTGCGCCATCAGCTGCACACCACCATTGAGAAGGTCTCCGATGACATCGGCCGCCGCCAGACCTTCAACACGGCCATTGCTGCCATCATGGAGCTGTTAAACGAGACGGTTAAGTACACCGAGCAAAGTGAGACCGCCCGTGCCCTACGCTATGAGATCTACAATGCCGTTGTGGTCATGCTCTACCCAATCGTGCCGCACATCTGCTTTAAGCTCTATGAGCTCTTAGGCAATAAGGACGAGCTCGACGTCAATGCCCAGTGGCCAAAGACCGACCCAGATGCCCTCAAGGCCGAGGACATGCTCTTGGTAGTCCAAGTCAACGGCAAGGTACGCACCAAGATCAACCTCAGCGCTGACTTGAGCGAGGAAGAGGTCAAGGCCGCGGTCTTAGCCGACGAGATCGTACACAAGAACCTCGAGGGCAAACAGCTCAAGAAGTTCATCTACGTCAAGGGCCGCTTAGCTAACGTTGTCGTAGCTTAACACCCCCCTTTGCCCCTCAAGCCCCCAGCGAGGCCCGTCCTCGGCTGGGGGTTTTTGTTGGCGCCAGCGGGCGCCCCATCATGTACAATACGTCCTATCGTGCATACTGAGGAAGGATATATGAGCGCAGGTAAGGTTACATTCAGACGGCTCCCCCATCGCGTCCTAATCCCGCTGGGATTGGCGTTTTTGACCAGCGCCTGCGGCTTTCATCTGCCTAATCAAGCCAAGCTCGATGACACCATGCCCGCGATCGTGGTCAGCGGCGACTACCACGATGAGTTCTACAAGATGGTAGTACATCGCCTGCGCGCTAACGGCGTGACCGTCTACGCCCAAGATAGCGGCTATGACCCCACGCAGGATGCCAAGGTCGAGGCGCTGCCGACCTTAATCTTGCCGCAGCCTTACGTCTTAAACGAGGTCGTCTCGGTCAACTCGCGCGCCCAGAGCCTTGAGAATGCCATTGTCGTCTCGATTGCCCCGACCTTGGCCATCCCTAATCACCGTCCGATCATGATGCGCAACTCGGTGACGCGATCGGTCTTAAATAAGCCCGGTCAAGCCCTCGCTTCGGATACCGAAAAGGCGATCGTAGTCCAAGAGACCAAAGAAGACTTGGCCAACCAATTGGTAATGCGCCTTGCCTACTTAGGCCGCTCCTCGGATCCTGATGCCACCGCGCCGCAACCTGCGGAGCTCATCATGGCCCAAGGCGAAACCAGCGCCCAAGATACCGCCGCGGTGGCCCAAGCGACCACCCAGACTCCGGGCATGACCTTGATGGAAGCGCTGCAGCAACAAGATCAATTTGAAAGTGCCCAAGGCACGCAAGTCACCTTAGATCAGCTCAACAATGGCGCGAGCGTCCTCAATAAGAGCTATCAGCTACCGAAGGTCGCCCCGGAGCCTTTACATCGTGCGCCTGAGCACCTCTATTAGAACCTTTTGCCAAGGGATGCTTCATGCCTGCTGCCCGTTTTACTCCGCCCAGCGCCGCTGATGTCTACGTCGTCTGCTCGGACGATCCCCTGCTCAAGCTGGAGCGCACCCGTGACCTCATCGCCCAAGGCCGTCAGAAGCTGCCGGAGGCAGAGTTCTTGCTCTACACCTTCTCGGACTTGCAAGGCTTTGCCGGAACCAATCTGCAAGCGATTGAAAACGAGATGTCCGACCCGGGCCTCTTCGGCGGCGAGCGCATCATCAAGGTCAACCTAAAGGACTTGGACAATACGGCCATCGACCTGTTCAAATTGGTCGCGGCCTCGTTTCGTCCGGGGCTCTTCATCATCTTGGAGCTGCCGCGCATCAACTCGACCTACACCAAGGCCCCCCCGCTTGACCCAAGTCCGCTCAAGCACATCCTAAACTTTGACCAAGCGCCCGCGCCCGCCAAAAAGGGCGCCAAGAAGGGCCGAGCCCCGAGCCTTGAGACGCGGCGTAAGGAAGCGATGGGCTATCTGCGCGGTATCGGGGCGCACATTGAGGTGCTCTATCCGCCTGATGACCTCAAGCAATGGATTACCCAGCGCGGCCGCGCCTATAACCTCAAGATGGCCCCGGCGGTGGTCGACTTTATCGCCCAGTCGTGCGATAACAACCTGCTCACCATCAACCAGAGCTTGCAGCTGATGGAGCTCTTGCACGCAGGCACGGGGTCAAGCGAGCTGACCTTAGATGAGGTTGAGACCTACTTTACCCAAGACGCGCGCTACAGCGGTTTTGAGCTGCCCCAGGCACTCTTCAATCGCGACAGCCTCAAGGCCCTGAGCATCATCAGCTCCTTTTGCTCGGGCCAAGAGATGAATCTGCAGGCGGCCTTAAGCCTCTTGATTGGCAGATTAGATGAAAGCCTGATGAGCGTGGCCTTGGGTAAAGAGCAAAACATCGTCCGGGCGGCCCCGCAGGCGAAGATGGACTTCTTTATGAAGCGCAATGTCAAGGTACGCGCCTCCCAAGATGCCCTGCTGCGCGCCATCCGCGAGATGAGCGAGGAGACGCTCTGCACCTTAAGTCAGTACTTAAGTGAGGCCAGCTGCGCCCTGTCGCGCTTCGATAGCGAGGGCGCCTTGCGCGCCTTGCAGCGCATCGCCCTTGCGGTCAACCGCGACGTACGCGCCCTCAGCCCTGAGCTTTAGCCATGGACTTACTAGCCTTCTACGGCGGCTCCTTTAACCCGGTGCACTACGGCCACCTCAAGACCGCGCAGTATCTAGCAGAACTCTTACCGCAGAGCCGCATCATCTTCTTGCCCAATAGCAGCCCGCCCCATAAGGACACGGCCAAGCTCAGCTATGAGGCGCGGCGTGCCATGCTCGCCGCGGCGCTCGCCGAATGTCTGCCGGACACTGCGCGCTTTGGCATCTGCGATCTCGAGGCGGACGCCACGGTGCGCCACTACACCAGCGATACCCTGCGTCAGCTGAAGGCGCTCTACCCAGAGCAATTCCTTGCCTTTATCATGGGCTGGGACTCGCTCGTGACCTTAGATCAATGGAAGCAGGGCTTAGAGCTCCATCAGCTCGCACAACTTATCGTCCTCAAGCGCCCCGGCCCGCAGCAAGAGCTGCCCCCCGCGGTGCAAGCCTCAATCGCGGCCTATCCTGCCCACTACCGCATCGTCGCCAACCCCGAGTTTGACGTCAGCTCCAGCGCCATTCGCGCGCAGATCGCGCAGCTTAAGTCCGCAGGCGGCTCTGCCGAGCCACTACCGGAGCTCAAGGCCCTGCTGCCGCGCAGCGTGCGGGCCTTGATTGCTGAGCACCACTACTATGGCTAAAGCGGTAGCGTGGTCAAGGTGACGGGCTCTGTGGCCTGCGGGGCAAGATTGTTGGTGGCTTTAATCGCCCCTAAGTGGGTCAGAACATAGCCTAAGGCGCAGGCGGCTTGGTGCAAGGCACTAAGGCGCGCCTCAGCCGGGGTATCGGCCTTAAAGTATGGGGCAAGCAGCAAGCTCTCCGCGAGGAGCTGCTCACTCACGCGCAGGCTATCCCCCGCGACCGCGTCGTAGCAGCGATCAAGCACCGACTCAAAGTTGGCGCCGCTTGCTTGCGCGAGCAAGGTAGCATCGACCTCGGCCACGATTTCGCTCAACAGACCAGCGCAGCTGACTTGCGCCGCTTCCTCATAGTCCAGCTCGGTGAGATGGACAAGACTGGTCTCAGCAAAATTGAGCCGGATGATAAGGCGCAGCGGGCCGCAGTAGCTAGAGCCAGCTTTAGTCAGCGGCAGCGCCATAAGCTCGAGGCGGTCTAAATCGCCTAGGCCTAAGTTCAGGCGCAGTGCCCACAGTGGCAGCTGATAGAGGCCTTCGACACTATTGAGCTCTAAGAGCTCATCGCAGAGCGGCGCCTTGAGCTCGAGGCGGTTGAGCTGGTGGCATAAGTCGAACAAGGCCCCGCCGTTGGCTGCGGTCACGCCGTCTGCGCTCTCAAGGAAAAATTGCGGCCCCGCGGCGGCGACATTAGTCTGAGCGGCCTTCTTGGCCTGATACTGCTGCAAAATGGCTTGGATCTTTTGGTTAGCCGCTGCGGCGGCGCCACTTAACTGTGCATCCTCTTTGACGAGGCGATAGACCGGACGGCTCTGCGTCCTTGCTTGCATCCGCTGAGGCTTGTTTTCAGCGGTGAGCAGCGCGTTGTGGCGCGCACTCAGAGCGGCGACATCAACTGGGTCGCGCGGTTGGCGCAGAGCCGCGGCCTGCTGCGTGATAACGGCATCAAGGGCTTGAGAATGTAACTGCTCACTGTAGAGCCAAGGCATAGGAGCTCCTGATAAACGAAGCGCCCGCTAACTTAGGGCAACGGCCTTAAGCTGGTGGGCGCTTGCAAATGGGTATTAGGTTTACTACTTGAGGTAGTACTCGCGGATGAGGTCGGCGTCCGGCAAGGCTAAGCCCGAGCCAATGACGTAGGCCTCAGGGTTCGGCGTAAGCGGCTGCTTGCGGCCATTGTGGTCGGCGAGCTTGTCGAGGTTGGCCATCAGGTACAGAAGTGGCAGTAAGAGCTGCTGGCTGTTGGCGATGGTGCCTTCGATCATGAAGTTGATCTGATCCTTGCTCAGGTTGCCGGTACCAATGACATTACCTTGGTTGTCTTCAAGGCGGGCGCGCGTATCATCGATCGACTGGGCCACCGTCTTGCCTTCGTTTAAGGTGACGAAGGGGCCGAGGTCTAAGCTCCCATTTTCAAAGAGGACGATGGTGATAAGGTTGTCGATCAAGAACTGATCGCCGTTCGGCTCGACCGCTTGCACCTGAGCTGGTGGGTGGCTTAAGGCATAGCGGGCATAGAAAATACCGGCGACCTTGCGGCCATTCCAGTGTAAGTCACGCTCGGTGACGTCGATAAAGAGCGACCACTGCGGCAAGTCCTTGAGGATCTCCGTTGGGGTATTGAGCAGCTCATCTGCAAACTTGATCGAGCCCCCGCTGTGGATCACGGTGCCCAGCTTCGACCAAGGCACGAGGCAGCAGCACATCGAAGGGACGGTGATCAAGGCATCAAGGCCCTCAGGCGACTGCGAGTCAATCGACTGAAAGGAGCCGAGGCGCTTTTGCATGATCTGGCTGAGGAGGTTGATGGCGGCCTCAAGCGGGATGAAGAGCGACTTCGGCCAAATTTTACCGTTAGGAGCTAAGGCCGGGTTGTGGCGAATCCCGATATGGGCATTGACCAAGGACTGCGGCAGGGGATAGTAAGCTCCCAGTTCCGTCATCACGACCGTTTTGATCTTGGCGGCGATATTGTCGCGGTTAATGGGGGTTAAGAACCTACTATTGGGTGCACCTTCCAAAGGCTCGTTAGCAGCGTGCATGGCTGCTTGGTGCATTGACGACTGGTCCATAGAGGAGCTCCGAGAAAAGAAATCTGGGGGCATTGTACCACACCGCCCCCCACGCCCCGCCTTGGCGCAGCCAGCCCCGCGCCCGCAGCGCTGTAGCGCAGCCCGGCGCCCGTCCTGCGCAGGCAGCTGCGCGCATGACGCCGCCGCTCTGGGCGGCGACGCGGCGCTTCCGGCGCGGCGGCACGGAGCTCCCGGCGCGGCGGCACGCGGCGCAAGCGTAAGGCGCATGCTAAAATAGCCGGTCATTGAGGGATCAACTGAACCTTTTGTCCGCCGCTTAGTCCAAAGCTGCGATCATAACTCGACTTGGGACGCGCACTTGGTTTAAGATGCGCGGCGGCCTGCACGCCGCCCCTGCGTTTGGCGCAGTCTCGTTACCTCTTTTGGTTTGTTTTGCGTACGGAAGCTTCTATCTTTGTACAGCTCGCATGATTTCACCACGCAGGAGCTCTTGGCTCTTGCCACCGCATCCTTAGATTCATCCAAAGTTCAAGACCTCAAGACCATCGATGTCCATGAGCACAGCTCGCTCACCGATGTCATGGTCATCGGCACGGGCACCTCCAACCGCCACGTCGTGGCGATGGCCGACCGCTTGGTTGAGTACCTCGCCAAGCACGACATCCATGGCGTCGCCGTAAGCGGCAGCGAAGAGAGCAAGTGGGTCATCGTTGATCTGGGCGTGGTCATGGTGCATCTGATGCAAGAGAGCGAGCGCCAGCGCTACCAGTTAGAGCACCTCTACGAGGCGATGGCCGCCGGAATCTCCGAGGCCTAAGATGCGCTTTATCTTATTGGCCGTCGGCACCAAGATGCCTGCGTGGGTCACCACCGGCTTTCAAGAGTACCAAAAGCGCATGCCGCCGCATTTGAAGCTCGAGCTGCAAGAAATCGAGCCGGTGCGGCGCGTCAGCAAGGGCACCACCGACAAGGCCAAGGAGATCGAGGGCAAGGCCATCTTGGCCGCGCTGCCCAAGCGCGCCTACATAATCGCCTTAGATGAGCATGGTAAGCAATTCACCTCCATGGAGCTGGCGACCAAGATGCACGACTTCCAGCAGCTGGGCAGCGACGTCGTGATCATCATCGGTGGCCCGGAGGGCTTGACCCCCGAAGTCTTGGCCAAGGCCAATGAAACCATCTCGCTCTCCAAGCTCACCATGCCCCACCCGCTGGTGCGCATCGTCATCGCCGAGGCGCTCTATCGCGCCTATAGCATCGATGCCGGTCTGCCCTATCACCGGGCTTAGGCCCTGCACCGCTAGGGCCGCGCACTGCGGGCGCAGATGCGAGCGCAGATGCGAGCGCAGCCTTGCGGCGTGCCGCGCTGCAGTGCGGTGCGCTGCAGGCCGACGCGCCGCGAGCAGACGCGCTGCGAGCCGGAGCGTCACGGGCGCCGGGCCCATTGTCATGTCAGGTAACACAGGTCGTGTTGTTTAAACGCAAAAAGCCTAAAGAGCGTCTGCTCTTTAACAAGAAGGTCAAGAAGCGTAAGGCTAAGAAGTCCGCCACCGGCATCGAGGTTAAAAACGTCGAGCTCGAGACGCGCATCTTTAAGCTGCGCGTGATCTTGGGCTGCATCGTGGTGCTCTTGTGCTTTAGCGTGCTCTTTGCCAACCTGTACTACCTGCAGGTCATCTCCTACGATGACTATCAGACTCGCTCGAACGAAAACCGCATCCGTGTGCTGCCGGTGGTGCCGCAGCGTGGCATCATCTACGACCGCAATCACGTGGTGCTGGCCGAAAACCGCCCGGTATTCCACCTCGTGCTGTTCCCGCACAAGGATATCGACACGCGCGATACCATCATGCGCTTAGACCAGCTCATGAACCTAGAGCTCAGCGAGAACGATATCGAGCACATCTTGGAGCTGACGCGCACACGCCAGCGCTTCTCGGGGGTTGAGGTGGCCGACCTGCTCACCGAAGAGCAGATCGCGGTGTTCTCGGTCAATCGTCACAACTTCCCCAACATCCAGCTCTCCTCGGACTTAAAGCGCTACTATCCTTTTGCCAATATCACAACCCACGCCATCGGCTATGTCTCGCGTATCAATGCCGCCGACATCGATAAGATCACAGAACTCGGCATCATTGACAACTACGAAGGCACTACCGCCATTGGCAAGCTCGGCATCGAGAGCTACTACGAGAGCGTCTTGCACGGCGTCACTGGCTCGCGCGAAGTCGAGGTCAACAGCCACGGCCAGATCCTGCGCACCCTAAAGTACAATCCGCCGACCCATGGTAAGGACATCACCTTAACCTTGGACATCCGCCTGCAGTACTATGCCCAAGAGCTCTTAGGGGACATGCGCGGTGCCATCGTGGCAATCGAACCGGCCACCGGCGGCATCTTGGCCTTTTACTCCAACCCGTCCTATGACCCTAACCTCTTTGTGCGCGGCATCCGCACCAATGAGTACCAGCGCCTGTTAAACCACCCGGGACGGCCCTTGATCAACCGCGTCACCCAGGGTGGCTATGCGCCAGCTTCGACCATCAAGCCCCTGCTCAGCATCATGGCGCTCAACGAAGGCCTGACCGAGCCTGAAGAGCGCTTCTGGGGTGCGCCGTATTACACCCTGCCTAACTCAACCCACCGCTTCCGCGATTGGCGCAGCTGGGGTCACGGCTGGCTTGATATGTACCGCGCCATTGAGCTCTCGGCGGACACCTACTTCTATGACATCGCCTTTAGAGCGGGCATCGATACCATTCACAAGTACCTCGATATCTACGGCTTTGGCCGCTCCACCGGTATCGATCTGCACGAGGAGTCGCTTGGCATCAACCCGTCGCGCGAGTGGAAGTATCGCCGCGACAAGCAACCATGGCATATGGGTGATACCATCCCGATCGGCATTGGCCAAGGTTATTGGACTACGACCTTGATCCAACTGATCAAGGCTCACGCCATGCTCGCCAACCACGGGCGCTTTGTCACGCCGCATCTGCTCAAGGAGATCGTCGACCCACAAAGCCTCAACATCCTTTCGATCTTTGATGACCCAGAGCTGGGACGGCGTATGGAAGTCAAAGATCAAAGCTACTTTGATGTGGCGCGCGCAGGCATGTACCTTGTGATCAATGGCAAGGAAGGCACGGGACGGCATGCCTTTGAGGGTACGCACTATAAGGCAGCCGGTAAGTCCGGCACCGCCCAAGTCGTCTCCATCGGTCAAGGCGAGAAGTATGATGCGAGCAAGCTGCGCCAAGAGCTGCGCGATAACGCCCTGTTCGTGGCCTTTGCCCCATACTATCGCCCGCGCATCCTTGTGGGCATCATCTTAGAGAACCAAGGCGGCGGCTCTTCAATGGCTGCCCCCTTAGTGCGCAAGCTGATGGATCGCTACTTTGAGCTGTATCCTGACGGCTACGAAGGCGAGAAGGTACCTCAGCGCGTCAAGTTTGGCCGCGGCGGCTACGTCACCTTGCAATAACCAATGGGCTCAGTCCCGCAATAGAGCACGGGCTGCGGCCCTCAATCGAGCACGTTCATGGAAAAGACCACCTTAGAAATGCCCAACATGCCCTCACAGCAGCCGCTGTTGGTGCGTTGGCACTTAGATCTCCCGCTGATGCTGGGTCTTTTGATGTGTCTGTGCTTGTCCTTATTTGTGCTCTACTCGGCCTCAGGCCAGCACGTGGAGATGCTCGAGCGCCAAATTGTGCGCACGGGACTGGCCTTCGGCGCCATGATCTTAGTGGCGCAGATCCCACCCAAGTTCCTACTCAAGCTCGCCCCCTACGCCTATCTGGGCGGCCTTGCGCTCTTGATCATGGTCGAGCTCTTCGGTGACATCTCCAAGGGCGCCCAGCGCTGGCTTAACTTAGGCTTCATGCGCCTGCAGCCGTCGGAGTTTTTAAAGCTCATTATCCCGCTGACCATGGCGGCTTTTTTGACCCGCGATGCGCTGCCCCCGAAATTTGCCAACGTCGTGATCGCCTTTGCCTTGCTCGCGGCCCCGACCCTGCTCATCGTAATTCAGCCCGACTTAGGCACGGCCATCTTGGTCGCGGTCTCAGGCTTTATCGCGATCTTCTTAGCGGGCCTGAGCCTATGGTGGCTGGTAGCCGGAGCCGTGGGCGGCGCCATCGCCATGCCGGTCATGTGGAACTACGTACTCCACGACTACCAAAAGCAGCGCGTCTTAACCTTCATCAACCCCGAGAGCGACCCCTTGGGCGCAGGCTATCACATCATCCAAAGCAAGATCGCCATTGGCTCAGGCGGCATCTACGGCAAGGGCTGGCTGGAGGGCTCGCAAAGTCAGCTCGACTTCCTACCTGAGCCGCACACCGACTTTATTTTTGCAGTGCTGGCCGAAGAGACCGGCCTCATCGGTTTTATCATCCTCATGATGATCTACACCTTCATCATCTCGCGCTGCCTCTTCATCTCGCTGCATGCGCGCAACAACTTCGAGCGCATCTTAAGCGCCACCTTCACCTTCAACCTGCCGTTCTACATCTTCATCAACATCGGCATGGTCTCAGGCATCTTGCCGGTGGTGGGTGTGCCGCTCCCGATGATCAGCTACGGTGGCACCTCGATGATCATCCTTGCCATCACCTTCGGCATCATCATGTCGATCCACACCCACAAGAAGCAGACCTTCTTCACTTAGAGTGAGCTGATATGTTGGAGCTCAGAGCCGCGACCGACCAAGATATCCCTGCCATCACCGCAATCTACGATCACTATGTGACCCACACGGCGGTGAGCTTTGAAGACCAGCCCCCGTCGGTCGCTGAGATGACTGCGCGGATGGCAAAGCTGCACGGCCTGCCTTACCTCGTAGCGGTGGAGCAGGACACCATCTTAGGCTATGCCTACGCCCAGCCCTTTGCCTCACGCACCGCCTACCGCCACAGCGTCGAGCTCACCATTTACTTAGCCCCGACCGCCAAGCGCCACGGCATTGGCCGGGCCCTCTATACGGCCTTAGAGCGCGAGCTCCAAGCGCAGGGCTATGCCAACCTCTACGCCTGCATTGCCACCCCAAAAGTCACGCCCATAATCTCCAATGAGGAGTTGCTGACGCGCGCCTTAAGCGACACTAACCACTACCCCTACATCAGCTGGGATAGCGTACGCTTTCACCACCATCTGGGCTTTCGCTTGGTCGGCGTCTTCAGCCAATGCGGCTTCAAGTTTGACCAATTCTTCGACATGGTCTTCATGGAGAAGCTCATTGCCCCGCATGAGGGCATGCCGCGCTGCTTTCTGCCCCAAAAAGCGCTTAAGTAACGGGGGGCTTTGTGCTATCCTAAGGACGATTTTGGCTGTCGTGTGAGGGCGAGAGCTTGTTTTTTTGGTCGCGGATGAGCATATGTCTAAGCTTAACAAACTGACTTCATCGTTATCGTGGTGCGGATCGGCACTGCTGCTCGCAGGTGCCTTGGCTCTTACAGCTCACAGCCCCACGGCCACGGCCGCCAGCGGCGCTGAGATCGACATCATTGAGCTGGCCCAATACGCACAGATCGATAGCGTCCTGCTCGATCGCGCCATTACCCAAGCGACCTACCAGCAGAAGATCATCGATGCCATGAATCGCCCGTACGAGGGTAAGCCATGGTATATGTACCGCAAGCTCTTTATCACCGACAAGCGCATCCAAGGCGGCATCGACTTCTATCTTGCCCACGAAAACGATCTCCTACGCGCCCAAGAAGAGCTGGGCGTGGCCCCGGAGATCATCTGCGCCATCATCGGCGTGGAGACGTTCTATGGCCAAAACATGGGCACGTGGAAGGTCTTAGATGCGCTCTACACCTTAGGCTTCCACTATCCCAAGCGCGCTGACTACTTCTCCAAGGAGTTTGCCAACTACGTCAAGCTCGCCACGCGCGAAGGCTGGGAGCTGACCTCGGTCAAGGGCTCCTACGCCGGTGCCATGGGCATGGGCCAGTTCATGCCATCGTCCTACCTCAACTACGCCATTGACTTCGATGGTGACCAACACGTCAACCTCTTCACCAATAGCACTGATGCCGTCGGCTCAGTGGCCAACTACTTCAAAGGCCACGGCTGGATCTTTGGCGGCGGTGTGCTCTATCCGGCTCATGTCGCCGGGGTGTCGGAGAGTACCCTCAAAGCCCTGATGCAAAAGGAGTGGCAGCTCACCCCAGCAGAATTGGTAGCCGCGGGCGTCTCGACCAAGGTCAACTTATCGCGCGCCCAAAACATTCGCCTCTACTCCTTTGAGCTGGAGGATGGCAGCTACGACTACCAAGTCGGCCTCAACAACTTCAACACCATCACCAAGTACAATAAGAGCCCGCTCTACGCCCGCGCCGTCTTTGAGCTCTCCGAAGCCATTGCCCAAGGCTACTACGCCGCCAAGCAGCGCTCGGGCGCTGCGCTGCCCGGGAAAAATCCCTAGCCTCGCTGCCAATAGCAGCGGCAACAGCAGCGCAGGTAAGAGCGCAAGCGACGCGCTGGAAGCGCAGCTCCTTGCGCCACCTAGCCGCGAGGAGCAGCTGCTCGATGCGATGGAGCGCAAGGCGCGCACTGACCAAACGCATAAGCTGGAGGCTGAGGTCTTGGGGCTCTAATCATGCCCTAAGGGATGGGTCTTATACTGGAGATTGAGTCAAGGTTGTTGGGGGGGAGTGATGAAAACCAAGCACACTCAGTGCGGGCATTTCAAGACGAAGCTAGCCTTAGGCGTGGTGCTGCTTAGTGCTGCGGCCTTAGTCTTAAACGGCTGCCAAAGCAATATCCCGGAGATTGCCACCACCACCCATGGCGCCAACGCCGGTGACGGCTACACCTACGGCACGGGCCCGAACAAGACTCGCCCGTACCCGCAGACCGATGCGGTCAACATCAACGGCGTCGGCGGTGCCACCCCTAAGTACGAGCCGCTCTCGCGCGGTGGCAACAAAGACTACACCGTCCTAGGCCAAAACTATATGGTGTGGACTAACTGCCACTCCTACCAAGAGATCGGCACCGCCTCGTGGTATGGCCCAGGCTTCCACGGCAATAAGACCTCCAACGGCGAAACCTACAACCAAAAGGGCTATAGCGCCGCGCACAAGAACCTGCCGCTGCCTTCCTACCTCAAGGTCACCAACCTCGAGAACGGCCGCGCCGTCATCGTGCGCGTCAATGACCGTGGCCCGTTCCATGAAAGCCGCATCATTGATCTGTCCGAAGGCGCCGCCAAGGCCCTCAACATGACGGGCAAGGGCACGGCCAAGGTCAAGCTTGAGCTCATCGACATGCGCTCAGGCACGGGCAACATCGCTAACACTGATGAGCCAGGCCAAAACATCGCCCAAGGCGTGATCTCTTCGATCATCACTAACAACACCAGCTCCACCACCCAAAATCACCTCTCCAACTTAGGCCAGTACATCTCCGAGGTGAAAAATGGCGGGGAGCCGACCCCCCAATCGAAGATTGCCGCGGGTGTCGCCGGGCTCTACCTCTTAGGGCAGGTCGGTGAGGCCCTGAGTGATGACTCAAGCAGCAGCGCTAAGAGCGCGAGCACGCTCAGCAGCTCAAGCAGCACGAACATCATGACGAGCACCAATCTGACGAGCACCAACTACACGGTCAGCTACGCCACGCCAACGGCAGCAGAGTCAGGTCAGGCCTACGTCCAGTTCTTTAGCTCGACTTCGCAAGCGCGCGCCGCGCGCATCCAAGCCCAGCTGAAGAATAAGACCCCGTACCCGATTATCGTGGTCTCCGAAGAAGGGCTCTATCGCGTGCGCATTGGACCTATTCCGGAGAAGGATGTAGCCACGTCCTTAGAGTACATGAAGCAGTTGGGCTACCCGGACTCCTTTATCAAGCGCATTCCTTAGGCCTAGGCGCCGCCCGGGCAGTCCCGCTGGGTCGGGCAAGCGCCGTCCGGACGGGCGCAGACCCAGGCAAGCGCCGCCCGGACGGGCGCAGGCCCAGCCGCCTGCCCCAAGCCCCTTGGAGCGCACCAAGGGTGGAACTTTGGGGCGGGCGCGCACTCTAACTTCCAACCTTTTCCCTCTCTCCCTGTGTTCTTGGAGGATGATCATAAATGGCGGTTAATATGGCTCACATGGCTGCAAGCACGCACGGGCGCAAGCTGCGCTCCCTGCTCACAGCTCTGGTTTTAGGCTCAACCTTGCTCACCTGCGCGGTCAGTGCCGAGGAAGCTATCCCAGATCCATTCGCCGCCGTCCGTGCCCAACAGCAAAATGGCATGACGCTGCCACCAACCACCGATGCTGCGCTCAATGCCGCCAAGGCGCCGGTCGCGCCGATCATCATCCCGGAGGCCCCGAGCTTTAACGCCGAGTCGTGGGTCTTGATGGACTATGCCACCGGGCAGGTCTTGTTTGAACAGAACCAGCACAAGCGCATTTGGCCGGCTTCGCTCACCAAGATGATGACCTCCTACGTCATCGGCATGGAGATCAAGGCCGGGCGCTTAGACCCCAACAGCTATGTCACCGTCCCTGAGGACGCATGGGCCAAAAACGAGGTCTTCTCTGACTCCTCGAAGATGTTCATCGAGGTGGGCAAGAAGGTTAAGGTCTCCGACCTCAACAAGGGCATCGTAATTCAGTCCGGTAACGATGCTTGCGTCGCCATGGCCTTTGTCCTCGCAGGCTCTGAGGAAGGCTTTGTCTCGGTCATGAACACCTACGCCAAGCAACTGGGCTTAAACGATACCCACTTTGCCAACGTCCATGGCCTCTTTGACGAGAACAATTACTCCTCGGCCTACGACATGGCGCTGCTCGGCCGCGCCTTAATCCGCGACCTGCCCGAGGAGTACCAGCTCTACTCGCAAAAGGAGTTTACCTTCAACGGCATCAAGCAGTACAACCGCAACCAGCTGTTATGGGATAAGACCATGAGCGTGGACGGCATCAAGACCGGCCACTTATCGGCGGTGGGCTACAACTTGGTCGCCTCCTCGCAGCAAGGCAATATGCGCCTCATCGCCGCCTTGATCGGCGCTAAGAGTGAAAGCGACCGCGCCGCCTTCTGCAAGCAGATGTTAGGCTACGGCTTTAGATACTTTGAGTCGTACAGCCCATTTGAGCAAGGCAAGACTCTACTCACGCGCGAGGTACGCATGGGCGACGTCGACATGGTCAACCTTTCGGTGGCCACCCCGGTCAGCATCATGATTCCGCGCGGGGCCCAGCAGAGCGTTAAGATCAGTTACGCCCTGACCCAATCGACCTTCGTCGCCCCGATCAAGAAGGGCGATCAGTTAGGCGTCATCGAGTTTAAGCTCAACGACAAGACCTTGGCCAAGTACCCATTGGTGGCCACCAATGACGTCGCCGAGGGATCCTTCTTCTCCCGTCTGTGGGATAAGATCGTCATGAGCATCATGAACTAAACCCAAGCAGTCCCTGCCCGCGCCCGCCTAGGCGGCGTAGTCCGCGCCCCGGCAATACGGAGCCTACGCCTCGCGGGGCGTAACCTGCGCCCCGGCAATACGGGGCCTACGCCTCGCGGGGCGTAACCTGCGCCTCTGCGGGCTGCTTTAAGAGAGTGAGATATGGAACTTCAGCACAAGTTTGACCAAGTCCTCGACTTTCCGTGCGATCAGCACATGCGCATCGTGGTACTCAGCGACGAGAGCCAGCCCGAGCGTCTCATCGATACCGTCAATAGCATTTTGCCGGACTCCACCGGCATTGATGGCGTCATCAGCCAGCGTCAGTCGGCCAACGGCAAGTACACCTCGTATCAGCTGCGCATCACCTTTAAGTCGGCCGCGGAGATGGAGCAGCTCTACGACAAGCTCGCGCAGTACGACTTTGTCATGCACGTGCTCTAAGAGCAGAACAATCAGAGGGGATCGGCGTGGCTCATAACAAGCGCAAAAGCGAGAACTCCAATGGCTTTGAGCGGGAGTTTAGCAACTTTTTCCACTCCCTGTGCTACCTTGCCTTGCTGAGCATCATCTGCTTTGTCATCTTCGTGGTGCTCGCTCTGTTTCGCATCTCGAGCTTCGCCTTTGACACCTACGATAGCGTCAATGAGATCCCCTACAACGAAGTGGGCCTCATTCTCGGCACCTCATCGCTCACCTCCGATGGCGAGCGCAATCCTTTCTTTGTCAACCGCATTCAGGCGGCGAGCCTGCTCTATCGCAAAGGGAAGATCGACTACGTCTTAGTCTCAGGTGACAACCGTCACGCCTCGTACAATGAGCCGCGTCAGATGATGAAGGCCTTGGTTAAGGCGGGCATTCCTCAAGAGCGTATCGTCGCGGACTTTGCTGGCTTCTCGACCATCGACTCGATCGTGCGCGCCTCGAAGGTCTTCATGCTGCGCAATGTCACCATCATCTCACAGGAGTTTCAAAACGAGCGCGCCCTCTTCATCGCCCAGCGCGAAGGCATGAACGCCATTGGCTTTAACGCGCGCGATCCCAGCTCCAAATGGGCCCACTACATCGTGTACGTGCGCGAGGTCTTCGCCCGCCTTAAGTGCATCTTGGACGTGTACTTCCTCAACACTCAGCCAACCTTCTTAGGCGACCCGATCCCGATCGGCACCAGCCCGATGCCTAAAGAGCCGAGCAACACGCCCAAAAACGCCACTTCGCGCCCCAAGCAGCCAGGCCTGTCAGCCTACGCCCTGACCCATGGGATCAGTGAGCTGACGGTGACGAGCAAGGAGCAAACCGATAGTGCGCCGTTCCTGCGCCAGCAACAAGAGGCGCACAAGCACTTAGAGCAGGTTATCGCGCGCGACTCGCGCGAGCCGTAGGGCGCGCTGAGCGCCCGCCCCCGCGGCCCACCGCCTTGCGCCTTTCGGCGCGGCGCGTCTAACTTAGCTTGCCGTAGCGCTGCCAGACGCTGGTGATGTAGTTGTGGTCATACCTCTGGGCCCACTCCTCACCCATCGCCTGCGCGATCTGCTCCCAGATCAATGGCTTGCTGCGGTCTTTGTGCTTGCCTCGGTACAGCGCAGCCAAGTCGACCTGCTGCGCGGCACAGCGCGTTGTGAGCAGATGCAAGGTGACCTCGCTCACCAGCTGTACTAAAGCAAAGAACCAAAACCAAGCAGCAAAGATCTGCGGCTCAAAGTACCAGTTATAAAGCGTAAAGCCGTTCTGAGCAAAGAGGCGCCACGTATCAGTCTTTGGGGAGAGTGGTCGGAATTAAGTATAGTGGCAGCCACTACGCGAGTGGCAGCCCACCAGACGGGCAGGCCTGCGCGAGTGGCAGCTCACCGTACGGGCAGGCCCGAGTGGCAGCCCACCAGACGGGCAGGCCTGCGCAAGTGAGGCCCATCCAACTCAGGATATAGGCTCATTTGGCTAATTCACGGTGACTCTCCCCAAAGACTGGTCAATGTATGAACTGCCCTATTGTACCTGAGGCGCGCCTTTAACCAAAGACGACAAAGCCCTCAAGGCCCTTCCCGTTGCGGGGTCGGGCCCTGAGGGCGTTATGAGCTTACGCTCAAGTGCGTGATTAGAGCTTCAGGCCGCTATCGGAGCCGTGCTCTGGAGGGATGACCTCGGCGTCCACGACTGGCACCGTTTCTTCGCTCTTGGCCTCGGCGGCTGGAGCGGCCTCGGCAGGAACCTCAGGGGCAGCCTCAGGGGCAGCACCTTGACCGGCCTTGCCTAAGACGATGCGGTTCATCAAGGTGGCAAAGGCGGCTGGGTTCTTTAAGGTGCCCAAGTTGGTGAGCTCAGCTTGTAAGAAGATGAACTCGGCGTAGTCCTTAAAGGCGGCCTCATCGCTTTGGGCCTGAGCCTTCTGAACTAACTCATGGCTTGGGTTGAGCTCTAAGATGTACTTCTCCTCAGGCAGGTCGTTGCCTTGGATCTTGGCAAACAGACGCATCTGCTCGCTAAAGAAGCCATCCTTGGCCGAGCGGACTAAGCAAGCTGGGCTCTGGGTTAAGTCATTGGAGACCTTAACGTCCAAGACTTGGTCGCTTAAGGCGCTCTTGAAGTGCGCGATTAAGTCGGCATTGTCCTTTTGCAGCTGCTCTTGCTCTTGCTTGACGGACTCGTTCTCGAGGTCGCCTAAGTCTAAGTCATCGGACATAACCGAGACGAACTTCTTGCCGTCGAACTCGTTCAAGTAACCGCAGATCCATGGATCGATTGGCTGCTTCCATAAGAGCAGCACCTCAAGGCCACGGGACTTCATACGCTCAAGGTACGAAGAGTTGACGGCCTTGTCGTAGTCGTCAGCGCACAGGTAGTAGATGTTCTTTTGCCCCTCCTTCATGCGGCTGACGTAGTCTTGCAGCGAGACATGGCACTCTGGGGCGCTGTCGTGGGTCGAGGCAAAGCGGATCAGCTTCAAGATCTGGTCGTGATTCTTGTAATCATCGGACAGACCTTCCTTGAGGATGTCGTTGAACTGTGCGACAAACTGAGCGTACTTGTCCTGATCGGAGCTTAACTTCTCGATCATGCTCAGGCTGCGCTTGGTCAAGGCGCTCTTTAACTTGCGGGTGACGGCGCTCTCTTGGAGCAGTTCACGGCTGACGTTCAATGGCAGAGCATTGGTGTCGATGATGCCGCGGATAAAGCGCAGGTACGAAGGCAAGAACTGGTTGTCTTCATCCATGATGAAGACGCGCTGGACATAGAGCTTGATGCCGTGATTGTTCTCGCGGTAGCGCATCTCCATGCTCAGGTTCTTAGGCAGGTACAGTAAGGAAGTGTACTCGAGCTCGCCCTCAACCTTATTGTGCGACCACGAAAGTGGGTCGACGTAGTCGCCAAAGGCGTGCTTGTAGAAGTTCTTGTACTCGTCCTCGCTGATCTCCTTGGCCGGGCGCGTCCACAAGGCCTTGGCATCGTTGATTTGAACGTACTTGGAGACCATCTTCGGAGCCTTCGGACTCTCCTCGGACTCAGCTTCGTCCTTGGCTGGCTCCTCTTGGGCGGACTCATCAGGTACCTCGTCCCAGAGCATGACCGGAACGGAGATGTGGTCAGAGTACTTGGTGATGGCCTGACGTAAAGTCCAAGGCTCTAAGAACGAAAGCTCATCATCCTTTAAGTGCAGGATGATCTTGGTGCCACGCTCGGTGACAGTGATGTTCTCAGACTCGAAGGTGCCGCTGCCGTTGGAGCTCCAGCGTACGCCTTCCTCAGGCTTAGCGGTGGCCGAGCGCGAGATGACTACGACTTGGTCGGCGACGATGAAGGCCGAGTAGAAGCCCACACCGAACTGACCGATCAGCTGGGAATCCTTGGCCTGATCGCCCGACAGCTTCTTGACGAAGTCTTCGGTGCCGGACTTGGCGATGGTGCCTAAGTGAGTATTGGCCTCCTCTAAGGTCATACCCACACCATTGTCCTCGATGGTTAAGGTCTTTAATTCCTTGTCAGCACGGATGCGGATCTTGAACTCAGGATCGTCCTTGATGAGCTCAGGCTGGGTCAAGGACATGAAGTGGAGCTTATCGATGGCATCGGAGGCGTTGGAAATAAGCTCGCGTAAGAAGACCTCTTTATTGGAATAAAGAGAGTTGGCAAGCAAGTTTAAAAGCTTGGTAACTTCGGTCTGAAAGCCGTGAACGGTGGCTGACATATTTGCAGAAATCTCCCTTCTCGAAAGCAAGTCAGGCCTACAACCTGAGTGTCACTTTCCTTACTGTTTCTGCAAATGGGGGCGCAGCGCGCACTTTTCAAGGCCCCCGCCCAAGAAAATCGCGCCCCCGCGCCGCGCGCAGCTGCGCGCGCCCGCACCGGCACTGCGCCCAGCCCCGCCTGCGCGCAAGGCCCGCGCTCCGGGCGCGGCGAGCGGGCGCGGCCAACTCTGAGCTCAGTCGCTTGGTGGCTGCTGCTATCAGCGTGTCTCCGCGAAGAGGGACTACTGAGCAAAGGGCCGACGGTTGAGCAGGGAACTGGCCAAGGTCTTCTGGTCGACATTGTCGATGCCGCCGCCTAAAGGCACGCCTGAGGCGATCTTGGAGATAGACTTGATGTGGTGCTTGGCGGCCATGGCAGCGATAAAGGAGGCCGTGGCATCGCCTTCGATCGTGGGGTTGGTCGCCAAGATGATCTCATCAAACTGCTCCTGAGAGAGCAGCTGATCGAGCTCGGGCAGCCCCAGCTCTTGCGGGCCGATGCCATCGATCGGCGATAAGTGGCCATGGAGTACAAAGTAGAGCCCGAAGTAGTTGTTGCTCTGCTCGATCGCGGCCACGTCTGAAGGGCTCTCGACAATGCACAGCTGGCGGTTGTGGCGCTCAGGGTTTTGGCAGATGTTGCACACTTCGTAGTCGCAGTAGTTGCGGCAGCACTGGCACAGCTTGATGTTGTGCATGGCGCTGATGAGGATCTGCCCGAGCTCCACCGCATCTTGACGCCGCCGCTCTAAGAGGTGGTAGGCAATGCGCATCGCCGAGCGTTGGCCAATGCCCGGTTGAATCTGCAGCGCTCGGATTAACTTATCAAGCTCGTTGGATGATGACATCTAACCCCCAGAACCCAAAGACACCAAACCCAGCTTAGCATCAGCTTGAGCTGGGTTCAGCGCCGTAACTTGTAGCGCGACCACCGCGGGCGCACCGTAGCTGCGCCGCAGCCGCGCCACGGCCGTGGCAAATGGCCTCTGCAAGCGGCCTCTTAGAATGGCATCTTCATGCCCGGAGGCAGAGGCAGACCGGCAGTGACCTCGCCCATCTTGGCCTTGCTTTGCTCCTCGACGCGGCGGCTGGCATCATTGCAGGCAGCAGCGATCAAGTCCTCGAGCATCTCCTTGTCTTCGGCCAGTAAGGACTGGTCGATCTCGACGCGCCGTACTTCGTGCTTGCCATTGACCGTGATCTTGACTAAACCGGCACCAGCTTCGCCCGTGCACTCCAGCTGAGCAATTTCCTCTTGAACCTTGGCTAAGCGGTCTTGAAGCATTTGGGCCTGCTTCATCATATTGCCCATGTTGAACATGTTGCCAACCTCGTAATACAAAGACTGAAAGGATGAGTTAGCTCAGCGCCACCTACAAGGCCGCTGCAACAGCCGCGCTTGCCCTTAAGAGGAGTGCCCTAAGCAAAGGCTTATTCTAGCCTACTTAGGCGCCATTTCTCAATGCTCAATCGCCCCCGACGCCCCGCAGGGCTGCGCTTGCAGCTCCCTTCGGGGCGCCGGAGGCGATGGCTTAAGGACGGGGCAGCGCCCGCACTGCGGTCAGCTTAGATCTGCTTGACCGGGATGGAGAGGTTGGTGCGCTGCTTGCGCTCCGGGCGCAGTACCAAGTACAGGGCGATAGCCACTAAGACTAGGGCGACCACGGTGCCCGGGCCAAAGGCGACTTCTCCGGTGATGAAGCCACCGAGCTCATAGATGATGAGCGACAAGGAGTAGGCAAAGGCGATGAGGTAGAACACGGCAAAGGCAAACATGCGCTTGTTATTGAGCTGGCGCTTCATCGCCCCTAAGGCAGCGATACATGGCGTCGAGAACAAGTTGAAGGCCAAGAAGGCAAGAGCCGCCGATGAGGTGGTGAACTCGCCGTGTAAGGCGGCGCCTAAGGAGGCGTCGTCTTCGGCAACCTCGCCTAAGCCTAAGAGCACGGCTAAGGTACCGACGACATTTTCTTTGGCCAAGAGGCCGGTGATGATGGCCACCGAGGCCTGCCACGAAGCAAAGCCCAGCGGGATGAAGAGGAAGGCTAAGGCCGAACCAATGGCGGCGAGCATACTGTCGTTAACCTCAACCATGCCAAAGCCCTCGGCACTGAAGTTGAAGTTCGACAAGAACCAGATGGCAACGACCGTGGTGAAGATGACGGTACCTGCCTTGATCACGAAGGCGCGGCAGCGCTCATAGGTGGAACGTACTACGTTGCGCAGCTTCGGGATGGTGTAGTTAGGCATCTCCAAGACAAAAGGCGAAACCTCTTCTTTGAAGGCGCTGTCCTTTTTGAGGATGTAGGCGCTAAAGGCGATCGAGAAAATGGCAAGGAAGTAGATGCCCGGGGCGACTAAGGTCGACTCAGGGAAAAAGGCGGCGGCAATCATCGCCAAGATCGGAAGCTTGGCCGAGCATGGCATCATGGTCGTGGTGATGATGGTGATGCGCTTCTCGTTGATGTTGTCGATCGCGTTAGTGGCCATGACCGCAGGCACGCCGCAGCCGGTGGCGACCACCATCGGGATGATGCTGCGCCCCGACAGGCCGAAGTGACGGAAGAGGCGATCTAAGATAAAGGCCACGCGGGTCATGTAACCGCTCTGCTCTAAGAGCGAGAGGATGATGAAGAGCACGATCATCTGCGGCACAAAGCCCAAGACCGCGCCGACACCACCGATGATGCCGTCGATCACAAGGCCCGAGAGCCACTGCGGCGCATCGATGCTAGTAAGGAGCGCAGCGGCGGCATTGGTGGCATACTCACCAAAGAGCACATCGTTGGCGTAGTCAGTACCCATGGTGCCAATGGTGCTGACGGCAAGGTAATAGGTCAGATACACAATGGCGACGAAGAGCGGGATGCCGAGCCAGCGATTGGTTGCGATGTTATCGATGCGCTCAGAGAGGCTGTGGTACTTGCCTTGGCGCTTGACTACGACTTGGCGCACCAAGTTATCGATGAAGGCGTAGCGTTCTTGGGCGATCAAGCCCTCCACATCGGTCTGATAGTGCGACTCGAGCGCCGCGACTTCGCGCGTCACCGCCGTCATCACCTGCTCATCTTGGTGGTAGCTCGCAAGGTAAGCCTTGTCCTGCTGCAGCAGCGATAAGGCGACAAAGGCTAAGTTGCCTTGATCGGCGGCGATATTGCCCGAAGTGGTGGCATGGCTCTTTAAGGCCGACATCACGCGCGAGATGGCAGCGGCGAGCTTCTCATCGTAGCAGCGCAGCATCGCGTCAAAGTACTGCTCCTTAGCCGCGGCCTCTTCATGGGCTGCGGCGGCACCTTGGCCCGCGGTCTCATGAGCGGCCACGGTCTGCGCGGCTGCCGCGCCCTCAGCTACGGTCTTGATGGCATCTAACAGCTCCGGGATGCCCTCACCAGTAGCGGCGGAGATGGCGACCGTCTTGATGCCCAAGCGCTGCTCTAAGGCCTGCAAATCCAGCTCAATCTGCTGCTTGTGCGCCAGATCCATCATGTTCACCGCCAAGACCATCGGGCGGTTGAAGATCATCAGCTCGCAGGTCAAGGACAAGGTGCGCTCTAAGTGGGTCGCGTCCATGATGTTGACTAGGACATCATACTTGCCGCCCAGCAGGAAGTTACGCGAGACGATCTCCTCCGGCGAGTACGGCGAGAGCGAATAGAGACCGGGCAGATCCACCACCTTGAAGTCGTGGCTCGCGACATAGCCGCAGGCCTTGTCCAAGGTCACGCCCGGCCAGTTGCCGACATACTGGTTGGCGCCTGTGATGTAGTTAAATAACGTGGTCTTGCCACAGTTAGGATTACCGATTAACGCAATAGTTTGGCTCATAAGGAGCATCCTTGACACTTCTTGGGTGCAGCAATCGCCCACCACACACAGCAGGCGGCCTATCTGCGCATCCCGACGGCACTTACCTCGCCGCCGCGGGCGCAGGCGGCTAAGCAATCTGGATTAGCTTGGCATCTTCTTTACGCATGGTTAAGGCATAGCCTCGTACCATCAGCTCAATGGGATCGCCCAGCGGCGCACGGCGCAGCACCTGAACTTCGGTGTCGGGGGTCAAGCCCATATCCAACAGACGGCGGCGCAGCGAAGTATGCAGGCCTTCGACCGCGACGACCTTGCCCTTTTCCCCTATCTTTAAGCTATCTAAAGTCTTACTCATACTTACCCACTTAGTTACCCTTAGCTAACTGTGGTTAGTCTAGCGCTACCACGGGCCCAATTCAACACATTTTTAGGCCACGTCACACTTTTTGCGCAAAGTTTGACCGCAGTAACAAAGTTACCCATAGCTAACTATGCGCCAAGCTGATAAACAAGGGCTCGAGCGCCCCACCGCGGCCGCGCGCCGATGCAGCACTGCTGTGAGCGCAAATATGGTGCAACTGATGATGCAATCGCTTACAACACGGCAGATATCAGCCCGGCGCTGCGCCTGCGACGGAGCGAGCGGATGTATTTGGGGGCGTCTATTACAAATTCCCCCGGTGCAAAGCGCGCCGCTTGAAGGCGATTAGTGCGAGCACGGGCCCACTTTTAACGCCTCGGCCCTTGACTGAAGATGGCCTTGGCTACAATAGGCGCAAAGTTGCAAAGGTTTGCATTAGGCTCAGGCCCTTTCTCAGGCCTCAAGCGCGCCGGGAGCGCAGACGCTGCGGACACGCCAGCGCGGCGCGCCCTGCGCGCCCGCCTGCGCGCGACTCACGCGCGGTGAGCGCGCGCTGTCCGCACGCCGGAGGCTGAGAGTGCAAACTTTTGGGACTTTGGTTCGGCCACGCAGTGACCTTAAGTAGTGTGTTGTGTGTGAGACCAAGGAGTCGTCATGCCTCGTTATATGTGGTTTATCTTAGCCACAATTGGCTTAATTGTAGGCTACATCATCTATGGCAAGATCGTTGAGAAGATCTTCGTCATTGACCCTAATCGCAAAACCCCAGCTATCACCAAGTATGATGGTGTCGACTATGTCACCATGCCTAAGTGGAAGCTGTGGCTCATCCAGTTACTGAACATCGCCGGTGTCGGCCCAGTCTTCGGCCCTATCATGGGCTGCTTGTACGGCCCTCAGGCCCTGCTGTGGATCGTCTTTGGCTCCATCTTTGCCGGTGCCGTCCACGACTACTTCTCGGGCATGCTCTCGGTGCGCTACCAAGGCGCGAACGTTCCGCAGATCGTCGGCTACAACTTAGGCAAGATCGCCAAGCAGATCATGCGCGTCTTCGCTGTCTTGCTGCTGTTATTAGTTGGCGTGGTCTTCGCCACCTCCCCGGCTAACCTGTTAGCCCAGTTAACCCCTGAGTCCTTGGACTTCATGTTCTGGCTGGCAGTCATCTTCATCTACTACTTCTTAGCCACCTTACTGCCAATCGACCAGCTGATTGGCCGTATCTACCCAATCTTTGGCGCCTTACTCATCATCATGGCTGTAGGCATCACCTTAGCCCTGTTCATTAAGATGCCAGAGAACTTCTACTCGTGGGCCGAGTGGGGCGTCAACCCGCATCCACAAGACCTGCCATTATGGCCTCTGATGTTCATCACCATTGCTTGCGGTGCCCTCTCGGGCTTCCACGCTACACAGTCGCCACTTATGGCCCGCTGCATGGAGAATGAGCGTGAAGGTCGCGGCGTCTTCTACGGCAGTATGATTGCCGAAGGCTTCATCGGCTTGGTCTGGTGCACCGTTGGTATGACCTTCTACCAAAGCCCAGAGGCCTTAAACGCTTCGATCAACGCCGGTACCGCCTCGCAGGTCGTCTACGAGTCCTCGATCCAGTTAATGGGCAAATTTGGTGGTATCTTAGCCATCTTAGGCGTTATCGTGCTGCCTATCACCTCCGGTGATACCGCCTTCCGTGCCGCTCGCATCACGATCGCTGAGTTCATCGGCTTAGACCAAAACAAGCCAGTCAAGCGCTTATACATCGCTATTCCACTGTTTGCCATCGGCATCTCCCTGTCGTTTATCGACTTCAACATCATCTGGAGATACTTTGGCTGGTCGAACCAGACCTTAGCTGCCATCATGCTGTGGGCTTGCGCCGCTTACCTCTATCGCCGCGAGAAGTGCCACTACGTCTGCTCGATCCCAGCTACCTTCATCACCGCCGCCTGCGTCACCTACATCCTCTACGAGCCTAACATGGGCTTTGGCATGGATATCTTCATCTCGCAGATCATCGGTGTCGTTGCAGCCGTAGCCTGCTTCATCTGGTTCATCGTCGCAGGCAAGAAGGAAATTGCCGGCGCGCCAATGGACTGCTAAGCACTAGGCTGCTAACTCTGTCCTAACGGACTAAACGGCGCTCCCTGAGCGCATCAAACGCGGCGTTCGCCCCTCACTGAGCGAGCGCCACGCTTTTATCTGTGTTAGGATAGCGCGCCCGCGCTGCAACCGCGGCCGGGCCACATTGTCCGCGGCAAGCGCCGCCCTGCGCCGACACGCGCTTCTTGGCACCCGCGCTGCGCGCCCCCGCACTGTGCGCACGCACCAAGTCCTATCCATTTCCTTAATCCGTGGAGTGAGCCCATGGCTACCAAATTGAGCCCGAGCAGCTGTTGTCGCCTTGAAGGCAAGCTCACGGAGGCGGCCAATGTAGAGTTAGCCCGCAAGCAAAACCCTGCTTTTACCGTGACGCCGCGCTACTGGGTTGCAGCTTCTGAGGTGCAAAACTGCTGGCGCCAAAAGGGCTGGGATAAGCCGTGGACGCTCGCTTGGCGCGATATCGCCCGTTCCACCGACGAGCGCACCCTGATCGTGACCGTCCTACCGGCAACCTATGCCGTGGGCCACACTGCTGGGCTGATGATGCCGCAGGTCGACGACCAGCATGCAGCCTGTCTGCTCGCGCTCCTCAACAGCTTAGTGGTGGACTACGTCGAGCGCATCAAGCAAGCAGGGGTGCATGCCAGCCTGTTCTACCTCAAGCAGCTGCCGATTCTGCCGCCAGAAGCGTTTACACCGGAGGATGTGGCGTTTATTGCGGCGCGGGTGGCGCAGCTGACGCGCACGGCCGATGACATCAACGCCGTCTGGCTCACCGAATATCCGGCTTATACCTTCCAAGAGCCTAAAGAGCGCCTGCAAATCCGCGCCGAGCTTGATGCGTACATTGCGAAGATTTACGGCCTGACGCGCGAGGAACTGCAGTACATCCTCGACCCAGCCGCAGTCATGGGCCCGGAGCATCCGGCCGTGACCTTCCTAGGACTCAAGCGCAAGGAAACCGAACTCTACGGCGAGTACCTGACCGCGCGCTTGGTGCTTGCGGCCTTTGATGCTCTGAGCGCTGGTACGCTCAAATAGCCCAAAAAGAGCGCCCCAACTGCGGACGCTCCCCTACCACAGCCAGTACTACCACCTATGCTAGTATTAACGTACTGCAATTCCTAACAACGCAAAAGCAACGCGCCTGCCCTCAGTTAGCCAACTGGGAGCAGGCGCGGGCGCAAGGCCCCGGCCTCGCCGGGGCGGGCCGCAGGCTGCCGCTACAGCGGCAGCAAGAGGCGCGGCAGCGGGCGCTGCGGCTTAGGCTTTAGAAGACCAAGGAGCCGCGGACGTAAGCGCCGTAGGCGGGGTCGGTCTCAAAGGAGCCGAGCTCATCACCGCCGTGGTTGTAGAGCTCAAACTCGCGGTCAAAGTACGAGAAGAGACCGGTGCTGATCTGGAAGTGGGTCAATGGGTTGAGGGTGACACCTAAGCCCATGCCATAGGACTTCTCACGGATGTAGCCGTCGCTTAAGTCGCCGCGCTCATTGTCCTCGTCTAAGTGGAAGGTATCGCGTACCGTCAAGAAGGTCGCGTCGACTGCCCAGAAGCTGTTGAAGCGGTACTGGACGCGGGTAGCTGGGTAAGCAATCGAGCCCGACCAGCCGTGATCCTTGTCATCACCTAACTTGAGGCCGATGATCGGCAGGTAGATGTTCTCGGCGCCGTTGAAGTTAGCGTAGGCACCTAAGAAGCCGGTCATACCGTTGGTGAACTTGTAGCCCAAGACGGCACGTGGGGCGAGAGCGTAGCTGTCACCGAAGTCGAAGTCGCTCTCGTAGAGAGCGCCTAAGGTCAAACCGACGCTGTAGGTCAGGTTGTTAGAAAAAGAGCCATTGTAGTGCACGTCACCGTAGATGGTGTTTGCACTATCAAAGCCAAAGTCATCAACGCCTGAGAAGTCGTAGTCGGTACGCTTGACACCTAAGGAGAAGTAGGTGGAGTCGAGGTTGAGGCCGTAGGCCTTGGTGTTCAAGTCACCGTTGCTGTCCTTGACATCACTGTCGCCCGTGCCAAAGAAGTCGGCACTAATCTTCACCATTGCGGAAGCTTCAGTACTGAGCGCACCCATGCCCAGCAGCGTCATGCCTAAAGCCAGCGCGGCGGCACCCAATTTCTTCGACTGAAACTTTGCTGCCATCAAACACTCCTGACAAAACAGACTAAAACCATGCAGCCGCCATCCTAGCGGAGCTGCCACGGCGCGCATTATACCGCCAGCTTTTCCCGAGCACAGACAAAGTCGGGACAATTGGCGGTATTGCGCGCAGCCCCAGCTCGGCGCAGTCCTGCCTCCTTAATAGGGCGCACCTATAGGGCGCTGGCGCCCCACGGTCAGGCGCCCCACGGTCAGGCGCGCTGCGGCGCGCAGCCTGCGCCGACTGGCGCACGCGCCGCGCGGCCTGCTTGCAAAAGTTGCACTGGGCAAATCGTAAGCTCTGCCGATAGCAGCATCATCGGACGAGCCTTATATGAGCGGATCGCAAGCGCTTTTCTTTTCTTGCCCTTTCCTTGTATCTATTGGCTACCGCGGCTTGCGCTGCTGCCGAAGTTGGTTGGAGCTAGGTTGCAACTTGACGACAAACGCGAAAATGCGCGAACCACGGCAAAATTTCGGGTATCATCACGTGCTCAGACGAGCCTCACCTGTTATCATGCTGATGATTTAGGTTGGCCCAATACTCAGGAGAGCCCTGCGCGCGGACAAAGCCCTCACGGCTCACGTGCGCGCAGCAAGTGAGAAAAATTATCTTGCGCTCGCCTGAAGTCCTTGTCGTTTGTCTTAGCGCTTGTTTGTCGTTTCTGCAGAGCTGGGCTCAAACAGCCTCACGACGTGCTATCTGCCGGTTTCGGAGATCAACATGACCCTTACTGCTTTTGCCACAGGACTTGCTCGCCTCAAGGCGCGCGTCCTCGCTGCCACCTTAACGATCAGTACCTTAACCTTGGGCGTCTTGACCTTAAGTGCCTGTTCTGACGACAACGCAGTAAGTCAAACTCAGGCGACGACCGTGGAGACCGCGACCAAGGTCACGCCTTCGGTCGTGCTCAAGGTCGGCTACGAAAACAAGGTCGGTGAACCGTTTGACATCGGCATGCAGCGCTGGAAGGAGGAGCTTGAAAAGCTCTCAAACGGCACCATGAGCCTTGAGCTCTATCCGAACTCGGCCTTAGGCACCAAGAACGATATCATCAACCGCATGCGCCAAGGCGAGCCGGTGGTGACCTTGGCCGATGGCGCGGTCTACTACAACTTCGGCGCCTACGATATGGGCATCACCTTCGGCCCGTTCTTATTTAAGAACTGGGACGAGGCCTTCCGCCTGCTCAACAGCAAGTGGTACAGCGGCTTAGCCGACAAGATGGCTGAAGAGCAAGGCATTCGCATCATCTCCTCGAACTGGGCCTATGGTATTCGCCACCTCTTAACCAAACAGCCTATCACCAAGGTCGAAGACCTCAAGGGCCTGCGCATCCGCGTCCCGGGCAATGCTATCCAGAGCAACACCTTTAAGATCTATGGCGCCACCCCGGTCAACCTTGAGTTAAACCAAGTCAATGCCGCGCTGCAGAAAAATGAAATCGATGGCCTTGAGAACCCGATCCCAACGATGCAAGCGGGCGGCTTCCACAAGTACGCTCCGAACCTGCTCCTAACCGGTCACGTCTATACCGTCACCAACCTCATCATGTCCGAGCAGGTCTGGCAGCGTCTCAACACCAACCAAAAGCAGCTGTTACGTGATTCGTGCGATCGCGCCGCCAAATTTGCCAACATCGTCCAAGCGGCCTTCGAGTACAGCAGCCTCCAGCAGATGATCGCCGAAGGGGCCAAGGTCAGCGAGCCCAGCCCCGAGCTGTTAAATGCGCTGATCAGCACCTCGCGCAGCTTCTACGTTCTGCCGGAGTTCAACTCCAAGTGGAGCCCGGGCCTCTACTACAAGGTCTTATCAGCCAAGGCCATTCCATTTAGCTTCTACACCCAGTCTGAGCACGTCAAGCGCCTGCAACAACTGCGGCGCGCCGCTCAGAGCCATTAGCCCGCCCCCAGCGCGCCCCGCCATACTGGTGTCAGGCTTGACGCGCGCGCCCGGCCGCCGGTCGGGCTGATGGTCGGGCCATCTCAATGACCACTTCCACGTCCGCCGCAGCGGTATGACTGCGGCGGACGTGGGGCCTAGGCACTAAAAAGGCCGCCCGAAGGCAGCCCTGCGATTTTGATGTTTTATGTGTGTTGTGTGTTGGTGAGAGCGCAGCTTAGCCCAAGTACTTGACTAAGGTGGCACGAACCGCACCCGGCCCGACCATCATTTCCTTGAGCAGCTCTTCGATCTTGGTGCCAAGACCAATCTCATAGAGGTCGACACCGAATAAGGTGGCGTTGGAGAGGATAGGCTGTAACTTCGTGCCGACACTCTCCGGGTGGCCAAACTCGATGCCTGCCATCTTAGCCTGTAAGTCAGGGATCAATGGATCGTCTGATAAGGTGAATGGCTCACCCTTGTCCGTGACCGCCAAGAGATAGCGCAACCAGCCTGCAATCGCTAATGGCAGAGCAATCAGCTGGGTGGCATCAAGACCCTTCTTCTTGTAGTTCTTTAAGGTCTCACCGAAGCGTACCGTGACCTTCTGCGAGGTGTCAGTGGCAATACGCTGCGGCGAATCCGGCAGGCACTTATTGGTTAAGCGTTGCTCAATGACCTCGGTTAAGAAGTCGCGTGGGTTCAAGATCTTAGGATCGTCGACAACCTTTAAGCCCTCGTCGTAGCCTAACTTCTTGACCAGCGCCACCAGCTGTGGATCATCCATCTCGGCAGCAATGCGCTCATAGCCTAAGACGCAGCCGTAAACGGCCAAAGCCGTGTGCAGTGGGTTGAGGCAGGTGGTGACCTTCATGCGCTCGCACAGGTCAACACCAGCGCCATCAGTAAAGAGCACTCCGGCCTTCTCTAAAGGTGGGCGGCCGTTGGGGAAGATATCTTCCACGATCAGGTACTGTGGCTTCTCGGCGTTGACGAATGGCGCGATAAAGGAGCCGCGGGCGGTCTTGATTGGATCCATGTCCTCAATGCCCTTGGACTTTAACAGCTGGGCGATGCTCTCGTCTGGACGTGGCGTGATCTTGTCGATCATCGTCCATGGGAAGGAGACCTTGCTCTTATCTTGCAGATAGTCAAGGAAGGCTGCCTCAACTAAGCCCTTGTCAGCCCAAGCTTTGGCAATCTCGACCACAGCCGCCTTGAGCTTGTCGCCATTGTGCGAGCAATTGTCCATTGAGACCATGGCAATCGGCAAGGCCCCGGCCTTAAAGCGCTCATAGAGCAGCGCGGCCGTCCATGACATGGCATGGCCAACCTTGGTCGGGCCGACCTCTAGGTCAGCCTTAACCTGCGGCAGATAGTCACCATCGATGCCACGAATGGCGTAGCCCTTCTCGGTGATGGTGTACGAGACTAGCTGTACCGAAGGCTTGACGATCAAGGACTTAACCTCAGCCTCATCGGCCGGAGCTGAGCCATTGAGCTTGTAACCATGTACCACCGAGCCGATGACCTTGAGCTCGACATTGGTGTCAGGCAGTAAGGTGACCTCTAAGGTCAACTTGTCGTGTGGGGTAAAGACGTCGTCGATGATGGCGCCATCATAGGCCGACAGCGTCTGAATGCCCGACTTTTGCAGGCCTTGGTCGAGCAGCGTCTGCTGCAGCGAAGCGACAAAGCCACGGAAAATGTTGCCCGCACCAAAGTGCAGCCAGACTGGCTCTTCTTTGCTGTGTGCTTGGACTGCCGCAACATCAAACTTAGGCAGCGTAACCCCAGCCGCGGCAAAAGCCGCCTGATCCTTAATGCCCTCTAACGTAACTTTCACAGAAAATCCTCCCATGTACCGCGCCAAATTGGCAGTTCGGCCGCCACAGCCAAAGCCGCCCAAGGCAAGGGCGGCTTTGGCAGGCAGGACGCACCGTGCGTCCGACGCAACCGGTGAGCGCGCCGCGGCGCTTAACAACGCGCCGCGCGCTTCCCCTACTTCCCTCTTAGTGCCAAGGAGCGGTTACGGAATTGATGTTGTCTGGGTATGGCATGCCCTTGGACTTGCGGATGGCCTCTTCCAAGCCAATCAGGTAGTTGGAGCCTAAGGCACGGTCGTATAAGCCGTAGCCTGGGCGGGCAATCTCGTCCCAAATCTCACGGCCGTGGTCTGGGCGGATCAAACCGTTGAAGCCGACCTCGACTAAGGCCTTCATGATCTCATAGAGGTCTAAGCTGCCAGTGTGCGAAACGTGCGACGACTCGTGGAACTGGTGGTCGCCGGTGTGCAGCACATTGCGGACGTGAGCAAAGTGGATGCGCTTGCCAATGATTGGGTTGCGGATGATCTTAGGCAGGTCGTTGGCCGGATTCGAGCCCAGCGAGCCCGTGCACAGGCTAAAGCCGTTCAATGGGCTGTCGTTGAGCTGAGCGATCTTGACTAAGTCCTCTTCGCACTTGGTGATGCGGGGGATGCCGAAGAGGTCGTAGGATGGATCATCTGGGTGGACACCCATCTTGATGTTGTACTTTTCGCAGGTTGGGATGATGGCATCGAGGAAGTACTTGAAGTTGGCGCGCAGCTCATCGCCGGTCATGCCTTCAAACTTCTTGATCTGCGCGGTGATCTCATCGCGACGGTTTAACTCCCAGCCCGGCATCTCAAAGCCATTGGAGTTGTTGGCAATGCGGTCGAACATCTGCTCGGCCGACAGGCCCTCGATCTCCTTGCCATCATAGGACAAGGCCGTCGAGCCATCAGGTAATGGCAGGGCGAGATTGGTGCGCGTCCAATCGAAGACTGGCATGAAGTTGTAGCAAACGAGGTGGATATCGTTCTTGCCCACCGCCTCTAAGGACTTGATGTAGTTCTCGATGTACTGATCGCGGGTGGCGGCACCGTACTTGATGTCCTCGTGCACATTGATCGACTCAATGCCCATGAGCTTGAGGCCCGCCTTCTCGACGATAGCCTTACGCTCCTTGACCTGCTCCTCGGGCCATGGCTCACCTGCAGGGATCTCATGTAAAGCGGTGATTACACCTTCCATACCTGGGATCTGGCGAATCTGCTTTAAAGTAATGCTGTCCATGTCTGGCCCATACCAGCGCATAGTCATGTGCATCATAGCGCTCAATCTCCTATCCACAATGGGGCCTACCCAAAACCACAGCGGCACCGAACTTCGTGCCAACAACACGTACCAACTAAAGGTACCAATCGGGGGCAGGTCAAACAACGCACTTCCTACAGTATAAGCCTTGCCCCTATTACATACTAGTATGTAAGTTGAGCAAAAATCGATTTTGTGACGCGCTTTGAACTTTGCCCCGCGCCCCGCGCCGCCCCAGAGCTCGCTCATTGCCCGCGGTATCAAGCCGCCCCCACCCTACTCCGTTCGCCCGGCCCCAAGGCCACGTCTAGGCCGCAGAAGGCCGTGAGAATGCCCATTGCGCACCATCACAGTAGCGCGGCGGGCAAACTTTGTGATGTAGAGCAAATTTTTAGCAATTGGTCGTTTGGTGAAAATTTTTTCCATGGCTGCGGGTCGTATAATTCATGAAAATTTGTAACATTAAGAGCACGCCCGCGTCGGCGGCGCGCCCCGCAGGCAACACCGACAACGTGCCGCGCAGGCGGCGCCCCGAGTGCGCCCTGCTGCGAGCGCTATCTTAGTTTCTTGGTTAGGCTTGAGGAGCAGATTGACCTTGCGCATCTTAGATAAGCTCTATGCCAGCGATACTAATTTGACCAAGGCCGACTTGGCGCTACTTGAGTACATCAAGGCCAAGGGCCTCGACGCCTGCAATGCCCCCATCTCCGAGATTGCCAAGAGCTGCGGCGTATCCCACGCCACGGTCACGCGCTTTGCGCGCAAGTTTGGCTTTGACTCGCTGCAAGCCTTTAAGATTGCTCTCGCCCAAGAACTTGGCCCTGCCGATAACCAAGGCCATCTCATCGCGGTCAACATTGCCTACGATGAAAGCTCGGAGGTCACCGCCCACAAACTCGATGAGCTGAGCACCTCGACCATTCATCACACGGTGCAACTCATCGACCACGAAGTGCTACACAAGATCACGCTGCGTTTGACCAATGCCCACCGCCTCTTCTTTATTGGCAAGGGCAACAGCGGCTTTGTCGCAAGCGACAGCGCCTACAAGTTCAACCGCATCGGCATCGACGCGCGCGCCATCACCGACACCCACGAGATGGTGATGCAAAGCACCATGCTCAACAAGCGCGATGTGGTCGTGGCCTTCTCCAACACCGGCGAGACCAAGGAGATCATCAAGGCGGTGCAGCTTGCCAAGGCATCCCACGCCAAGGTCATCGCAGTCAGCGCGCAGCCGGACAGCTCCCTATGTGCCCTCGCCGACGAGCAGCTCATCTACGCCATTCGTGAGAGCAACCTCGACTCGGGCTCGATTTACTCCAAGCTCGCCGTCTTCTTCTTAATCGACTTGGTGTACACCGAAGTGTGCAAGCTCTTAGGCGAGCAGGCAGTCGAGACCAAGCGTCAAACCGCGCTTGCGCTGCGCGAGCTCTACGCTGACCCCAGCGCTCCCGCGCACCATTCTGCTCACGCAAACGCCCAAGCTGCCGTATCCCCTGCCACCGCGCCCCAGCCTAAGGCTGACGCCGCAGCGACCGGCAGCACCACAGCCAGCACTGCAGCGAGCTGCGCTGCACCGCGCTTAGAGGAGCCCTGCTAGACCGATTTATGCACTCGCCGCAGTGCCTGCATTAACTTATGGCTGGACTTCGCTGCCGCCTTTTGCGCAGTCTAGGCCCAGCATGGGAGCCTCACATGCTTTGCTCCCTTGTGTTTTGTAAAGGAGACCAATATGCGTATTTACCGTGCCAACAGCTATGAGGAGTTAAGCCGCAAGGCCGCTAACATCATCTCGGCCCAAGTCATCATCAAGCCTAACTGCGTCTTAGGCTTGGCCACAGGCTCGAGCCCAATTGGCACCTACAAGCAGCTCATCGAATGGTACAAGAAGGGCGACCTCGACTTTGCCGAGGTTAAGTCGGTCAACTTGGACGAGTACCGTGGCTTAGGCAAGGAGAGCGACCAGAGCTACGTTTACTTCATGCACCACAACTTCTTTGACCACATCAATATCAAGCCTGAGAACATCAACATCCCAGATGGTAAGAACCCTGATGCTGCGGCCGAGTGCGCCCGCTATGACAAGGTCATCGAGGACTTAGGGGGCGTTGACATCCAGCTCTTAGGCATTGGCCGCAATGGTCACATTGGCTTTAACGAGCCAGGTGCCGCCTTTGAGAAGGATACCCACTGCGTCGACTTAACCGAGAGCACCATTGAGGCCAACAAGCGCTTCTTTGCCTCGGCCGACGATGTCCCGCGTCAGGCTTACACCATGGGCATTCGCTCCATCATGCACGCCAAGCAAGTCCTGCTGATCGCCTCGGGCAAGGACAAGGCCGAAGCCGTCTACAAATCGTTCTGGGGCCCAGTCACCCCAGAGGTACCAGCTTCGGTACTGCAGCTGCACCAGAACGTCATCTTAGTCGCCGACAACGACGCCTTAAGCTTAGCCCCTTGCTGCGCTAAGTAGCAGTCCGCACTGACGTGCGCCCCAAGCCCAGCTGCCCGTGGCCGCTGGGCTTTTGCGTCCCTACATCCCAGCAAAGCTTGGTGCCGCTAAAAGGTCAACAGTGGCTGCAAGGTCGCAATCACCTCAGCCGAGGTCACCACCCCAAAGTAGCGGCTATCAAAGCTATTGGCCTTGGCGTTGAGCACCCAGTACTCGCCCGCGCGCAGCTGATAAGGCAGAGGAACCTGCGGCCGTGGCATCAGAGCACCTGAGGCATCTTGCGCCACCGGTGCGCTCTGCGGTAGCAGCTGACCGTTGACCACCACGCCCATAGCATCCACGGCCACGAGATCTCCGGCCTGCGCCACGATATGCTTGCCCACCGGCGCGGTATTGGCCGCGCACTTGCCGCTGTTGACGTAGTTGCGCTCGCGCGCCACAGCCGCCACCGACGGTGGCAGGCACACCAAGACCAAATCGCCGCGCTTCAGCACCAAGGGCTGCACCGCACCCTGCGCTTCCAGACCAAAGAAACCGACCTTAAGATCGGAGCGATACGTAGACTGATAGAGGCCATAGGGCAGCGAATCTGAGGTGTTAAAGTACAGGCCCAAGGATGTCATCAGGAGATTGCCGAGCGCACTAAGCGCAAAGCCCAAAGCAGCGCCCAACAGCAGCATCAGCCCTAAGCGCCGCCCCAGAGCCGCCCCACGCCGCCGCGCACCGATCGTCTGCTGCGTGCCGCGGTCGTTGTTGTCACCATGCTGCGCCATAGACTCCGCTCCCGCTTAGCCGCTCTCAGCCCCACAGGCCATGCTCAGGCCCGCAGTTCGCGCTCACGCGCCTGCAAGTGGCCGCTTGCGCGCGCCTTCATGCACGACATAAGGCTCAACTTGCACAAGGGCCAACGCGCCCTACGCTTCAGCTTTGCCGTGATGCAGAGATGCGCGGATGCGCGCTCAGGAGCTCAAGCGAGAACTCCCAGAGATAAGGCAAAGACGTGAAACTCGCGGGTCTAGGCCGCAAGAAGGTGAGCTGCAAGGAAGTGAGCCGCTGAGAAAGGTTGGGGACGGGTCAGCGTCTTGACCTGCGGGGATAGACGCAGGAAGGCAGGTTGCTTACCTAAGTAGAGACGAGGGAACAGGCGTTAACATCGTAGTGAGCGTCAGCAACGAAATGAGGCCTTGAGCCTGCGTTGCAGATTGGGATAGATCTTGACGGAGCGATCGTTAACCTGCGCACCAACACGGTACCACAATCATGCTGGCGGCGTACTGTCGCGGTCTACTCAGACCAGCCTTAAGACACGACCCGACCTTATGATGATTAGGATACGCTGCCAAACTTATGACAAACTTAGGAGAGCCAAATTTTTTTGCTGCGGCACCACCTGAAGGCAAGGGCGGCGGCGCGCAGCGCGCCAGAGAGGAAAGGCAGGGATGGAAGGCGGCCTGCGCGGCTGAGCGCCGACATGTCAGCGCAAGCTAACACAAGTTAGCTTTGGCTAACCACGAAGGTAAAATAAAACTGGCTTGCGCCAGTTTGAGAATAGTTGCAACTTGTCGGCAGCGCGCCAACTACAGGGTCAAACCCCAGATAGCAGCGCAATTGCGCCAAGGATGGTCTAAACATACCTCTGATGCTCAATTCCATCCCGTGCTCTGGTCTGAACCTAGCTATGAAGTTGGGATAGAGAGAATCAAGAGCGGGCTCCGCGCCGCGCGCAGGTGCTCTTGACGGCAAGCATTCTGAGCAATGCTAAAGGCGTTTAGCCCTGTAAGATGTGTTGCTGCGGCCGCACAGGCGGCCTTTTCAACCAAATCGCCGAGCAGGCGGCGCCGCGGCGCCGCCCTTGAGAGTCAGCCTCAGCCGAAGGCTAGGCTGCACTCATGTAACTAGAAGTTGTAACGAACACCGGCGGAGAATACGTTCTCAGCGGAGTTGTAGCCACCGTTGGTGATATCGTAGAAGTTCTTGCCATCAACAACGGTCTCGTCGTCATCATCGGAACCGGCGTCGAAGCGAGCCTCAGCCCAAACCTGAACTTGTGGGTTGAAGTTGTAGTTGACGTAAACTGGGATTACCGAACCCTCAGCCTCATCATCGCCGAACTCGTACTTCTGGTGGTTGTAACCAGCACGGACTAATAAGCCGTTACCGAAGTTGTAGCCTACAGCGAACTCGTAGCCGGTAACCTTGGCCTCGTCAACATCTGCATCATCATGAGAAGCTGGCAGATCGTTGATTAAGTCGAAGGTACGTTGTTGATAAACAGCAGCGATGTAAGGGCCGATGTTTAACGAACCCCACGACAGGCCAATAGCGAACTGGTCATAGCTGTCGTAGCCGATACCACCATCGATGGTGGCAGGAGTGCCATTTGGATTCCAAGAGGTAGCGTTCTCGTAGATTACGTTGTTGCTGTGATCAGCTGGGTCAGCGAACTCACCGCCTAAGTAGCCGACGCGAACAGCGATTGGTCCAAACAGAACGTCTGGGGAGGTGTAACCTAAGGCGAGGGAGTAGCTGTAGTCGATGTCAACGTTTTCTGCATCACCGCCGACCCAATCGCCATGAGCATCATTATAGTGGCTACCAGTCCAGTAAGCACCGTCTAAGTGCTCATTGTTCTTAGCAAAAGCGTAGGAAGCGATGACGTCAACGCCATAGCCGTTCCATTGGTACTGAACTACGCCCTCACGACGGTCGTCGTTGCCGCTTAAGCCAGTGCAGCCCCAGTCATCAAAGATATCGGTCTGGGAGATGGCGTACTTGATGGCTTCCTCGAACTTACCTACCTTGACCTGACCGAATTGACCGAAATCAAAGCCAACCCATAAGTAACGAGCATCGAAACTATCAGTTTCGTCATTTACGTTGTTGCCGTTGGCCATTTCAAACTCAGCCTTAGCGAAGCCAGCAACGTATGGGTTGATTTGCGAGCGGAGGTCAAAGCCGAGACGGCCGGAAGCGTTGATAGAGCCTTCCTCAACCTCACCGTTATCAGCCTTGGTGCCGCTGCCGGTCTTGTCGCTGTAGTAAACAGCCTGAACACGGCCATAGACGGCTAAAGAGGTGCCATCCTTGTCGTAGACGGTGGTAGCAGAAGCGGTCGAAGCGAAGGAAGTAGCAGCTAAAGCAGCAACAGCTAAAGCTAATAAAGACTTCTTCATAATGTTTATCTATCCCAAAATTCTTTTTTACAAAAGAGAGCGCAAACGGTTCTGTGGTTTGTTTGCAGGACTAAGTGTATCACCTTTGCTCGCTATTTACAGGGATGATCATTCTAAGGCAGCGCAAAGGGCGCTAGGTTGGAGCTAGGAAAGGCCCGGAGACTGGCTTCAATACAGGCTTTCAAAAGTTCCCATGGCGAGTAAAAATTTTTTGCACTGGCCCAATGCGATCCTCGGCCAACTTGTATGACAATTGCCCGCGGCTGGGCCTCCTAAGGCCCACCCGACGGGCAAGAAGCGCTTGTCCAAGCCGCACAGCTAAAGTTCACTGCTCGAAGCAAAAATTTTTTTGACGCCCCTCACAGCTTGCCTGCGTGAGCGTTTGCGCACAGTACACGGCCGTCGCGCAGGCCATATCCACGCTTAGACCTCGGCTAAGCCCGCAAGCTGAGTGCGCTGCGTGGCCTGCTCCAAGATCACCTGTGGGTCATAGGCTGAGATCGCCGCAGGCGCAGGTGCAGGCTCAGCGGCTACTGGCTGGGCATCGGGCGCCAGCGCCCCCGCTTCTGCGCGGGGATTAGACTCTGGGGTGCCGACCGTGCTGGCGACCACCGCGTGGCTCGCGGGATCGGAGTTGCTGGACGGCACTGAGGCTGGTGCTTGAGCTGGCGTGAGTGCTGGGTCGGTGAAGCTGTCGCCGCCCAAGGCGATCATCAGGGTCATGGCGGCGTTGAGCAGGTCGCGCTTGCTGCTTAAGAGCTTGTTTTGCGCTGAGCGCAAGGCGTCGGAGGCGTCCAAGACCTCGGTGAGGCTGGCTGAGCCGTAGCGATAGCGCTCTTCGTAGCGCTTGAGGTTAGCGGCCGTGAGCTGATACTCGTCTTGGGTGCTCAGCTGCAGCTGCTCTTGATAGCTCAAGTCGTTAAGGGCGTCAGAGACTTCTTGCACCGCAGTGATGAAGCCGTTGACGAAGTCGAGCTTGGCGCGATCGCGCTCAACCAAGGCGCTTTCCTTTTGCAAGGAGAGCTCGTTGTAGTTGAAGAAGGGGAAGGTGATGGCCGCGCCGAGGCTGCCGATTGGGTCAGTGAGGAACTTGACCAAGCTCTCAGAGGCGCCACCGCCGACTGCGGCATTGAGGCTAAAGGTCGGGTAGAAGTTGGCGTTGGCCTCATCGACGCGGGCAAAAGCGGCACGGACACGGGCCTCGTAGGCCATCAAATCTGGGCGCTGGCTCAGTAAGGTCGCAGGCAACGGCACCGCAATCTGCGGGCAGGTGGTGTGCTCTAAGGCCAAGGTCGTGATGTCGGCCCCGACATCTTGGTCGCTGTACCAGCCCAGTAAGGTGTTGAGGGCATTGCGTGCCGCGGTGAGCTCATAGGCACGCTGATAGACCGTTTGCTCGACGCCACGGTGGTTGACCAAGGCCTGGTCATACTCAAGACCATCGGCCGCGCCGCTATCACGTTTGACCTTGACGAGGTTGAGGCGCTGTTGCGAAGCCTTAAGCTGCTCTTGAGCCAGCTGCAGGGCTTCTTGGGCGTAGGCGTAGTTCCAGTAGTACTCGCAGGTGCGCTGGATGATAGTCAGGCGCATCGCCTTGTAATCGTAGGCGGTGGCCTTAAACGACTCAAAGCTTGCGCGCTCATTGGCTGCAAGACGCCCAAAAAGATCCAGCTCATAGGAGATACCGAGGTTGCTGCTCGCCGAGCGATTGGAGCCATTGTCGCGCTCGAGGTCGCGGCTCACGCTCGAGTTGAGCGAAGCGCTCACCGTCGGGTGCATATTGGCCTGCGCTAAGCCGAGCTCCAGCTGCGCTTGCTTTAAGGTGAGATAGGCACTGGTCAGGTCGTAGTTGTAAGCCAGCGCCCGCTCCACCAAGGACGAGAGCTTCGGGTCGTTATAGCTCTGGTAAAACTCAGGAATGAGCCCGCCCAAGGCATCTACCGAGCTCTGCTGATTAGGCCCTAAGGCCATCGGCATATTGCCCATGAAGCTTGGGGTGAGCGGCACCAACACCTCAGTGGGCGCAATCGGTGTGCCTTGCACCTCCACCAAGCTTGACTCCTTGTTGACAAGGCGCCCATAGCCTGTCGGAGCCTGCGCGCTCAAGCGCGACTCATACTCGGTTTCGTTGATGCCGCAGGAAGTGAGCAAAAAGCAGCTTAAGCCCAACAGGGTACGGCTTAGTCCCTTGTACTTATCAAGCTCCACCATATCTCACCTCCATGCTCTTAGGCTTTACCTCATTATCGCCACAGGCGCTTAGCCGGAGCTTAGCTGCGCCCCTACTCCCGGCCCGGCTTGCACCACAGTCGCCGCTCCCTCTCCAGCTCAGCAGGTTTGTGAAGGTGAAGGGCCGTCCGGGCTCAATCCCACGTTCGCCCTCTGATGCAAGCTTGCGCCTGCCCTTGGCTTTAAGCCGGAGCCTTAGCTCCCTCACCAGCTTTGTAGGCTTGTGAGAGCGCAGGGCTTTTCGCGCTTATCCCCAACGTCCGTCCGCAGCTTCAAGACTACAGCTCCGTCGTATGGCCTCATTCCGGTGCCTCCGCTCCCTCACCAGCTCAGTGGGCTTGTAAAGGCTGAGGGCCGTCCGGGCCAAGCTCAACGTCTACCCAAAGCTGCAAGCTTGCGCCCGCCCCGGGCTTTACGCCATGGTCTACACTCCCTCACCAGATTCGTAGGCTTGTGAGGGCGCAGGGCCTTTCGGGCTTAGCTCAGGCGGGCGGGGCCGGGGGCGTTGGAGACGAGGACTTGCTCTGGGGTTGTGGCGGCGCTGAGGTCAATCGGGTCGTAGTCAGTGACCGGGGGCAGGCCTTGGCGCTCGCGCACGTAGGCGGTGATGACCTCGCCGAGGTAGTCTGGCCAATACGGGATAGTCAGACCAAAGACCTCTTGGATCTTGGTGCAATCAAGGCGCGAGTCCTGCGGGCGCTTGGCCTTGCTCTTGAAGTCGCTGCTGCTAATGGAGAGCACGTTGACCTCGTGGGGTAGCACCTCCATCCGCTGGGCCTCTGCAAAAACCGCGCGGGCAAACTCGTCCCACGAAGTGGGCTGATAGCCGCAGTAGTGGTAGATACCCCATGCACTAAAGTCCGGGTCTAAGACGCACTCGGTCATCTTGACCAAGGCCTCGGCCAAGGGCCGCACCGGGGTGGGATTGCCGAGCTGGTCGTTGACGACGGCAAGCTCCCTACGCTCTTGGGCCATGGTCAGCATGATCTTGACGAAGTTGCGGCCAAAGCGCCCAAAAAGCCATGAGGTGCGCACGATGAGGTACTTGCAGCCTGCGGCCATGATCATGTTCTCGCCGTCAAGCTTGCTCTTACCGTAGATGCACTCGGCATGAGTTGGATCATCTTCTTGGTGCGGGGCGTGCTTGCGATCGGAGAAGACGTAGTCGGTCGAGACGTGGATGAGCGGGATGCCTGCTTGGGCGCAGGCGCGCGCGAGGTTGCGCGGGCCTAAGGCGTTGGCGCTGTAGGCGAGCGAGCTCTCATCTTCAGCCTTTTCCACATTGGCATAGGCGGCGGCATTGATCACCGCGTCGACCTTGCTGTCTAAGACAGCACTTAGGACATGGTCAGGCTTGGTGATGTCCAAGGCGCTATGAGGCGCCGCGACGACGCGGTGGCCTGCTTGCAGTAAGGCCAGCTCCACCTCGCGGCCCACTTGACCGTGGGCGCCGGTAACTAAGATTTGGGCCATATTAGTCGTCGTTTTTGGTCGAGATCTTCGGGCCTAAAGCCACCAATTCCACTAAGGCCTTGGTGACCTCGTAGGAGGCGTGCAGCGATGGTACCGGCAGGCACTCGTAGATGCCATGGCAGTTGAGGGGCCCGGCGAAGATATTCGGGCACGGTAGGCCGCGACAGCTTAAGTTCGAGCCATCAGTGCCGCCACGTACCTTCTTTTCAATCAGCGGAATGCCCGCGCGTTCAAAGGCCGCGCGGCAGTAGTTGACGATGGTCGGGCGTTCGGCTAAGACGAGGCCCATGTTCTCGTACTGCTTAACGAAGATCGCCTCGCACGAGTTGGCGCCATACTTCAAGTTGATGGCATCGACCATGTCCTCGACCTTACGGTGGCGCTGGGCTAAGCCCTCTTGCTCGAAGTCGCGCAAGATCATCATGAGCTCGGCATGTTCGACATTGCCCATGGCATCGTGCACGTGGTAGAAGCCCTGCTCGTCACGCGTGGTCTCGGGCGCCTCATCCTCTGGGAGCAGCTTGATGAAGTCAGCCATCATCTTGAGGGCGTTCTTGAGCTTATGGTAGGCCACCGCGGTATGTACTACCTTGCCCTTGAAGATGATCTTGGCCCCTTCGGCGTTAAAGGTCGCCACATCGAGCTCGCCGCGCTCGCAGCCGTCGATGGTGACGGCAAAGTCGCTGTCCAAGACCTCAAGATCGAGGTACTTGGTCGAGCGGCCGATCTCCTCGTCGACGCTAAAGACAATGGTGACCGGGCCGTGCACGATGCTGTCATCGACTAAGCCCTGCACGAGGTGCATCAGCACCGCAATACCGGCCTTGTCATCGCCGCCCAATAAGGTGGTGCCGTCGGTGACGACGATGTCCTCACCCAAGTGGTTGCTGAGCTCTGGCGAGAGCTCATGGTCGATCACCGCGCCATTCTCAAGCTCAATGCCTTCGCCTTGGTAGTTGCTAACCAGACGGGCCTTAATGTCGGCGCCCGAGGCATCTGGGGCGGTATCGAGGTGCGCTAAAAGGCAGAGCTTCTCGCTTTCCTCATAGCCCTTGCTCGCGGCAATCTTGGTGATGATGACGCCTTCCTTGGTCTGCACCGGCTTTAACTTCAGGTCAGCTAAGCGATTGAGCAGATAGGCGCCAAGGCGCAGCTGCCCGATGCTAGAAGGCTTGTCTTGGCTGGTAAAATCGGCCCGCGTATCAAAAGCGATCAAGTCAATAAAGAGCTTTAAGAGCTCATCTTCTTGCAGCTTAGCCTCTAGAGCTTCCTTGCTTCCCTGTTGCATCAGAGCACACCCCCAACCAAAAGTTAACACCAGTGGCGCAACACCAGTGGCACAACATCCACGGTGCAGCACCAGCGGCACAGCGCCCGTGCCATGCAGCGCCTATTATGCAAAATTCGGTGCGCCGTCGCCACCGGCACCGACTTGCCGGTGGGGCGGGCCGAAGGCGCCGGGCCGCGGCCTACGCCGCAGGCGGGTTGCACGTGGCGCGTGCCGGGGAGTGGCGCCGAGCCGCGGCCCGTGACGCGGGCCTGCGAGCTGGCGCGGGGGCGGCTGCTACTCGCGCGAGAGGGCCTCGATCGGGTTGAGGCGCGAGGCCGAGCGCGCCGGCATGAAGCCGAAGGCGATGCCGATGGCCGAGGAGGTCAAGACCGCGGCGATAATCGAGTCCACCGAGTAGGATAGGACGATGCTCGGCCAAAAGTGCATGATGAGCTGGCCAACAAGGTAGGAAAAGAGCACGCCCATCAGACCGCCTAACATGCAGACCATGACCGCCTCGATCAAAAACTGCGACAGAATGTCGCTCTGGCGCGCGCCCACCGCCATGCGAATGCCGATCTCACGCGTGCGCTCGGTCACCGATACCAGCATGATATTCATGACGCCGATGCCGCCGACAACTAAGGAGATCACCGCGATCGCCGAAATCATCAAGGTAAAGGTCATAGTGGCCTCCTCGATTGACTTCATGATGGTGTCCGAGGACTGTAAGAAGAAGTCCTCACGGCCGTGGCGGCTGAGCAGGATATGCTTGATCGAGCTCTCTGCGACCGGGGTCGAGAAGCCGTCCTTGATACGCAGCACAATCGAGCTTAAGTAGTTTTGGTTCAAAAGGCGCGTCATCACCGCGGTGTACGGCATGAAGATGGTCGGCTGCTCGCCTCTGATGACAAAGGAGTCGCTCGGCGCCAAGACGCCAATGATGCGCAGGCCGACATTGCCCACGATAATGGTTTTGCCCAGCGGATCTTCGGTTGGGAAAAATAAGGTCGCCGTATTGTCGTCGATAACACATACCTGCGCTTTACTGTCGAGCTCGCCTTGGCTGAAGATGCGTCCGCTCTTAAGCAAGAGGCCGTAGACCCGGAACAGGTCTAAGGACACGCCCTGTACCGTGGCATTGGACTCCTCGGCGCCGCGGCGCAGCAGCGCACTGGTCTGCACCGAAGCTGAGACCGAGTCAGCAAAGGGCTGACCTTGCAGCGCCACAAGGTCGCGCGCAGTGAGCGAGCGCACCCGGCCCGAGCGCACATCACCCATGCGTTCGCCGGGGTAGACGGTAATGGTATTGGTGCCCATCGAGGCGATGTTTGAGATGATGCGCTCGGAGGCGCCGCGTGCCAGTGCGACGACCGAGACCACCGCCATGATGCCGATAATGATGCCGAGCATCGTGAGCATGGTGCGCATGCGATTGGAGAGCATAGCACGGTAGGCCATGACAAAGGCTTCTTTGAAGCGGTCAAGGTGCGAGCTCCACGTCTTAGCCCATTGATTATTGATCACGGGCTGCTCGGACAAGACCTTGTCTTCGGCCAAGACCTTGTCCGCAGCGGCATGTTCATCTTGCAAAGCCAGCGGGTCGGCGACCTTGTCGTTGATGGTGTCGGACTTGATATAGCCGTCTTCAATTGCGATCACGCGGTGGGCACAGGCGGCAATGCGCGGATCGTGGGTCACGATGATGATGGTATGGCCTTGGGCGTTGAGCTCTTGGAGCGTGCGCATCACGTCTTGGCCCGACTTAGTGTCCAAGGCTCCGGTCGGCTCGTCGGCCAGGATGATTTGGCCACCGTTCATCAGGGCACGCGCAATCGAGACACGCTGCTGCTGACCGCCCGAGAGTTGCGCCGGACGGTAGTCGACGCGCTCTTCAAGCCCTAAGCGCGCCAAGAGCTCGCAGGCGCGCCGGTCACGCTTGCTCTTGCGCACGCCCGCGTAGACCGCCGGGACTTGGACATTTTCCCGGGCGCAGAGATGCCCTAAGAGGTGATAGCGCTGGAAGATGAAGCCAAAGAAGTCACGGCGCAGGGCGGCGAGCTCATCGGGGGTCATGTGCAAGGTATCTTGCCCCATCACTTGATAGCTGCCCGAGCTGGGGTTATCAAGGCAGCCGATGATGTTCATTAGCGTCGACTTACCTGAGCCCGACGGGCCAATGATGGCCACCATCTCGCCGCGGCGCACCGTGAGGTTGATGCCATGCAACACCTCGACGGCACTGGCGCCTGAATTGTAGGAGCGACGCACGTCCTTGAGCTCTAACAAAACTTCGTGCTGCATAGTCCCCTCTCGGTGTACCAATGAGCTGCCCCACGCCCCGTTGGGCGTGGACATATGGTGGGCTTTTGTCTGCGTTGGTCTTTGTGCTGCGTAGGCCTACCTTGGCCGACGTGGGCTAACTAAAACATGCGTGGGCCACGGCGCTTGGAGTTGGCGGCAGCGGCAGCGGCCGTTGCGACGTCATCGCCGATCACGAGCGGCTTGGAGTCGTCGAAGTCGGCGTTGAGCACCTGCACGTACTGGTCATCGCGGATGCCGAGCTGCACCGTAATCGGATTGACCATGCTCTCACCTAAGAGCTGATAGACCGTGGCGGTGCCATCAGTGCCTTCGTTTTGTACCGCGGAGATCGGGATGGCCTTGACCCCTTGCGCCTGAGCGATCGTGATCTCGACCTCAGCCGTCATATCGATACGCAGGATGCCTTCGGCATTGTCGACATCGAGCAAGGCGTTGTAGTAGATCGCCTCGGAGGTCGAAGACGAAGAGCTGGTCGAGGTAGTGTTCTCAGCTGAGGCTGGGGCCGGGTCGATCGAGCGTAGGGTCGCCTCAAAGTAACGATTAGGCAGGCCCATGATGGTAAAGCGGCACGGCATGCCCGGCTGCACCTTGACTACGTCGGCCTCGGAGATCTCCGCCTCCACCGTCATGGTGTCGAGGGTCGCAAGCTTCAAGATAGTCGGGGTCGTTTGGTTGGCGTTAACCGTTTGGCCTTCCTCTACCGGAATGGCGTAGACCGTGCCATCCATGGGCGCGAGGATACGGGTATAGCCTAAGTTGGTGGTGGCGTCGTCGACCGAGATTACCGCCTGATCGTATTGGGCCTTTAAGGCATCGAGGTCAGCCAAGGCCATCTCATACTCAGCGGCGGCTTGCTCAGCGGCCTGCGATGAGGTGGCGTCAGTCTTAAGCAGGCGCTGCTGGCGCAGGTGCTCGCTCTTGAGCATCTTGATCTGGGCTTCCTTAGAGGCGATCTGCGCGGCAATCAGCTTCTCTTCAGCTTGGGCCCGGCGCAGGTCATTTTCTTGGATCTCCGGGTCGATTTCGCACAGCAGATCCCCGCGCTTGACCCGGTCACCACGCTCGACATAGAGCTTTTGGATCTGGCCTGACACCTGGGCACCGACGTCGACTTCGACCTTGCCTGCAATCGTGCCGGTGGCGTAGACTTGCTGCTTGATATCGCGCACCATCGGCACCGCCGTCATATAAGTCGGCGGTTCGACATAGGTGAAGCGATAGATACCATATCCGATGAGCGCTAAGGCCAATGCCCCGAGCAGACCGTACTTAAACCAGAGTTTGCGCTTGAGCATAGCCCTCTCCTTCTCTTTGGCCTCAAAGTCCATTTGCTATAATTCTAAAGCGAGCAAATTAGCTTTTGCTTAGGCTGTACGAACCACGAGCGCCATGGTGACCCGAAACCTGCATCAGGCTCCGCACTGGCACTCAGCACCCTGACGAATGGAGGCCCTTCATGATCACCTTTACCTTGCACCCCGAGCGCGAGAAGTCGCTACAGCGCCGCCACCCTTGGATCTTCTCCAAGGCGGTCGCCGCCATTCACGACGCATCCGGTCAGATCCTGAGCAAAAAAGACGTCGCTTCGGGCACCTTGGTGCAGGTAAACAGCGCCGACGGTGCGTTCTTATGCTACGCCCACTACTCGGCCGCCTCCCAGATTGTGCTGCGCGTCATCTCCTTTAAACAAAACGATGTCCAAAACGGTCAGCTGCGCGCGCACTTAGTGCACGAGCGCTTGAGCGCCGCGGTAGCGCGCCGAGCTGCTTTGCTAGCGCGCGAAGGCGGAGTGCGCCTTGTCGCCGCCGAAGGCGACTATTTGCCAGGCCTCATCGTCGACAAATTCAACGACGTCATCGTCATCGCCATCAACGCTTGGGGCATGGAAGCGCTCTATGCTCCGATTGTTCAGGGCCTGCACCAGCTGTTCCCGCAGTGCACGCTCTACGAGCGCTCCGACGCCAAGGCCCGCTTAACTGAACAGCTGCCGCTGCGCGTGGGCTACATCGATCCCGATAATATCAGCCCTGAATACAACTTAGCGGGCAAGCAGATCGCGCCTAATGGCACTACCATCAAGGAGATCGCCCCGACACTCTATGTGCGCGAAAACGACTTGGTGGAGATGCCAATCGACGTCCTGCACGGCCATAAGACCGGCGGCTACTTAGACCAGCGCGCCAGCCGCTACCACTGCTATGAGCTCTGCCGCGAGCTCAAGGCCCTCAACGGCTCAGGCCCATCCGTCCTCAACTGCTTTTGCTACACCGGCGGCTTTTGCCTCAGCGCCTTAAAAGGCGGTGCGCGCAGCGTCCATAACGTCGATGTCTCACAACCAGCATTAGATGCGGCCAAGGCCGGGGTTGTGCACAACCGCCTCGATCCGGGCCGCTGCAAGTTTATCAACTGCGATGTCTTTGAGTTTCTGCGCAAGGAGGTCAAGCTCGGCCATCAGTACGACGTGGTGATCTTAGATCCGCCCAAGTTCGTCTTAAACAAGAGCACCTTGGTCTCAGGCTCGCGCGGCTACCAAGACATCAACCGCTTGGGCTTAAAGCTCGTCGCCCCGGGCGGCCACTTGCTGACCTTCTCCTGCTCAGGTCTCATGACCGAGGAGCTATTCCAAAAGATTGTGGCTGATGCCGCCTTAGAGGCGCAGGTCGAAGCCCAAATCGTGGGCACTCTGCGCCAAGACCGCGATCATGTCGTCGCCCTGCCGTGCCCAGAGAGCTTCTACCTCAAGGGCCTTGATATCTTGGTCAGCGCCAGCTTCCAATAAGCGAGCATCCTATGGCCAGCGCCACTCCGGATAAGGTCACGCCCGCCCCTGCGCCCGCAGCTCAACCTACGCCTGCAGCGCAGACCACGCCCGCAGCGCAGCCCGCGTCTCAGCCCGCGCCTGCAGCTCAGCCCGCGCCGCAGGGGCGCAGCAATCGGGTCAACCCGCTACTGCAGGTGGGCGCTCACGTCATCACCCCGCGCATGGGCTTTACCCACCATGGCCTCTATATCGGCCATGGGCAGGTGCTTGAGTACATCAAGAGCCAAGGCGTGGTGATCGTGCCCTTGGCGACCTTCACCCAAGGCCATGAGCTCTTTATCCGCGAGCATAAGAACGCCCGCTTCAAGGGCGCCGAAGCGGTGCGGCGCGGCATGATGCGCTTAGGTGAGCAGCACTACAACCTGCTCACGCGCAATTGCGAGCACTTCGTCAATTGGTGCATCGAGGGGGTCGAGACGAGCCGACAGATCGACAATTTGATCTTGACCATCATCCCCTTTTACTCGCTGTTTCAGCAGTCCAACTTCGTCCAAGGCTGCCTGCGCATCATCTACGATGATCCCCATAGCCTTGAGAAGGCCCTCGCGCGGGTCGACTGGCACAATGCGCGCAGCCAAAACCCGGTCACGCGTGCCCAAGAGCTGAGCGAGGATATCTTCGGCACCAAGAACGAAGGCGTGGTGCACTTTGCCACCCTCTTTACCACCGCCGCCCAGCTCTCGAGCGAATATAGCGCGTGGCTTACCGCCCAAAAGGCCCAAGAACAGCCCACGCAGGCCACCGTGCCCGCGCCGCGCCCGAGTAAGTGGCATCAGTTCACCGCCAAACTCAACCAGCTTACGGCCAAGCTCCGGGATAAGCTGCGCGGTCTCTTGATTGGGCTGCCGCTGTTACTTGAGATCTTGCCGGGCAAGCGCGCCACTAATGCCATCCCCAATATCCACATCAAGCTCGACCCTAAGGAAGTGAAGGCCACGGTCGCAACCGCTGATCATAGCGTGAGCTACCATGCGCCCTACCAGCGCCCAATCACCCGGGCGCAGGCCAATGAACTGGCCTGCCATGTCGCCGATCAAATCGAGCAGGAGCTGCGCGCCCAATACGAGCTGCGCAATGAGGACGAGCCGCCCAAATAGCGCGCCCGTCCGGCGCTCTCAAGCGCCAGCGCAAATGCGCCGCGCTTAAGCGCGAGCGCGGTCACCGCTGCTGCAGTGACCGCGTGACAAGGTGGTTGGGCTTAACTATGGCCGGAAGGTCTCCGGGATGTGGCGGTGCCGGAAGAGATAGCTGATGCGCAGCAGCAACATGATGCAAGCACACGAGAGCGAGCAGATGAAGCCGAGCCAGAAGCCCTGGGCGCCGACTAAGGCCTCAAGCGGGGTACCCGTGATGAGACCATAGCCTAAGGTATAACCCACCGGCATGCCTACAATCCAATAGGCCACGACCGTGATGAGGAAGATGGTGCGCGAGTCCTTAAAGCCACGCAGGATGCCGACAGCAATCACCTGCAGCGTGTCCGGCAGCAAGAAGACCGCGCAGTAGAGCATCAAGATCGGGGCTAAGGCCTTAACTGCGGCATCATCTGAGTACCAAGCCACGATCTGATCGCGCCCTAAGACCAAGGCCAAGAGGCCGATCAAGTAGAAGCCTAGGGCTAAGGTGGTGGCGCTGATAGCACGGCGCTTGGCCTTAAGCCAATTGTTGGTACCCATGGCCTCGCCCACTTCGACCGAAGCGACCGCACTTAAGGCAATCGGCACGATCACTAACAGGCCTGAGACATTCATAGCAATGGTGTGGCTGGCGACCACGACTGGGCCAAATGGGCTCAATAAGACCGCGACCAGCGAGAAGCATAAGGTCTCGATCATGCCCGCCACGCCGAGGGGCAAGGAGAAGCGGGCAAAGCTCCACAACTCACGCCACGTGACGCGATAGTAGCGGGTAAAGATGCGCACATGGGCAAAGGCCGGGTGCACCCGCACGAAGACCAGCATGGCCAAGACCGTCAGGTACATGGTGATGGCGGTGGCGACACCACAGCCGACGCCGCCTAAGGCCGGGAGGCCAAAGTGGCCGAAGATGAACATCCAGTTGAGCGGGATATTCAAGAGCAAGGCCATCAGACCGAAGACCAAGGTCGGGCCGGTTTTGCCGAGGCCTTCCCAATAGGCACGCAGCACATTAAACAAGGCGTAAGCCGGCAGCGCAAGGCCCACCGCGATGAGGTAGCCTTGCCCGATCGCGACCATGTCTTGGTCGACGCCCGGCACGAAGCGGTAAGCAAGCGGCGCGACCATGATCACGGCGCCGACGACGACCGCGGCGAGCAGGCACACCATGGTAGCAATCTGCATGCGCTTGGCCACTAAGTGGAGCTCTCCTGAGCCCACCACGTTTGAGATGATCGGGTAGAGCCCTAAGCACATACCCACGATAAAGAGCTCGGACGGCCAGAAGATGGAGCTGCCAATGGCTACGCCCGAGAGCTCGAGCGTACCGGCGGCACCGGCCATCACGGTATCAACCACGCCCATCGACGTGGCGGCCAGCTGCCCGACAAAGATCGGCAAAAACAGGCCTAAGGTGCGCGTCAGTTGCGCGCGGAAGTTGCGCCAGCGCTCGCCCAGCGTCAGCGCGACGAGCGGAGCGCCCGGACTTAAAGTAGCGTCCATAGGACGGCGCAGAGTCTTGTCCTCTGCTTTGTTTGAAATCTTGCTCATACGACCTCCTAGCTAGTAAGCTTGATGGCTTCAGCTTCGGCCGTAGAATCAGGTACGTAACGTCCCACCCTCTATCCTAGGCACAGTCAGATACAACATAATCGTCAGAGCGCGCATGTGCGCGACACGGGTAGGCGCGTGCTCAAGGCACGAACAGACTGTATTTAGGATAAGACGCAGGAGCCACGAACAGAAAAAGGTCTTGCCTAACTCTACAGGCTCAAAGCTTGCGTCGTTAGAGTTCAGACTTTTGGGATGCTTGGTTTTAAGATCGCCCTCTAGCCCCGATTGGACTGAAAGCGCGCTGCGGCGTAAAGCCTAAGCCCCAGCAGGAGTACTAACCGCACCTTGCGTGCGCCAGCCTCACCTCAAAACGCAAGAGACGTTGGATTGCCACCATGAAAAAGAGCGCCTTGCACGCCCTTTAAGAGCTGGCCTAGTCCCAGCTCGGGGGAGCAATTAGACCTCACGCACTTCCTCGGAACTGCTACTACGAGCGAAGTCGTCAGGCGCGAACGTCGTTTCGGTGGCCGTCAGGTTACCAACCAACCTGCTGCACCGATGACTTTAGTCTAGCAAAAGTCCGCATTAAGCTCCAGCCCCCTACTTACGGTCACTTTTGCGGACAAAATTACGCCACCACCGCGTGGCGCCGGGCCTTAGCGCACTTTTGCCCCCGCACTACCAGAGCAGCACCGTAACTGAGAATTTTTCGCAACAAGTGACAAAGGTGGGCCCACGCTGCGCGGTGGGCGCGCTCCGGAGCTTGTGCTAAGATGGAGGCGTTTTTGGTTGACATGAGGTATGCCATGCTCGAGATCATGACTATTCCGGTAACGCCGATCGCGCAGAATTGCCGCGTCTTAGTCCACCCTGAGACCCAAGACGCGGTGGTGGTCGACCCCGGGGGCGAAGGGCAGACCGTAGCAGGCATCATCAAAAACCAAGACCTGCACCTCAAGGCCATTCTCCTCACCCACGGCCATATCGACCACTGCGGTGCCGTGGCGGAGCTGCGCCAGCAGTTCGATGAGGAAATCCCAGTAATCGGTCCCCACCAAGATGAGGCTGAGCTCTTGACGGCGCTGCCGCAGCAGGCGACCTTCTTTGGCCTCAAGTTCAGCGGTGCCTTTGAGCCGCAATATGTCAGCGACGGGCAAGTGCTCAAGCTGTTTGAGGACGCAAGCCTGACCTGCCTGCACACCCCCGGCCATACCCCCGGCGGCATCTGCTACTACTGCGCCGAGGAGCGCTTTGTCTTGGTCGGCGACACCATCTTCCTCGATTCGATTGGGCGTACCGACCTGCCCGGCGGTGACACGCAGACGCTCTTTGCCTCAATTAAGAGCAAGCTTTTGACCTTACCTGATGACACTGACGTCTTCTGCGGCCATGGTGATGACACCAACATCGGCCGCGAGCGCCGCTGCAACCCATACTTATGCACGTTGTAATCATGCACACCACCCTGCCGGTCACGCGGCTGCAGCAAAACTGCCGCATCCTCAGCGTCGCTGACAAGGCCGTCATCGTCGACCCGGGCGGGGACGCCGCTAAGATTGCAGCAGAGCTCGAGTTCTTTGCGTTCAAGCCGCAGGCGATCCTGCTGACCCACGCCCATGTCGACCATTGCGGCGCGGTCGCGGAGCTGGTGCAGCGCTACCCTAAGCTTAAGGTCTTGGGCCCGCAGCAAGATGATGCGATTGCCCTTGAGATGGCGCAGCTGCAAGGCGAGTGCTTTCAGGTGCCCTTTAGCGGCCCCTTTACCCCGCAGTGGCTCAACAACGGTGAAATCCTGCGCCTCTTGCCCGACCATCCCATTGAGGTGCTGCACACCCCCGGCCACAGCAAAGGCTCGGTGTGCTACTACATTCGCAACGCCGGTCTCATGCTGGTCGGCGATCTCTTGGTACAAGGCGGCATCTGGGCGCGCAAACAGCCGGGCTTTGACCGTAAGGCGCTCATGGCGTCCCTTGCGCGCCTTAAGACCTATCCTGACGACACCCAGCTGCTCTTCGGCCATGGCCCGAACAGCTTCTTAGGCAAGGAAAAGCAGGACAATCCGTACTTGGCCCAAGCCTAAAAGCGCAGGCTTGAGCTGGGATAGAGGGCTACGGCCCTTAGACCATGCCGTTCTCTTGCAGCGTCTGATAGAAGCCGCTTAGGCCTTCCATGATATCGCGATAGGTGGTCTCAAAGTCGTCGGTGTACCACGGGTCGGCGATGTCGCAGCCCATGCGCGCGGAGAAGTCGAGCAGCTTGTGTACCTTGTCCTCGCACTCATCGCCAAAGAGCCGGTACATATTGCGCACGTTGTTATTGTCCATGACGATGATGAAGTCGTAGTACTCAAGGTCACGCTGAGTGACTTGGCGCGCGGTCTTGCCCGTGGGATCGATGCCGTGCGCCTTAAGTAGACGCCGCGCCGGCGGATAGACCGGATTGCCGATCTCCTCTTGCGAGGTCGCCGCCGAGGCAATCTCAAAGCGCGCCGCCGTGCCTTGGTCGGCCACATACTGCTTAAACAAGAACTCCGCCATCGGGGAGCGACAGATATTGCCGTGGCAGACGAAGAGCACCTTTACCTTGGGTTGGCCCATGACAGACTCCTGCAAACAATGAGGCCCGCATTGTAACACGGGCCCCGGGGCATAACAGCAGAGCGGCGCGGCGCGCTGGCCGCGCGACGCAAGTCGCGCTGAGCGCGGCGGCGCGCGGCGGCGCTTAGTCAGCGAGCTTGAGCTCGTCTAACATGTACGATTTCAAGGTGGCAAAGTCAGCCGCCATCAGCTTCTTGTTCAGCGGCATGGTCATGCGCTCGGCTAAGGTCTGCGGCAGCGGCAGGTCGATGCCTAAGGTCTGGTCGACCTCGGACTTGAACTTGGCTGGGTGGGCGGTGCCCAAGAAGATACCAAACTCGCCGTCCTGTAAGCTCGCAGAGAGTACCTTATGGGCCACCGCGGCATGCGGCTCTAAGACGTAGCCGGTGGCCGAGTGCACAGCCTTCATATGGGCGCGCGTCTCATCGTCGGAGACCGAGCCATAGGCGAAGTCCTGCAGCGACCAACCCATGAGCTGGCACAAGGCCTCCACGCGCGGCCAATTGTTTGGACGGCTGATGTCCATGGCGTTGGAGATGGTGGCCACGGTTGGGTGCGGCTCCCACGTGCCCGAAGCTAAGTAGCGCGGTACGGTGTCGTTGGCGTTGCAGGCAATGACAAAGCGGGCCTTGAGGCCTAAGGCCTTGGCGATGAGACCAGCGGTGATATTGCCGAAGTTGCCGCATGGTACCGCAAAAACGAGGTGTGAGCGTTTCTCTTCTGGCACCTGCGCGACTGCCTCAAAGTAGTAGCAGACCTGAGCTAACAGACGGCTGATGTTGATCGAGTTGGCGCTATTTAGGCCCACCGCGGCCTTGAACTCAGCGTCATCGAAGGCGGCCTTGACCATGTCTTGGCAGTTGTCAAACGGCGCATCGACTTCCACGGCGTGGATATTGTCGCCTAAGGTGGCAATCAGGCTCTCCTGCAGCGGCGAGACCATGCCCTTGGGGTAGAGCACGACCACATTGATCTTCGGCTGGTGATAGAAGGCGGCGGCGACCGCGGCGCCGGTATCACCTGAGGTGGCGGTTAAGATGGTGCACTTGTCGTTGCCGATGATGGCCGACAAGACGCGGGCCATAAAGCGCGCCCCGAAGTCCTTAAATGCTAAGGTCGGGCCATGGAACAGCTCAAGGCAGGCGCTCGTGTCGTCAACCTTAACGAGCGGAGCCTTAAAGGTGAAGGCATCGGCGATGATGCTCTCAAGCTCCGGGAGCTCGTCGTTACCGATTAAGTGGCGCAGCACCTGCTGGGAGCGTGGCACTAAGGGCAGCTTGAGCAGCGAGTCGATCTGCTCGGCCGTAAACGGCTCAATCTTGTCCATGAAGAAGAGGCCTTGGTGCGCGCCAATGCCTTGCTTGACCGCCTGAGCGAAGCTGACCTGCTCGGTCGAGTCTTTGAGATTTACTAAATGCATGGAATGTCCCCTGAAAATTAGGCCTCAAGCACCTCGACGTAGGCGCCCTTAGGATCGATCTTACAGATATGGCAGAAGCCGTCTTCGTTGGCGATGAACTCGCGCTCGAGGTACTCCTTCATCTTGGCTGCCTGCTCTGGATCTTTGAAGATCGAGAAGATGGTCGAGCCCGAGCCCGAGATACCAGTATTGAGCGCGCCCAAGGCCGAGCCGAAGAGGCGGGCTTCGGCAAAGCCCGGGATCAAGGCCGCGCGATACGGCTCGGCGATGACATCGACCAAGCAGGCGATGGCCAAGTCCTCATTTTGGGTGTAAAGCGCGTGGACAAAGGCACCGATGTGGCGGCCAAAGGTGATGACATCTTGGCGCAGGTACTGCGCGGGCAAAATGGCGCGCGCCGCGGCCGTTGAGACCTTGATGCCCGGGAAGCAGAGTACCCAGTACCACTGGTCAAAGTACGGCAGGCTCTGACTGACCTGATGGTTCTCGTTGGTAATAAATTGCATGCCACCAAAGTAGCACGGTGCGACATTGTCGTAGTGAATCGAGCCTGAGATCTTGCCCTCCAAGATGCCCATCAGCTCAAGGCAGCCCGCGCGCCCAAAGTAGTTATCATGCACCGCATCTAAGGCTAAGACCGCTGCTACCACCGAGGAGGCCGAGGAGCCGAGCCCTGAGCATACCGGCAGATTCTTCTCTAAGGTCAGCTCGAGGCGCTTAGCCGCAAGTCCGGCCTTAGCCAACCGCTGCTTGACCAGCTCATAGGCATCGTAGACGATGTTTTGCTTGTGATCGCTCGGCAGCTTATGGACAAAGCGCCCGCTCACCTTAATGCTCAAGTCTGCGGTGACGTTGCCCACTTCGTCGGGCGCCAGCTCGCGCGCGGACACGAAGTCACCCAGCGGACTGCCATCTAAGGGGCGCACCGCAATGCCTAACAGGTCAAAGCCTACCGACAGGTTGGCCGATGAGGCAGGCGCATAGGCCCGGTAAACCTTAGTCACGGGAAAATTCCTCACTAACACAAAAGCCGAGGGCACCTCAGGCCCACACAACCTACCTGAGGCGGCACAACAAAAGGGTAGTCGCAGGCTCGCCTGCGATCGGCCGCGGCTCTAAAGGCCGTCGGCCTTGCGCCGCGCGCTCATGCGCGCTGGCGGCGCAAGCGTGGCGCGCTTAGGCCTCGCGCGTCCAGTTCTGCAGGCGCAGAATGTCGGAGATGACACCGGCAGCGGTGACATCAGTACCGGCGCCATAGCCGCGAATTACCAGCGGAATCGGCTGGTAGTAGGCCGAGGTAAAGGACAGGGCATTCTCGCCGCCTACGACCTTATAGAGCGGATCTTCAGGGCCGACCGCCTTAACCGCGCAGGTGCACTTGCCGCCATCGCGGATGGTGGCGACATAGCGCAGTACCTTGCCTTCGGCCTTAGCCGCGGCGACCTTTTGAGCGAACTCGTCATCGGCGTGCTTTAAGTTCTCAAGCACTTCTTGGGCGGTGCTACCGGCTAAGTACTTGCGATCGACCGGGCACTCGATCTCGATGTCGCTCAAGTCGAGCTTGTAGCCGCACTCACGGGCTAAGATCAAGAGCTTGCGCGCAACATCCATGCCCTCTAAGTCATCGCGCGGGTTCGGCTCGCTGTAGCCGCGCTCGTAGGCATCGCGCGTGGCCTCGGACAAGGTCTTGCCCTCATCGACTAAGCCGAAGATATAGGACAAAGTGCCCGACATGATGCCGTTGAACTCGATCAAGCGGTCACCGGCGGCCAGCAGGTTCTGTAAGGTATTGATGACTGGGAGGCCGGCGCCGACCGTAGCCTCGTAGTAGAACTTGCGGTGGCAGGAGCGGGCAATCTGGCGTAAGCCCTTGTAGTACTCGTAGGAGCTGGTATTGGCCTTCTTGTTCGGGGTGACGACGTGGTAGCCCACCTTCATCAGCTCGATATAGGACAGTGCGATGTCCTCGCTTGAGGTGCAGTCCACGAAGACTGGGTTGACTAAGTGCGAGTCCTCAACTAAGCGCTTGGCCTCCTCAATCGAGAATGGCGGATTGTGGCAGGCCTCGAGCAGCTGCGGCACTTGGTCTAACTTCAGGCCGCGTGGATCCTTAACATAGGTCTTGGAGTTGGCCACGCAGATGACGTGCAGCTCCACGCCATTGCGCTGCTGCAGTTCAGCTTGCTGCTTGCGGATTTGCTCGAGCAAGGCCTTACCGACGCCGCCCACACCGACAATGATGAGGTCGATGATCTGACGGCCGCTAAAGAGCAAGGTGTGGCAGCTGAAGACTGCCTCGGCCACCTTGGAGTTGTCGATGACCGCGGAGATCGAGCGCTCTGAGCTGCCTTGGGCAATGGCGTTGATGTTGATATTGGCCTGAGCCAAGGCGCGGAAAAATTTGGAGGAGACGCCCTTGGCGGTACGCATGCCCTCACCCACTACCGAGATGATGGCCTTATTGTCCAAGATTTCAATCGGATCGAGCAGCTGGGCTTGCAGCTCTAAGGCGAACTCTTCTTCGATCGCAGCGCGCGCTAAGAAGGCATCCTCGGAGTGGACGCAGAACGAAATCGAGTACTCCGACGAAGACTGAGTGATGAGGATGATCGAGACGCCTGCGCGCGAAATGCAAGTGAAGAGGCGACCAGCCATACCGACCATGCCCTTCATGCCTGGGCCAGAGACATTGATCATCGAGACCTTCTTGAGATCGGAGATGCCCTTGATGGCAAGGGAGCGATCGGTCTCCTCGGAGATCAAGGTGCCCTCACCTTGTGGGTTCAAGGTGTTCTTGATGAGGCATGGGATGCGGTACTGGGCAATCGGGGCGATGGTGCGTGGGTGCAAGACCTTAGCGCCAAAGTACGACAGCTCCATCGCCTCCTTATAGGACATGCGGCGCAAGAGCACGGCATCAGGCACGGCGCGTGGATCGCAGCTGTAGACGCCATCGACGTCAGTCCAGATCTCGCAGCACTGGGCCTTAGCGATCGCCGCTAAGCAGGCGGCCGAGTAGTCTGAGCCATTGCGGCCTAATAACACCAGCTGGCCTTGGCGATCACCGCCGCAGAAGCCCGACATCAAGACGATGGCCTTCGGGTCGATGTTGAGGCGGGCAAAGCGCTCGGTGGAGGCAGCGATATCAACTGAGGACTCAAGCGGCTTGCCGTCGCAAACTAAGATCTGCACGGGGTCAATCACCTGTACCAAGTGCTCACGGGCCGTTAAGAGCTCGGCCATGATGGCAATCGATAAGGCCTCGCCGCGGCACTCGATGAAGGCCGCGACCGGATCTGGGCACGAGCCTAATAAGGTAATGCCCTCGACACGGCGCTTGAGCTCCTTGACCGTGTCTTCGTAGAAGGCCATGACCTTGTTGCCGTCGAAGTTCTGGTACTGGCTATCTAAGGTATTGATGAGGGGACGGACGATGCCATCTAAGGCGCCGAACTCGCTCTTGCAGTCGGAGCCTGCGAGCGCGCTCTTGACCATCGACACCAAGATGTTGGTGACACCGGCAGGAGCCGAGAGCACCAATGCGGTCTGAACCTGGATAGCGGTGTTAATCGCAATCTCCGACACATTAACCACACGCTGAGCATCTGCTACTGAGGTTCCACCAAATTTTAAGACGCGCATAAAGAGCTACTCCTAAACTCCCAAAATATCCGTCCTCACGCACCGCCCGCGGGCGCCTCACGCCCTAGGGCGATACCTCCGCCTCCCGGCGGCTCCCACCGCCATACGGCGCAGCCCGCCAAGGCGGCACCTGCGCCGCAGGCGGCGCTCCCTGCTGCCTCAAACAAGGCAGCAGCTTCAGGGCGGCCCCGACTGTTTTGGGGCTTGCCCCCAATGTCAGTCTAACCAAAAATAATCAAGACAGCTTACGGCCCCAAAACCGCATCAAATCGCACTCTGCGCGCGTCTGATAGCGGTGGACAGCTGCACGGCTCATTGTCCTTGTTTTGTTGAAAGTAAGTCAAGCATCACACTATTCGGATCGGGCTTGCCCTGTTACTAGGCCTATGCGCCCCATTTTGGTGCTCACACCATGGCTTAGGATTTGCTCCCACCAAGACACAGTACTACGGAGGCGCGCTATGAACGTTACACCTACTACCTATGCGGCAAGCATTGAACTGCTGCGGCAAACGGCCGCCCCAACCATCGAATTACAAGAGAGCAAGGCTGTAAGTCAGAAGACCGTGGCGCAAGCAACGACGAGCGAGCGCGTCTTTGAGCAGATGGTGCACTCTGACCTCAAGCCCCAGAGTTCCACCCCGGTCGCAAGCGGCATCAACGCCCCCAAACTCACGCAGGATGCGGCGGCCCAGCAAGCCCAAGCGGCCAGCAACACTCAGAGCACAGCGCCTACGGACAAGCCGACAAGCGCTCCGCGCCCCAGCGGCGCCCCCAATGTCGCAGCGCCTCGGCCTATGCCTTCGGGCTTTAACAGTCTTGGCAATCTTAGCACTGGCACCAACTTAAAAGACTTCGCCCTGCTCACGCCCAAGCAGAACCTGCAGCAAGCGACCTTAAATCAGGCGCTGGCCTTAGCGCAGACGGCGACGCAGACCGCGGCGGCCGCAGTGCAACCGGCGCTCATCATTCAGCTGGGTATGCTGCAGCGGCTCTATAGCTGGTCGCGCCAAATCGACCAGCGCAAGGAAAGCGAAGAGCGTGACACTAACCCCAGCCGTCTAGTCTCCAGCGACGAAGGCGGCGAGGAAGTAGGCATTTCGCAGCTGGTCTGCCTCATCTTTTTTGAGCGCGCCCAAAAGCTGGTGGAAAGCTGCAAGCACCTTGCGCTCAATCGCTACCTCAAGAAGGGCCCCTTAGGCGAGCACCTGCATCAAGAGAACACCGACGACGAGTACGGCACCGTCTATGCCGACGTCGATGCAGAAACGGACTACATCAAGCGCCCGCGCCACGAGAAGCCCGAGATGAACTTCCACTACGCCATGCTGAGCTAAACGCCTCCGGCGCGCCCACGCAGCAGCTGGGCCAGCCGCGCAGCTTAGTTAGGGAAGCTCATATTGATGTTAAGCGGGCTGACCTCACTGGGCTGGGCCAGCTCCTTAGGCATGATGTTGTGGGCCTCAAGGAAGGCGACGATGCGCTCTAAGGTCACATCGGAGATCACATGCTCCATGCGACAAGCATCTTGCTCAGCTTGACTGGCAGGCACCTCAAGCACGTAGCGCAGGAAGTACGTCAGGATGCGGTGACGCCGAAATACGCGCTGGGCGTAGAGCAGGCCCTCGGGGCTGAAGATAATGGCACCGGACTTCTCAATAGAGATGAGGCCCTTACAAGCCAGCTGGCGTAAGGCCCGCGAGACGCTAGGCTTAGAAAAGCCCAATTCGTTGGCGATATCGACCGCCCGCACCAAGCCACTTTGGGTGCGCGCCCGGATCAACAAGATCGCCTCAAGGTAGGTTTCGCCTGACTCTGCGACATCGTGATCACTGGACTTACTTGGCACCTCCGGCACTGCGGTTAACGCAGTGACCATGGTAGGAGTTTCCAAATCGACTTTAGTGGCTCGAGTCATGGTACAACCTCTGGAAAAGTTACCGTTTCGGCACGAAAACACCCAGCGCAGCCAAGGCGCAGGCCAAGCTCTCCACAGCATAACCCGCGGCCGCTGGGCCCAACCGGCGCGGCATCTGCACGCGGCTTCCGCGCGCTGCGTGGGGCTTCCGCGCGCCCGCAGCGGCGGCGCAGCGGCCTAGGCGCAAACAGCCCGCCCTAGCGGCTTGGCGCTAAACGCTTAGCATACCAAAGTTAGGGCGGGCTGCGGCGCTTGCGCCTGCAACTTGCGACAGTTACGCAAGCTGAGGCCTCAAGCGCAGGATCTTACTTGGTCACGGTGATGTCGATGCGCTCTCCGACTAAGGTGAGGTCAATCTTGTTGTTGACGCCAATGACCCCGGCGGAGATCAGGCCCATGCGGATCAGGTCGTTTAACTCAAGGCGCGTGCTGACGCGCAGCTTCTCACCGTTGGAGGCGGTGATGTTACCAAGCTGCGGGCGCACCCGGTTGATGCCGAGGCTGCGGGCCTTGGCTAAGACGCCAATCTGCTCTAAGCGGTTGATCAGGCGATAGACCGTCGCGATGCCGAGGTCAGGCACAAACTGCTTGGCCTCAAACCACAGTTCTTTAGGCGAGGTGCACTGACTCTTCGTCAGGATATCGATGATGTGACGTCTTTGCACCGTCATACGCAAGCCGCTTTGCTCGAGCTTACGTATTGTGTCTTCGGTAAGGTCTCCAACTTGACGATATACCGAATCTTGATTTGGCATAGCTCCCCTCGACTAACCCCATGGCCGCGCGCAGCGTCAGCTACTGAATGCAGATAGCTTGAACCCCAGCGTAACGTCTCAACCTCAAGTTCCAGCGCAAGCCCAGAACCTCGGCTCAACCCCGAGCCGATTCGCAGCAACCAAGCCCCGTGGTTAAGACGCATGCACTTTAGTTAGGATAGCGCAACTAACCCTAAAAAACTAGCGCTAGCGCGCGCTCCCGCCGCAAACAGCCCAAGGCTTCAGCCAAAAGTGGGATCGGTACACGATCGCCGCAATGCACGCCCGCCCCGGCCGCAGCACGCCCCCCGGCCGCAGCACGCCCCCCGGCCACAGCGCGCCCCCCGGCCGCAACGCGCCACCTTGCCGCAGTGCGCTGCCCTGCCGCAACGCGCCACCTTGCCGCAGCACGGCCAGCTAAGGGAGCGAGGCTCGCCCCTACTTGGCTGAGGCCTTGGTTTTGTCGCAGGCCAAGTCATGGTGGCAGTGGCACGCGCCCTCGCAGTGGCACTCGGGCTCAGGCTCAGCGCTCTGCTGGTCGCAGGTGCCGTGGTCACTGCAAGCGCTGCCGGAGCTGCAGCCGCAGCCCTTGGCCTTGCCCAGCAATTGCGTGGCGATGCGGCGCAAGCCCAAGTAACAAGGGAAGGCGATGAGCAGAACGATAACAAGGGTAATGATCTTTTCCATGGGCAAACTTACTTATGGCTAACTTCACTAAATAATGGCTAACTTAAGTTAGCTTACGCTAACTGCGCTCATTGTACCATGCCCATGGTGCCAACAAAAAGCCCCGGAGATCGCTCTCCGAGGCCTTAGCTGACTGAGGCTGCGTCTTACTTAGTCCTTGGACTCAGCAGCCTCCTCTTCTTTTTCCCCTTGGATAATCTCAATGCCATAGCCAATCTTGTCGAAGAGCTTGAAATACTTATCGACATCGATTCTGCGCATTACGCCGCGCGGTAGCCCCACATGACCACCATCGCGCAGGGCCGGGAAGTCACAGGTGTACTGCTTGGCCGTTTCTGGATCGTTGATGTCTAGGTGGGAGATATCGCACAACTGGAAGTAATTGGTCTCGTGATCCCAAATGCGCATCGCCGCAACAACTTCAGCCGCCGTCATGTCAAGGTGATCCTTGATATACTCACTGATCACAAAGTGGATTACATCGAACTTCTTGGTCCAGTTGACAAACTTATGCCCACGGAATACGTAAATAGAACTGTCGCGCTTGCGCTTGCGCTTGGTCGAGTTGTTGGCAGATGACGAGTCGCTGCTGTTACCAGCCTTGAGGTTGGTAACTGTAGACAAGTCCATGACCTGCGCAATGATGTCGCCCAAGTCGGTGTCATTGTTGACCATGAGCGCGATCTTGTTGAGCAACTGCGAGAGGTCAAACGCATGTTGCTGCAAGTACGTCTCTTGCTGACACAGGCGGAATAAGGTCAGCTCCCACTCCTCATCAAACTCCTCGGACTCCTTGAGCGAATCGATAATGTTAGTGTCAATCAAAGGAGCCTTCATACGGGTGGCGAGGGCGCTATCCCAGCTCTTGAAGTCCGGCGTGTCCAAGAGCAGGTTATAGATCAACGGGTAGGCAATCTGGATGCAGACCAAAGCAAAGCTCAGCTTCTTAGTGAAGGTATCCAGCGCGGTCGGCTGATTGGCCTCGGAACCCTGTTCCTGCGCCTTTTGCGACTGAATCTGATTGATGATGGAGATGAGCGACAAGGTGTTAGTCAGGCGCTTGAGCGAACGCGGATTGGTGCCCACCGACAGTTGCGCCACCTCACTTAAGTCACGCACCAAGTCCAGATTGGAGAGCTCCTCACTGCTGAAGAAGGAGATATCTTGCAGCGCCTTGACCAAGAAGTTGTCGATGGCATATGAGGCCACTGGCATCGAGAATGGCAGCTGAATGATCTTATCGAAGAATGAGCGGAACTCGCGCTCATTCTGGGCGGTAAGCTCGCCAAACTTCGGCTTCAAGCCTTTAATCACGACGTTATAGTCGATGGCCAACACGAAGACGCAGTGATTGAGATCAAACAAGTTCTTGAGCAGCTCCAAGATCTCAACGGCCAGCGGAGGATCAATACGGTCTAAGTCATCGATGAAGAAGATGAAACCGCGCTTGTCTTGGTTACGCCCCATCACCTCGTTGATGAGGCCGACTATCTCGTCTTTGAGCTTCTCAACATTGGAGTCGGCATCGTCTTCTTTGAACAGCCCATCGACCGCCTCACCATCAAGCCCCACCGCTTGGGTAGCCATTTTAGTCCCAACCACAGCCATGCGCTGAAAGATCTTACCAATGGCCTTCTTGCTTTGTTCCCAGCGCTGACGATTCGGGTTTAAGGCACCAATCTGGTTGATGATGGACTCTAAGATGCCAATCACCGCTTGCGACGATGAGTGCAGCAGGGAAAATTGCCAAGTGTTAATCCACACGCCAAAGAATGGAGCCGCCGAAGTATCGCACAGGCTGTAGCGCAATGAGTTCATCAGCGACGTCTTACCACTACCCCACTCGCCCTGCAGCGCGATGGTGATCGGAGTGCCGGTATACTTGATGTACTCGATGAGGGCGTCCTGATAGACCTGAATGCCAAACAGATCCTCTTGGTTGGGCTGACGAGGCACGTCGATGATGCTTGACTTGAAGTCAGAAGAAGTGACCATGGTAATGTAAAACTTGTCAGATCAGCGACCGTTTGGAGTCCTAGGACGCAGCATCTTCTAGCAGGCCGCACAGGCTAGAAATCGTCCTTGCGCCTAAAATTTAGCTGGCACATTGCGCGCCAGTATAATCGAAAATCACGGTCGCAGCATGCTTACAAACCAAGGCTCAGGCGGCTGAGGTAGGACGTTAGGTTTGGCGCGGCTTGAGCGTCGCTTTGAGATAGCGCTTGTGCTCGTACATGCGCTGGTCGGCCGCCGCGACCAAGCCCTCTAAGCTCTGGACGCAGGTGTGCCACGCGCTCCCCACAGCCGCTAAGACCTGCGGCAAGTGCTGCACCGTGTCGTTGACCATAGCTGCCTTGAGGCGCTGCTCTAAAGCGCTCAACTGCTCTTGGGCGATGCCGAGCATGATCACCACAAATTCGTCGCCGCCGATGCGAAATAGCTGGAAGTTGTACCCGGCAAGCTCCTCTTTGATCTTGTCGCTGACCATGCGAATGAGAAAGGTACCGCTGTCATGGCCAAAAGTGTCATTGACGCGCTTTAAGTCATTGATATCGACAAAGAACACTCCCACCGTCGAGCCGCGGACAGTTGCGCCTTGAGCAGCATCTTGGCCTGCACTTTGGTTCGCGCTTGGGCCTGCGCCGAAAGCCGTGCTTTGGGCGGCGGCTGCATCCGCAGGCGCGGCGACGCCCTTGATCGGCTGCAGCATCGCCCCTAAATCCCACAGCTCACAGCGGTCGGCATCGGGCATCAGGTAGACCTCAGCCCCATGGCATTCGGCAAAGTGCGCGCAAAAGCTCTCGTAGCTATTGCGGTTTTGCACATTAGTGGTGGCATCGTAATGGGCCAAGTGCACCAAGTGATCAAGGCGGTATTGCAGCTGACGGGCGCGCGTCTCCTCGGTGAGGATGATGCCGCAGTAGCCCTTCTCCTTCCACGGAAAGCACTTCATCTCGAGGTACTTGGAGATCTCGGGGCTATACTCATGCAGCTGCAGCTCTTCGCCCTGATAGGACGCGCGATAGTAATAGTCCAGCCACTTCTTGGAGTTGACGAAGGTAAAGACCTCGCGATAGAACCTGCGGTTGAGCAAGCGCTCGGCAGGCACGTTGATGAGGCGCGTTAAGGCCGGGTTAACGAAGCGGAAAATCCAATCGATCGGCTGTCCGGCATCATCGAGCACCAGCTCGATCACGGTGACCGCCATCGGCATATCGTCCAAGCACTCGTGCAATGCCGCAAGATTCAGGCTCATGCTCCTCCCTAGTGGTTGCTGCGCACCTCCCAACACACACATAGAGAGATAAGAGAGCATAAAGCATACCCCACCATCGGGCACGAGGCAGCGCCCGCCCCGACTGCACCTTCCGGGCAAGTCCCAGCACCGCCCCAAGGCAGATGTACGCCATATGAGGCACGCCCGGCCTCGGGTTACAGGGCAAACCCCGGCCTTACCCCGGTTACGGGGCGCGCTGGGCCTTAAGCTGGCGCTTGTGCTCGTACATGCGCTGGTCGGCCACAGCTACGACCTGCTCGAGGCTCTGGGCACATTCCTGCCATGCACTCCCAACTGCGGCTAAGACCGACGGGAAGTGCGGGATCGTGGCGTTGACCAAGGCGTCTTTGAGGCGCTGCTCGGTGCGCAGCAGCAGATCATGGCTGATGCCCGGCAGCACCACCACAAACTCATCGCCGCCGATGCGAAATAGCTGATGATTGCTGTCGCCATAGACCTGCTTGATCTTGTCGCTGACCATGCGGATGAGGAAGGTGCCGCTGTCATGGCCGAAGTGATCGTTGATGTTCTTGAGGCCGTTGACGTCGACAAAGACCACCCCTACGGTGGAGCCCACCGCGCAGGTCGTGGGAACGTGCTCAACCCGGGCGCCGCCATTGCACTCAGCAAAGTGCGCGCAGTAGTTTTGGTAGCTGTTACGGTTTTGCACCTCGGTGGCCATATCGTAATGGGCGAGTTTGCTCAAGTGCTCGAGGCGATAGAACATGCAGCGCTCTTCGGTCTCCTCGACCAAGACGCAGCCGCAATAGCCCTGCTCCTTCCACGGGAAGCATTTGATCTTGAGGTACTTGGCGATCTCAGGGCTGTACTCGTGTAGCTCCAAGGTCTCGCCTAAGAAGGCCGAGCGATAGTAGAAGTCGAGCCACTTCTTTGCATTGAGGTTGGGGAATACGTCGCGGTAGAAGTAGCGCCCGAGCAGCTTGTCCGGCTCAAGCATTTCGATGCGCGCAAGCTCCACGTTGAGATAACGGAAGATCCAATCCACCGGCTGCCCGGCGTCATCGAGCATCAGCTCGATCACGGTAAAGCCGATCGGGACATCATCGTAGCACTCGTGCAAAGCCGCCAAATTCAGGCCCATTTCCTCCTCCTGCGCTTTAGTGACGCTATTGTAGCGCTCTGCGACCCAGACGACGCGCACGCGCTTAAAATGGGGCATTGGGCCTAAAGCTTAGATACAACGCACTTAGATGCCACCGGTGAGGATAAAGCCCAGCGCAAAGATAAAGAGCAGCAAGGCGCCGATGGCCTTGAGCACGAGCTTGCCGAGCTTGGTGTTGACGATGAGGTTATGCGCCTTCTTGATTTGGGCTTGGTTGAGGCGGTGATTGAGCTCGCTGGCGCGGAACTGATAGCCCGTGTCGACTTCCTTAGCCTCAGCGCGGGTACCGACACGCCGCCCCAGTACGACCGGGACGCCTGAGACGCGGTAGACGTTAAAGCCATAGCCGAAGGCATTCTTGAGCTGCACCTCGCAGTGATAACGTACGAGGCCGTTGGCGCCCACTGCCGTGCACTCATTGATGAGGCGGGCCTTGGCCTTGTCCTCAGTGCGATCGCCGCGCTCGAGCGCATAGAGACCGCGGTCTAACACATCGTAGCCGGGCACCAAGTCCTCTTTGGCCACCACAAAGGACTCAGGCTCCATGTAGAGCGAGTCTTCGGCAAACTCCGCGCGGTTGAGCACCACGAGTTCGGAGGCCTGCTGATAACCGTTTTGATCCATGCTAGGGGTGAAGGAGACTTGCATCTCCATCACTAAGTTCGAGCTATCCTCGCCTTGCGCCAACTCCTTGCGGGTAAACCGATAGATGTGGCCATCCTCGCCTTGGACGCGGCCTACTCCTTTCTTATTGTCGTAAGTCGTGATTTGCCCTTGCATTCCTACCTCAAAGTCCATCGTGGGCGCGCAGTACACGCAAACAAAAACAGGCGGCACCACCCCGCGGGCAATGCAGCTTGTTATTGTAGCGAAAATACGGGGCGCCCACAGTGAAAAGGCTCACGATCTCTGCGGGCGTGCTCTTGATCAGCGCCATGTAGCAAGGCGCCCGCCTTGGCGAAGGTGGACACCTTTGAGCTTCAAGAGCAGCAGCCAGCGCTTAGTACCGGTCGAACACGCTTTCTTGGCCGACCCGCACTATGGTGCGTTGACTTGGGGCGGCGCAATAGATCAAAGCAAAGCGCGCCACCGTGCGCATACTGGTGGCATTGTTGCCGTAGTCGCGCTCTCTGAGCTGCTCGATGGCCTTCTCCAGATCAGAGTCCCATACTGCAGGGTTGTCGCTCTCCTCAAACTTGTACTCAAAGACGATCGTGAGATCATGCGCCGGGATATCAAAGATACAATCGGCTCTGCCCTTGTTGTTAACCGCTTCTAAGCGCGGCTTGAGCCCCAGTGCGAACAAGTGGAAGCTAATCAGCGCCGCCACCAAGCTCTCACGATTAACAGCGAAGTGATCGTAAGGCACCACGTTGAAGAGGTGCGCGAAGTGAGTCAAGAGCTCATCTGGATCATGGCGGCTTAAAATCTCCAACGCTTCCTTGGTGTATTCAAACGAATAAAAATTTTTCTTATTGAACAGCGTCCATGCAACCAACTTGCCAAAGGCTAGGCGGATCTCCTTATTGGGGCAATTAAGTTGCACAAATTGGCTACCGGCCATGGGCTGGCTGAGCGTCAGATAGCCTGTTTGGCACAGCAAGGAGTAAGGATTGGCCTGCGGATTGACGAGCGAAGACTGCAAAAATTCGTCCTTGCTGACCGAAATTTCACCATTACCGTCAGCAAGCTTAGTAAGCAGCTTCGGTAGATCGACCCTATCTAAGCAGAGCTTGAGGAGTTGCGGTAGACCTAGGCTTTCCTCGAGGCTCCAATAGCCTTCAAAGCTGGCCTTGCGGCTAGAAAAGAACCGCAGCACCGACCAAGTAGAGAAGACCTTGTTGTGCGGCTCGCCATCGAAGGAGTAGCCGTCGTACCAAGCCGCCATCTCGTCCAACAAAGCATCGATCTGCGCGGCACTGACCTCCTCAGGAGCGCAGCCTGCGTGTACCGAAGCCGCATAGCGCAGGTGGTCGGCAAAGTACTGCTTGAGCTCGTCACGCGTGTAGCCACAGCAGGCAGCCATGTCCTCGTTGTTGGTCAAATCGGTGAAGCTGTTGCCCGCCGTGCCTAAGCCAAGATCCTGATAGCGCGTGATACCAGTGAAGAAGACACAACGGAACTTGTCCCAATGGAACTTCACGGAGCCAAACAAGGAGCGCAGCAGCTCTTTACACGCAGCCAGCTCTTCTGGGTCGCTGGCATATTTCAGCGTCGGCGCATCGTACTCGTCCACCAACAGCACAAGCTCTTGATAGTCCAGCTGCTCAAGCATGGCAACAAACAGCTTACCAAAAGTGAGCTCCTTCTCTGGTAAGGCGATCTCATGTTTATGGCAGAACGCAACGACTTTCTCAATCACACTACGCTCGAATTCTGCTTTTGTAGTGCAGTCGAAGGCCAGCTCGTAAAAGTTAAGATGCAGCACCAGATACTGGCCCTCATCCTGCCACTGATCTTCAATAGCCAGCCCCTTGAAGTAAGAGTCATGACCGTCGTAAGGCGCAACGCCATGTAAGAACAGCTCCTCTAAGGTGGACTGCAGCGTGCTCTTACCGAAGCGCCGCGGTCGCGTCACAATGAAGGCTCTTCTTCTAGCGATCATCAGCAAAAAACGAGTCTTATCGACATAAATGGCACCGGAGCGGCGAATGTCAACAAATGACTCCATGCCTATAGGCAGCCGATCGTCGAGCTGGTAAAAATTCATTAGGACTCCCTTCTGTCCCAGACGATGACGCGCTGAGACTATTTGTGAGACATATCATCAACATTACCATCGTAACACAAAAAGCGCGTCTGTATCTGATCTTTTATTTCAACAAGTTCTAGGCTTAAGGCTCAACCCTCTACCCCAAACAGTGGCGCATAGGCAGCTCCTTAAGCCGTCATGTGGCGCGGCCGGTGAGCGCCTTGTGCAGGTGGGGCCGTATGGCCCCACCTTGGGCGGTGCCAAGGCACCGCTTTATTAGGCGCTACGTCCTTAGAGGTCTTGCGGGACGGAGCCGGACTTTAAGGCCGCCGAGAAGGCCAGCATGCGATCCAGCGGCTTTAAGGCAGCACGACGGATGTCCTCAGGCACCGTGATGGTGTGCGCCGCCTTTTGCTCGGCGTCGCCCTCTAAGCACTCCAAGATCTTGGCCAAGGAGTTCAGGCTCATCCATGGGCACTTGGCGCCATCGAGGGTGACGCCCTGCGGGGCGATCGCCGCCTCGATAAAGGTCTTGTTTGGGCAGGCCTGCTGCATCTTGTAGAAGATGCCGCGCTCGGTAGCAACGATGTAGCTTGGCGCATCATCTTGCTTACTAAAGGCCAGAAGCTGCGAGGTAGAACCGACGCAGTCGGCTAAGGCCACGACCTCAGCTGGCGACTCAGGGTGGACTAAGACCTTAGCCTCCGGGTGGGCCTTCTTAAGCTCTACAATGCCGCTTGGATCAAAGGAATCGTGCACCACGCAGCGGCCCGGCCAGCAGTAGACGTCGGTCTTGGCATTGTTGGCGATGTAGGAGCCCAAGTGGCGATCCGGCAGCCATAAGATTTCCTCGCCGCGGCCCTTTAAGTAGTCGGCCAGCTCGACGGCCAAAGACGATGTCACAATCCAGTCGGACTGAGCCTTGACCGCGGCCGAGGTGTTGGCGTAGGCCACGACCGTGGCGTTAGGGTGCTCGGCCTTCACGCGCTTGAGGTCTTCAGGCTGGCAGCACAGATCTAAGGAGCATTCGGAGGCTAAGTCCGGCATCAGTACCGTCTTCTCCGGCGATAAGATCTTGGCAGTCTCGCCCATGAAGCGCACACCGGCGACCACAATGGTGGTGCACTCACTGTCCTTACCGACGCGGGCCATCTCCAAAGAATCGCCGATGAAGCCACCGGTTTCCTCGGCTAAGCGCTGCACAATCGGCGCCGTGTAGTAGTGCGCAATGAGCAAGGCTTTGTGCTGCACAATGGCGTCTTTGACGCGGTCAAAGAGCTGGTTATCGGCAGCGAGCGCCTCAGCTGACACCGGCTGGGGCAGCGGGAAGTGCTCTGGGAGCGCAATATCTTTGAGCATGATTAAGGACATGACCCTTTTCTCCTGTATGAGAATGATGCAACAGCGACGCCCCGACCGGGGCTGGTGCTGCTGCGCAACACAACACGCTAACGCGTGCCCTTTATGGCATGGGGCAAGGCCCATGCGCGCGGCTTAAGCCCCCTGCATCCGTGGACTGGGGCCACATGAATGGTGGTCTAAGGCCGCATGAAACCGTGGACTAACAAGTCTTAACTTTGAGCGTCGCACCACCGGCCTGCAAGACGGCTTGGTTGATCGCTTGGTTGGTGCGCATCGCCCCGAGCGCGCGCATGCGCGAGGTGCACTCTTTGAGGTTGAGGCTAAACTCATGCTCCCAATTGGGGTCGACCGCCTCACCTGACGCTTGCTTACGCTCGACTTCTTCGGCGCGCTGATTGAGCGCACGCTCAAGCTCAGTGAGCTCATGGTTGAGGAGCTCATAGCTTAAGGCATCAGCTGCGCCCTCAAGCCCTTGGGCGGACACCGGCACCGCGCCCATCAAGGTCGCCGGGATAAAGCACGCAAGCTTCTCATCGCAGCGCATCACCTCAACTAAGTGCTGCACTCCATGCACCTCATAAAGAAAGCTGGGCTTGACCTCATAGCCGAGCTCTGAGGCAAAGTATGGGGCTTGCTCTTGGGCAAAGCGCGTGCAGAAATCGGCGAGCACCTCATCCGTGGCGGTGAGCTGCGCCGCGTTGACCTTGACTGCGTTAAAGCCTGACAAGTCAGCCACCTTGGCGGCACACCACAGCCCCGAGCTGCCCGGGGCGCGCTCTAAGCTGAGCGCCGCGGTGTAGGCCTTAAGCTCATCTTGGCTTAAGCAGGCTAAGGCGCGCGTGAGCTCAGCGCTTTGCGGCAGATACAAGGTGCCGTCTTGGTAGTTGGCGTAATCAAAGGCCAAATGGCACAGCGCCATATTGTGGGCCACATCTGCCTTGCCTTCGAGTGACACGAGGCGCCACACTGCCTCGGGCAGGCCCAGTACCGTAATTTTCCAGAGATACTGCATTTTTGTCCTCAGCGGCCGCGCCGCCCTCTCTTCAAGCTACGTTCCACCCCGCGCGGGGCGCCCCCTATTCTAAGCTATAGAAGGCGCGGACGCACCTGCGCCCTGGGGAAGTCGCCATTCGGAGCATATGGGCCTAGTTAGGCAAGCCCAGCCTCCAGAATGCTATACTTGCTATATGACCAAAGCCGTTGATATCCTTCACTAAGGATATGCGGCCGTGGCAGGAGGGGGCGACCTGCGCCCTAGGGGAGGGAACGCTCCGAAGTTAAAGCCTGCGGAGAGCTCCAAGAGTTCGCTGATGTCCGAGGTTCTGGAAGCAGAGAGAGTGTTGAAAAGCAACCCTGAAGAGATGCGTCGTTACAATAAGCGCGAATCCTATTTGATGGACATGCAGGCCAGTCATAACAGCGGTAAGGCCGAAGGTAAAGCTGAAGGTAAGGCTGAAGGTAAGGCCGAAGGTAAGGCCGAAGGTGTGGCTGAAACCAAGTTAATGATGGTTAAAAACATGCTTGCCCATGGGTTATCTTCTGACTTAATCAAGAAGATCGCGGTTCTTGATGACAACCAATTGGCTGAAATAAAGCTGCAACTACAGCATTAGCTGTCCGTCTGCTAAGCTACTGGATTTGATCAGGACGGAGTTGGGATGCAGGAATGCTCCTAACTCCGTCTTGTTTTATGTTCCTTGCGCGTTTCTGGTGCGTGGCACTCCCTGTGCGATTGACCGGCCTGCCACAGAGATACAGAAGCGTACTCGCTCAGTCAGCTCAGCTCTGTGCTTAACCTAGTGATCCATTCGGATCGAAAAGCGCAGCGTGGTTCAGTTCAGGCGTCGCTGCGCTCTGCGATTTCCACTTGCAAACCGCATGGCTCACTAGGGCTCTTAGTACGGGCGCTTCTTTTTCTTGCCGTGGCGCTTGTGCGCGGCGCCCTCAGGGCGCTTGTGGGCCGGATGCTGGGCTTGCGGCGCTGCGCTTGGTGCGTTTGGCTGCTCGCTGGACGGCTGCTCCCCATTGAGGAGGGTATCGGTCAAGAGCTGGGCGTTGGTGCTGAGCAAGTCGCTCAAGGCGATCTCCTGATCAAAGGAGATCTCGCCGTTTTCGAGCATGTGCGTCAGCTCGGCCTTGGTGTAGCCCTCCTCCATCAGGCTGTGCAAGCGCAGCTTGATGAGGACATCGGCCACCGCGTTGACGTCCCATAAGTCCACGCCCTCGGAGATCAAGTAGCGCGCGAAGTTGGCGATCTGCTCCTGATCGACCGCGTCGAAGGCATCAGCATCGAAGTCAAAGTTGATGTCCTCTGATAAGGCCTCCATCTCCTGTGCCGCCTGCTCCTCAGCGCTAAGCGGCTTGCCCATACTCATCTGCACCAAGCGCGCGGCCTTGCTTGTCGTGTCTGGCGTACGCGGCGTGCGCGGCCCAGACTTTTCCTGGGCGGACATTGGCGTCGTCGGGGCTGGCGGCTGCGGCTGAGTCTGCGCTGACGGCTGCGGCTGATCCTGCTCCGTTGGGGCTGATGTCAGATCGGGCGCTGGCTGCGGGGCTGGCGGCTGCTCCGTTAGCGGCGCCGGCGCCGGTTGCGGCTCGAGCGGCGACAGAATGGTTGGCTTGCGGGCCGGGGCCGTCAGTGGCTGGTTTAAGGCCGGGTTGAGGAACGTTGGAGCCTCTTCTTGCGGCTGCTCTGGTGTGTTCTTGATGTTTTGCATGTCAGCAAAGGTCAAGGCTACCTCATCAAGCTGCGGCCGACCGTGGCGCAAGCTGACGGCATCGGGCAGCTCCTCAAACACGGTCGGGTCAAACTGCGGCTCTTGCGGCTTAAATGGCGCGGCCAGCATGCCCTTTTCGTTGTAGCCGCGCAGGAAGCCGTAGCGGCGCGAACGCATATCGATGTTGTGGCTCTCCTCCTCGACTTGCTGGTGGAAGGCACTGTTCTCATACTGCGGCTCGCAGGTGAGCAGCGCTGCGTTCAAGGCCTGCAGTTGCGCGCTTTGTAGGACGCGCTGCTGCGGCTCGGTGCGAGACGGCTGATCATCCATGCCGTAGGCTGAGTGCGGGGCCTTGCCCTGCATAAAGGCCAAGACCGGGCCAAGGGCAGCACTGAGGTTAAAGCCCGCATCAAGGCCCACGCCGCTTGCAGCCGCACTAACCTCAGCGTAGGAGTGCTCAGGGTCAAGCTGTGCTGAGAGGTCTTGGGCCTTGCTCTGCAGAAGCTGCAGGCGCTGCTGCAAGTAAGCGCTCTCAGTTTGCACGGCGGCAAGCAACTGCTCCTTGCGCTCGTGTTCACTGCCACTGAGCCACTCAGGGTGCGTCAAGTACGCGAGGGCCTGCTCTTGCTCTTGGCTGCGCGGGATCGTGAGCGGCGTTTGCGTGAAGTCCTCAAGCGGCTGCACCAAGCGCGCCGGGGTGCTCGGCAGCCCAACGCGGGCGCGCAGGGCCGCCACCTCCGGGCCCAAGTTGAGCGCGGTTGAGACGCCGAGGGCTTGGTTGACGGCGCTCGGCAAGAAGAAGCTGTAATCACGCCCTAATATCTCAAGCGGCACGCCCAGCTCGCGCAAGCGGTACCACATCTTAGGGCGATGGGTGCTGCGGATGAGGGCGAGGTCGTCGAGATAGGCATTGCTCGACCAGTTGTGGTCGAAGTTGTAGCGCAGCTCGCGGCTGTAGAGCTCGGTGTAATGCAGGTCGATCAGCACTTGGAACTTGCTGACCAGCTGATGGCGATACTCATTGCGCTCCCACAGCGCGCGCACGAGCAGCTCGAGGTTGCCCGAGTAGCACGGCTCCAGCTCCAAGGAATCATCGGCACCGACCACTTCATCGATCGTGGCGCTGTCGATAAAGTACTTGAGCGGCTCGGTCAAGGCAAAAGCATCGCACACCATATGGCCTTGGTACTCGTAGGCCGCGTGCAGCTGCGGCAGCAGACGATTGACCTCGCTCGGGTCATAGCTACGCCCATAGGAGAGCGTGTAGCCGCAGGCTAAGGTGTAAAGATACGAGGGCGGATAGCACAGGAGCTGCGCCGCTTCATCGGAGGAAATGAGCTGGCCTAAGCTGGTAGTGCCCAAGCGCGCGCTGTGCGGCTGCTGGCCGCTTGCGCCCGGCTGGCTGCCGCTTGCGCCCGGCTGCTGGCCGTTTGGCCCGACCCACTGCCGCTGGAGCTTGCTCTTTAAGCGCTGCGGGAAGTAGTGCTGGGCCAAGGCATAGCGGTCTTGGGCCCAGTGCCACCACAGCTGCTGCATCTGGGTGATCTCAGAGCTGACCGACTTGAGCGCCATGCGCTGGTCGGTGCTGAGACTCTCAAAGTGGCTACGGTCATACCAAACCTTGAGGTAAGGCTCAAGGCGCGGGTCGATCTCCGGGTCACGGTGGCGCAGCAAGAACTCCGGGCGACTGAAGTTCAGCCAAAAGAGCGCCCCGCCCTCACGCAGCGGCGTGTAGTCCTTAAAGGACTTGAGCGCGCGCTGGGTCAGCTCGGAGGCGTGGTTTAAGCCGCGATTGTTGGTCTGCGGCTTCGTCTTGGGAATATTGAGGGTGTTCGGGTCGAGCGCACCGATCTTAAGCTGCTGCGTTTCCTCATAGGTGAGGACGCGCCCTAAGCTGTTGGAGAGGCGCACCAGCTGCTGGTAGCGCGTGAGATCAAAGCCCATCAGCGCGCACAGCTGCTCCCACGCGATCGGGCCCTCACCGGTGAGGCTATCTTGCAGATTCGGGGCGCAGGCTAAGAGGTCGGGGCTCTTGAGTAAGTCGCGGAAGGTATAATGCAGCAAGCTGTCATCTAAGAGGTAGAGCACATCGCTCGGACGCGCCTCCGCGCTGTTGACGCCCATCAAGCTGCGCCAATAGCCGCTGCTTTGGAAGGCGTAGAGGTAGTCGCCACAGGTGACGATGATTGGACGCAAGACCGAAGGCGGCGTATCGTCGGGCAAGCCCAAGTAGCGCGCAAGACGCGTCGAGACCGCGCTGACCTCTTCGCTGTTTAAGGAGACCAAGGTCCCGTTGACGTCCTTAAAGAGCATACCGAGCATATATTCCCCGGCTTGGCCGTAGGCCGCATCATCGTGCGCGGCCATGGCCTTGCGCTCAAAGCGCACCTTGTAGGCGACAAATGGCGTCGTGACAAAGGCCGAGTCGACCACGTCGCAGGCACCGTAGTAGTAGCCCATGCGCGCGAAGATGGTCAGGAAGTTCTGCTCAAACTGGTAGCGCTCCTTGAGCTCAATTTCGATCATACCGCGCATCACGATGAGGTAGATGAGCGTCATGAGCGGGCTATCTTCCTCATAGAACATGCTCGGGCAGCACGGCTGCAATTCGCTCGTGAAGTCAAGTTTGCGCTGGCCATACTCCTTGTTGAGATAGCGTAGGTACGTGCCCGGCCCGTAGAGCTCCTCATCGAAGTTGGTGCCACCGGTGCTGTCCTCAGCGGCGCTGGCGTAGCGCTCATAGACGCCGTAGGCATCCTTGGCCTCAACATTGAGGCTCTGCGGCTTGCTGTTGCTCAGTCCGCCCATCGAATCGGGGATGCCGAGCTTGTCGCTGACAAAGTTCTGCAGGCGCGAGAAGAGCTCGGTGCTGTGCTCGCCGCCGACCAGATCGACGTCAGTGAGCGCGACGTCAGTGAGCGCGACGTCAGTGCGGCTTGGGTCAGTGTTGGCCTTAAGCGTACCGCTGAGCTCCCCTGCCCCCTCGTCCATCACTTGGACGCCCTCAGTCTTGGCCTGCTTGCCGCGACGAGCGCTGAGCTGAGCGACCTCGCGCCGCGCTGAGAGCGTGGCCTCAAAACCACGGCGCGTGCGCACGCGCTGCGGTACCTGGGTATCGAGTGTGCCTTGGGCCGCGGTGCGCGCGGCCTCCGGCGAGGCCGCCCCATTGAGCCCAAAGAGGTCGATATCGTAGGTCAGGGAGATCTTGGTTAGGCGCTCCCGCAGGGCGTCGTAACCGTAATAGGCCTCATCGTCAAAGAGCGGCCCGTGATAGGCGCGGCCCGCCTCCACCGCTTGGAGCAGCGCCAGCTCCTCTTGGGCCTGCTCATCGCTTGGCGCCTCCGGTGGTCGCTCGTCCGGCGGTAGCAACTCAGACGGCAGGCTCTGCTGCAGACTCTGTTGCAGGCCTTGCGCTAGGCTCTCAGGCTCAGTGATCACATGGTCAGGCATAACGGGGGCGCGCTCGGCCGGGGCGCTGCCGGTGAGGTTATGGCGCGCCGTCGCCACTTGGAACTGCAGCCACGTGACTTGGTAGCTTGAGTTGGTATAAGTGGTGCCGAAGGTGTGGAACGAGTTAAAGCGCTCGTGGAAGTTGCTCGGGGCGCGCTGCGCGATAAAGTTGAGCTCGGCTGGGCCGCGCTGCCAGCGGCGCTCGCGCTGATCATAGTTAAAGCCCCAGAGCTCATGGCCCTGCGCCACCGCAAGGTAGTCCGCGGTCAAATCGGTGCCGGTGAACCCCGAGCGCTGCAGCACGAGGACTTGATCTTGTTCGTCTAAGGAGCGTAAGGCTGCATACGGCAAGATCGAGCAGGTAAAGCCGAGCATGCTGATCACCGCGTCCTGCGAGATCGGATTGCGCTCGTCGCTGAAGGTGGTGCTTAAGAAGTCGCTCTGCGTCAGGAGGCGCTCAAAGTCGTCCGGTGTGAGCAGACGCTCGATCGTGGCACGCAGACGTAAGGTCTCAAGCAGCTGCTGGTAGGCCTCCTTGTGCTTTTTCGGCGGCAAGTCTTGGTGCGTCGCGGCGAAGTTGCAGATCAAGGCGTCGTCGCTCGGCTCAAAGAAAGCGCGGCGCTGGGCGCAGCTGAGCTTAGTTAAGCGGTCAAGCTGCTGGCGCACCTTCACTAAGTGCTTGCGCGCAGCGCTGGCCTCGTACTCATCAAGGCCCATCTCCTCATTGCGGCCGTGGTAATAGCACAGATAGCCCGAGCTGCTGGAACTGCGCTCGACGCCATCGGGCAGGAAGCGCAACTTGCCCGGCACCATGCCGTTGCGCTGCTCTTGTAACAGCAGGTTAAACTCGGTGAAGCCCTCGCGCGCCATCTTTTGGGCAAAGTCTTGGTAGTTGACGCTGCCGACATCGAGCTGCAACACGTCCTGCATGAACTTGCGCGCGAGCTTGATCTGCTCGTTTTCGCTGAAGTTGCCGCCGAAGTCGTACTTAAAGAGGTGGCTTTGGCAGTAGTAGAGGAAGTTGCTGCAGCTATCGGGCATGCCGCGCATCATGTCGCGCGCCAAGAGCGAGGCATAGCTACGCTTCGGCCCTTGGGCTTTGCGGCCGAGCTGCCAGCCATTGCGGCAGTATAAGAGCAGCTGATAGAGGCTTGAGCAATGGCCATAGAGGAAGTAGCTGCTTGAGACCAGTACCTCAAGGTAGATCTCAAGCTCCTCAGGCAACTCCTGATCGAGGTAGTAGCTGAGCGGCGCGGGGCTCATGCCGTTAGGCAGGATTTGATCCCAGCACCATTGCTTGGCGCCACTCTCCTTTAAGGTGCTGAAATCTGGGCTGGTGGCGTTACGGCGCCAGCGCACACCGAGCGCGCGCGCCAAGGAACTGGAGCGATCGGTAATGCCGAGCTTGTGCACCAAGTCGTGGGCATCGTCCGTGAGGTCGGCAAAGTCCGCGGTCGTCTCCGCCTGCTGCGCCCCGCGCTGATAGCCTAAGACATTGTGCACTAAATCCTGAGTGGTGACGCTCGAGCTCTTGCTCTTGGTGCCGTGGTAGACCACCTGCGCTTCGTCTTGCTCTCCCGTTGGGTTGTGGGTGGTCTGGGCGGTCTGCTCGGTCTCAGGACTTGCGACCATATCGCCATTGCTGCTGAGCAGGGCGATGTCCTTGACCTCGCCGGTGAGGCGGCGGTGCATCAGCTGGCCCATCAGGCGCGTGATAGCGCTGCCGTGTACTAAGCTGCCGCTTAGGAACGGCGCGGCCGCCTGCAGCGCATCCTCGTGCGGGCGCGTGATGGCATTGTCAAAGGCCTCGCCATATGGGGCGCCGCTCAAGTGAGCGTAGTTGAGCAGAGCATAGCGCTGGGCCATGTCCTTGCCTAAGTTGCCCATCAGGCGGCAAAAGCCCTTGAATAAGGCAAAGTTCGGCTCATTGACCTCGCGCAGGCTATAGAGCGCGCCGTAGAGGAACTGCGAGTAGCTGGGGCGCAAGACACCATCGTTGAGCAAGTTGTAACTGATGACGCCGACGCCGTGCATACTGGGTTCGGAGACATAGACACGCGGACATAAGGCGGTGGTGAAGGTGCCCGCGAAGTCATTGAAGCGCATGTCCATGACATTGGAGAATAGGCGCTGCATGCAGACAATGGCAGGCAGGTCGCGCACCGACTCTACCACGTTGACACGCTCGCTCACCGCCGCGGCCTTGTCCTGCAGGAACTCTGGGAATAAGTCCGAGCGCAGCCAATTGTAGGTGAGCAGGCGCTCGAGCGCACTCTTGCCTTGGCTTAAGGCGACAAAGAGCTTGCGCACCACGTCTTGGACTTTGTGGTCGCTCAGGCCAAAGTTTAAGAAGCCATAGGTCTCAAGGTCGACCATCTCAACTGAGCCTTGCCAATGGGCAAAGTTGCCATTGATGACCTTATTGTTGTGTTCAAGAGTGTTGAGCTCTGGGCCAAACAGGCCGATCCACGAGCTGCGCTGCGAGAAGGTGCCGCCCATATTGTTCGGGCCCATCACGCCGCGCTTTAACAGCTCAGCCTTAAGCGCGGAGTTGCCAAAGGTTATCTGCGCATCGTCGGCGAGGCGATAGAGACTCATAAAGTCCGGCGGCAGGATGTCGCCATTGACCGAGAGCATCATGAGCACGGCGCGCGCTTGGACGTTGGTCTCGGCCATCTGCTGCAAGTAGCGCAGATAGATGATAAAAGGCAAAGGCTTAAACTTGCCCGCCGCCTCGAGCGCGGCGAGCTCGACCTTAGCCTCAGGCACTTGCAAGGCCGCAGCATAGAATAAGCTTGAGTGCGCGAGCGCGACCTCTTCTGGGTCATCGCGCAGCGCGAGGTATTGCTCATAGAGACCGTACGGCTGGTGCATGAAGAAGAGGCGCTGGGCAAAGTTCTTGCGCTCGGCGCTGCGCTGGTGGCGCACCAAGTACTGCGAGACCGCCTTAAACGAGCGGCAATCCTCGGCCCGGGTCGCGAACATCGCGAGCAGATCGGCCAAGGTCTCATCGCCCTTCATGCGCGCCGCTTGGGTCAGATAGTGCAGCGCTGGGCCTTCTTGCTGCACCGCCGCCCCGCGCACGTACTCATCTAAGTACGGCATGAGCACCGGCACGAGGTCACCGGCGGTGTTCTCGATCAAATCGGCAATCAGGGCATAGCCTTGCTCGCGATACTCCGGCAGCATCATGCCCAGTTGCAAGAACATGACCGCAAGCTCGGTGTTGCGCGACGGATCATCTTCGGGGAAAAAGTGGAGCGGCGAGCAGTCTTGCGCGCCACTGCCGGTCAACTGGCCAAAGAGTACGGTGAGCCAGTAGTTAGGCGAAATTAGCTCGAAGTTCTTGCGCTGGATGATGGGCGTGGTCAGGTATTTAAAGACCGCGCAGCAGCCGTCCGGGCAGTACTCGCGCCGCATCAGTTCGGCCAGCTCCGACATCATCGACTCAATTAAGACCTGATAGCGTGTGGCCATGAAACTGGTGCGCGTCAAGTAGTCGCACAAGATCAAGATGGTGTTGGCTAAGACCACGCCCCAAGCGTTGACCTCGCAGAGCGGCAAGCCGCCCTTGGTGCTGAGAATGTCGATCGGGATGTACGGGGCACAGCGCTGCTCCGGCAAGGAGTAGGCGCGATCGAGCGCAAGGGCCAAGCGTGAGCGCTGCAAGAAGGCGCGCCCAAAGTCGCTCTCCTGATGCGGATCAAACTCGTCCTTGAACTTGCGCTGGGCTTCCCAATGGGTTAAGCCATCCGGGCCTAAGGCGGCGCGTACTGAGTAAGGTTGGTTTGCGGCAAGCACAGCGCTCGGCTCGGGCAGCCACGCGGCCACATCCCAGCCCTTGAGGCGCAGCGCTGCCTGCACCACCGCACTGCTGTGGCCACCGTGGGAATTGACGTGACCTGAGCTGCCGTTGTGGCTAAAAAGGGTCGGGTTTAAGGCCAAGAGATGGGTGCGCAGATCGGGGTCTTGGTCGACCAGCTGATGTAGCGCAGTGTAGAAGTCGTGGCGCTCGATATAGCGATCGTAGCTGCGGAACAGGCGGACGCGGTAATGGCCGTAGTCACAGGCGATGCGCCCGAGGTGGAAGCTTGCTAAGGCGCGCAGGTGCTGGTAGAGGAAGAGACGGCCTTCGTCGTTGGCATTGCTCAAAAAGAGCGGCTGGCACATGGTGGCGACATAGGAGCTCGCCTCATAGCACCCGGCCAAATCGGCATAGCAGAGCAAGGCATAGCCGAGGCGCACCTGCTTTGACCCAATCAGCTCACCCGTGTACCAAGCGCGGCCCATCAAATAAGATGACCAAGCCGGGGTGCCCGGAATCAGCGCGACGGTGCCGGTATCGCCGATGAGCTCGCCATAGGAGCTCACTTGGGGCAGATTGAAGGTGCTATAGCGATCGATCACCCACGCCGGGGTGTGGTAGCGCCCCAGAATCTGCCCCGCGGCGCGGCCTGCCTCCAGATACGGGCTGCGCGCGTCTTGGGACAGGAGCTGGGAGGCCAAAATGAGCTCGGGCGAGTTGGACATCTGCATGCCCGGGACATAGCTCTCTGGGTTGAAATGGCGGGTGCCACCCTTTTTGCCCTTACCGCCGAAGGTATCTGCGCTCACTGTATCAAAGCGCCCGCCATCGTCGCGCGCGCCGCCTAAGGAGACGCGCTGCTGCAGCTTCTCACTGACCACGAGCAAGCCATGCTCATCGTAGAGGGCGACACTGCTACCAATGCGCGCATTGCAGGCTAAGAAGTGATCTAAGAACACCGGCTCGCGCTGCTTGAGGCGCTCGGCCTCAGCTTCCTTGGCCGCCTGTTGCTTTTGATAGGCAAGGTAATCGCGCTCACTCTTAGACAAGTATGAGGTCTTGCGGTGGCGCTTTTGCGGCTCTTGCGGCGTGACCGGGTGCTGCTCCATATAACGATCGGCGCCATAGGCTCCGGCCATGAAGTGCTTGAAGATGAGGTTGTGGCTGAAGATGACGTAGCTGCAGATAAGCTCCATCACCGCGCGCAGATTGTCGTTAGACAAGGCCTCAATGCGCATACCCGCTGCGCCCGTGACCGGCACGCCCACCGGGGTGAGGAACTCTAAGATGCGCTGCTTGACGAATAAGTGCAGCGCCCACTTCTCCATTTGCGGGGTGAACTCGCCCTTAGAGAGGGCATCACTTAAGCTGTCCTTAAAGAGCTTTTGGGCGACGCTGTACTCAGGCAAGGAAGCGAGGTAACCGGGCGACTTGGCATCACTTGCCAAGAGCTGATAGTAGAAGACGCCCGCGCTGTCCTTATTCTTGACGCGCCAGTTGAACTCCTCGACCGCATGGCGGCCGATCGCCAAAGCATCTTGGCCGAAGATGTAGCCAAGCAGCGGGCTGATAAAGCACAGATTGAGGTCGAGCGCGCTTAAGTTAGCGCGTTGGTCGGCGCGCTTGATAAAGATGGTGTTGGAGATGCGGCCGAGGTTGTAGATGTGCATGCGCAGCTGCGCGCACGGAATGGCGTAGTGGCCCATGCCGTTTAAGCCCAGCTGCAGCACACTATCTAAGTAGCAAAAGTGCAGGCCGTAGACATGAGGCAACAGGCGCTTGAACTCGGCGACATTGCGGTACTGGGTCTTAAAGATGGTGCCGCTGTTAAGCGCGCTTGAGGCCAAGTCGCTCTCATCGCGCGGCTCGTAGTCACCGCTTAAGCCATTCTTGCCCACCATGCGATTGACATAGTTGACGAGGTCAAACTCGAAGTTGTCCTCATGGCAGAAGCCGCCGGAGAGCATCTTAAACAAGGTGAGCTGATTGGACAGCTGCACCAAGGCCAGATACTGCTCAAAGTCGCTCTCGAGGTGGGTCTTGTCGGCCAAGAGATAGGCGTAGAAGATGACCTCGTCTAACTCCTTGGAGTCCGGGAGCGGATGGGCCTTGAGATACTGACGGATGTCCTCTTCGTATTGGGCATAGGTCTCAAAGACCAGATTGCGCATGTGCTCAATGCCCACCGCCATGTCAAAGTCCGAAAACTGCGAGAAGAGCCAGACTGCCGAGGGCGCGCCCATCAAGACGCCGATCCGAGTGAGCAGCATGCCCACCGTGCGATGCTCCTCCATATAGGCCGGGCGCCGGTAAAAGGTCTGCTCAACGCGCTGGTACCAATCTTGGTAGGCGTTAGGATTAGGCTCAGGAAAGGGGCTGAAGTTATGGGCGCGACCGACTTGGTAGAGGTGCTGCATCAAGTTGTGCTCGAGCACCGCATGGGCCCGCTGCAGCTTGACCTTAAGCTCGTCCTCAAGCTTCGGGGGCAGGCCCCAAAAGAGTTTGCAGTACTGATCGAGCTCAGCCCAGGAGATCGACTTTAAGCTCTCGGCCATGAGCTTGCGTAGCTCAGCGGCGTTTAAGTCCGGAATGCTCTGCGCGCCCAGCTGCTCTAAGTTATGGTAGAGCATGAGCTGATTGAAGAGCTGGCTGCTCCCCGAGAGCATCTCCTGCCTCAAGCGCGCCGTGAGCTGCGGGCTGACGCCCTCAAGCTCCTTGAGCTCAGGTAAGAGGTACGAGGGGTCAAACTTAGCCCCCGAGACATGCTCAAGCTCCGGCGCGGGCATCTTGTCCCCGGCGTTTTCGTGTAGGATCGGGCATGGGTCTTGGCCCGGGTGGTAGAGCTGGGTCGCGGCATACAAGCCTGCCTCCGCCTCAAACCACGGGTCGTGCTTGCTCCCTACCTCGCCCTTGAGCTCATCGAGCGTGACCGCCCCGGCTTCCGCCGTGGCCCCGGCCGCAGCTTCCGCTCCGCCCCCAGCGTCCACCGTGGCCGCAGCGGCGCTGTCCGCGCCTTGCGCGCTTTGCGCGTCGTGCGCGTTCGCGCGCTCCGCGCCCGGCTCCGCCGCCGCGGCCGCAGCGCTCTCTTCGGCGTCGTCCGCGTCTTGGTCGTCTAAGGCGGAGGCTAAGGCATCCAGTAAGGCCGCATTGTCGTCACACGCCGACGCCGCGGCTTTATCATCTTGCGTGGCGCCAACCTCGTGGTTGCGCGCAGCATCAGGCTGCTGCCCAGTCTGAGTACGCTTGATGTGATCGGAATCTGAACGTGACGGCATGACGCGCTCCTTAACTAACCTCACCGCTCCTAAGCGGCCTCTTACCAACGCTCCATCATAGGGCTACAGCGCCCTGAGATGTCACTGCGACTATTGTAGTGTCTAACTACGGCCAATAGTGGAAAAAGGCCGGTCAAAACCTTGATCGCCGCGACATAAAAACATAATCACCATAAAAAGCAAAAAGCCCGTATCACCCGCAGGGGGCGATACGAGCTCTGCGCCGCGCCGCGCCGCGGGCGCGAGGAAGGCGCGGCGGGGCGGGCGCGTTAGAAGCCTTGGAATACGAAGCTCAGGTGCAGGTCTTGGTTTGGTACCTTGTACTGGTCTAAGACCGGGGCGCCCCAACTGTCGTCGCCGCCGATGCCCATCATGGCCGAGCTCAACTTGACGTAGGTGTAGTTGATGTCCGGGAGCTCAAATGGGTGACGGGCTTCCTCAATCTGGGTTGGGCTCCATGGCAGGGCCGAGAAGTTAAACGGCTGTGCGACGCAGGTGAAGATCATGCCGTGGTCGCTCTTATCATCGCGCAAGATGAAGTAGCGGGTGTCGCAGTGATTGCCCGACTCCTGCGGCTTGAGGTAAAGCTCAAACTCGTCGACCGTGGTTGAGCTGTAGAAGCCTAACTTATAGCCGTCCTTGCGGTCTGGATAGTTGGCGCTGCTGCCGCGGCCGTAGTAATCGAGCTCGCTGAAGTGGGCCTTGAGCGGCAGCAAGATGCCAAACTCCGGCAACTCCGGCAAGCCCTCGGCCTTCTGATAGTCGAGGTCTAAGCGGATTTGGCCCGATGGATAGACGCTGTAGGTCAAGGTGACGTAAGCCTCTACCGGCAAGGTGGCAAGCTGCAGCTTATAGCTGACCTGCGCGCAGTGCTCAAGGAGCTTACCCTCGTGCGCTACGCACTTAGCAAAGCGCCCGGCGTTACGCCACACACCGTCGCGGAAGGCCATCTTATTGCCATTGTCGTTGTCGGTCGGAGCGCGCCAGAAGTTCGGGCGCAGCATGTCGCCTAAGTACTCGATGCCACCGACTTGGTAGCTGACGAGGCCACCGACGCCGTTAGAGAAGAGGACACGGAAGTTCTTGCCCACGACGCCGTAGTTAAAGCCGGTATCGAGTAGCTCGAGCTCCCCGCTCTTTTGCGGCAGTACGATGTACTGGGCTGGTGAGAAGATAATGCCCTCACCAAAGGCGACGTCGTAACCGGCCTCAGCCCACGGACGGTCTTCGGCCAGCTCAAGGCACGCTTGGATGATGTACTCGGCGTTTTGGTCAAAGGAGCCGTGGGCGACGTTTTCATCGAGCAGCGCAAGATTGGTCTTGACCTCGACGCTCTCGCCCGGCGCGCAGGCGACCGAGTCAGTGTAGGATGAGACCACGGTGCCGTTTAACAGCAGGCGCACGCGCAGGATGTAGTCTTCGGTATTGGTAAAGAGCGAGTAATTGGTGATCTTAATGGTGTCGCGGCTCGGCTCCAAGGTAAAGTCTTGGTAGTTGAACTTGACCTCGGCCATCTTCGAGGTTTCCGAGCCGTCGGCATAGGTGATGCCGTTACCTGAGAAGTTAAACTCGGTCGGGTGATCATCAAAGTCACCGCCGTAGGCGTAGTACTCGACGCCCGCTTGGTTTTGTACCAAGAAGGCCTGATCCTTATAGTCCCAGATGAAGCCGCCTTGGTAGCGCGGATTGCGCTTGGACAGGTCGGTATAAAGCTTCATGCCGCCGCAGGACTGGCCCATGGCGTGGGTGTACTCGCACATGATAAATGGCTTGTCCGGATGCTCGGCCAAGAACTGTTCGACCCCGGCGACCGTGGTGTACATCTGCGACTCCATGTCCGAGGTGTCGTTGTAGCTGCGGTCGTGGAACAGGCCCTCGTAGTGGACTAAGCGCGATGGGTCGCGGGTGCGGAAGTATTGGCTCAAGTCAAACAAGGTGCTGCCACCAAAGGACTCGTTACCACACGACCAGATGACGATGCACGGATGGTTCTTATCGCGCTCTAACATCGCCTGACCACGCGCTAACACTGCATCGTGCCACTCGGGCCGATCCTTCGGCAGCGTATAGTCATCGCAATGGTCGCGGCCTAAGCACTGCCACGTGCCATGAGTCTCGAGGTTGGTCTCGTCGATGACATAGAGGCCGAGCTCATCGCAGAAGTGGTAGAGGGCACTGGAGTTAGGATAGTGCGAGGTGCGGACGGCGTTGATGTTGTTGCGCTTCATAGTCAAGAGATCGTTATAGGTCTCTTGATCGGAGACGGTGCGGCCGCCCACCGCCGAGAACTCGTGGCGGTTGACGCCGTGGAATACGATGCGCTTGCCGTTTAAGCACATGATGCCGTCTTTGAGCTCAAAGCGGCGGAAGCCGAGCTGCAAGGTGCAGATGCCATAGGATGGCTCATCGAGCTCGAAGATCGCGTTCTTAGCAGCGCTCTCGTTGGCCTCAAGCGCCTCATAAGCGCCCGCCCCGGCACAGTGGAAGTTAACGCGCGCCGCCTCAGCCTGCGACACGACTTGGCAGATCAAGGAGTAAAGATGTGGCTTCTCGGCCGACCATGGCTTTAAGGTCAGGCCCTCCAGATCCATGGAAAAGGCTACATCGGTGTTGGCCGCATCAACCAACACGGCCTGAGAGCAGACGCGATGCTCTTCGTCGTAGAGGTAGAGCTGGACAGCGCCCGGAGCATTCAACTTGAGAGTGCCACTTAACAATGGCTTGGTATAGCTGTCATCTAAGCTCGGCTTAACGAAGATGTCCTCAAGGTAGATGGCAGGCTTGGTGTAGAGGTAGACCCCGCGGAAGATGCCCGATAAGCGCCAGAAGTCTTGGTCTTCTAAGTGCGAGCCCGAGCTGTACTTAAAGACGCGCACGGCAAGGCGGTTGGTGCCTTGCCGCAGGTATGGGGTCAGGTCAAAGTCAGATGGGGTAAAGGAGCCGGTGGCATAGCCCACATAGTGGCCGTTTAAGTAGACGGCATAGGCCGAGTCGACGCCCTCAAAGCAGATAAAGCAGTTTTGCCACTTGGAGCTGACCTCAAAGAAGGTGACATAGGAGCCCACGGCATTGAAGCGCTGCGGGATCTCGCCCGGGTGCACCTGCTCGCGCCCATCCCATGGGTAGGCGACATTGGTGTAATGTGGCTTACCAAAGCCCTGGGTCTCAAAGTGCCCAGGCACCTTGATCGACACCCAGCCGCTGACGTCAAAGTCATCGCGCTCAAAGCCCTGCGGCATCTGGCCGAAGTTCAAGGCATAGTGGAACAGCCACGACCCGTTGAGGTTCTGGCGCAATGAGCTTCCCGCACCATCCATCATCTCCTGATAATTGGCATAGCACAAGTGATCTGAGTGCGGTGCTAAGCGATTTTGCTCAAAGACGCGCGGGTTCTGCACAATACCAAGGTCAAAGTCACCCATCTTACTCTCCTACAAAGACGATAAGTCCCAGCTGGGCCGCAAGCTCGGCGCAGCTCGGCGCCACTCGGCGCAGCTCGGCGCCACTCCCCGACCACACCAGCGCTCAAGTAACAGCACGCACGCAGCGCCCCCACAGTCTGTCCTTAGCTCCAAACTGCGCCACTTGAGCTGGGGAATGGCAGGTAGCTGACACAGCCACATCCGATCATGATAGCAACCGCACACGCTGACAGCGCAGTTTGCACCTGCAACTTGCGCGGATAAAGTGAAATTTGTGAGCTGCCCCGCCCATTTGCCCCAACCAGCCTGCGCAAGCCCACGTAGCCCAAGGGCAGGGCGCGACCACAGCGGCTCCGGGCTTGTCGGCGCTGGCAGCCTACTCGGCTGCGCCCCGACGCCACCCTCTATTCCGCGACGCACCCCTACTCCACTCAGGGCGCTCTACTGCGCGGGGCCTAAGCGGCGCGGCTCGGCCGCGACGGCGTGGCCCGGGCTCGGCGCGGCGACCGCGTCGGTCACGGACTTGCCCTCAATGGCGGCAGCAGCCTGTTCGGCGGCTTCCTTGGCCGCGGCCGCGTCGTGCTCACTTTGGGCTAAGCGCTGGGCGGCTTTGACCTCGGCGGCGCTGGGCATGTCCTCTTCGAGCTTGATCACGCCACTGAGGCTCGAGTTAGCGAGCGCCGCGCGCTGCTCATCGGTGATTTCGGTATCCTTGCCCGACCACCACTGGGCCACCGGCTCGGCACTTTGCAGCGCCTCAAGGCGAATTAGCATGCTCTCGGCGGTGGTGGAATTGGGTTTGACGAGGCCCGGGGCAAAGAAGAAGCGCAGGCCGCGTGGCGAGATGATGAAGTTGCTGGGGCTGAGCTCCGTCGCGCTGATCACGACCGGCAAGAGCGGCGACTTGAGACTCTGGTACTTAGCTTCGATGGCACGCGCACAGAGCATGGCGGCAAGCTCGGGCTTGCCAAAGAGCTGGTTGAAGCGGATGGAGCGGCCGCTCTCAACGTCGAAGTTGATGGTCTCAACTAAGAGGTTCTCTTGCTCTTGCCCCACGACCTTTTGCTTGAAGATAGAGAAGAGCGCGAGTACCGGCTCATCGGGGCGCGAGTAGACGCTCATGGTGACGTTTTGCACCGACTTCTCGCGCTTGCGCCCCATATTGTTGTGCTCAGCGAAGGGGTCGTTGGCGTCAAATTGGAGGTTGATGTGGCTGACCATCTCGCGCTCAAAGCGGCGCACGTAGTAGTTAACAAGACGGGTACAGGTGGTCTTGAACTTATCGAGCTCGCAGATCGGCGGCACTTGGACGTGGCTGACGCTAAAGGAGCGCTCCACCGTCAGGGTCTTCGGCTGGGACGTCGGCTGCGACGCCGACTGCGGCTGTGTCGGCTGGGACGCCGACTGCGACGCCGGCTGCGTCTGTGGCGTCGGCTGCAATGCCGACTGAACCTGTGACGAAGGTTGCGTCTGTGTCGGCTGGGACGTCGGCTGCGGCGCCGCCCACACGCTGCCGCACAGCAGCAGGCTCAAGAGTACACCCCATTTGATCTGTGCCATAGCCACCCTCCATTTGACTTACTGTGCTCATCTTAAGCCATTTGGCTTAGGGCGAGAATAGGCCTAAGAGTGGTGCAAGCACAGCCTCATATTGGGCCACGATGGTGGCCACCGGCACGGCGTGCGCAGGCGAGGTCGACGGCAGCGCTACGAAGGTAAAGGGCACCGGCTGATGGGGCTTGATGGTGGAGCGGATGAAATGGGTCTTGGCAAAGCCGCCGTTGGTGATAACCGTGGTGATGGAGGGATGCTGCTTAAGCAGGCCCCAGATGTCGGCGTACTCGTAATGCTTGATCTTGCTATCAAGCGAGCCTTCGCGCTCACACGAAGCTACGACATCGTAGAGCGCGATCCCCAAATCCGTCAGCGCCGCCTTACGCTCTGCGACCGTAGTGAGCACGCTCGGCGTAACCTCGGAGTTGGTGCGCTGGGCGCGCCACTTGGTGTGCAGCGCCGCGATCACCTTAAAGAAGCGGTTTTGCGGATGCGCGTAGTAAAAGCCCTGCTGCAAGGACTTGACCGAGGGCATCGAGCCCAAGATCAAGACCTGAGCATCTGTGGGGACAAAGGGGGCAAAGCCCGTGATGCGCTCGGCCATCTACTTAGGCTCCAGCACGGTACCTGCGACCTTGGTGACGGGATGGCCTGAGTTTGCGACCAGCTGCTCGAGATCTGTGCGCTTGATGTCGATCGAGAAGTGGTTGTCGAGCGGGTGGCAGTTGACCAAGTCAAATTGATCGAGCTCGAGCGGCTGCACATAGTGGAAGAGATGGCCCGGGTCATTGAGCAGGCACAGCGGGCTGACATGCCCCGGCGGAATGCCCATCAAGGCCAAGTCGGAGGCTTTAGCAAAGCTAAAGCGCGGCACGCCCAAGATCTGCGCGAGGGCCTTGAGGTCAGCCCGATAGTCCAAGGGCAAGGTAAAGAGGTACAGGTCGTGGTGCTTGTTGGTCAGCACCAAGTTCTTGAGCATGGTGCCCTGCATCAGCGGCAGATCCACCGTGATCGCCCCATGGGCAATCGCCTCATGGGCATAGAGGTGATAAGACACGTGGTACTGCGTGAGCAGCGGCAAAATCGTTTCTTTGACAAACATCGTTCCACCTATCAGCCCGCGGCGCCGGAGCGGCGCAGCAGTAGATGCTGGGACTGTAGCCTGATGTCCCTATCTTGATTGAGTAGTGATGGGACGCATTCAATTGGACTTATCGTTTTGGTGGCTCGGGGCGAGCAAGCCGCAGCCCATGAACAAGACTAAGACCAGAGCCACGAAGAAGGCTTGGATCAGGTAGCCACGCAAGAGCAGAAACCAGATGCTCGGGTCAAAGTAATCTTGGCCTAAGATCATGGCCTCGACCGCGACGATGCGAAAGTGCGCGTAATAGCGCTCCACCGTCATGATCACGCCATAGAACAAGGCAAGGATCATGGCAATCCCAGGCAGGTTTTTGCCCAGCAGCGTCGCCACCGCCGACGCAAGGCGCGGCAGCGCCAGAACTTGCGTGCCGGCGGGGTCTTTGCTCGTGAAGAGCGCCACGATGGTGGTGGCGAAGATGGTGATGATGGTCACCGCCACTACGATGAGATAGAGCGCGATGTAATGCACCACAGAATTGGAGTAGGCAATCTGCTCGGGGGTGGCGATCTGCAGTACCTTATGAGCCTGCGCTTGGGCCATGTAGAGATTGAGCGCCGATTGCAGCGCCGAGCTTAAGATAAAGCTGCCGCCGATGGCGATGAGGTAATAGGCCATGACAAGGCCCATTAAGAGATGGCGCTGCTGGCGCAGAACGGCGCCTAAATCGAGCGCGACCAAGCGCAGCTTGACCGCACTATCGTCCCGTGGGTCGACCGCCAAAGGCAGCTCCGCGGCATGGCGCCATGAGCGCTGGAGCCAAAACAACAGGATGATGGGCAAAGCAGGCGGCGCCACCAAGGTCAGCGGCACCAACAGCACAAACCACAACGGGCTTAAACACCACCATGCGACCTTGGGGTGCCAGCCGCTCAAACCGCTCACCAAGCACAATAACGGTCCACCGATGCCGGTGGAACGTAACAGATCTGATGCCTCGTCTACCTTATCTGCTGCCACTACGCCCTCCTGCGTTTCCGGGCTCTTGAGTTTCCGGGCTCTTGAGTTTCTGGGCTCTTTAGGCCGTCATGATAGCATGTAACGCCAACAGGCCGTATCCATGCCTGATGAGGGCGCGGGTACGGCCTGTTGCGCGCGGCGTTAGAGGGCACCGCAGATTATCACAGCGCTGTGGTCACATGCTGTGGGTCACAGCGCTACATCGCGAGGACGGCGATGATGATCATGACTTGCGGCGACAGAATACGCAGGAACATGGTTACTGGGTAAACCGTGGCGTAACCTAAGGACGAAGCCTCTGGGTTGGAGTGCAAGCCATTGGCGAAGGCTAAGGCTGGCGGATCAGTCATCGAGCCTGCGATCATACCGCACAAGACGAGGTAGTTGATCTTGGAGATCTTGTAGGCCAAGAAGCCGACAACAAACAGCGGGATGAAGGTTATAAAGATACCGCCTAACATCCATTGGACGCCCGGGCCTTCGGTCAAGGTGTACCAGAAGCCGTTAGCACCGGCGCAGATACCGACGATCGATAAGAACAGGGTAATACCGATCTCACGCAGGGCCGACAGGCCTGCGGCCGGCATATACCAGCGGATGCGATTACCCGTCCACGTGCCGCCAAAGCGCGCAAGTAAGATGGCCATAACCAGAGGGCCACCGGCGACACCTAACTTCATTGGAGCTGGGACGCCTGAGACTGGGATCGGGATCGAGCCTAAGAGAATACCTAAGATCAAGCCAATGAAGATTGGCAGCATGGCGACCTTGTGCAGCTCAGTGTCGGAGTTACCTAAGGTCTTGGCGGCCGCCTCGATGTTCTCGGCGGTACCTAAGACGTTTAAGTAGTCACCAAATTGCAGGCGCATATCGTGGGTTGGCACGAATTGAACACCGGCACGGAACAGGCGCGAGGCGACGATGTCAAAGCGCTCTTCTAAGTGCAGGTCACCGATGTGCTTACCGATGACGCTGTTGTTGGTAACGACGATGCGCTTGACGATCTTGTTGGTGCCACGGGTGGTGGTAGTAAAGACGTTGTCAGCCTTCTCACCCATGCGCTCGACGGCGCGATTGAGCTGCGGCTCAGCACCGACCAAGTGGAGGATGTCGCCTTCGGCGATCACGGTCTCGTGGTGCGGTACGATGAGGTCATTGCCGCGCTTGATACGGGAGATGACGTAGCTCTCGTCCTTGATGCCTTGGAGCTGACCTAAGGTCTTGCCGAAGTAATCTGGGTGGGTGACGATGACGTTGACCGTCTTAATGGCAGGCTTACCGCCGCTCTTGGCCTCTTGGTACTCTTGACCGGCCTTGGCGATATCAACGCGGAAGATGATCCTGAGCAAGATCATGGTCAGGAGAATGCCGCAGACGCCAAATGGGTAAGCCATAGCGTAGGCCGAAGGCACGACGAACTGGTCGAAGCCTTGGTTCTTAGCATCAATACCTTGCGCGCTTAAGACCTGCTGCATGTCCAGAATCATCTGGTTGGCGGCACCTAAGGCTGGGGTATTGGTGATAGCACCGGAGTACATACCGACCATGGCGTCGATCTTGACGTAGCCGACGAAGTGCATGATCAAGGCGATCGAGCAGCCCATCAGGATGATGATGAGCACCCAGCCGATGAGCTTGGCACCCATGGAGCGCAAGGACGAAAAGAAGCTTGGGCCCACCTGCACACCAATGGCGTAAACGAACAAGATTAAGCCGAACTCTTGGACGTAGCCTAAGATTTCACCTGCTGCGGTGGCACCCTCGGCGGTACGAATGGTCAAATCAAACCACTCATGGGCAAAATGTCCGACGAAGATACCTGAGAACAGGACGCCACCGATACCAAGGCCGATACCACGATAGCGCACTTCGCCGAGCAAAATTCCCAATACCGCAGCAATCGAGATTGCTAAGGTTAAAAAAGGAATTGTAGCCATATCTATCTACCAATCACGGAAACTCACGCTCGGCGATGGCTAGGCAGCACCTGCACGCAACTGCTGCCTAGCCACGCCTCAAGCGGGAAGCATCCAATCTCACCACGACCACCTACTGCCAAGGAGCCACATCAGCACGATGTTACTTGACCAAGTACCAACTTAAGCGAGCCTCTAACCTCGCCTCAGCTGTGGCGTAAAGCGCCACACAGCCTCACGTACAGCCTCGCGACAGCCTCCGGACAGCTTACGGTTGAGCCTTGCCTTGGCAGGTGATCTACCAAGCACGCAGACTGAGCGTCTGCCTACTTGCACCGCCGCAGGAGCAAAATCTAGCCCATGCTTGACCACAAGGAAGCTCAAGTTGGTGCACCATAGTGCAACACCAAAGTACTCCCTTGCGCGCCACAATGCGCCAAGATGATGCAGCACGGCTGCAAAAAATTTGCAATATTGTCGACAAAACACCTGACAAAAGCAAGGTGAATGCAAGTAAAAAGCGCAGCGCTGTGCACTTTGTCAGCAAAATGACGCAACTGGAGACAAAACCACGAAGGCTGAGTGCCCTGAGCTCCGTGCACTATTTTAAAACAGTCACAAACGCACGCCGACTTCTAGCATACAACGCCTCTACTTGCGCTTTGTTGCCGAATTTGACCAAACGTGCACTGTGTCGCAAATAGCCCTAGAGCTTGCGATTTCTTGTGCGTAGGCTGTCAAAAAATGGAGCTAGGGGCGCTGCCGCCGTCCCAAAAGAAGGCCCAAGCGCAATGTCCACCGACCAGCAAACGCGCCCTTTAGTGGACATCTGCCCCAGCTCCGCGGGAGCCGCGACGCGCGCCACCACTTCAGGCGCAGGCCACTTGGTATTGGTCTCTAAGGAGCAGAGGACTTGGGCCTGCGCTAAGGCTGGGCACTGTGGCCACTTGAGCCGCAGCGACGCTTACCGCTTGTCGTTTGTCGTTTCAGGTGCGAGCCACTTTGCAAGGTCTCTAAGGAGCATAAGGGCCTAGGCCTGCGCTCTGGCGTGGGCGAGCGCTCGGGCCGCGGCGACGCTTGCCGCTTCAGATGCGGGCCACTTGGTGTGGTCGCTAAGGGGCCCTATCGGCGCTATGCGTCGGGCTGCTGGCCGTCGTGGGCTTGCCAGAGACATGGGCCGAGGGCCATGTGGGTGAAAACTGCGGTAAACGAGGAGTCCTCAGGGCTGCAGGCGTAGACGCCAAACTGGACGGGGCCTTGTGCTGCGTGCAGATGGCAGACGCGCATCTGCTTGAAGGTCACGCCATCTTCGGAGCATTCGATGCGGAAATCGTCCTGACGGCGGCTTAAGCGGTACCACATCGACTTGACCGAAGCGGGTATCTCCGTGGTGGCCCAATCGGAGTAGCCCTGATTGGTCACGACGCTGCCTAAGTGGGCAAAGCGCTCGTTTTCATACTCGATCGAGCCCTTAAGCCAGTTTTCGCTGTCAAGATAGAGCACGACGCCGCATTGGTCGAAGCGGTGGTGGCTTGAGGCAAAGTCCGTCTTGACCACAAAGGAAAAGAAGGGCTCGGCGCAGCTGAGCTGCAGCACCGGGGCATTGTCGTTACGGAAATGGTAGTAAGTGCGCTGCCACAGATCGGTATGCGGCAGCGTCTCAATCTCGATGCGCTCTGGGGTAATGACGCAGCTCTTAGGCTGGCGCGTCCACACTAATTTGCTGGTATCAAATTCCATAATGTCCTCACACAACTGATACCAGCATGGTAGCGCACGCACGCCCGCCGCGACTACGCTCTGCGCACCTGACTATGGCCGCAATTGACTGTATGGCCTACAGTTACTGCGCCTTTTGTGAGGTTGGGCGCAGGAGCTCGTACTGCGGGCGGGTTAGGCGACCGGCTTGGTTTCGTCGGCGTCGTAGTCGAAGAAGTCAAAGTCGGCACAGTGCTGATGCAGCAAGCGGTCGGCGCAGGTAAGTCCCACAAAGGTGCCGGTGAACTCACCGAACTTGCAGAACTCATCTGAGAACTTGGTGGTGTCAAAGTCCGGGCCAATGCGCTGCAGCGACCCGACTTTGGCCTTGCCCGTGGCGCCTTCCTCAGCATAGCCCCACTCAAAGTGGAAGCTCTTGCCCGTGATGACCACACGGAAGATCAACTCGCGGCTGTCATCGACCGCGGTGCGCGTGGCGATCATCTCGTCCTTGGTGCCATTCTCGAGGTGCGTGATGCCGATGGCGCTGCCGCCTAAGGTCTGCGAGTAGTACTTGCGCAGGTTGACGTAGTTCATATTGTCGTAATAGACAATGAGACCGGCGCTGTGCTGGTAGACCTCAGGGTGGAAGTCCATGCAGGTCGTGATGGTGGCGTAGACCGAGGTGAGTTTGCGCGCCAAGATCGAAACCTTATTGAGAGAGGTACGCGACTCCTGTCCGCGTAAGGTGACATAGCCCGGGCGCTTACTGGTGGTGGCAAAGCTCTCCGGCAAAATGCGCGGGGCGTAGTACCAATTGCCCAGTGGGCCGTCGAAGTCATCAAAACTCGGCACCTGCGGCATTGGTACAGCGGGCAGGTTAGGCTCTGGCACCTCAACTTTGGCCAAGGTCGAGCCGTCGGCCATACGCAGCCAGCCATCTTCCGTCCAGTGCATCTTTTGGATCGCGGTTTCACGGCCTAAGGTGCAACGTAGCTCGGGGACAAAAGGCCGGGAAGTGAGGTGCACCAAGTACGTCTCGCCATTAGGCAGGTCGACGTAGGAGCCGTGTCCGGACTTTTGCAGCACTGAGTCAGGGTTGAAGTAGCGGGGCTTTAAGTGATCATCGTCGGCGCGCTCGTTGGAGTTGTTGACCACCGAGGTGACAATAGCGCCGACCGGATCGCCCTCATATGGGCCCCAGACATTGGTGCTGCGCCCCATGGTGACGGCATGGTTATAGCCGGTGCCGCCTTCGGCGCACATCAAGTAGTAGTAGCCGTTGCGCTTGGTCAGGTGCGGCGCCTCGATGCAGCCACGGTTGGTGGCACCGCGGTAGATGCGCTTCGGGTAGCCCACAATGGCTTGGGCCTTAGGATCGTACTCGCACAGGCAGATCACCCCCGGTTTCTCGTAGCCCAAGCGCGTTTCCCACTCCAGTGACACCACATATTTACGCCCATCGTCATCGTGCAGCATGGAGGCATCAAAGCCCGCTGAGTGCAGGTACACCGGCTCCGACCATGGGCCGCAGATGTCACTTGCGGTAATGACGAAGTTGTCGACGTCAAAGTAGCGGGCGTTCATCGAGTTCATGACGCCGTAGACGACGTAGAACTTGTCTTCGGCCGCACAATAGGTCAGGCATGGGGCCCAAATGCCCTTAGCGCTGGGCAGGCGCTGCAGGTTCACCTGATCGGTTAAGACGTGAGTGAGCAGCTCCCAGTGCACCAAGTCGCGCGAGTGGTAGATCGGGATGCCCGGCAGCCACTCGAAGCTGGAGACCGCGCAGTAGTAGTCATCGCCTTTGCGGCAGATGCACGGATCGGGGTTGAAGCCCTTAAAAATCGGATTAGTGATCATGTGGCCTCCTTACAGTGGCTTAAACCAGTCAAAGGCATAGCTGCGCCCGGCATCCCAAGCATCCCAGCCGCGCCAGTTGGTCGAGTTGACCGTGTCAAACAAGATCTTGTAGTTCCAGTAGTACTGACCGACGCCCAAGTGCCAGACCTTCATCTGCGCGCGATTGAGCTCTTGGTAAATAGCGGTGCGCTCGGCGAGGGTCAGGCCTTGCGTTTGCTCGTCAGCGGTGACGCCATTGAGCACGCTCTGGCCGCCCTTGGTGTCATAGCCGCAGGCCAAGGAGTTAAAGAGGCACCACTCACCGCAGATGACATCATGCACCGCGGCCGCTTCCTGATATTGCGGAGCCAGCTCGTGCTCTAAGAAGTTGAGGTAGCCCTCAAGCTTCTGTTCGCAATGATCCATCTCGGCCATCATCAGGTACTGGTGCGTATCAAGCACGACGTTAGGGTACTTGCTGCGGTCGACCATGAAGTCTTGCCATGCGAGGAGCTCAAAGCCGTCGTGGAATACGACCTTCTTGCCCGGGGCTAAGTGCGGGGCCATGCGCGCATAGGCCTCAGTATAGAAGTCACGCAAGAAGCTCAGGCTGTTCGGCCCCGAGCCTTGGGCGAGCTCCGGTTCGCGGGCCGGGTAGCGCTGCGGGACGTTTATCAGGCGCCACATGCGCTCGGTGATTGGCTCATTGAGGATTTGAATGCCATACAAGGCCGGGTGCGCGCCATAGCGCTGCGCTAAGCGCTCCAGCACTGAGAGGACAAACTCGACCTCGTCGGGCAGTTGGCTGAAGCGGCAGACGCCCTGCATGCCACCATTGTCAAAGCCGTTTTGGCTCATCGGCGCGGTGTGCAGATCAATCAGCACCGAGATGCCATAGTGCGCGCCCCACGCCAAGGCATTGTCGAGCTCGGCTAAGCAGCCGATAAAAGGCTCGCGGTCACCGAAGATGAAATAAGGCACCGGAATGCGCACGCTGGTGATGCCCATACCGCGGAGCAAAACGAAGTCTCGCTCGGAGATGTACTCGGCGCGGTGCTGCGCGATCCGGGCCTCGTAGGTGGCGCGATCTAACGTGCGCGGCAGATAGTACTCATCATCAGCATCCGAACCGGCGAAGGTCTGCGGACTCATCCACTTCTCTAAGACCAGCCAGTTACCTAAGTTCACGCCCTGAACGAAATCAGCCATGAAACCTCCCCTCAACCACTCAAGCTTACGTGCACGTGCACGTATTCAGCTGTGAAAAAGGCGCGAATGCGCCCTAAATGGCTGCCGATTTTACCCAGATTTAAGCCAATAGTCGCGCGATCACCCCGCATTTTGTGAAGCTCATCGCAACCTTACCCCAAAATCGCGTGCACGTGCCCAACTCCTCCCCGACCAGCCCCTACTCCCCATCCGCTACACCAGCGACCGCCCCTGAAATCCGACCGCGCGTAACTGGCGGGAGCGCAGAGAAGGTGTGGGGTGGAGAGGCATGCTAGGCGCGAGTTGCCCAAGCGCAGATGCACAGCCAAGCCGGCAGAGCGCTGAGCTCAGTGCAGAGCTCAGCGCGGCGCGCCAAAGTAGGGCGGGAGCGCGGCCGTATGCTTACCTGAGCGCACCAAAAGATCTATGATCGAGGCCGTTGCCCTTTTGCCACGCGGAATCATCAATGCGCAAACACCTCAAACTCTTGATCGCTCTGTGCATGACGTCGTTTCTGACCTCGTTCATGGGCTCTTCGCTCAACATCGCCATGCCGTTCATCGCCCAAGACTATGACTGCTCCCCGGAGAATGTCACTTGGATGATCAACGCCTTCACCGCCAGTTCCGCCGCCTTCTTACTTGCCTCCAGCGCCCTTGCTAACCGCTTTGGCTATCTCAACATCTTCCTTATCGGTGCGCTGAGCTCAGGCATCTTGAGCTTTGCCGTGACCTTGGCCCCGGAGCTGGTCTCCGGCGCACTCATCCGTGGCCTCCAAGGCGTGTCGCTGTCCTTGGTCTTTTGCACCGCCATTGCCTTGATCTCGCAGCGCGTGGAGCGTGAATACCGCTCCTTTGCTATCGCCTACAACGTCTCCTCAGTCTACGCAGGCCTCACCCTTTCGCCGTTTATCTCGGGCCTGATCGTGGACACCTTAGGCTGGCGCACCATGTTCTACATCACCGCTGTAGGTCTCTTGATCGCCTATGGCTTGACCTACCACGAACCCAAGGACAAGCCCATCACGAACAAGATGCCGCTTGGGCGCATGGCCGCTTCTTTTGCGCTGGGTCTTATCATCCTGCTCACGCTCTCAAGCTACACCAGCTACAGCGCCTTCCTCTATGTCTTAGTCGTCGCGCTCCTTGCCTTGGTGGGCTACCTTATCATTGAGTATCGCTCAGCAGAGCCGCTACTGCCGCTCAAGTTCATCTGGGGCAATAACGTCCTCAAGTACGCGCTCTTAGCCTCGACCTTCCACTACTTGGCCAGCTTCGTCTTCACCTTGCTCATCGCCATGCACCTGCAGCTCATCTTGGGCTATGCCGCGGCGACCACCGGCCTTATCCTGATGGTGCAGCCGTTCTTGATGGTGCTGAGCTCCTCGTTTTCAGGCAAGCTCAGTCATATGGTCGGCCCGCAGTACCTCACCATCACCGGTATGAGCATGTGCCTGACCGGCGTCATCGTCCTGTTCTGGCTCAATCCCGAGAGCAGTTTGGGCCTGATCTTCTCGGCCCAAGTCCTGTTGGGCCTTGGCTTTGGCCTGTTCTCGGCCCCCAACACCGTCATCGTGATGAGCTCGGTCGACCCGTACCAATACGCCATGGCCTCGGCGGTGCAGTCACTCTCGCGTACCGTGGGCCAAGCCGCCTCGATGGCCATCCTCACGGCCCTGCTTCATTACACCATCAGCGCCGCGGTCGGCACCGCGCAATATGTCACCGAGCTCAGCGGCTCGATCCATCTGTCCTTGACCTTATCCTCGCTCTCCTACGGCGTTGGCCTCGTCTTCTGCCTGCTGTGCCTTAAGAACCGCATCGCCGTTGTGCGCGCGCGCCGCGCTGCTGCCGCAGCAGCAGCCAGCCCCGCCACCGCCACTGCCGCAAACGCTCCGGCAGCAACCTCAGCGCCCGCCCCGGCCGAGCAAGCAACAGAGAACCATGCTCAGCAATAGCCCCTATTCCCTATCAGATCTGGGGCTGCGGCCCCACAAGAGGTAACAACGTGCTGATTCGCAAAACGATCCCAGAAGATCTGCCCTTGATTGACCCAATCTTTGACCAATGCCGCGCCTATATGGTCGCGCAAGGCAACCCGACCCAATGGGACGAAAACTACCCCACCAGTGCGGTGGTAGCCACCGATATCGCAGAAGGGCACGGCTACGTCTGCCTCAATGACGCAGGTCAGGTTATCGCCAGCTTCGCCTTAGGCGACTGCGAGCCGGAGTACGACCGCATACGTGACGGCCACTGGCACAGTGATGCGCCGTACATCGTAGTGCACCGCATGGCCGCGCTGCCGGGCCAAGGCGCGGGGCAATTCATCTTTGCGTGGCTCATGGCGCGCTACCCTCATATCCGCATCGATACCCACGAAGATAATAAGACCATGTGCCATATCTTGGGCAAGTTGGGCTTTGAGCGTACCGGCGTGGTCACCTACGAGGGCTACGGCGACCGCATCTGCTTTGACTATGTCGCGCCCAGCAAGACTAACTTGCTCAACCTGCGCAAGGCCACTAAAGCCGACCTACCGCGCATCGATGAGCTGTTTGAGTGGGCGCGCCAGTTCATGTACGAGCACCACAACTTCCACCAATGGACGCAAGGCTTCCCCAGCAGCCAAGACGTCGTCCCAGCCTTAGAGGCAGGCGAGCTCTATGTGGTGTACGACGAAGAGCAGCATGACGAGGTGGTGGGCACCTTTGTCCTCTCCGACCATGAGCCAGTCTACGATGAGCTGCAAGATGGTTCGTGGCGCAGCACCCAGCCCTACAAGGTAATTCACCGCATGGCCACGGTACAAGGGCGCGGCGTCGGCACCTTTATCTTAAAGCTCCTCATCGCCCAGTATCCGTACCTCAGAATCGACACCCACCAAGACAACCAACCAATGCACGTGCTTGCAACCAAGCTGGGCTTTGTGCGCGTCGGCAAGGTCTTCTACCACAGCCGCAACGCCGGTTGGCGCGAGTGCTACGACTACCTGCGGCAGTAGCCAGAGCGCAACCCCACGTTGCAGTGAGGTCTCTAAGGGGGTGGTCGCGTCCCGCGTTACACCGCCATCCACGCGCCATGGAAAGCGCAAGGTCGTGCCCTAAGCGCAGACGGCCTTTTGCGTCCTAGAGACCAACGCTGAGTGGCCCGGACGCGAAACGGCAAGCAGCAAGCGCAGCCGCCGCCCAAGTAGCCCAAGAGGACGCATGGGCCCGACGCCGCGGCACAAACGGCCCATTGCCCCCTTAGAGACAAATACAAAGTGGCCCGAATGTGAAACGGCGAGCGGCAAGCGCAGCCGCCGCCCAAATGGTCTGAGAGGATGCACGGCCCCAGAGCTGTGGCGCAGATAGCCATCTGCTCCTTAGAGACCAAGCATCGGCCCGGAGCGTGGACGAGCGGAGCCGCAAGGCCGCGCAAGTTGAGAGGCGCGGCCAGTGTGCCTGCGCCCAAGAGACAAAAAGGTCTGCCTTGAGCTTGCCACTTGGGCCAAGTCCAAAACAGACCTTGAGGGCGACCGGCTCGGGCATCTTAAGACGCCCTGAGCCTTGCGGTCGCCTAATCGTCTAACTGAAAGGTTTAGACCGATGGCGTCCTGTTACCACCAAGCCTCGGCCTGAACACCGAAGTTCCACTCGGTGTCATCAGAGGTGCCGCCAGTAACTGCACCGATCGAGTTAGGGCCAACATTGCTCGCAATATCGTCGCCGTTCGCAACCAAGTACGAAGCATATAAACGCAGCTCAGGACGTGCCATTAAGCCCTTGCCTGCAGCAATAGCGTAAGCCAAGGTGTACTTTTGACCATCAGCAGATCTGTCGGTACCATCCTTGTACTCAACATCTTCCCAGTACGAGCCAACCTCGGCTAACAGACGAGTGTAAGTGGTCAGCTGGTAACCGGCACGGGCAACAGCGCGGATGATGGAGTGATTGTCCTCATCGCCGTATTTAGAGCCCATGTCAGAGGCATAGCCGTAGTGCAGAACGTGGGTGAACGAGAAGTTGTCGGTTACGTTGACCTCACCGGTGTTGATGATGCTGAAGCCCTTAGCATCTTCGTTATCATTCCAAGCATCGTTCCAGCCGCCACCGATATCAATCGCGTTGTGAGCTAAGGCCTTGTTAAAGTACTGCAGTACGGTCTTGTTGTAACCTGCGCTGAAGCTCTGGCTTAACTCAGCGGTGGCCATGACGCTGGTACCGTTGTCATGTTCTGGATCGCCGCTGACGAATGTGCCATCTTTGGCAACACCATCGGCACCATGAGGAATAGCAACAGCTACTTGGAACTGCGTCCAAGCACCAGCCCAAGGAGCCCAACCGGCATAGCGAGCATCTAAGTAGTTGATGTTGAGATCGCCATTATAAGTGTCGGGGTAGCCGAGATCATTGAAATCATAGGCGATCTGTTGGGCATCCTTACGGATCCAAGCGAAGGAGAAGGTGCCTGGGCCTGCTTGTAAGTACTCAATACCAGCACCATTACCGGAGATGTTGATGTACTTGGAGTCAATGATGTGGATATCAGCACGTTGGTAGTAGCGCTTACCAGCCCAAACTACGGCATTTGGCTGACCTGGGATTAAGCCCTTAACTTGGAGGTTGAACTGACGCAGGCTGACGTTCATGTCGTCATCCTTGCCATTAAGCATATCCTCGCCGTCGTCGGAACCGTCCGAGTTCAGCTGCACCATCGAGTCGATGTAGAAGCTGACATCGTCAACCTTGTAGACCTCGGTACCAAACTCGAGCTCAGAGTAGAGGTCACCTTCGTTACCTAAACGACCAACTTTGCTCTGATTCCAATTGAGGTTAGCACCTTGGCTCGATTGACCGACACCGGCACGGAAGTAGCCGTGGAAGTCAAAGGATGGCTTCCAGCCGACGTCGACCGAGCCTGCCTTGCTGTCACGGGCGGCAGCTTGATCAACAATGGCCTTAGCACGTGCGCTCTCGGCCTCAGCCTTAGCTTGAGCAGCCTCGGCGGCACGCTTAGCCTCAACGGCAGCAGCCTCGGCGCGCTGAGCAGCGGCAACCGCCTCACGAGCTGCGGCTAAGGCAGCATCGATATCGGCTTGACCGGCAGCAGCAGCGTTGGTGCTGTACATCGTCATGCTTGCAGCTAAAACTGCGGCGGCAAGGGTTGAAAACTTAAATGCTCCTTTCATGGAAAATTTCCCTATACGACTTGCAATAGACACATCGAGTTTGCTCAAGCTACGTGGGATAGCAGTATCAGCGCAGGTTAAAGTCTCAGTCCCCACAACAGATCCTTTAGCTTGATGGTACTAAGTAAGGAGGAGCAAACCACCTTGGGATAGAACTTAAGTTTCACCTACGACCTTCCACTCCAGCAGCTCCCAAAGTCCGAGCTCGTGCTCGGTCCGCGCTGCCAGAGGCGACGCCTGCGCTTTGTTCGGTGCTTGCTTGTGCGCTCAATGGGATAGAAAAGGAGATCAAGCAAGACCGCGCAAGGAGCGCAGGAGCTGTTCAGTTAGACCGTATCTGAAACCTCACTTTTGGGGATTAATCTTGGTGAGCCGTAGCTCACGTTTCAGTATTGTCGGTTGGCACTACCACAGTTGCGGGATTGAAACCGCCCCCTGTGATACTTGCCGCAATGTCTCCAAACTTTTGGCGCAAAAACATAAAGCCAGTCAAACTTAGATCCATGCTGCGCTATGCCCTTGGGCGCAGGCGGCGACGCAAGGCGCGACGGCGAGCGTGGCGTTAGGCGACCTACGCGGCGCGGCGGCGGCGTTAGGCGGCGTTCTCGTCGTCGTGCTTGGTCTTGGTCTCAGGCCAAGGCAGCTTGTCCTCTTCACGGGCGTAGATGCGCTCCCCGGCCTCGTTGAATAAGAGGCAGTTCTTGGCCAAGCAGTTGAGCTCGACCTCGCGGCCGGTGTGGACTTGGACGTCACCTGGAATGATGATCTTGAAGTTGTCTTGACCGCAGCTGGTGCCGTAGAGATAGGTGTTGTTGCCTAAGCGCTCGACTACGTCCGAGGTGAACTTCAGGCTGACCGTCTTGGCGCCACCGAAGCGCTCTAAGGCCGCTTGGGTGTTGCCGATCGAGAGGTACTCAGGGCGAATGCCGACCGTGACCTTGTCGCCGACCTTGAGGCCTGCGGTTAAGGCTGGGACTTGCTCTAAGTTGCCGCCTAAGTCGATCGTGACCTCGTTATCACCGATGGCCTTGATCTCAGTTGGCAGGAAGTTCATCTTCGGCGAGCCAATGAAGCCGGCGACGAACTTGTTGCATGGATTGTAGTAGAGCTCAAGTGGCTTACCTACCTGCTCGATCTTGCCAAAGTTCATGACCACAATCTTGTCGGCCAAGGTCATGGCCTCAACCTGATCGTGGGTAACGTAGACCATGGTGGTGCCCATCTCTTGGTGCATACGGGCAATGTGCAAGCGCATCTCAACGCGCAGCTCAGCGTCTAAGTTGGACAGCGGCTCGTCGAAGGTGAAGACCTTCGGATTGCGGACAATGGCTCGGCCAATGGCGACACGCTGACGCTGACCGCCTGATAACTGCTTAGGCTTGCGATCTAAGAGGTGGTCAAGCTGTAAGGCCTTGGCGACCTCGGTGACCTGACGGCGAATCTCGTCCTTTGGTACCTTGTTGATCTTGAGGCTGTAGCCCATATTCTCGGCCACCGACATGTGCGGATAGAGCGCATAGGACTGGAATACCATGGCGACTCCGCGGTCAGCAGGCGAAACGTCATTTACTACTTCATCGTCGATCAACAGCTCACCGGCGCTGATGCTCTCAAGACCTGCGATCATACGCAGCATGGTCGACTTACCGCAACCTGATGGACCGACGAAGACGCACAGCTGGCCATCTTCGATGCGCAGGTTGATGTTGGACAAGGTCACCACCTTGCCATAGGCCTTGACCACGTTCTTGAACTCAATGCTTGCCATGGATTACTCCCACTATGCTCCGCGCACGCACCCAGCTACATTAATTAGAGCTAGCGTTCCGGGGCTGTTTAGACTGGGCTACAGGAAGGCCCGAGTAACTCGGGCTCTGCAGCGTCTTAGCTTAAGCTGCGCTCAAGCTCCTCAAGCGTGCCGCGGTTACAGCCGGTTGCAGCCGTGAATTTGTGTTTAAGTTTAAACAAACTTGTACGTGTTTAAACACAAGAAGCGCGCTTGTTCATGCCTAAACTATACAAAACGAGCGCAAACTTAACAAAAGAATTGCTGAATTTTGTTTACCAGATCACGCTTTTATGGCCTAAAAGCGCGACTTCGTCACAGGTAGTACCCCAATATCCAGCAGCGCAACCACACCTTGGAGCGGCGCCGGGCACGCGCACGGACTTGATAAATTTTATACAACCGAGTTCAAAGCTTTAAATATAAGGACTTAGCGCCAGTTTAGTGCCATTTTACGCCAACTTCATGTTACACGTTCACATTTTTGTGAAGTGAATCATATCCTGAGCGTTTCACCTTTGCGCTGGCCTTGGCATTTGATTAAGGTATGCATGTTCACAGGCTTTGCCCTTACGCCCGCCTCGGCGGCCCGCCTTCCTTAGCGGAGCTGCGCTGGAACCAGCAGTTGGGCTCGGAGCAAACGCTTGATTATGTCTTTGTTGAGGGGATGCGATGAAAGCTCTGAATCGTCTGACTGTTGCCGTGGCTCTGGCCACCGCCTCTATTGCCGCTGTACCTGCTGCCTTTGCCGCAGACTGCGAGCTGTTAGTTTGGGAAGATATCCAAAAGTCCAAGGGCATCACTGATGCGATTGCAGCCTTTGAGCAGGAGACCAAATGCAAAGTCTCGCTCCAAGAGATGCCTTACATTCAGCAGATCGAGAAATTACGTCTCGATGGCCCAGCTGGCATCGGCCCTGATGTCCTGTTAATCCCTTCCGATCTGCTCGGCGCTTCGGTGGTACAGGGCTTAATTGCACCGCTCGCAGCCACCCCAGATCAACTGGCCGACTACACTGAGTCAGCTTTAAGCGCCTTTACCACGGACGGCCAAGTCTATGCTTTACCTAAGGTCGTAGAAACTCTGGTCATGTACTACAACAAGGATCTGCTTCCTACCCCATTTGACACCTTAGACGAGTACAAGAAGTTCTCGCAGGAGCGTCACGGCGCTAACGCCTCGGAGTATGGCCTCATCGCCAAGTTTGACCAGATCTACTACGCCTACGGCGTTGTCGCCCCATATGGCGGCTACATCTTCGCCCGCGATGCTAACGGCAACTTCGATGTCGCTGATGTGGGCCTGAGCAACGCCGGTGCGGTCGAGGCTGTCACCTATCTGCGCAGCTTCTATGAGGATGGCACCTTCCCTGCCGGTATCTTAGGTGAGAACGGACTCAACGCCATCGACTCCCTCTTCACCGAGAAGAAGGCTGCTGCCGTGATCAATGGCCCATGGGCTTACGAGCCATACACCAAGGCCGGGGTCAACTTCGGCGTCACCCCACTGCCTAAACTGCCTAATGGCAAGGACATGAGCTCCTTATTAGGTGTTAAGGGCTATGCCGTCTCCACTTGGTCTAAGAACCCAGAAATGGCAGAGGCTTTCATCCAGTTCATCAACAAGCCTGAGTGGGCCAAGAAGCGCTTTGAGATCACCAACGAGATCCCAGCCTCCAAGACGGTCATGAACGATCCAATCATCACCGACAACGAGTTTGCTAAGGCCGTCGCCATTCAGTCGGCCCGTGCCGAGGCCATGCCATCGATCCCAGAGATGAGCCAAGTTTGGACTCCTATCGATTCGGCGCTGCAATTAGTCGTCTCGGGCAAGCAGGATCCAGCTGAAGCCTTAAAGGGCGCCACCGATCAGATCCACAATCAGATCGAGGCCTTCCGCTCCGGCTTCTAAGAGCTCTCCTCCTTTCCTTTAAGGGGTGCAACCTACGGGTTGCACCCCATTTCCAATGTCACAAGCGAGTTCACAGGCACGCTACCGACCACGCGCTCAATAGCGCAGCGCTCGCCCCAGCGGCGCCACACGGCGCGAAGCGCGGAGGCGGAGCGAAGCGTCAGCTGCGCGCAAGCATCGTCAGCGAGCCTGTGGGCTTGCTTTACCCCCAACGCACGCTCCAGAGTGATCTGATCTGCGTCTTCTGCGTGTTGCGAGGATTCCCATGAGCGAAACTAGTCCCAAGCCCCAAACCCACCACGGCTTGACCGCCTTAGTCTTAGGCATCTTCCCGGGTGGTGGCCAGTACTACAATGGCCAATGGCAAAAAGGCCTGATTTTCTCGGTCATCTTGCTAAGCTTCTTCTTCTGCGCCAAAGACATGATTGCCCACGGCCTCTGGGGTCTTGTAACCTTAGGCGAGACCGTCCGCAAGGACAATTCGGTCTTCTTATTAGCAGAAGGTATCATCACCGTCTTAATTCTCCTCTTTGCCTTTACCCTGTGGTATGTGGCGATCCGTGACGGCTATAAGAACGGCTGCCGCCGTGACCGCGGCCAAGAGGTCAACTCGATCGTCAAGCAGTATCACAACCTGCTCGACGCCGGCTTCCCATACCTCATGATCACGCCAGGCTTCATCATCTTGGTCTTCGTCGTGATCTTCCCTATCATCTTCGGCTTCTCCATTGCCTTCACCAACTACAACCTCTACAACGCGCCACCGGCCCGCTTGGTTGACTGGGTCGGTCTTAAGACCTTCACCAACATCTTCAGCCTCAAGCTGTGGCGCGACACCTTCATGGAGGTATTGCAATGGACGGTCGTTTGGACGGTAGTCGCCACGACCTTGCAGTGCACCGTCGGCGTACTCCTTGCCATCTTGGTCAACCAAAAAGATCTCTACGGCAAGGCCATCGTTCGCACCATCTTCATCCTGCCGTGGGCCGTCCCAGGCTTCGTTACCATCCTCGTATTCTCGGGCATGTTCAACGACTCCTTTGGCGTCATCAACAACACGATCTTGCCGTTCTTTGGCATCGAGCCGAAGGCATGGCTCACCGACCCATTCTGGACTAAGACTGCTCTCATCATGATCCAGATTTGGTGCGGCTTCCCATTCGTGTTCGCCATGACCACGGGCGTGTTGCAGGCTATCCCAGATGATCTCTACGAGGCGGCCACCATGGATGGCGCAGGCTCCTTTACCAAGCTTAAGACCATCACCCTGCCGCTGGTTTTGACCTCGATCTCCCCGATCATCATCACGCAGTACACCTTCAACTTTAACAATTTCAATATCATCTACCTGTTCAACAACGGTGGCCCAGCCGTTCCGGGCTCGAACGCCGGCGGTACCGACATCTTGGTATCGTGGATTTACAAGCTGACCATGTCCGCTTCGCAATACTCGATTGCCGCCGCCATCACCATTCTGCTGTCGATCTTCGTGGTCGGCGTTGCCCTGTGGCAATTCCGCTCCTCGAAGTCCTTTAAGAACGACGAAATGGCCTAACCCGCAGCGCGCCCGCGGCGAGCTCACCGCAGCTCCACCAAGCTCGCCGCAGCTCACTAAGAGCTTGCCAAGCCCTCCGCCGGGCGCCGCCTGAAGCATTTAGCAGGTACGAACATGAGTACAACCCACAAAAAGAGCATCAAGCAACAGCGCGCCATTCGCCTGACCTTGAGCTACCTAGTGATCGGTATCGTTACCGTCCTCATCATCTATCCTTTGATTTGGACCGTGGGCGCTTCGCTCAACCCGGGCAACTCCCTGATGAGCTCGTCCATGATCCCAGAGAACGTCTCCTTAGAGCACTACGCCGACCTGTTCAACGGCACCACCGACTACGTCGCATGGTACTGGAACTCAATCAAGATCTCGGTTGCCACCATGGTGCTGACCTTGATCTTTGTCTCCTTCACCGCCTACTCGTTCTCGCGCTTCCGCTTCGTCGGCCGTAAGAATGGCTTGATGCTCTTCTTACTCTTGCAGATGATCCCTCAGTTCTCGGCCTTAATCGCGATCTTCGTCTTAGCCCAGATGTTAGGCATGGTCAACAGCCACTTAGCCCTGATTTTGATCTACGTCGGCGGCATGATCCCGATGAACACCTACCTGATGAAGGGCTATCTCGACAACATCCCACGCGACTTAGACGAGTCGGCTCGTATGGATGGCGCCGGGCACTTTCGCATCTTCATTGAGATCATCATGCCTCTGAGCAAGCCTATCATTGCGGTAATCGCGCTCTTTGCCTTCACCGGCCCATTAGGCGACTTCATCTTGTCCTCGACCATCTTAAGAACCCCAGACCAATACACCTTACCAATTGGCCTGTACAACTTGGTTGCGCAGAAGATGGGCGCCAGCTACACCACCTATGCTGCCGGTGCCGTGCTCATTGCCGTCCCAGTTGCGCTCCTCTTCTTCTCCTTACAGCGCTTCTTCGTTTCCGGCCTGACCGCCGGTGGCACCAAGGGTTAAACGCCGCAGGCTCAAAGCCGCGTGCTGTAGGCTCAGAGCTGAGCATCAGCGGCGCTTGAGCCTTAACCATTTGACACCAAACACGTAACCAACTGCTAAGGGTGCCTTGCGGCACCCTTTTTAGTAGCGGAGATCTTCTATGAAAGGATACAAGAAACTGTTTTTAGCTGTGCTCATGGCCAGCGCTGGGATGATGGCCGGCTGCGCCAGCACCGAGGACACCGCCGCCACGGCCGCAGGTGCTGCCGCCGCAGGCGATGCCTTTGCCAAGGCCCAAGTTAAGCCCGGCTTTATCAAGGGTGCCGACGTCTCGACCTTAAAGGAGATGGAGGATGCAGGTTACGTGTTCAAGGGCTTAGACGGCACGCCGGGCGATGCCATGGCCCTCCTGCATGAGCAAGGCTTTAACTACATCCGCCTGCGCATCTGGGTCGACCCATATGATGCCAATGGCAACACCTACGGCGGCGGCACCAATGACCTCGCCACCGACCTCTACCTTGCCCAAAAGATCAAGGACAACGGCATGAAGTTCCTCTTGGACTTCCACTACTCCGACTTCTGGACAGATCCGGGCAAGCAGTTCAAGCCTAAGGCTTGGGCCAACCTAAGCTTTGAGGACTTAAAGCAGGCCGTCTACGAGTACTCGCGCGACACCATCAAGGCTTTCGGCGCCAAGGGCCTGATGCCTGACATGGTGCAGATAGGCAACGAGTTAAACGGCGGCATGCTCTGGCCTGATGGCAAGAGCTGGGGCCAAGACGGCAAGGAGTTTGACCGCTTAGCCGAGCTGCTCAAAGCCGGTATCCAAGGCGTGCGCGATGGCGGTGGCACCGACTGCAAGATCATGCTCCACTTAGCCGAAGGCCCAAAGAAGGATACCTTCAAGTGGTGGTTTGACGAGATCACCAAGCGTGACGTTCCATTCGACATCATCGGCATGTCGATGTACACGTGGTGGCACGGCACCATCCCGGAGCTCAAGGACAGCATGCAGTTCTGCGCTGACCGCTACAACAAGGACATCATTGTGGTCGAGGCTGCCTATGCCTACACCTTAGACAACTTAGATGGCGTTGAGAACACCTTTACCGCCAACGAGGAGAAGGTCTCAGGCTATCCTGCCACCCCAGAGGGCCAAGCCGCCTTCTTACGCGACTTGATGGAAGCCACGTCCCAAGTCGACCGCGGCACCGGCGTCTTCTACTGGGAGCCAGCATGGAAGAGTGCCCCTGGCATCACTTGGGCGACCAAGGCCGGTATGGACTATACCGATGACCACTGGAAGGAGGGCAACTCCCGCGAGAACCAAGCCTTGTTCGACGACAATGGCCAGCTCTTACCATCGGTTAAGGTCTTCAACGACTAACCTCGACCCGTTGTCATAGCTTGCACCAAGGCCGGGGCGCCCGCGCGCTCCGGCCTTTTTGCGCTTGCGCGCTGCCGCTGCGCGCTACCGCCCGCCGCGGCAGCCGCCCGCGGCGGCAGCGCGCAGCAGCAGCCCGCGCAGGCCCGACTTTCACCTTGCAGAACCTCGCCACACGGCAGCTACTATATCATTAAGCTCAACATCGCAGAGCGAACTTACGTTTTCGAGCTCAAGCTGCTCCGCAACTTCGGCGCGCAATATACCAAGCGCACGATGCGCTACAAGTAGCGTCTCCTGCAAAGGGTAACCGAACCATTCAGCACCGAGGTTAACACCCCACAAGCTTCTGGGCGGCCGGTGACGGGCGTGATCTTGGCCATCTCCTGCAAACGCCAAGGCATTGTCGCTTGGCGCAAACTCGAAGCCACCAGCGACAGCTGTGGCCGCGTCAGCAACGTCAAGCCCTTTGCCAAGGCCGACGTGAGCTCAACGGCCGCTTAAGCCCGTAGGCGCAGGGACGCCCCCGCGCTCGGCCGCCTGCCCCGCGCCGGGGCATCAAAGAGCTACCCGCGCCTGCGAGCTTTACGCGCCAATGGCCTTGGAAGCGGGGGAGTACTCAGGCAGGATCTGCGCAAAGAACTGGTTGATGTACTCGGGGCTATAGAGATTGAGCCGCGTCTTGTCATAGTCATCGATGTGGTCGTATTGGGTCTTGAGGGCGGCAAGCAGCTCTTCTGGGCTTTCCCCGCGTCGCCGGGCCGCCTCGGCGATATAGGGGGCAAAGCAAGTCACCAGCTCCTCATGGGTGTAGCCCAGCACGGAGGCAAAAAGCTGATCCCCGCTGAAGTCACGGATATCTTGTATCGGAAGCTGACGCAAGTACCAGAAAGCGAGAGTGCCCGTGACCAAGATAAACCTGATATGACGGAGACGGCCCAGCCAAGCATAGAACTGCTTAAGCACCTGCTCTGCGGCCTGATGCTTGGTCTCATTGCCCTTAGTAGAGGTTAACGGGTCAGACCAATCATCAATCAAGAACACCAAGTGATGCTTAACTGAGATGACCGCAAGCTTCTTAAGAAAGCGATCGAGGCTGCCCGCGGCTACACGCTTACACTCAGCCACCTCTGCGGCGAAGCCTGCGGCGCTATAGGCCGCACCGAGCGTGGTGATCAAAGATTGCTCAAAAGTAGCCTTATCGTCACCTATCACCTCGCTAAAAGACAACCTGATAACAGGATAAGGGCCTAGATTGCGCAGTTGGTCGGTTGGCAGCTTGGTGCCCTCAAAGGCGCGGACGCCGTGCGTGAACAGAGCCGCCAGCATGGAGCAGAGCGTCGTTTTGCCCATGTGCTCGGGCCGGGCAATGAAAAGCTTGCGCTTAAGCAATATGATGGGTAAAAACGCGGTCTTGTCGACGAAGAGGTAGTCCTTACTGCGGATCTCGCTCCAGTCGGACGTACCGATGGGCAGCAGTTTGAGCTTTTGCTCTGACATAGAAAACTCCCCACGAAATCTGGGCTCGAGCCAAGCTAACACTTCAAGTGTAGCACGAAGGCGCGCACGCCGCGGAGAGCGCTGCCGCGCGGGCGGCTAATGGCTGCAGCTAATGGCTGGGGATGTGCTCGAGCTTGCGCGCGATCTCATGGAGTGCGGCGGCCATGTCGCTTAAGCTGTACTGGTCGTGGGTGACGCGCGCGCACGAGTGGCGCATGATGAGGGATGTCGGCAGCACCGAAGACACGGCGTCGGCTTGCCCTCCGATCAGCTTGTCCACCGCCACGCGGCATTGCAGGTCGCGGTTGAGGTCGATGGTGGTCAAGGGCGGGTTGAAGTAGGCACTGTCCTTGGTGTTGTCGTAGCCCACCACTGAGATGTCTTGAGGTACCTTGAGGCCGCAGACGTTCAATGCGCTCATCGCTCCTAGGGCCATTTGGTCATTGCCGACCAAGACGGCGGTAAAGTCACGCGTCTCGTGGAGAATCTTCATCATGGCGTCATAGCCACTCTTAGAGCTCCAATCGCCGTGGACGCAGGCCACCGAGGTCATGCCGTGGCTCTTTAAGCCGTCGAGCCACGAATTGTGGCGCAGCTCCGAGGAGACAATGTTCTCAGGGCCCGGGATCAAGGCGACCTTGTGATGACCTAAGTCGGACAGATGGGCGATGGAGGCGACGGTACCATCGTAGGGGTTAAAGCAGACGTTGAGCACCGGGCAAAACGGGTCAACGTCTAAGAAGACCAAGGTGCAGTCTGGGTTGTCGCGCACCAGCTTGCTGGCCACTTCGTTGCCTAAGGGCACGTTGATGAGGAGCTTGTCGACCATCTGCGCCTTCAGCCGCATAATGGCATGCTCCATCTGCTCAAGACTATTCTCCTCGATCAGGGTGATGAGCAGCTCGTAGTTGTGGCGCAAGGCGTAGTAGCGCACGCGATTGACCACGTCGCCCGGCGCGCTTAAGTTATAGGTGACGTTGATCAGGCCAATGAGCAGACGCTCATGCTTGCTCAGCTGCTGCGCGAGCAAGTTAGGGACATACTTGAGATCGGCAATCGCCTTCTCAATCTTCTCGCGCGTGGCCTGCGAGACGTTGCATGAGTTGTTAAGCACCCGCGACACGGTCTGGTAAGAGACACCGGCGCGTTCGGCGACATCATGCATCGTAATTTTTTTCGACTTGGTCGACATGGCAGCTCCTGTCTTGGCAGGAGTGCATATCCCCTACCTCACCTATCACCTCGCAAGATCCCAAGGGCCTAGCACTTCCATGAAAGCGCTTACATACAGAAAATGCGCCCCCTTAACCTTTAAGCATGCGCTATTTGCGCGCATTTGGCAAGCGCAAAGCACCAGATCTGTGCCCGATCGCACGTCAGCTGCCACATCTATGCCAAATCCTACCCAGCGCAGCTTGGCTCCACCGGCGCGATAGCGCTTGCCTGCGCGGCAGGTACAACAAAGGCGTCATCAAGACGCCCTTGCGTGAGCCTGATAGGCTCGTATGTTACGCGCGCAGGTCAGCTGCGCGCAGCGAGCGCGGGAGCGCAGCGGGAGCGCTCAAGCGCGACGGGCGCGCACGGCGCAGTTAGCGCACCTCGGAGATGTTCTCGTTGGTGACCTTGACGTAAGGTACATCGATGATGTGGTCGCGGGTGGTGTAGCCTAAGACATCATCGGTGATCTGCTCGCCATTTAAGTAGGCCTCGGTGATGCGCATCATGACATCAGCGACAGCGGTGTAGTCATTTAAGACCGTGCCGATCATGGTGCCACGCTCAACCGCGTCTAAGGCCTGTGGCAGGGCATCGATGCCGACGACTGGGATGTACTTGCTGTAGTCACCGGCTGGGGTGTTAGGGATGTTGTAGCCCTCAGCTTGTAAGGCGTTGATCGCGCCTAAGGCCATCGCATCGTTGTTGCAGACGATGAGCTCAATCTGCGTTAACTGACCGCGGTCAGCAAGCGCGGAGACCTCGTTTTGGGCACGGTTTTGCGACCAGTTGGCGTTGACCGAAGCCACTGGCTTTAACTTAACGCCCTCCTCGAGCAGCGTGCGCACAAAGGTGTTCGAGCGCATGGTGGTGTCTTGATGGCTTGGCTCGCCCTTTAACATGACGTAGCTGATGACGCCGTCCTTGTTCTTGTCAGCCTCTGGGTGAGCCTTGAAGTAGTTGGTCACAATCTCCGCTTGGTAGTAGCCGGAGTTTGCAGGGTTGCTGCCGACATACCAAGCATCTTCATACGAAGCTAAGGCTTCGTCCGATGGCTTGCGGTTAAAGAAGATGATCGGCACCTTGCTTTGACGAGCGGCACGTAAGGCGGCGACGCCGTTTTGGGTGTCAACTGGGTTGACCAAGATCGGAGCGCCATCCTTGTTGATGACCAAGGCCGACTGGATCTGCGAGATCTGGCGCATCAAGTCATCGCTGGCGTCGTACTGGCGTAACTTTAAGCCATTGGCCAAGGCGCGATCTTGCAGGGCCGCGCTGAGCTGGTTGATAAAGAGATCGTTGAGCGAGTAGTAGAACACGCTAATGGAATCGCTGTTAGCGTCAGTAGCAGCTGGGGCAGCGTGCGATGGAGTGACAGCAGCGCAAGCTAAGGTTGCGGCAGCGGCAACCGCCGTAAAGAGCTTGGAGACACGCGACATAAGATACCTCTACATGAAGCCAATGCTTCGAGACAAGGCCGAAGGCCTCACACACAACATACAATCACGGTGCTTGCAGCAGCACAGCTACTTGGGCGCTACCAAGATTGGCACCAAAGCCATTCTAGCACCGGCACCGGTCAAAGCAAACGCAATTGCGATCTGAGCAAGAAATAATTGCAGCTACCAAGCCGATATTTGAGCCCGGCAGGCGCTCCGCGCCCCGCCCGTAAACGCTTACGGAACGGCCGACTTGTAACACCTCGCGCCAAGCCGCGGCGCCTCAAACTTGAGCACTATTTGTGCCCAATCTCAGGGCTAAAACGCCTGCGGCTCCTATGCCGCAGCATGAGGGTGGCAGGCGCTTGAGAGCGTGTCGGCTCCAGAGCCGCGGACTGTTGCTCAGCTGCGGGCAGCGGCGCAGCCGCGGCGCGGCTAAGCGGCGCGGCTAAGCGGCGCAGAGCTGCGGGCTGCGGCTATTCGGCCTCGTCGGCGATAGCGGCGACCGCGGCCTTCTCGGCAGCTAAACCGGCCTTGTAGCGCTCGATGAACTTCTCATAGCCTGCGACATTGGCTGGGATTGGGGCTAAGGTCGAGCTCTCGGCACCAGCAAAGACCTTGTGCGATAAGAAGTCCGATAAGGACTCGCCTTGGGCCTTGTCCACTAAGTAGGCCGCAAGCACGGCCTGACCCCATGGGCCGCCTTCACCGGCGGTGGCCATGACCGAGACCGAGACGTTGATGGCATCAGCCATGAACTGCTGGCCTACGCCTGCCGTCTTGAACAGGCCGCCATGACCTAACAGGCTGTCGATCTTGACCTTTTCGTCCTTGACCAAGATGTCCATGCCGATCTTTAAGGCGCCCAAGGAGGCAAAGAGGTGGGTGCGCATGAAGTTGGCGAGGGTGAACTTGCTGTGCGGCGTGCGCACGAACATTGGACGGCCTTCGTCTAAGCCGGTGATGAACTCGCCGGAGAGGTAGCCGTAGCTGGTGAGGCCGCCGCAGTCAGCATCGCCCTCTAAGGCATGCCGATATAACAAACCGTAGAGGTCATTGCCGCTTAACTTATGGCCGGAGAGCTCAGCAAACTCGCCAAAGAGGTTGACCCAAGCATTCAAATCGGAGGTGCAGTTGTTGGCGTGCACCATCGCAACCGGCATACCATCTGGGGTGGTAACCATATCGATCTCACGGTGCAGCTGCTTTAAGGACTGCTCTAAGACGATCATGCCGAAGATCGAGGTGCCAGCCGAGACGTTACCGGTGCGTACCTTGACGGCGTTGGTAGCGACCATGCCGGTGCCCGCGTCGCCCTCAGGTGGGCAGAGCGGAATGCCTGCTTGCAAGGTGCCGGTTGGGTCTAAGAGCTTGGCACCTTCAGCGGTTAAGGTACCGGCGTCTTGGCCTGCGAGCAGTACCTTTGGCAATAAGTCACGGGTCGACCATGGGAAGCCGTATGGCTTGATCAGCGCCTCGAACTTGTCGAGCAGAGCTTGGTCATAATCCATCTTGGTCGAGTCAATTGGGAACATACCGGCGGCATCGCCAATGCCCAAGACCTTCTGCCCGGTCAAGGAGGTGTGGATGTAACCGGCTAAGGTCGTGAAGAAGGCGACGTCCTTGACGTGCGGCTCCTTGTTTAAGATGCACTGATACAGGTGCGAAATCGACCAGCGCTCTGGGATGTTGAACTGTAAGTACTCGGTGAGCTGCTCGGAGGCATCGTGAGTATTGGAGTTACGCCACGTGCGGAATGGGACTACGAGCTTGCCGTCCTTATCGAAGGCGAGGTAGCCGTGCATCATGGCCGAGAAGCCGATCGCCTTTAAGGTGGTGATGGCAAGGCCATACTTCTCCTTAACGTCGCGCTGCAGGTCGGCATAGCAGTCATGCAAGCCGTTCCAGATATCGTCCTGCGAGTAAGTCCACAGGCCGTTCTCTAAGCGATTTTCCCACTCGTGGGCACCGGTGGCGACCACCGCAAACTGCTCGTCGATGAGCACAGCCTTGATGCGGGTCGAGCCAAATTCAATACCCAAGGAACATTTAGCTAAATCAATAGACATTTTGTACACCTAACATTGGGCACCGCAGCGGCCGAAGCGCTGGGCTGTACCCACACAAACACTGCCTAAAGCAACTTCAGGCGCCGACCGAGCGATCGCACATGGCGCTTAAGCGCCTGTCACCTGCGCTCGTAAGAGCGCGCGGCCGCTCGGGGCTGTGATCGTAAGATCATTGGGGCAAAGGCGCACCCTTGCCCCAAGGGTCTTAAGGCCCCCCGTGTGAGGGGGCCTACCCCCGGCTCAGGCCGCAGCCTAGGCCGGGGACGGCTCAGCGTAAGCTGAGAGGGGAGGCTACTTAGCCGCCTTCTCCTTATTCTTCTTGTTCAAGGACTCAGCACTCAAGCTCATCAAGCGCTCCTTGTGCGCGTTGACGAAGGCCTGCATGACGATGAAGAGGCAGAGCAGAATGCCGACCACGATCTTCGTCCACCAAGCCGAGAGCGTGCCTTGGAAGTTGATGATGGTCAGGATGGTACCTTGGATCATCACACCCAGTAAGGTGCCTGGGATGAAGCCAACACCACCCATCAGCTGGGTGCCGCCGATAACCGACGAGGCGATAGCGTCCATCTCCATACCCATGCCGTGGAAGGTGTTGCCCGAGAGCATGATCCACGAGAAAACGATGCCACCTAAGGAAGCGCAGAAGCTGGAGATGACATAGACCTTAAGGCGAATGAGATCGACCTTCAGGCCCATCAAGCGCGCCGATTGCTCATTGCCACCGACGGCGTAAACGCTGCGACCAAAGGTGGTGTAGCGCAGGACGTAAGTAGCAATCACCACCACGATCAGAGCCAAGATGGCACCGAGCGAAATAAAGCAGTCACCGATCTCAAGCGACCAGAAGGAGAGCTCGCCGTACCACTCGTTGGTGATGGCAACCGACTCACGCGAGATCAAGGCAGTCAAGCCACGGCATAAGAACATGGTGCCTAAGGTGACGATGAAAGGCTGCAACTTGAAGAAGGTGATAAAAAAGCCATTGATAAGGCCGATGACCAAGCCTACGCACAGGCCAAGCACCATGCACAGTACCGGGTGAATCGAGGTATCGCGCATCAGGTAAGCTAAGGTCATGCAGGTCAAGGACAAGACGGCACCAACCGACAGGTCGATACCACCGCCGCCGGAGAGGATGGCGAAGGTAATGCCCACCGTGATGATGATGAGGTGCGCGTTGTCAATGAACAGGTTTAAGAACACCTGCAGGCTTAAGAAGTTGTCAAACCAAACTGAGCCTAAGCCAAAGAGGATTACGAACAGTAAGGCCGTGACATAGAACGAGAAGCGTGGCGAAGCTACGAGGTTACTAAAGAACTTAGCCATTTGCGACCTCCTTCTTATTTGAAGCTGCGTCTAGCTTCTTTAAGCGCCAGTTGCGGTACATCTGACGGAAGGTATCGGACTGGATGGTGATGATGAGTAAGATGACCACGGCCTTGATCGCAGGCAGAATGTCCGAAGGCACACCGACCGCGTACATGGTAGTAGTCAGGGTCTGAATGGTGATCGCACCGATGATGGTACCACCGATGTAGTAACGACCACCGACCATCAAGGTACCACCTAAAGTTACGGCCAAGATGGCGTCCATCTCCATGTTGAGACCGGCATTGTTAGCGTCGGCCGCGCGGATCAAAGAGGACTCGATCAGACCGGCGGTACCAGCGCAGAAGCCGGAGAAGATGTAGACCGCAAAGAGCACGGCGGTAACCTTAACACCAGCATAGCGCGAGGCGGTTGGGTTGATACCAACCGATTGGATCATCAGGCCCAGCGAGGTCTTGCGATCTAACACCAGCACGATGATCACCATCAAGAAGGCAATCAGCATCGCCGTTGGCAGCATAAAGCCCGGGATGACGCCACCGATGTAGCTAAATGGGCGATAGTACACGGTGATGATCTGACCATCGGTTAACAGCTGGGCGATACCACGACCGGAGGTCATCAAGATCAAGGTGGCAACCATCGCTTGGATCTTGAACTTCGCAACTAAGGTACCGTTCCAGATACCGGCGATGACACCGGCGCAGAGCGAAGCTAAGATCGCAATGATGAATGGATAGTGGGGCACGCCACTGATGTCGCCGCCTAAGAGCAAGCAGCAGGTGGCCGCCGAGATCGCGACTACCGCGCCGACGGAAATATCAACACCGCCCGTGGCAATGACGAAGGTCATGCCCAAGGACAGGATGATGAGGGACGAGGCACGATAGAGAATATCGATCGGGCGGCCGTAGAGGTTGCCATTCTCCATCATCTGGATCGAGAAGAAGTCGTCGACGAAGATGGCATTGAAGAGCAAGAGCAGCGCTAAAGATGCTAACGGCAACGCCAGCGAGCTTGAGGTAAACTTTTTAATTGCTTCCATGGTAATCTCCTGCAATAGCCTGCATGATGTGGGCGGTGGAGATTTCATCGCCGTTCAACTCAGTGATCTTCTCGTGGTCACGAATGATCATGACGCGCGAGCAGGTACGTACCATCTCGCCCATCTCGCCGGAGATGAAGACCACCGACATGCCCTCTTCCTTGGCAAGGCGTACGGCCAAGGCCTCGATCTCACTCTTGGTACCAACGTCGATACCACGGGTTGGCTCATCTAAGATCAGGAGGTTCGGCTTAGTGGCCAGCCAGCGGGCGATGATCACCTTTTGCTGGTTACCACCGGAGAGGTTCTTGATGAGCTGCTCACGGTCAGAAACCTTGATGCGCAGGAGCTCGATGTATTTGTCAGCCAAGGCGCGTTGCTGCGACATTGGCATGTGCTTGAACATACCGGCCTTAGCCTGCATCGCCAAGATGACGTTCTCGCGTACCGACAGGTCGCCGATGATGCCTGCAACCTTACGATCTTCAGGGCAAAAGGCGATGCGGTTCATCATCTGATCCATTGGCGACTTGATCTTGACGCTGACGCCATCGACCTTGATCTCACCGCTGTTGGGCGGCGTGATGCCGAAGATCATCTCGGCGATCTCGGTACGGCCCGAGCCGAGCAGGCCGGCAAAGCCGACGACCTCACCCTTCTTGATGTTCATGGTGAGATCCTTGACCTTACCGTCAACGACCACGTGCTCGGTCTCGACAATGTTCTCGTCCTTTGGAATGGACTTGTCGACATTGCTCTCGATCTGGTTCTCGTTGACTTCCTTACCCATCATCTTGGAGATGAGCTGGATGCGCTCTAACTGCGGGATGTCGTACTCGCCGACATACTCGCCATCACGCAGCACGGTGATGCGATCGCAGATGGTATAGATCTGCTCTAAGAAGTGCGAGATGAAGATAATGGCGATGCCTTGGGCCTTGAGCTTGCGCATGATGGCAAACAAGCGCTCGGTCTCGCGGTCGGACAGCGACGAGGTTGGCTCATCTAAGATCAGAATCTTGCACTTGGTGTCGATGGCGCGAGCAATCGCAATCATCTGCTGGATCGCTACCGGGTAGAAGTTCAGGACGCGGTCGACATCGAGGTCGAGGCCTAACTCTTCTTTGAGCAGCTTCTTGGCATTGGCATTCATGGTGGCCCAGTCGATCTGGCCCCACTTGCCGCGCGGCTCACGGCCGATGTAGATGTTCTCAGCGACCGTTAAGTTGGCGCAGAGGTTAACCTCTTGGTACACGGTCGAGATGCCGATCTGCTGGCTTTGCAGCGGTGACTCCGGCTCGATTTGGTTGCCATCGAAGATCACCGTGCCATTGGTCTTGTGATAAACGCCGGTTAAGACCTTAACCAAGGTCGACTTACCCGCACCGTTCTCACCCATCAGCGAGTGAATCTCACCTCGCTTCAAATTGAATTGCGCATGCTTTAAGGCTTTGACACCAGGAAAAAACATGTCTATATCCCGCATTTGAAGGATATAGTCTCCATTTTGCCCCATGAGCGCCTCCTCCTTGACACCGACCAAGCGCCCGCCCAGCTCTCACGGCGCCGTAGGCCGCCGTGTCATGCGGTAGAGCTGAGTGACTTGATCGTCAAACCATCAGACTGTGATCAGCCAAAGCCTAGCTCAAGTGAGCTCAGCACCAGCCCTTAGGGCAGCTGATGCCACCTTGCAGTAGTTAAGCTCTTAGGCTCCTGCCACCAAGAGCTTAACGGCTACTTCGCGGTGCGCACTCCACCTATACGTGCGCAGCCCCGGCTTGGCCATAATCACTGTGTAGCTCAATCTTAATTGGCGTTTGCGTACTTTGGTGGTAAAAATCACAAAGATATGCACTAGGTCACACTTTTCCCGTAAACGGTTACGAAAAATTTGCGCTCTATCCCAATAGGCAAAATCAAGGATCCAGCTTGGTGCCCGCAAGCGCTTACGGAAATTTACCACCCCACACTACCACCCGCGGCGCCCGCTCCGCGCGCTACCTAGCGCGGCTTGCGCCTCCGGCTCACGCCACCGCGCGCAGCGCCCGCGCCCTGCCCGGCGCCGGACAGGCCGGATCGGTGGCCGCGGCTCCAACAAAAAGAGCCCACAATCTACGATGGGGTAGAAGGTGAGCTCCTTTTCTTGGCCTAGCCAAAGCCCAAGCGGCGCCGGGCGCCGCCGGGTGGTAGTTAGCTAAACTACCGGTTGTATCTTAGTACTTACGGGATGGGAACGCCTCGGCAGCATTGGTAGCGTCGAATACGCCTTCCTCAACGTATACGCTCTTCGGTACCTCTTCACCGGCTAAGATCTTCTTGCAGGTCTCAAAGAAGAGGTCACCCTGCAGCGGGTTGCACTCGACGGTAGCGTTAGCCTTGCCATCGATCATGGCTTGGAACATGCCCTTAACCGCATCAGCACCTACGATGATGATGTCCTGAGCTGGCTTTAAGCCGGCGGCCTCGATCGCCTGAATAGCACCTAAGGCCATGTCATCGTTCTGCGAGAACAGAATGTCGATGTCGTCGCGGTAGGACTTCAGGAAGGATTCCATAACCTCTTGGCCCTTTTGACGGGTGAAGTCACCGGTCTGGGAGGCTAAGATGTTGTACTTGTCCTTGTTAGGCGAAGCATTTAAAGCCTCGTTGAAGCCCTTGGAGCGGCCAACAGCAGCGGAGGCACCAACGGTACCCTCTAAGATAACGATGTTGAGCTTGTCGCCACCGTTACGTGGGGTACGGCCGGTCTTGGTAACGTACTCATCGATCCAGTTGAAAGCGCGACGGCCTTCCTCAACCTGATCGGTACCAATCTTGGCTACGTACAAGCTAGGGTCGGTCTTCAAGTCACGATCCATGATGACAACAGGGATCTTGGCGCGCTTAGCTTCACGTAAAACATTGTCCCAGCCCGTCTCGACGATAGGTACGAAGCCAATGACATCAACTTTTTGCGAAATAAAGGAGCGAATGGCCTTAATTTGGTTCTCTTGCTTTTGCTGAGCATCAGAGAACTTGAGCTCAACGCCAGCGCGCTCGGCGGCAGCCATGACGTCATTGGTGTTAGCAGTACGCCACTCCGACTCTGCGCCGATCTGTGAGAATCCAACAACGATCTTGTCTTCAGCTTGAGCATACGAAGTAGCAGCAATGGCGGCACCAACAGCTAAAGCTAATAAAGACTTCGAAATCTTCATTCGGTAAACTCCTCATAGTTAAAACTCTGCCACCGCGCTCCTTGCCGCAGGCCCCTGAGCGATCTCCTCAAACTGATCGTCCAGTCATCAAGCTGCAAGGTACCACCCTTCCATCAGAGCAAGTGACGAAGGTCGGCCCACGAGGTCGCAGTTTTAGTGCTTTAGGAAAGGCTGCCAAGCTATCAGAAAGTGCGCCGACGACGGCGTAACTCCCTGCGGGACGGCACGCGTAGTTGGGTTTACGCAACCTTACTAAAACGCTTACGATGATGGTACTGTACCGCGCTCCTAGCAAAGCACAAACTGATAAAAAGCAAAACTGTGATGCTGGGCAACTATTTGGCACGCACAGCGCCGAAAATCAGATATGGCTCAAAGTTTGAGCCCGCGCGCCCTACGCTGGCCCAAGGCCACAAAAAGTGCCCCACCGCGACTATCACCGCAATGACCCGCGGCTCCCGCCAACGCCGACCCAACCCCGTCCCCGCAGGCTGCGCTCAATCGCATTTCTGCAAACGTTTACGGAACTTACGCCCACTAACCCCAAGGCGTACCCTAACTACAACCTGACCAAAACTCCGTCCGATGGGAACCAAACCCTCGATCGCGCCGGTCACCTGCTCTGCAGCGCCCAGCCCAGCGCGCCTCCAACCGCGTGGCCGCACGATCCTTTAGCGCTTGCGCGCCGCGGCACAGCGCGCCCCCAGCACCTTGAGGCCCATCGTATAATGGGCGCACAGGAGGCCTTATGCAGCAAGAGATCACCCCACACGCTACTGAGTACTACATCGGACTGATGTCAGGCACCAGCATCGACAGTCTCGATGGCGTCCTCGTCGCCCTTACCCCCAAGGATCACGCCGGACAGGTGCAGCTGAAGACGCTTGCGACCACAACGCTCGACTGGAGCGCTCAAGCCAAGGCGCTGCTCAATAGCCTCTGTACCCCGGGCAGCGCCCAGAACAATGTCCAAGGTCTAGCCCTTGGGCGTCAGCTCGTGGCCGCGCAGGCGGCGCTGGTGGTGCAGCAGCTACTCGACAAAGCTAAGCTCCAGCCCAGCGCCATCACCGCCATTGGTTCCCACGGCCAAACCATTTGGCATGAGCCTAAGCAAGATAGTTCCCTCGTCGCGCAACTCAAGGACTACCTGCCGCCTGCGGCCGCAGCACTGCCGCTCGGCTTTAGCCTGCAGATCGACAACGGGCCCCTGATCGCCAACAGCACCGACATCGATACCGTGTTTGATTTTCGCTCGGCCGACTTAGCCCACGGCGGGCAAGGCGCACCGCTGACGCAGGCTTTTCATCAGATGATCTTTGGCGCAGAGGGCACCGTGCGCATGGTGCTCAACCTAGGCGGCATCGCCAACCTCACCGTGCTCGACCAACAGGCTCAGCTCGTCACCGCCTATGACACGGGCCCGGCCAACACATTAATCGACCTCTACTGCCGCAAGGCTTTAGGCTGGCTTTATGACAAGGACGGCGCAGGGGCGCGCCGCGGCCACGTCGATCAAGGCCTGCTCACTCAGCTGCTTGATAACGAGTACTTTACCCGCCCGGTGCCGAAGTCGACCGGACGCGAGCTCTTTAACGCTGACTACCTCAAGCAGCAGATCGCCCTGACACTGCCGGACACGCCGGAGGCCCCGACGCCAGAGCACTATGACCTCTTAGCCACGCTCACCGAGCTCACCGCCACCACCATAAGCCACGAGCTGGTGGCCCAAGCGCAGGCCCTGAGCGCCCCAAGTGCTGACCTGATCGTCTGCGGCGGCGGCGCCTACAACGGCTACCTGCTCGAGCGCATCGCGCAGCTCTCAGCCGCCCACAGGCTGCACCTTAACCTGCTACGCGCCGATGAGCTCGGCATTGATGCCAAGTTTATTGAGGCCCAAGCCTTTGCCTACTTTGCCTATTGCACCGTGCATGCGCTCCCGCTCAACCTTGGCCGCTCCACCGGCGCCCAAGCCCCGAGCATCTTAGGCTGCCTCAGCCCCGCCCCACACGGCCACTATCAGCGCAAGATAGCCGCCCGCTAACGCAGCGCCCGCCCCACCACGGCGGGCACACACCACAGGCCATCACCCCAGCTGCGGGCAGCCCTCAGGTTGCGCTTTTGGCCACTACTATAGCGGCTACGCTTGCCGCGGCCGCGTCACGCCCCGGGAAGTTCATATTGGTCTCTAAGGGCAAGGACGTTGCGGCACATTATAAGGTTGCGCGAATCCCACTACGGCCGCCCGCCCAACCCCACCCACGGCCGGGCCGATCCGCAGGCTGTCACCCCAGCTGCGGGCAGCTCTCAGGTTGCGCATTTGGCCACTACTGCAGCGGCTACGCTCGCCGCGCGCCGCTTCACGC
>CALXNA010000001.1 GCA_944389615.1 uncultured Anaerobiospirillum sp. | reverse complement strand
TCAGCTGCGCTGCAGAGGCCGCCATACAAAGAGCGCAATGCTGCCGTTTGGGTGATTTCAGATAAGGAGCGCCAGATAGTCTACTGGCGGTTGCTATCCTTGGATAAGGCTAAGCTCAAGCAAGATCCGCTGCTGGGTGAAGGTTGGGTGGTACCACTGCCGCTTGAAGAGAGCGCAGCGAGCCAGGCTGCCGCCGATGATGCTGGTGAGAAGCCGAAGAAGAGGAAAAAGTCGGTCAAGCGTGGCACAGCCAAGCAAGACGTTGCTCGTGATGAGAGCCATCCTGCTACCTCAGGCGAGGTCACTCCAGTTAAAAGCGAGAATGCTGGGGCCACTCCATCAGGTGAGGGAGAGGCCTCTGCTGCAGCCTGCGCTGGTACAGCGAGCAAGCATCAGAGTGAGGTTAAAACTAACCCTTCGCTTGACAAGACTGATCTTTTCATGGCTTTTAACGTTGCTCAACAGCTTGCTGACAGCGCTGATAATGTAGTCACCTTGGATTCTGCTATGTTGGCTCGTGGTCTGCAAGCGTATGTTGTTATGATGCATGAGCAAAATGACACCTGCAGCCAAGAGCAACTCAAGAACTATGTCGAGCGTTATATTGATAAAATCCAGCAGGTTTCCTCACCTGAGAAGGCCAAAACGTTTGACCGCAGTTACTTAGTGCAAGATTTGGTGGCCTTGCTCACCAAGGTGCTCTAAGCGTTCACCTAGGCGCAGGCTGAATCCGAGCAAGTGGCCACCTCTTAGTCATGGGTATGCGCCCAAGTGCCAGCCAGCGGGGATGCTTGCTGCTGGGACGATGCCCAAATACGAGTCTGGAGCGCGCAGTTCTGACGTCGCTTCCAAACTCCTTGCAGGCTGTAAGGCCTCTAAGGCGAAGAAGTTGGGGCCAACTTGGTTTGCGCTCGGGGCACGGACTACTAAACATTGCGGCCATACGGGCTGCAGCTGCGCTTGCCGTCCCACGCTCCGGGCAGAATGGGGCTATGGCTGTCCTGCCCTCCATCGGGGCCCACACGCGACTTCAGGTGGCGAAGAGGCGCGCTTTGGGGCGGTTGGTGCGCGCTCAGAGAGCGGCAAGCCCCATCATGGGCCTTGGGGGGCGCCATGATGGCCCAATCTGCGCAAAGCTTGCAGCAAATTAGCCGCAGCTGGCCCGTAAATGGTAAGCTAAAGCGCTCTAGCTTATCAGGCTAGCTTTGGAGCTAAGCTCAACTCACAGCCGTGCTGTGAGCTTACGTCACTTAACAATGGAGACAGGGCTCTGAGGCTGCCATCACGGGCTGCCAAGACTTCCGCGCAGAGCGCGCTCTTGGGGCATGGTGGCCGCGTAGGAGTTCTGTTTGATGCATGACAGAACCAAATCAAACTCACCTCGATCCCGATACTCAAGCGCGTAACACGCTGGCTCACCTGCCCAAGAGACGGCGTCTCTTCACGATCGGCTTTTACGGTCTGTGTCTGATTTTGGGCGTAGTCTTTGGCTTGCTCAATAACGCCAGCATCAACGCGCTCATGGACTTCATTGCCACGATCTTTACGCGCCTCTTCTCGTTCATCGCCGTGCCGATCATCGCCTTGGCCTTGATCTCGACCTTGGCCAAGCTGGGCAAGGACTCAAGCTCGGGCAAGCTCTTTGCGCGCACGATCTTCTACACCTTATCGACCACCGTGGCTGCTGCCGGTATCGGTGCCATCCTCTTTTGGATCATTGCCCCGGCTAATGTGCCGTCCGAGCTCTTAGGCGGCGTTGAAGTCGCGCAGACCACGCCGTCGACCTCGTACCTTGACCACATCTTAGCGGTCGTACCTAACAACATCTTGCAGCCGTTCGTCTCAGGCAATGTCCTCTCGGTGCTCTTGATCTCCGCCGCAGTCGGTATTGCCTTGGCCATCATGCCTAAAAACGAGCGGCGCGATGCGGTGCTCAACACCATCTTGGGCCTGCAGGATGTCCTCTTTGTCATGATCCGCTGGATTTTGGCAATCTTACCGATCGGCATCATGGGCTTTACCGCCAAGCTCGTCACGGAGCTCGGCCATGGCATCATTTTAGGCTCGATTGCCGCCTACTTTGCCGTAGTCTTGATCTCCAACTTCATCCAGATGCTGGTGGTACTGCCCGGCTTCTTGCTCAGCCGCGGCTTAAACCCAATCCGCGTCGCCAAAGGCATGTTACCGGCCTTAGTCGTCGCCTTCTTCTCGAAGTCGTCGGCAGGTACGCTGCCGGTTACCATGGCCTCGGCTGAGGACAATTGCAAGGTCAACCCTAAGGTCTCGCGCTTTGTGCTGCCGATCTGCACCACCATCAACATGAATGGCTGTGCGGCCTTCATCCTCATCACGTCCTTGTACCTGATGCAGAACGCAGGCATCGAGATCTCGATTGGCACCACCATCGCTTGGATCCTGATTGCCACCATCGCCGCCATCGGCAACGCGGGCGTCCCAATGGGCTGCTACTTCCTGACCTTATCGCTGATGAGCTCCATGCACGTCCCAGTGCTGCTCATGGGCATCATCCTGCCGGTCTACGCCATCATTGACATGATCGAGACCTGCGAGAACGTCTGGTCGGATGCCTCGGTGGCCAACATGGTCAACCAAGACCTCAAGGATGATCTGGCCGCCTTAGACGCGGCCGAAGCGCCAAGCAGCGCCAGCTAAGGCATGCGCCTACGGGCGCCTGCTCAACGCCGCCATCGAGCGCCTGCTCAGCGCCCCTTTAGGCGCTACTTCAGGCGCCATCGCAACACTTCAAGACGCTTCTCAGCGCGGGCTTCGGCCCGCGCTTTACCTTCCGCTTGCTATAATAGGCCGCCGTCGGTGCGACAGGGATTATGGTCAGAGTTTTGAGCAAGCGAGGTAGAGATGCGCGAGTCAGCACGCCATCAAGTGTATGTGGCCCGCATTGGCTACTTTCTGTGCGGCTGTGCCGTCGCCTGCTGGGCCCCGCTCATCCCGATTGTTCAAAGCACCTTAGCCCTTAAGACCGAGGAGATCAGCTTCCTCGTCTTAAGCTTTGGCTTAGGCTCAGTGAGCGGCATGCTCCTGACCAACTTGGTGCTCACCCGCATTGGCTTCAAGCTCACCTACGCCATCTCGTGCGCCACTACCGCCCTCTCTATTAGCCTGATTGCTCTGACCCCAAGCTACTTCGTCATCATGGGCGCCGTGATCCTCTTTGGCATCTCGGTGGGCGCCTTGGAAGTGGCAGTCAACGTCTTTGCCGCCTATATCGAGCGGCGCTACCGCCTGATGCTGATGTCGGTGCTCTTTGCCTACTACTCGATGGGCGAAGTCGGTGGCGCGGTGCTTATGATCGTGCTCTTGACCTTGCAGGTGAGCCCGGCCGTCTCGATTGTGACCTGCATGGGCCTGCTCTATGTCTGGTCGGCCTACTACATCCCGCAGATTATCGCGATCGAAGACGCCCGCCCGGTACCGGCTGAGACCGTCATGCGCAAACGCAAGCATGGCTTTGCTAAGCCGTGCGAGCCGGTGATCTCCCTTGCGCTCATAACCGCCTTTACCTACGTCGTGGGCGGCGCCACACTTGATTGGTCGGGACTGTATGTCACCGAGCACACTGACCTGCCGCGCAGCTTTGCCACCTTCGGCTACTGCATCGTCTGCATCTGCATGCTCACCTTGCGCCTGCTCGCCCCTAAGATCTTGCATGTGATCGGTCCGTTCAAGTTTGCCTTTGGCGGCGCGCTCTTAATGGTGGTAGGCCTTTTAGGCGTAGTGATCAGCGACAGCCTCATCATCATGACCGCCAGCTTCTTTGCCATCGGCATTGGCATGTCCAACATCAGCCCGCTGGCCACCTCAGCCGTGGGCAAGCAAGACAAGATGCCGCTGGTACCGGCCATCGCCTTTATCTCGATCTGCGGCTACACCGGCCTGTTATTGGGCCCGGCCTGCCTTGGCTTTATCGCCTCAACTTGGTCGTTAGGCGCCATCTTCGTCTTCTTGAGCCTCTTGACCGCGGTCAGTGCCACCCTCTTATGGCGCCGCCGCGCCGAGCTCAACGCCATCGACCCGCGCAAGCCCACCCAAGCACGTGAAGGCGCGTGAGGGCTAAACCGCCTCGTCGGTGCCCACCAGCTCCGAAAGCCAAGCCGCCACCTGCGGGCGCGCCTCAGCATTATCACCCGCTGGCGCAGGCGTGAGCGCATGGTTGATCTCGTTTTGGTCGACCAGCACCGCGGTGACCAATTGCGCCACCGTACTCTCAAGAGCATCCTTAGCCGCATCGACGCTCTTGGCGACCTCAACCCGCGCCTGTGTCGGCACCGTAGACTCAGCCGCAGACTCGTCTACCCCTACCGGCTCTCTTGCCGCAGACTCATCTGCTGCCACCTCGGGCCCATCGTCCACGAGCGCAGCGGCCTCAGGCTCAGCAATCTGCTCCGGCGTTGCAGCCAGCGAGGCGGGTTCAGTTACGTTCAGCTCGGCGGCTAATGTGGTCACGGCTGGATCGGCGGTTGCTGTTGAGGCGCCAGCAAGCGTTGCGGCAGGGGCGGCCGCCGCTGCCGCTTGCGCAGCGGCGCGGGCGCTGCGCAGGCGCGCTAGGATTTCCCCGGCGAGGCTGAGGTAGGCCTTGGAGCCGAAGCAGCTCTTGTCGTAGAGAATGACGGGGCGGCCTAAGGCCGGTGACTCGCTGATGTGGGTCGAGTACGGGATGATGGTGGTCAAAAGCTGCGGGCCGAAGCTGCGCTTGAGGTCAGCGCTGATCTTACGGGAGATCGGCTCATTGGCATCGAAGATGGTGCGCACAATGCCCATAAAGTGCACCTGACTCTTGCCCTGCTGCTTGAGCTCCTCAAAGAGGTGCAGCAAGGAGCGCAGGCCCTCGACCGCTAAGAATTGGCAGGTGCTGGGCACCAAGAGCTCATCGGCGGCGCACAGGGCATTGATGGTCAAGAGATTGAGGGCCGGAGGGCAGTCGATGATGATGTAATCGTAGAGCGTGCGTAAGGGCTCAAGCGCCTGCTTAAGGCGCAGCTCCTTATCGGGGGCGTCGTGCTGATAGACGCAAAAGGCCATGAGGTCGTCGTTGGCCGGAAGGAGATCAAAGCGGCCCTTGGGGTAAGGCCTAAGGCAGGGCACCAAGGAGCTGCCTTGGATTAAGGCATTGCCCACGCTGATCACCGAGAGCGGGCGCGTGCGCATTAAGGAGACGGTTAAGGAGCCCTGCGGGTCTAAGTCAATGAGCAGGACTTTGCGCCCAGTACCGCTGAAAGCGCAAGCCAAGTTCAGCGCGGTCGAGCTCTTGCCCACCCCTCCCTTATGGTTGGCAATGGTCAAAGTCAGCGCCGTGTCCTCAGGCGTAGCCACAACCTCCGCCGCGGGTGCGAGCGCTGCCGCAGGCGCAGCTGCGCCGCTCACCGAGCCTTCCTTGTCTGTGCTTTGCCTTGGGCTGTCACAAATCTTCAATTGCGCCCCTCCTGCCTACCCCCAAGCGCGATTTTGGGGTGAATGCCTCTCCATTTTAGGCAAAAGGCGCTCCAAAAGCGATAGAACCGCGCCCGGGGCGTTAACTTGGTCAGAAAATTCGGGGAGCGCACTGCAAAGATCGGACAAGGCATGACAATGATGGCGACAAAACCAAGGGCAGGCCACGCGCCCTGCGCTCTGCCAAGGCACCCCCGAATGCTTGCGATGGGCGGTGCTATAATCTCCGCAGCTGAGCCGCAGCGCCAAGCATCTGCCCCAGCGGTGGACACAACATCTGCCACCAACGGTGGACACAACATCTGCCTCAACAGCGGACACAACATCTGCCTCAACAGCGGACACAACATCTGTCCCAGCGGCAGGCGCGGCGGAGAGCGCAGACGACGCCCCGGCGGGACGCTGCCGCAGGCGGCGGCAAGCGGCCGCGGAGGGTGCACTTTGGTGGAGTGAGTCACATCTTGAGCGCAATTATTGGAGATTAGTTAACACATTGCGCCTTAAGTGCGCTTACCCGGGCCAAAGCCTGATATGATGCCCCAATTAGGGTCATAGCGGGACGCAGCGTGAGCGCGTTTGCAGCGCTTTGCAAAAGTTTTGCAGGACGCGACCTTGGCCTTCTTTGTTGAAGCTAAGGTGAGTTTGAGCCGCGCCCTTCGTGGCTCGATATGGGTTGGGTTAAAAGTGCCGCAGGCCTTGGCACCCTGCGCTTTAGCCTGGTGCTAAAGGTTAGGTCACCTTGCAGCGACTGCACGGAGCTTAGCCCCAGTACGGGTCACCAGGTACGGGTAGGAAAGGTTTGAATGTTTAAGACTTCAGCGAAAAGCTCTGCGATTACCAAAATGCGCTCGCGCACGCGCAAGGCTAAGAAGCTTATCTTTTCCTACGGCACCATCCTCTTCATGATCTTCTCCGTGTTCTCGGTCGCCTCGCTCTACCTGATGCGTGAGAACATCCTGTCAAACTCCAATGCCTTAGGCCACGAGGTAGCGCAGCGCCTTGACTCGTCGCTGCAGTTTGAGTTTCAAAAGCAATGTCAGTTTGTCGAGCTCTTGGCGCACTATGCTGACATCTTCCTGCAAGATCACGCCAAAGATCCCGATGGCGGCGCCGTCGCCTTCGACCTGTGGATGAAGCAGACCGAAGAGGAGCTGCGCAAAAAGCAAACCGATATGCGCATAGATATCTACGCCTCGATCAATGGCCATATCGTCTCGCCGACCTACTGGGATGGCGATGCCTTCTTAGTGACCGAAGCCCGCCCTTGGTACAAGGCCGCCATGACTGCTGACCGCGGCCGCGCCGTGATCTTAGACCCTTATACCGACATCTTTACCAATACCGTCATCACCACGGTCTCGGCGCGCATCGGCGATAGCGATGACGTCATCGCCATCGACCTCTACCTTGAGAGCGCCTCGCAAAGCTCGACCTTCGCCTCGCTCGTGCCTGATAACTACTGCTTCTACCTCGTCGACAACAAGGGCACGGTGATCCTCTACTACACGCCGTTTAACGCCAACTACGCCCAGATCCAGCGCCACGTCAACACCTTCTTTGACAAGCTGGTGCGCAACCGCAGCTACAACGACGAGTCCTTGGAGCTCATCACCGACCTCATCGGCGAGAAGCGCAACATCTTCACCACCTATAACCCCAGCACCGGCTGGTACACCATCGCCACCACCCTCTACTCGGATGTGCTCTTCAACTACCACATGGTCTCCAACCTCTTCTTGCTCATGGTGGTCAGTTTCATCATCATCGAGGTCTGGATGGTCTGGCGCGAGTACCACTTATCCTCGCAGATTGAGACCACCAACGAGGCCTTGAAGGTACTGGGCAACTCCTATCAGATCATCTTGCGCATCAACTTCAAGCTCGGCACCTTCACCACGCTCAAGGCGCCCGACATGATGCGCCTGCGCCTTGCCTCGCGCAACAGCTTTGACGACTTGATCTCAGTCTTCTCGGACTTTGTGCTGCCCGAGAGCTGGAATAATTTCTACAAAAACTTCTCCTTAAACCACCTGCGCAACCTCGCGAGCCTCTCGATCCGCGACTTCGGCCACGACTACCAACTCAAGCTTAACAACGAGAACCGCTACCGCTGGTTCAACGCCCGCATCCTGTTCGACGAGAGCCTCGATCTTGACGAGTCGATCATCTGCTTTAAGCTCATCGACGAGGAGAAGATCACCGAGCTCGAAGAGCATCAGCTCTTAACTGACGCCTTGGAGTCGGCTAAGAAGAATGAGGAGTCCAAGAACGTCTTCTTCGCCAACATGTCCCACGACATGCGTACCCCATTAAACGGCATCATCGGCCTATGCCAGATCGGCATGAACCATCTCAAGCGCTCGGACATTGATATGCTGCCGTACGTCTTCAAGAAGATGACGACCGCGAGCCATCAGCTCCTCGCCTTGGTCGATGACATCTTGGAGGTGGCGCGCCCGCAGATGGAGAGCAAGCTGACCTTAGCCCCGTTTAACATCATCCACGAGGTCAAGGAGAATATCGACGTCTTCAAGGTCAACGCTCAGCAGCAAGGCAAGAAGGTCAACCTTTTCTTTGACGTCACCCACCAAGTGGTGATCGGTGACGCCGCCAAGATCCGCCAAATCTTAAACAACCTCGTCTCCAACTCGCTCAAGTACTCGCATCCCGGCTGTGTCGTCAACGTCCACGTCCGCGAGATGACGCACTTGCACAAGCCGTCCTTTATGATCGAGGTCTCCGACACCGGCATCGGCATGGACAAGGAGTTCTTAAAGAAGCTCTTTAACCCATACGCCCGTGAGCTGCGCCTGACCTCAGCACAAGGCACCGGCCTTGGTATGTCGATCGTCAAGAACGTGGTCAACATCATGGGCGGCGATATCAAGGTCAAGTCCGCCATCAATGTCGGCACCACCTTCACCATCAACTTGCCGTTGCGCCTTGCCGACGATGAGACCGCCCAAGAAGTGCAAAAGCAGCTGCAAGAGCGCAAGGGCGACGATAGCGCCCTATTTGGCGACCTTGACAACAATGAAGCCGCCCCAACCGAAGCGAGCACTCCGGTAGAACCTACCCCAGTTAAGGAGCCGAAGCGCGATCTGACGGCCGACTTTATCGAGCACTTTAGCCTTGAGGGGCTCAACCTGCTCATCGTTGAAGACAATCAGCTCAATATGGAGATTGCTTGCGACATCTTGAGCATGAAGGGCGTCAAGCTCACCTGCGCTTGGGACGGTCTGCAAGCGGTCGACCTCTTCACCACCAGCCCAGAGTTTACCTTCGACGCTATCTTGATGGACATGCGCATGCCAAAGATGGATGGCTGCGAGGCCTCGGCCACGATTCGCGCGAGCGGTCGCGCCGACGCCAAGACCATCCCAATCATCGCCTGCACCGCCAACGCCTTCTCCGAGGACATTGCCGCGACCCAAAACGCGGGCATGAACGCCCACGTCTCCAAGCCGCTCGACTTCACCGTCTTAGAGCATGTCTTAGCCAAGGTCATCGGCAATCGCGCCGACCTCAAGGAGTTCCTCGCCCACCGCGAGTTCAACCAAGCCCACAACGCGCAACCCAACCCCGATCTGCCTTCGGTGCAGTCCAACACTGTAACCAGCCCCGAGGCTGACGCCCTAACTGACGTAGCTCCGAGCGCTGAATCCACTTCGGCCCGCCCAACCCTGGGCGCCCCAGAGCAGCCAAAGAACGCCACACCAGAGAGCGCCCCGGAAAGCGCTGCCCCCACTGCGTCCGCAAGCGCGACGTCCGCAAGCACGACGTCCGCAAGCGCGACGTCCGAAAGCACGGTTCCAAGCCCGGAGCTTTGCGCTCCGGAGCCTAGCGCTCCCGAGCCTGAGGCCGAAGCGAGCACGCCTGCTCCGGCCACGCTCCAGCAAGTAGTGCAGGAGATGGCCCAAGATGACATGGGCGGCTCTGAGCATGGCTCAGCAGAGGAGGCGGCCGCCAGTGCCACGGTGATCGCCCGCACCGTAGTCAACGAAGGGGTGAGCGCAGCGACTGCGTCAGTATCTGCAGCGAGCGCATCGGTATCAACGGCGACTGCGTCGGTGTCCGCGGCGACCGCCTCTGCGCAGCGCGAGGATGGCACGGTTAACCCCGAGCGCCGGGTTAAGAGCTCCAAGCTGGGCAGCTACCTGAGCAAGCGCCCCAAGCGCAGCGCCATCAGTGTGCGCTCCGAGCTCGACCGCGTAGCTCAAGAGCTGCGTCACAAATAGCCAGGCGCCCCTTAAGTAGCTGGGCGCGCCGGACGCGCCTGCGACGCGGGGTGGTAGATAAATCTTGCGCCAGAGGCGGTAATTTGGGCTATCATAAGCGCCGCTGAGGTCTAAGGTGATGGTAGCTAAGCCAAATCTAAGCTGGCTCTATTACCCTAGACTGATCCCACAAGGGGCTGGAGATTGCTATGAAACTACAAGACTTACCTGCTGTTATCGACATCAACATCACCGAATCGCTGGCGCGCTTCTCGAACTTCGAGCCGATGTACATCAAGTACTTAAAGCGCTTTGTCTCCGAGCCCACCTACGACGCGCTCCAGGCGAGCATCGCGGCCCATGACCTCAAGGGCATTGAGAACAATGCCCACACCTTAAAGGGCGTGACCGGCAATCTGGGCTTGACCACCCTGTTCAACGACTTCCATGCCATCGTCCAAGCAGTACGCGCAGGCGACGAGGCTCAGGCCTTAGAGCTGTGCGCGGCTGTCGACCCGAAGGTACAGGCCGTCCGCGCCGCCCTCGCGCAGCTGGACTAAGACCAGTACCTTCGCTTTCTCACAGACCAGCTGCGGCTGGTCTGTTCGTCTAAGGCGCGGAAGCAAAATAAGCGCTTCCGGGGTCGGCAGCGGCAGGCGCGGCGCGATTTTGCGGCAATGAGCCCCCGGCTACGAAAAAAGCGCCAGCGCTGAGGAAAAAATGGCAGATTTTGCTTTACTTTGAGGGCAAAGCGCTAGATACTTGGGCAATATGCAATATGGTGACAACTGTGAGCCCGGTGGGCCCAGATGTAGTCCTAGTTGAAGAGCAGGGCGCAGGACGTGCCAGCAGCTTGACTGCGGCCCCCTGACGCTTGCTTAATGGTGTGGCTGTGAGGAGTGGTGTCCTGACGGCGTGGACGCAACCGTATTTGAGACAGGAAAGCAAGGCGACGCCGACCTTCCCTTGTCTCTTGGCTTCAAGCTCACTGACTGAGTACACTCTTTGACCTAAAGGGTCAAACGACGGCGGAGACTGCGTGCGCCCGGCAGACCGGGCCATGGCAAAGCAGACACGGGCTAAGGCAAAGTAGTTGCCTCATCCGTGATATTTCTGACATAATTGAGGGCTTAACCTTGCGAGGTGACCTCCGAGGTTAAACACAAACACAGCAATCTTACGTCGGTCTCAGCCGTAAGGTACATGGTGAGTTAGCGCAAAGTGGTTCTGTTCCATGTGGAGGGGTGATGGACATTCAAGATCAGAAGAATGCCATTCTTATCGTGGATGACATCGAAATGAATCGAGAGATCCTCGATTGCATTTTTCAGAAGGATTACAAGACTGTCCTGTGCGGCAATGGTCTTGACGCTTTTAACTACACCCAAGAACACCAAGACGAGATCGTCGCTGTCCTGCTTGACATCACCATGCCGATCATGGATGGCTACGGCTACCTCGAGCGCATCCGCGAGAACAATCTGCTCAACTGCGTGCCGATCTTCCTCATCACGGCCGAAGACAAAGACCAGCAGATTGAAGCCTTCGACTACCAGATTGCCGACATCATCGAGAAGCCGTTCAACCCTATCTTCTTAGCCAAGCGCGTTAACTCCCAGATCGAACTGTACAAGATCCACCGTTCCCTTGAGTACAAGAACCTGCTCCAAGAGCGCGAGCTGGCGCGCAAGAACCGCGAGTTTGCCGACATCAACGTCAAGGTCATCTCGGTGCTCGCCCTATCCATTGAGTTCCGCTCAGGCGAGACGGGCAAACATGTCCTGTCCATCCGCAACATCACCTATCGCCTGCTCCACAAGCTGCGTGAGCTCAAGTTCCACGAGTGCGCCCAGCTCACCAACGAAGACATCGACAACATCGCTTACGCCTCCATCCTCCACGACATCGGCAAGATTGCCATCCCTGATGCCATCTTAAACAAGCCGGGACGCCTAACCAAGGAAGAGTTTGAGCGCATTAAGACCCACACCGTGCGCGGTGCCGAGCTCATCGAGCGCATTGGCCTTGAGAGCTCGCAGATCTTAAAGTACGCCTACGACATCTGCCTGCACCACCACGAGCGCTACGATGGCCGCGGCTACCCTGAGGGCTTAAAGGGCGATGAGCTCTCGATTTGGGCGCAGGTCGTGGGCATTGCCGACGTCTATGACGCGCTCACCCAAGAGCGCTGCTACAAGAAGGCCTTTAGCCACGACGTGGCCTTGGAGATGATCTGCACCAATCAGTGCGGCGTCTTCAACCCCGAGCTGGTCGAAGTCTTCAAGAACATCATCGGCGAGATCATCTCCCAAGACCTCCCCGACGAGCTGCCGGGCTTTGCCAACGCCTAACGACCCACCAAGCCCTGCCCAAGGCCCACTCAAGGCCGCTCCACGGCCTGCCCAATGCCCGCCCCAAAGGCCCCCACCTCTGGGCCTTTGCCCCGCATCAGCCCCCGCTACAGTTATGGGGCAAGGCGCGCCAAATCGTGCAAGTTTATCCCCATTACTTTTCAGTGCTGTTACAATAGCGCCCAAGCTTTTGAGCGCAATCCGCGATGGCTCAGACCGTGTCAGCTGAGCTCATCAGTTTAGGGGTTACTTCCCGGTGCTGCCACCTAGGTTAAGGGCTACGCCCCGGGACTTTCATGAGGGTAACGACTATGGGTCGCACCAACACCGTTCGTATCAAGCGCACGCTCCAAGCCGTAGGCTTAAGTGCCTTAACTGCCAGCCTCAGCGCCGCCTACGCCGCCGATGACAACAAGGTCAACGTCTGGAACTGGAGTGACTACATCGCCGCTGATACGGTCGATAACTTCAAAAAGGACACGGGAGTCGACATCAACTACGTTCTGTTTGACTCCAACGAGATGGTAGAAGCGCGCCTGCTCTCAGGTTCGACCGGCTTTGATGCCATCATGATGACCTCGTACTATGTGCCACGCTTGGCGGCAGCCGGTGCCTTAAGCAAGTTTGATAAGAGCCAGCTCTCGAACTACGAGAGCCTTGACCCCGAGCGCATGGCGCTGCTTGCCACCTTAGATGAGGGCAATCAGTACGCCATCCCTTACACCGAGATTTCGGTCGGCATCGGCTACAACACCGAGAAGATCAAGGAGATCTTCGGCCCTGACTTCAAGGTCGACAGCTGGGATCTGCTCTTTAAGCCTGAGAACGCCAAGAAGCTCAAGCAATGTGGCATCGCCGTCTTAGACTCGCCGATCGAAGTCATCTCGACGGTACAGCACTACTTAGGCAAGGATCCGCAAAGCGAGAAGCGCAGCGACTACGCTGAGGCCCAACAGGTGCTCAACGAGCTCGCCAAGAACGTCGCCTACTTCCACTCGAGCCGTTACATCAACGACTTAGCCTCAGGCGACATCTGCGTGGCCATCGGCTACTCCGGCGACATCCTGCAAGCTAAGGATCGCGCCGCTGCTGCCAAGCGCCCGTACGACATCGAGTACGTATTCCCTAAGGAGGGCTCCCTTTTGTGGTTTGACTGCTGGATTATCCCGCAGGACGTCAAGAACGTCGCCAACGCTCACAAGTGGGTCAACTACCTGATGGATCCGGAGGTCGCATCCTCGGTCTCCAAGGAGACGCGCTACATCCTGCCGGTTACGCCTGCTATTGAGCGCCTCGATGACGCCTTAAAGGCCAACACCAGCGTCAATCTCACCCCAGAGAAGCTCAAGACCGCCTACTTCCCGAAGTCCCCAACGGCCGGTCAAACCAACGTCCATAATCGCATTTGGAATGCCATGAAGTTAAGCTCGGGCGAGTCTGAGGACGAAGGCAGCGGCTGGGAATAAAGCCAAGCTCCCCGTCCATTAGCACCAAGGCCCACCGCACTCGCTCTGGGCCTTGGTCGCATCTGGCGCCGCAGGCGGCACCGCAGGCGCTGGCTGCGCGCAGAGCGCGCGCCCAATGCGCGGCTGGCTCGCGCGGCCGCGCCATGGCGCGGCCGCGCGAGCGCCGGGGCGCTTAGCGCAGGATCTTCATGTCGTGGAGATACTTCATGGCCTTGACGCCGGCCTGCTCGTGCAGGTAGATGACGCGCAGGTCATTGAGCTTGTAGCGCTGGCACACGCCGCGGATGTTAGGGAAGTGCAGATAGTCGATGCTATCGCCCAAGATGATGAGGTCTTGCAGCACGCGGATGAAGCGGCAGCGCGGCTTGATCAAGTCTTGGGTGATGCGGAACATCTTGTCCGGACGATGTACCACCATGGCCTCAAGGCCATGGAAGATCACGAACTCAAAGATGAGATCGCGGCACGGTGCGAAGTATGGGTACATCTTGCACACCGACTCAATGAAGATGGCGTTAGTCAGAAGACGACGGAAGTAGTCGACCAGTTGGTCGCCGTTTAAGTTGGTGGCGCGGTTGTACAGATCGTACTGAATCGAGGCCAAGCCTAAGGCAATCAGATTGCGCGCGCCATGACCACCGAAGTGCTTGACGATATCTTCCATCGAGCGGAAGGAGAAGAAAACGGTGGTGTCAACGCTCTTGGCTAAGACGTTGAAGGTCTGCCACATCTTAAAGCTTGAGCGCAGGAGCAGGTTGATCTGCTGGATGTTCGGGCGCGGCGCGCACATGAAACTCATCAGAAGGCAGATCTGGCGCTGCTCTAAGAAGAGCTCCTTCGTTGAGGCGTTGTACGGCGGCTTGAGCAAGCACACCGGCAGCGGATTGAACTTGCCCTTGCCCGAGACGAGGCTGGCGCCAAGCGAGAAGGCCACGCGCATCTCCTTTTGGCTTTGCACATTGGAGATGATCATCTTAAGGCGCGGCTGGATCTGCTTTAAGCTCTGGACGGCGCTGATGTCCTTAGCAATAGTCGGCGCATGCAGGTCAAGCACGACATAGTCAAAGCGCGGCAGCTGCTCGAGCCACTTCTCGCGGATCATGGTCTCAAGGTCGGTCGCAAAGGACATACCAAACGAGGACATCTCGCGCATCTGCTGCAAGATGGTCGGCGTCACAGGCTGATTGCTCGGCAGGCGCACCAGCATGCGGCTGTAGTTGATGTCGTGGCGGAAGTCTAAGAAGGCGTCTGAGAACTGGACGTTGATGGCGACACCGGCCTTCGGACCGACGTACTTATCGAGGTTCTCTTGGATCAGGTATTTGCCTAAGACCTCATGGGTGTGCTCAGGCGTGATCCGCGTTTTGCGATCAATCGTGACAAAGGCCAGCTCATAATAGAATGCTTGACTCTGACTATTCCAGTACGGAATCGTCGTCATCAACATGCTACGTATAGGCTGTGGCGCAGGCTTTTGCTCCTGTGGGGCCTCGGCTTGATTGTTGTACGCCACGCTGATCTCTCCAAGATTGGGAGCTAGTCCCACTCTACCTCAAGGCTGCGCTAGATGGACAAGCTCGGTGCTCAGGCGCCAGCACGCAAAGCCCATCGTCACTGCCCTCCTAGGACTCTGGTCGGCAGTGCCATCTAAAGCCATAAAACCAAGGTCAGGAGCTGCGGCAACATAGCAGATAACCTGCCTTGTCACTTCAGTCCATGACAAGGGAAGCGACGCCTCCCATCTCAAAACTCATAATACCCCAGCGGGTATGGCGCACCTGACGGTGCTCGCCCACCTATCCTCACAGGCAGACTGCAAACCTTTGGGACGTTTAGCAATAAGTGCGCCACGGCTCAGGCTGGACGGCCTTTGCACCTAAAAAATTGGGCCCAAGCCAAAAGCGACCTGAGCCCGTAAAAGTTAGCGCACCACCGTGCACCTATTGGGCACTGGCGCTTTTCTTAGAGCGCGTGCTAGCCGCGCGCTTGCGCGGAGCCTTCGCCTTGCCCTCATCTGACTTTACATTGACAGGCTCAGCCGCGGCCGCTGCAGCCTCGGCCTTAGGAGCGGCCTTAGCCTTCTCCGCCTTCGGCTCGGCCTTAGCCTCTACCTTTGGTTCGGCCTTTGGCTCCTCAGCCTTAGGCTCTTCGGCCTTTACTGGCTCAGCCGGAGCTGACTCAGCCTTAGCAGGCTCGGCCGGAGCTGGCTCAGCCTTGGCAGGCTCAGCCGGGGGCTCCGCGGCCTTTGGGGCCATGGCGGCCATGGCGCGGGCCAAGGCGAGGTCGGCCTTGCTCAGAGCGGCGCTGGCGAGCGCGACCTTGGCCTGATCGGCGACGGTCTTGGCCTTCTCGTCGTAGTGCTGGCTCTGGACGATGCGCTTGGCCTCAGCTACCTGCTCCTCGTCGGACTCGCCCCAGTGGCGCTGCGAGACCTCGTAATTACGCTGCATGATGACGCGCGGCATCTTGCCCGAGACGATGATGCGGGCCGAACGGTCGTAGGTTAAGTACGACCAAGCCCAGTCGAGCAAGGTAGTAGCCTTGTTTTTGACGCCTAAGATCGACATCAGGTGCACGCCCATCCACATGAACCAAGCGACGATGCCGGTTAAGTTCATGCCCGCGATGTCGGCTACGGCCTTGTTACGGCCGATGGTGGCCATCGAGCCTAAGTTGCGGTACTCAAAGCGCTTGAGCGGCTTGCCCTGCTCCTTGCGCACGAAGTTCTCAGCTAGGTTCTTGCCTTGCTGAATGGCCGCCTGTGCCATCTGCGGGTGGCCATTAGGATAGGCGTGGGTGCGCATCAAGGCGATATCGCCGATGGCGAAGATATTGTCAACGCCGCAGCCTTCGACCTTGTTGAAGTTATCAACCACGAAGCGATTGCCTGGGCCATAGCTGCTGTCAGGCATGCCCTTGATACGACGGCCGGTGACGCCGCACACCCAGATGATGGTCTGGGACTTAAAGCTGCGACCATCACGGAGCTTGACTGAGTGGTCATCATAGTCGGTGACGATGGCCTGGAGCTCGACGCTCACGCCCATCTGCTGCAGGTACTTTAAGGCCGTTGCCGAGGCCGTTTGGCTCATGCCCGGCAACAAGCGGTCGGCGCCTTGCACCAAGTGGATGTTCATGAGCTTATGATCTAAGCTTGGATAGTCCTTAGGCAGGACGTGCTCACGCATTTCGGCCAAGGCACCGGCGATCTCTACGCCGGTTGGGCCACCGCCCACGATGACAATGTTTAAGAGCTCGGCACGCTCTTCTTCGGTGGCGCAGGTGTTGGCACGCTCAAAGGTCTCAAGCAGGGCGTTACGCAGGCCCATCGCCTCGTCGATGGTCTTCATCGGCATCGACTCGTCTTGAATCTTCTTGTTGCCAAAGTAGTTGGTCGTTGTGCCGGTGGCTAAGACCAAGTAGTCGTAGTCGAGCTTACCGATGGAGGTCTGGATGTAACGCTCCTTAGGGTAGACCGCGCGCAGCTCGCACATGCGGAAATAGACGTTGTTGGCATCGGTCTTCTTGCCAAACAAAGTCCACTTCTCGACTGGCGTGTGCTTACCTGCGAACATCTTACGGAACGGGAAGGTAATGGAGTTTACCTGCAGACCGGCCGTGGCCACTTGGTAAATCAAAGGCGGGAACTGGTGGAAATTGTTCTTATCGATGAGCACGACCTGGAAGTCCGGGTTATGTGCCAAGGCCGAGCAAAGCTTCAGACCACCGAAACCACCGCCGACGATGACAACGCGTTTTGCCGGCACGCGCGGGATATTAAAACTCATATCAACTCCACAATGGTAGTGCTCAAGTCGCCACCACACCGGACGGCCCAAGCCCCCGATCAGCCCCGAGGCTGATGCTCCGTGTCCTAAGACACCAACACAAATCGCAAACCTCAAAGCACCGCACCGTAGGCACGACGCTGCCCGCACCACGCCACCGGAGCGCAGCACCTGCGTTTGCCCTAGGCTTCAGCACGCTGCTTTGGGCTTTATATCGTACCGCAAAAGCGGCAGCGGCGGGTAAGCATGCGCCACGAACTTGCGCTATCTCACTTGCCAATAAAAGTCCCGGCCGCCCGCGCCCCACAGCGCCCTACTTGGGCGCAGCGGCGCGGCTGCAGCCGCTTAGCCCTCGGTGCGATGGTAGAGCTCGATGCCAACTTGATCCCAGTTTTCGCCCATGACCTTGAACAAGGAGCTCAGTTGCTTGATCTTCTTGACGTCCTCGCGTGCATGGACGAGCGCCTCGTGCTGCTTGATGAGCGCCCGCTGCGACGGCGCGCCGTTCGGCGTCATCTCCAAAGGCTGCACCTCAAGGTGCAACTTGGTGTGCAGGTGCTGCTCTAAGAGCCGCTGCACATTATTCCAGAAGTCAGGATCGATAAAGCTCAGATCGACATTGCGGTCGATGCGCAGAAGCCAGTGATTAGGATCGTTCGGGTCGATGAGGCGTTCCACGCCCGTGAGCGTGGCGTAGATCGGCCCGCGATCAGGGAATACCTGCAACAGCAGCTGATACCATGGATCTTCTTTAGCCACCTGCTCAAGAAAATCATCAGGCGTCACCCGGCGCCGTCCCGGCACCACGCCATGGGCGCCTTGCGCCACCGGCATTTGCACCTCAGGCTCAGGCGCGGCCGGTTCATACTCGCTTAAAGCCAAGGCCGCCTGATCGATATCAACCGGCGGCAGCTCCGGATCGGCCGCCATGCCCGCGGCCACGCCCGCCTGCCCGAAGTCGACATCGTTGATGTCATCATCGTCATCGCCACTATCGCTATCCACCGCCACATACGAGCCCATGCTCGCCGCATCCAGATAGTCGTCAGCCTCGGTGATATAGTCCGGTGCCGGGCCAAAATCAGTCGGCGCCACGACCTCATATGGCGGTACCACGTCCTGCGGCGGCATTGGAGCTTGCGGAGCAGTAATCGGCTGAACCTGCGGAGCGGCTACTGAGGCGACCGGCGCCTGCGGAGCCACTGGCTGCGCCACCGAAGGCGCTACTACCTCATATGGCGGTACCACGTCCTGCGGTGGCACTGGGGCTTGGGGAGCAGCTACTGAAGCGGCAGCTGGCTGGGCCGGAGCAGGTGTCGCCGAGGCCGAAGTCGCGGTCGGCTGAGCAGGCGCGGCCGACTGAGCAGGCGCAGTCGGAGCTGGCGGCACGGCAGCGGCCAAGCTCTGATTGCGCTCAGCAAGGATGGCCTGCAATTCAGCACTATCACCGGCATGGACTAAGCCTTGGGCGATCTGCTGTTGCAACAGCTCATTGAAGGCGGCCGCTTGCTGCTCGGCTTGGGCCTTCTCGGCACGCTCTTGCGGCAGCTCGTTTTGCAGGCGCGCGATAATCGCCTCAGAGCCCTGCTGTGGCCAAGTCTCACCAACTTCCTTGGCAAAGCCAATGGTATTGCTGCGCTCGGGGCTCGGGGCGCTGTCAGTTGACACCAGCATATTATGCTCGCTAACGCGCTGCAGCTTCTCAAGCTTCGGATGCTTGACCTTAAAGTCATGGTTGTCGATGCTCAAAACTTGGACGCTGTAGAGCTCATCCCATGGCGAAGGCCCAAGGTTCTGCGTCAGCTCAAGATCTTTCTCGAGCTTTTGACCAAAAGTCGAGAGCACATCGAAGGCCGCGGAAGTCACCTTTTGCTGCTGGGCATGGCGCTCTTCGTCGGTAAGGCCCCGCTGGCTGGTGCGCTGGTCAAGCGCCTCAAGGTCTTGGGCGGCACGGCGCAGCTCCGCTTTCTGGGCGGCCTCTGCGGCCGACCGGTCGACGCTGCCGTCGACCTTGACCTTAGCCCCCTGCGGCTGCAGCAAGAGTTGATCTTGGGCCGAGCCCACCACGCTGACCTCAGCTGAGCCCGCCGCCTGCGGCGCACTAGGCGTCGCCGCCGGAGCGGCCACAGCCGTGGCATTTTGCGGCGTGAGCTCTGCCTGTGGCGCTAAGGCAATGGCGCTGACGCTGGGAGTGGCAGGCTGCTCCTTGGGAGTCGGCGTATGCAAGTCCCACGGCGGCAAATCAGGCTTGAGCTCGGTGCTGGCCGCGCCATCAACGCTCGGTGCGCGTGTCGGCGTAGCACTCACTTGGGCCGTCGCGACCGGGGTGAGCTCGCTTAAGCTCTCCGAGCCTAAGTTGGAGCCCATGATATCGTCGATGCTGAGATCATCGGCGCTGTGGCCTTCGGCCGCTTGGAGCGATGACACCATTGACTGCAGCGAGCGATTGACCTCGGTACTCAAGACCCGCGGCGTCTCCGGCGCCACCGGCACCGCCAGATCCGTAGTCGAACCCGCTACCGCTTGGGCCTGCGCCAAGATGGCATCCGGCGCACTGCTACCAGACGCAGGCAGCTCAGTCATGGGCTCAGGATGCACCGCAGGCTCCGGGTTAGGCGCAACCGGTACGGTAGAAGGCGTAGCGCTGGTGGCGCTAGTGGTCGGCAGCTCAAAGCTTCCGCCCGGGGCGGCGGCACTCTCATGGGCCGCTAAGGATACCGAGCCCACCAGCTGCGCGCCTAAGTGGCGCGGGTCATTGACATCAAAGCCGGTACTGCCCTGCTGGCTCAAGCTAAAGCTGTCCTCGGCCGGAGCCGCGCTCCCTGAGTCAGCCGCGCTGCCTGAGTCAGCCGCGCCCGGCTTAATGCCTGCCGCAAGATCGCTCTTGGCCTTACGAATGCCTGCGACCGCCGAGAGGATGTCGGTGGCGTAGTCCGCGCCCTTACCGGCAGCGGCGGGCGTGAGCTGCTTTTCGACGTTCTTAGCGGCGGTGTCGAGCTCTTGAAAGTACGTACGCAGCTGCGGCAGCGTATCCATGATGACCTGTGAGGCCGCATCATCAGCGCGCTGGCGCTCTTGCTCGCCCTCATCGACTTGGGCTAAGTCCAAGACTTGGGTATCAAAGCCCACCGCTCCGGCGCGAATGGCGGCCAGATCTTGTTGCTGCTGCGAGAAGTCAAACTTACTCTCGTGATCGACCTTCTTTAAAAAGTCCGAGGTCGCGCTCGCCGCAGCCGCGGGCTGAGCAGGCGCAGCGGGAGCCGGAGGCGTCGCTGGGGCAGCGGACTGCGCCGTTTGCTGCGCCGCTTGCTGCGAGGCTAAGGCAGCTTGGGCGACGCGCTCTGGGAGCGAGGGGGCGCTAAAGCCCTCACCAAAGCCCCCGCGCGGGCCTTCGCCCCCGGGCAAAATGGTTTGGGTCGGAAATTGGGCCCATTGGGGCTGGGCTTGCTCGACAGCGGAGGGCTTTGGGTCACAAATGGCGCTGGTGACCGGCGTGCTCGGCAGGCCGCGTCGTTGTTGTGCGGCGCTCAGGGCACGGGTGGCCTTGCTGTGGTTGAGCTGCGCCTGAGAGAGGGCCGTTTGGGCTTGGACTAAGGCGTTTTGGCCACGCGCTAAAGTCTGCGCCAGCTGATCGATGGTGTGTCGCTGCTCCTGCGACAGGCCCAAGGCGCTACCGAGACTATTGAGACAAGCCTCAACCGCGGCTGGGCCCTGCTTAATCGCCGCTAAGAGCTGGGCGATGTCACCTTCGGCTAAGCCGCGCAGCAGGCTGGGGGCAGGTGCCGCTGGATTGTGGACGTCGGCTAAGGCCGCCCTCAGGTCAAAGTCGCTCTGCGGGGCGGCAGCTTGGGCTGGTTGGCGGCGCACTTGCGCGACCAAATCGTTTAACAAGTTGCGGCGGGCGCTGCGGACCTCACCGCGCCAGAGGGCTACTTTTTTTTTTCTGGGGTGAAGGCCAGTAAGCGCAGCAAGGTCATCTCAAAGGCCGAGCGGCCATCGGCGGCGTACTGATACTCCTGCACGCCCTCTAAGATGATCTGATAGTACAACTGCACCTGCTGCGGGGCAATGCGTCCGGCGTAGGTGCTGAGCATCTGGGTGCTAAAGGAGAAGACCTCGAGCTTGGTCGCACCGATGAGCTGGAATAAGGCCAAGTCGTGGAAGGCAATCACGAGTTCATCAAGCAGGCTCTTATAGTTCGGGGCCTTATGGCGGATCTTATCTAAGAGCGTGGCAAAGGTGCTGTTACCGGCCGCGTCAGTCCCGGCGGCGGCTGGGCCATCGGCGAGCAGCTCTAAGATATCGGTGATCAGGGCATCACCCACTGTGCCTAACATGCCCTGCACGCTCACAGCACTGAGCTCGCCGTGGCCTAAGGCGATGGCTTGATCGCATAAGGACAAGGCATCACGCATCGAGCCGCGCGCGGCACGGGCCAAAGCCATGATGGCCTCAGGCTCATACTTGACCTGCTCTTTGTCGCAGATCTTCTGCAGCTGAGCGCTAATCTCATCGAGGTTTAAGGCGCGCAGCTGAAACTGCAAGCAGCGCGAGAGCACCGTGGTCGGAATCTTGTGCGGGTCGGTGGTCGCTAAGATGAACTTAACGTAGGCCGGGGGCTCCTCTAAGGTCTTGAGCAGCGCATTGAAGCTGCTCGTGGTGAGCATGTGCACCTCGTCGATGATGTAGATCTTAAAGCGCGCATTGATCGGCGGATACTGTGTGTTCTCAAGCAGCTGCCGGGTGTCATCGACCTTGGTCTGCGAGGCCGCGTCGATCTCGATAACGTCGGGGTAGGAGCCATTGGTGATGTTGACGCAAGCGTCGCACTTACCGCACGGATGGGAACTTACGCCCTGCTCACACTCTAAGGCCTTGGCAAAGATACGGGCAATGGTGGTTTTGCCGATACCGCGGGTACCAGTCAAAAGATAGGCATGGTGCGTCCGTCCTGCGTCGATGGAGTGGGCTAAAGCCTTGAGCACATGCTCTTGGCCCACCACATCCTCAAAGACTTGTGGCCGGTACTTACGTGCCAATGCCAGATAGTTATCACCACCTAATGCCATGACCGAGGTTCCTTATAGGCTCTACCGTGAACTGGGGCAGCTTGAGTAAACTAAGGCAGCCGAAGCTGCCCTGTAGGTTGAGCGCCTTTGGCACTCTGTGTCCGCGCTACGACTAAGCCGACTTGCTCCGGCTTGGCCGACATGCTGCGCTTAGTGACCGGGGAAGTCTAACAGGCTGATGCTGTCAACCCCGCATGCGTCCTTGATTTTAGCACAGCCCCCCAGATCGACCAAATCGATCACGGAGGCGCAATTGACCACCTCACCGCCTGCACGCTGGGCTAAGCGGCACATCGCGACCATGGTGCCACCGGTGGCAAGGAGGTCATCGACGCATAAGACGCGCTCGCCGGGCTTGACCGAGTCCTCGTGCATGTACAGCTCGTTGGTGCCGTACTCAAGCTCGTACTCCTCTTTTAAGGTCGCCCGTGGCAGCTTGCCCGGCTTACGTACCATGACAAAGCCTGCGCCAAGCCGGGCCGCAAGCGGCGCACCGAAGACAAAGCCGCGCGCTTCGCCGGAGAGCACCTTATCGATCTTGGCATCCTTGAACAGCTCATAGAGCATATCAATGGTCAGGGCAAAGGCCTTCTTATCCTCGCACAGCGAAGTGATATCACGAAACAGGATGCCCTTGATCGGGTAGTCCTGAATGCTGGTGATGGTGCTCTTAAGATAGGCAACCTTCTGGTCAAAATCCGTAATGCGCGCGCGCAAGTCCTGCATCTTTCCATGTCCTCAGGGGTGAACAAAGTGACGGCACATTATCGCACATTTGCCCGCGCAAAACCGATGCCGTCCCCGCCCACCCGCAAGCCAATGGCAACGGGTGCAAACCCTTGTCAGCGGCGCTTGGTTTTGGCATGATGCGCTCAAAGTTCGCGCTGTGGCCGAACTTCCATTGATAGCCTCAGTCGCGCAGCTCAGACCTTCCGCGCCGTACGGCTATCGTTGGCTCCCCCAAGCTTAGCAATAAGCTTCCATGTGCCATGGAGAGCACATTAATGAGTGTTTACAACGTAGATTGGTGGGGTAATGGCTACTTTGAGGTCAATGACCGTGGCCATGTGGAAGTCTGTCCTGATCCCGATGTTCCCAATGCGCGCGTCGACTTAGCCGAGCTGGTAGCCGCCCGGGAACAAAGCGGTCAGCGCCTCCCGGCGCTCTTTTGCTTCCCGCAGGTGCTGCCCCACCGCGTACGTTCCATTAACCGCGCCTTTGCCCAGGCCCGCGAAAACTACGGCTACACCGGCGGCTACTTCTTAGTATTCCCGATCAAGGTCAACCAGCACCGCCGCGTGATCGAGGCCTTAACCCAAAGTGGCGAGCCTTTGGGCCTTGAGGCCGGCTCGAAGGCCGAGCTCATGGTGGTCTTAGCCCACGCCGGGCGTACCAAGAGCGTCATCGTCTGCAATGGCTACAAAGACCGCGAATACATCCGCATGGCCTTAAACGGCGAGAAGATGGGCCATAAGGTCTACATCGTCATCGAGAAACTCTCGGAGCTGCGCTTAGCGCTTGAGGAGGCCGAGAAGCTGCACGTGACGCCGCGCCTAGGCGTACGCGCGCGCCTTGCCTCGCAAGGCTCGGGCAAGTGGCAGGCCTCAGGTGGCGAAAAGTCTAAGTTTGGCCTGTCGGCGATCCAAGTACTCAAGCTGGTCGACACCTTAAAGGCTGAGGATAAGCTCAGCTACCTGCAGCTCATTCACTTCCACTTGGGATCGCAGATGTCCAACATCCGCGACATCACCAATGGCGTACGCGAGTCAGCCCGCTTCTATGTGGAGCTCTCCAAGCTCGGCGCCCAGATCGACTGCTTTGATGTCGGCGGCGGCCTCGGCGTGGACTATGAGGGCACGCGCTCGCAGTCGGATGGCTCGGTCAACTATGGCTTAGGCGAGTATGCCAACAACATCATCTGGGCCATCGGCGATGCCTGCCGCGAAAATGGCTTAAAGGAGCCGACTGTCATCACCGAGTCGGGACGTGCCACTACCGCCTACCACACGGTCTTAGTCTCCAACGTCATCGGTGTCGAGCGCGTCAATGAGCTCTGCGCCCCTAAGGCGCCCGAGGCTGACGCCCCGCGCCCGCTGCAGTCGATGTGGCGCACGTGGCAGCTGATGCACGAGCCTAAGCAGCACCGCTCGCTGCGCGAGTGGCTCCATGACAGCCAGATGGATCTCAACGACATCCACCACGGCTTCTTAGTGGGCGAGTACTCGCTTAAAGAGCGCGCCAGCGCCGAGCAGATGTACCTGAGCATTTGCGCAGAGTTAAAGCGCATGTTAGATCCGCTCAATAAGAGTCACCGCGTCCTGATCGACGAGTTAGAAGAGCGTATGGCTGACAAGCTCTACGTCAACTTCTCGCTATTCCAATCGCTGCCGGATGCATGGGGTATTGGTCAGCTGTTCCCAGTGATGCCGCTTGAGTTTCTCGACAAGCCGATGACGCGCCGCGCGGTCTTGCTTGACATCACCTGCGACTCGGACGGCTCGATCGACCAGTATATGGACGGTGATGACATCGCCTCGACCATGCCTTTCCCGGAGTACGACCAAGACAACCCGCCGTACATCGGCTTCTTTATGGTCGGTGCCTACCAAGAGATCTTGGGCAATATGCACAACCTCTTAGGCGACACCGAGGCAGTGGACGTCTATGTCCACGAAGGCGCCGACGGCAAGGCCAAGGTGCAGGTACGCCTCTCTGACGAAGGCGACACCGTGGCCGACATGCTCCAATACGTCCAGCTCGACCCATCCAAGCTGCTCAACGAGTTTACCCGTCAAGTGCGCGAAAGTGACGTCGACGAGACCATTCAGCGCCGTCTGATCGACGACTTCAAGTCCGGCCTCTACGGCTACACCTACCTTGAGGAGGATCAGCTCTAATGTCCCAGTACCAAACTCTCGGCCACCAAGAAGACACCTCCTTGGTCGCCAACACCTTCGGCTTTTGCCGCGCCCCACTGTGCTTTGACCCCTACAGCGTCAAGGCCGACATTGCCATCACTGGCGTCCCCTTTGATATGGCTACCTCCGGGCGCTCGGGCACCCGCTTTGGCCCGCAGGGCATCCGCGGCATCTCAGCCCAATTAGACTGGGAGCATTGCCGCTACCCATGGGATTTCTGCCTCAAGGACGTCTTAAGCTTCATCGACTGCGGCGACTTGGTCTATCCATCAGGCGATAGCACCGCTATGGCGCAGGCGCTTGAGGCCCACACCTTAAAGCTCTTGCAATCGGGCAAGACCTGCCTCACCTTCGGCGGTGACCACTTCATCACCCTGCCGCTCTTGCGCGCCCACCACAAGTTCTTAGGGCGGAAGATCTCGCTATTGCACTTTGACGCCCACTCGGACACCTACGACAATGGCTCAGCCTGCGACCACGGCACGATGTTCTATCACGCCCCAAAGGAGGGTCTCATCGACCCGTACGCTTCGGTGCAGGTCGGCATTCGTACCGAGTACGATCCGCGCTTAGGCTTTAACGTGATCCATGGCGCCCTCGCCAACGACCTGACGGTCAATGAGATCGTGGAACGCATCAGCGCCACGGTGCAAGACAATCCAGTCTACCTGACCTTTGACATCGACTGCTTAGACCCAGCCTATGCCCCGGGCACCGGCACCCCGGTCTGCGGTGGCCTCACCACCGACAAGGTCTTGAAGATCGTGCGCCTGCTCACCCACCTCAACATCATCGGCTTTGATATCGTCGAAGTCGCCCCGCCATTTGACCATGGCGACATCACGAGCCTTGCTGGTGCCACCTTGGCCTTGGACTTCATGTACGTCCACGCCGCCCACCACCGCAAGGTTCACTAAAAACCCCAAGCGCCCCATGAAGGCGCCAAGGCGCAAGCGGCCGCACGGGTAAGCTTGCGCGCTCAAGGGCAGCCGCAGTGCTGCCCTTATTGTCACTACGGAAACTATGATCACCTGTATCCATCCGCAGGCCGTCATCTTCGATCTCGACGGCACGCTGCTCGACACCGCCCCGGACATCATTGCAGCCTGCAATGCCACCTTAGAACACTTTGGCTATCAGCCTATCAGCACCGAGCGCGCCCTTACCCAAGTCACCTCTGGCATGCGCGCCCTGCTCAAATTAGGCGTGCCCAATGCCGCAGAACACGAGGCCGCAATTGAGGGCCCGATGCGCGACTACTTTGCCCAGTACTACTTAGACCACATCAACGACCTCACCCAGCCCTTTGCTGGTATCACGGAGCTGCTGTGCGAGCTTGAGGCACGTGGCATCAAGGTCGCGGTCGTCACCAACAAGTACGAGAGCATGGCTCAAAAGCTCTTAGCGCAGTACGACTTCTACCGCCAGCTCAGCCTGATCTTAGGCTGCGATAGCCTCGAGCACAGCAAGCCTCACCCTGAGCCTATCCTCAAGGCCTTAGCCCACCTTGGCGTCGCGCCCTACGATGCGGTCTACATCGGCGACCACCTCAACGACATCAAGGCCGCCAACTGCGCCAAGACCCGCTCAGCCGTAGCCTTATGGGGTTATGGCCCCGCCGAGTGCGGCAACGCCGCAAGCTGGCATGCCCACTACCTGCTCCCGAGCGTCGCTGACCTGCGCACCCTGTGCTTGGGCTAACCCACCCCGCACCAACACCATAGCGCCACCCCGCACCAACACCACAGCGCCGTCCCGCACCAACACCACAGCGCCACCCCGCACCGGCACCGCACTAACCAATGCCCGCGCCCCCTGACAAGAGCGCCCGCCCCACGCGCCGCAGTGCGCGGGAACCGCGCAGCGGTGGTGCCACGCCACGTTTTGGGTTTACGCCGCTTAGCGTTATCATGTGCTGGCTTGACCTATGGCAAGCGCAATGTTTGGTATCAATTGGAGGCCTCAAGTGCCCGTAAGCTCTGTTTATGGATCTGCCCTCTGCGCCACTGCGCTCGTCGGTGCCCTCACCGTCACCTGCGCGCACAGCGCCCTCGTCTATGACCAAAATGGCGTCAGCGTCGACCTGTTTGGCAAGGTGCAAGCAGCCTACGTCGATGAGTACACCTACCGGGATTTGTCCGGCTCTGACTCCCCTGAGGACAGTCTCTACAGCTCGATGCGCTTGGGTCTGGGCTTGCGCAGCAATATCACGCACGGTCTCGATGGCATCGCCATGGTCGAGTGGGATACGAGCCGCCATGACAATAGCTCCGGCGATAACGAAGGGGCCTTAGACCACACGCGCTACATGTTTGTCGGCTTTGATGCCTATCAGTATGGCACCTTGATCGCAGGGCGCGGCGACGGCGCTTACTACACTGTGGTGGGCGCGACCGACATTTTCAACATCATGGAGAGCAAAGCAAGCGACTACTTCCTCATCGGCGAGCAGCGCCCAGCCCAAATCATGTACGCGCTCCATGGCCTGTCGTGGGACTTAAAGCTCTCCTACCAATTTGACTCGGCGCAGGCCGGGCGCGGTTACATTCCAGTCGACGTCCATCAAGCCTATGGCGCCGCTGTTTCTACCAAGTTTGGCGAGGACATCACCTTCGCCTATGGCTTGGACTACACCAAGTTTGACTTTGACGGTAGCGAGGGTGACATCGCCGCCGCCGAAAACTTCTTTGTCCCAAGCTTTGAGGCCGATGGCTATACCCCTGCAGAGGCACAGGCCAAGGCGCGCAACCAGCATGTCGGCGCCAAGGTCGACTACGGTGCCGCTTTAAGCTACGGCGTCTACGGTAGCGGGCTCTATGGAGCCTTAGTGGTCGGGGCCACTAAGTACGACTACATCGCCCACCACCTCTACACCGTCGATACCGCCTTAAGCTACACCTTCACCGATACCCTCGCCGGGCTCACCTTAAGCGCAGGCTATGGGCTCAAGAGCTATGATGGTGAGCTGCTCATCTCCGACCTCACTTTAGGCCTGAGCTATAGCTTCAATGCCGCCTTCAAGGTCTTCGCCGAAGCCCAATTTGACCTTGATGGTAACGCCGCCTACTTCTACGGCAAGGAGATGGTGTCCGAGCTCAACTACAACCAAGACAAGTTCGCCCTAGGTGCTGAATTTAACTTCTAGTTGGGCTATCATGCTCTCTGGGAACTGGCCGGGCGAAAGCCAGTCCAATGGTGCAATTTCCGTCTTTGTTTATTTGTAGAGATTTCAATCATGTCTAAACTCGGAGCTTTACTCAAAGTTTCAGCCTTAGCGGCTGCTGTTGCCTTTAGCGCCCACGCCACCGCTGCGAGCTTCAAGGTACCAATCAACTACACGGTCGAAGTAGTTGATGGCAAGACCTCCGATTTTGGCTACAACCGCTTTAGCCGCACCATTGAGTTAGCCCCAGGTCGCCACCAGCTGGTGCTGTTGTTTGAAGGCGTCTTCGGCAACGCCCGCGATAGCCGCATCTATCAGGCGGCCAATCCGATCGTGATTGAAATCCCTAACATGCCTGCGGACGCGAGCTACACCTTCAACTACGACACCCCAGAGGACGAGCGACAGGCCGAGATTTACTCGCGCTCCCAGAAGATCGACCTCATCAATGCCAACACCAAGGCCCCATTAAGCCAAGAAGAGGCGAGCTACTACCTCTTAACCTCGGACTCGGGCTTTGCTCTGCTGCGTGACTACCGCGAAGACTTAGCTTCGGTCGGCCGTCTCTACGCCCCAGCTGAGGTACACGCCGAGATCGAGCGTGACCGCTCCGGCGCCAATGTTACCGCCCAAGGCGTACCTACGGTCAAGGCCCGCTCCACCAGCGGCTTTGTCAGCGCCGCCCCTATGCCTGTAGCCACGGGCATGTCGCCAACCGTTACCACCGCCGCTGCCGAGAATGCTGCTGCCGCGCAGGCTGCCGCCCAAGGCGCCCCAGCTCAGGTACAAACCATTGCCTCGCCTGCTAATGCCGCCATCTACAATCAGATGGTACAGCTCTACGAGCAGGCCGACGACTCGACCAAGCTCAAGATCGTCAAGTACATCATGAGCCACTAAGAGCGCTCTGCGCGCCCGCTCGTTCCCGCGCCCAGCGCTAACGCGCCCTCCGCACGGCGCCTCAGTGGCGCCGCCTCCAAGCCCGCAGTTGCGGGCTTGTTGTATTTTAAGCATAATAAAAATGCTGCTGTTTTATAATCAGTAAAGTTACTATCCATTATACTTATATATTTACAAACTAAAACAACTATTATTGCAATAATACACGTAGCTCACTATATGTAGCGCCAAACATAGGCTGCCGCCTCGATGGCTCGACACAAGGAGAAGGGAGATGAGCACAGCACGTGAGTTACGTGATGCTGGTTACTTGTACGATAGCTCTGACTTTGAGCTGCAAGCCGAGTACAGCCGCAGCAGGGATCTGTGCTTTGAGTACAACCACACCATGCCCTCCGACCTGCGCCGCTTAAGAGAGCTCAGAAAGCAAATCATTGGCAAGATGGGGCTTAACATCTGCATTACTCCACCCTTTCAGTGTCTGTGCGGCTATAACGTCGAGCTGGGCAACTCCTTCTTTGCCAACCACAACCTCTGCCTACTCGCTACCGCCAAAGTCCGCATCGGCGACCATGTCTATATCGTCCCCAGTGTCACCATCACCTGTGCCACACACCCGCTCTATGCTGAGCGGCGAAGGCAGGAGCTTGACCTTGCCGCTCCATCACCATTTGTGACGACGTCTTCATCGGCGCCAACAGCTGCACCCTGCCCGGTGTGACCATCGGCTCGCGCGTCGTGATTGGCGCAGGCTCCGTGGTCAGCCGCGACATTCACGACGACGTCCCCTCGGCAACCCGTGCCGCGTTAAGCGGCCAATCACCGCTGCCGACAATGACAAGTACTTGATGGCGCCATCGGCCTGCTAAGCGCAGCTCCCAAGCCATCTGCGCTCCGTCGCGCCACCGCCCAAGCCCTCCACCACACTCGCCGCGCCACCGCCCTCACCGCCCTACTGCGCGTTATCTGCGCGGTAGGCGCCGCCTTGCCCCAGAACTCTCGACCTGCTAACCCAGCGCCGGTCACCCTCACGCAGTCAACTCAGCCCGCCCAAACTTTCTTTAGCAGGCAAGCTACAGCGACAGTTCCACAGAAAAGTATAATAAACATCGCTATTTACTAAAGTCAGTAAAGTTGCCACCCTACCCATAGATATTCTCAGACTAAAACAGATATTATTGCAATAATTTGCTCCCTTCACTATATTGGCACGTGACCATCGGCTCACGCGTTGTGATTGGGGCAGGCTCCGTGGTCAGTCGCGACATCCCCGACGACGTCCTAGCCCTCGGCAACCCGTGCCGCGTCAAGCGGCCTATCACCGCTGCCGACAAGGACAAGTACTTAGTACCGCCTAAGTGCTGCCAACGTTAGCCCCAGCAGCAAACTTGTTCAGCGAACTTTGGTTGCGGCCTTTGGCAGCGGGCTCAGGACGCTGAGCAAAACTGGTGATGCGCTATGCCCAAGCTCTCTTTTGACAACATCGCGCTCCGCGCCATTGCGGCGGCAGTGCCCCGCCATGTCCAAGCAATCGATACCTCGATCCGCACCAACATGCGCTTCGTCAAGCAAATGGGCATCAAGCAGCGCCATATCTCACTGACCGAGCAGACCTCACTGGAACTAGGCTACGTCGCCCTGCAAGAGGCCTTAGCGCACGCCGGGTGGCAAGCGGCCGACCTTGACGTAGTCATCTGCAACACTCAGTTTCCAGACTTCAATGTTGGCAACTCCTTTCTGCTGCAGCACTACCTACCGCTGCGCCCGGACTGCCTCATCTTCGACCAAATCCTGTGCTGCGCCTCGCTGCCCTATGTGCTCAGCAGCGCCTGCACCTATCTACAGCAGCCGCAGTTTAAGCGCGCGGCGATCGTGCTCGGTGACACGGTCTGGGGCATGTACCCCAACCGTGAGGCCTTGCTCAAGGCCGATCGCTTCACCTTCGGCGATGGCGCCGCGGTAGTCCTGCTGGAGCGGGCAGCGGCGCAGCCGCTTGATCTCTATCTCTTTGCCGATGGCTCGGGCTTCAAGTATCTGTTTAACAGCACCAGCAGCACTCGCAACGCATGGCGCCACTACGAGCACTATGTCGTGCCCGATGGCAGCGAGCATGGCGCTACGCAGTTAGGCTACAGCTACTTGTACATGAATGGCTTTTATATCACGTTCTTTGCCAGCAAGAACATGAGCGACCAGATCAAGGAGCTCTGGGGCGAGCGCATCTTGGACTACGACTACTACGCCTTCCACCAAGGCAACAAGCAAATCGTCGATCTGCTCAGTATGGCGCTGCACCTGCCGCACGAGAAGGTGCTCACCTCATACGAGGAATACGGCAACACCAACGGCGCCTCGCCGCTCATCACCCTGTGCCACCGCTTAGCCCACAACGACCGGCCACTTCACATCTTCAATGCCAGCATGGGGGCAGGCCTTGCGTGGGGCTTCACCGATATGCAGCTTGATGCCGACATGATTTGCCCCGTACGCACCACCGATTTGGTCTTCACCGACCTACTCTATCAGCAATGCGCGCCCCAAGCTGCGGGCGCATCCAAGAAGGATTGAACCATGGTAACTGCTTCTGACGTGTTAGCCCTGATCCACGAGATGGGCCATACCGATATTACGCTTGAGACTCAAAACCTCGTCACCGACGATCTGCTCTCCAGCATTGAAATCTTCAACCTAATCATCATGATCGAAGAGCGCTTTGGGCAAAACATCAATGGCTCCTTGCTCTCGCCGGAGAGCTTATCGAGCTGCGCGAGCATTGCTAAGTTGTTGCAACCTGCGAACTAAGCCCAAGGACGGCTGACCATGGCCTATAGCTTTAACGTCGACGATTACTTGCGCACAAGCGCGCATACCTGCCCCAATAAGACGGCCATTGTCGATCGCAATGGTACCCGCGCCACCACCTTTGGGACGCTCAATGAGCTGGGCGCGCGCTTGGGCTCGCAGCTTATCAAGTTAGGCTTAGAGCGCGCCCCGGTCTTGCTGGTACTGCCCAAGAGCATGGAGGCCTTAGCCTGCTATGCGGGCGTGACCAAGAGCAACAACTTCTACACCATCTTCGACGAAACCGCCCCGCTTGAGCGCCTTAACAAGGTCTTGGCCGTCTTCAAGCCGCGCGTCATCATCACGCGCGCGGACTACCCGCAGCGCACCGCCCTTGCCGCCTGCGGCGCCACCATGGTAAGCATCGAAGACATATCAAGCTTCCCTATAGATGAGGATGCCTTGGCGGCACGGCGGCGCAGCCACATCGATACCGACCTGCTCTATGTGCTCTTCACCAGCGGCAGTACGGGCGAGCCTAAGGGCGTCACCATCTGCCATAAGAGCGTGATCGACTACACCGAGTGGCTGAGCGGGCACTTTGGCTTCGACCAGCACACTGTGTTCTTGAACCAAGCGCCCTTTTACTTTGACAACTCGATCACCGACATCTACTCGACCTTTAAGACAGGCGCGACGCTGCATCTCATCGACAGCGCGCTCTTTACCTTCCCGCCCAAAGTACTCGACTACATGGTGCGCCAGCAGATCACTACCATATTCTGGGTACCGTCGGTTCTGTGCTACTTTGCCAACGTCAACGTCCTTGCCGCCTATGGCCCCAAGCTGACCAGTCTCAAGCAGGTACTCTTCTGCGGCGAGCCGATGCCCAACAAGCAGCTCAACCAGTGGCGCCGCCATGTGCCACAGTGCACCTACACCAATCTCTATGGGCCAACCGAGATCACCGATGTCTGCGCCTACTTTGATGTGGAGCGCGCCTGCGGCGATGACGAGATCCTCCCGATTGGCTTTGCCTGCGCCAACACTGAGCTCTTGGTCTTCGCCCACGATGACGCCAGCTCTGCTTCGTCTACCCCCGAGGCCAACGCCGAACCTGCCACCGCAGACCAGTATCGCCTGATTACCCCGCAGGAGGTGGGAGTCAAGGGCGAGCTCTATGTGCGCGGCACGTCCTTATCCTTGGGCTACTATGGCCAAAAAGCCAAGACGCGCGAGCGCTTCGTCCAAAACCCGCTCCACGACAACTATCTTGACCTAATCTACGCCACCGGCGATATCGTCGCCTATAACGAGCACGGCGAGCTGGTCTGCTACGGGCGCTCGGACAGCCAAATCAAGCTCCAAGGCCATCGCATCGAGTTAGGTGAGATCGAGGCGCTGGTAACGGCTCATCCTGAGGTGACCGGCTGCGCCTGTGTCTTTACCCATCACATCGCCTTGTTCTACAGCAGCAAGCAGGGTCAAGAGCTTGACCTTAAGGCCTATCTCAAGGACAAGCTGCCCACCTACATGATGCCAAGCCAGTTCATCGTATGGCCGCGCTTTGCCCTCAACCAAAACGGCAAGGTCGACCGCCTGCAGCTCAAGGCTTGGCTCACTCAGGCTCATTAGAGCAGGCTATGAGCAACATCACTCCGCATCACATCGTCGCCCGCAACTTTACCTTGCTCAGCCGCGACGAGCTGCTCATGGTCTTGGCGCACCGCAACCATCCGGAGATTCGCCGCTGGATGCTTCACGACCAGCCCATCACCCCCGAAGAGCATCTGAGCTTCTGCGCCCGCCTCAAGGAGCATCCCGAGCGCCTAATGCTTTTGGTGGAATGCGATGGGCAACCCATCAGCGTCCTCTCGTTTACCGCCACCGACGCCTCGTGGCGCGAGCTTGAAGACAGCGGCAGCTATAGCTTTGAGCACCTGCCTACGGGCATCACGGTGATCAACAAAATCATCTTCACCCGCGTGGTCGCGGCACGGAGCATCAAACGTTGCCACAGCCTATGCCGCAATGACAATGAGCGCTCGCTCTTTATCTCTACTACTACGACGTGAACTACCCATCAGCTAAAGCTGATGGGCTTATTCCTGCTTCAGCGAACTCTTGAAGCTCTCCACAGGCTTTAACTTCGGAGCGTTCCCACCCCTAGGGCGCAGGCCGCCACCCTCCTGCCACAGCCGCATATCCTTCGTGAAGGATATTAACGACCGTAGCCACACAGCCAGTATAGCATTGTAGCTACGCAAGCAGGCTTAGCGCAGGCGCGCTGAGAGCAGGTGCGCAGGGAGCAGCGCGCTTAGATCAAGCCCAAGTCGTGCTTTAAGTCCTTGATGGCCGCCTGCAGGGTGATGGAGAGCGCCTTGAGGTACTCGATACGCTCGGTGCTGGCGGTCGCGCCTTCGATTTGCATGGCGTTCTTGATCGAGGCCAAGTGGGCCAACGCGCGCTTATAGCAGAAGATCTTGGCGTGCTTTAAGCGGTCGGCGCGGCGCTTTAAGGCAAAGCGCAGGCCTAAGAAGCCTAAGATCGCAATCGGCGCGGCCAACACAAAGATACCAGTCGTGGCACTACCGCCGACTAAGGCTCCGGCGGCGCTCAAGCCGCTGGCGACACCGGCGGCACTAAAACCGACCACGCTGCCGCTCAGATAGAGCGCCGCAAAGGAGATGGCACTGCCTGAGCCAAAGCCTAAGGCCGTGGCCAGCACCTCCGGCATCGAAGACTCGCGAATGGTACGGGATTGGTTGCCGAGGCCCTCGTCGACTTCGGCGATCACGTGTTCGACGGTTTTAAGCGCATTGAGGTTTTGAAATAGCATATCCTTTTTACGGGAGATATAAGTTGGACATTGCATGCCGCTTTCCTCCTTGGCAAGTGCTCACTCTCAAAGCGCTGACGTTGCGCGCCGGTTCGGCCCGCCGCAGGTCACTGCCCGCAGACACAACGCCCGCAGACACCATGCTCCGCTGCGTATCCTTCTGGGTAAAAATGTAACATTGCCCCCAACGAGTTGCAAGGGAATCCGCGCTTAGTGGCGGATTTTCGCAAGAGCAGGTTACCATCCCTTACCATGCCAAAGACGCGCCAAGCAGAACCGCGCCTGGCCCATGGCACGACCGGCCCTTAGTGCGCACAGGGGATGCCGCGCGCCACTGCCAAGTAGGCGACCTCGTCATCATCATGGCCTACGGCCTGTGCTCGTTAGAGGAAGCGCCGATGATTGAACCTAAGGTGGTCGTAGTCGACGAGCACAACCGGCCGCTCCTCCTTGAAGGCGAAAGTGCACACACGCTCTTCTCGCATTAAGCGCCCGCTCGCGCGTCAACAGGCGCGCCCGGCCTCGCGCAAGCTCGCAGCCCGCCTGTGGCCAACCAATGCGCCAATCCACACGCCACCACGCGCGCCAGACCGCGCACCCGCGCTAATCGTGGAGCTCGTCGTAGATCTTGGCGGCGAGCGCCGCGCTGATCCCCGGGACTTTCTGCAGCTCATCGACACCGGCGCGCATCACCTCTTGCATGCCGCCTAAGTGCTTGAGCAGCGCCTGACGGCGCTTAGGCCCAACGCCCTCAATGCTCTCAAGGCGCGAAGTCCGCCGTACCTTCGCCCGGCGCGCCCGATGGCCAGTAATGGCAAAGCGGTGCGCCTCATCGCGGATATGCAGCACCAGCTGCAGGGCGGGATTGCCCAAATTGAGGTTGATGCGCTCATGGCTAAAGCCCATGATCAAGGTCTCAAGGCCTTCCTTACGGCCCTCGCCCTTGGCCACCGCCACAATGTGCGGTAGCGGCAGACCACTGGACGCAAACGCTGCGCTCAGCACCTCCTCAGCCTGCTTAAGCTGGCCTGGGCCGCCATCGATAAAGATGAGATCGGGCAGTTCGCCTGAGGTCGGGTCTTTAAAGCGCCGCGTCAGCACCTGATGCATCGCGGCAAAGTCATCGCCCGGGGTAATGCCGTCGATGTTATAGCGCCGATAGCGCGTTTGATCGGGCCCATCGCGGTTAAAGACCACGCAGGATGCCACCGTCAGCTCGCCCATGGTGTGCGAGATGTCATAGCACTCCATGCGCATCACGCCTGAGATCCCAAGCAGTTGCTCTAAGGCCGTAATGCGCTGCTGGGCTGTCGCCACCGAGCTCAAATGCGCCTGCAAGGCCACTTGGGCATTGGTCACCGCAAGGCGCAGGAACTTATGCTTGGCCCCGCGCCGCCCCTGCGAGAAGCGCACCGTCTTGCCAAACTGGCGCTGCAAGGTCTCCTGGAGCAGAGCGACCTCCGGGCGCACGCTGCGCCCACCATCCTCGGCACGCTCAGCATCATCGACATTCCCTGCAGAGTTCGCCTGCGCGGCCTCATGCTGCGCCCAATCATTTTCCGGCGCGTCCTGCTCCGCGCTGCCCTCAGTGTCAGCACTCTCCTCAGCATCCACCTCTGTGCTCGCTTCAGTGCACTCCGCGGTGCTCGCTTCAGTGCACTCCGCGGTACTCGCCTCAGCCGTGCGGGCCGCCGGGGCGCTGTCAGCGCCTTGGTCAAAGTTCACCACGACTTCGTCGGGGATGAGGTTGGAGTGGGCCTCATTGAGGTAGAACTGCGTCAAGAAGGAGAGCAAGATCTCGCGCGGGGCAGCGCCGTAGTTATTGCCCGGGAAAAAGGAGCGCGTACCAAAGATGCGGCCGTTGCGGATAAAGAGCACGTGGACGCAGCTGACTCCTTCTTGCAGCGCAAAGCCGATGACATCAACCGGATAGGTCAGGCTCGAGACAATCGAGTTGCTCTCTTGCACCCGGCGCAGCGAGGTCATTTGGTCGCGCAGCTGCGCTGCTTGCTCAAACTCGAGCTTGGCCGCATGCTCCTCCATCTTGGCCACCATCGTGGCAAAGAGCTCTTGGTTATGGCCTTGTAAGAAGAGTTTGAGCAGCTCCACCTGCTCATGGTAGTGGGCTACCTGCTCAGGCGGCTGCGGCACGCAAGGCGCCAAGCACTTGCCCATCTGGGCCATCAGGCACGGCCGTGAGCGGTGAGCAAAGACATTGTCTAAGCACTGACGGATAGGAAAGATGCGCTGCAACAGGCGCAGGCTGTCCTTGACCGCGGCGGCATCGGGAAAGGGGCCATAGAACTCACCGGGCTTGTTGCGTGCACCGCGGTGGAAGTAGACGCCCGGAAACTCGTGGTTGGTGGACAAGTACAGGTACGGATACGACTTATCGTCGCGCAGCAGGATGTTGTAGTGGGGCTGATACTTCTTGATGAGCTCGTTCTCTAAGATGAGCGCTTCGCTCTCCGAGAATGTCACCGTAAACTCGATGTGCGCAATATGCGCCACCAACAGCCGCGTCTTGAGCTCATGATCTTGCTTGAGAAAGTAGGAGCTCAGCCGCCGCTTTAAGTCCTTGGCCTTGCCCACATAAATCACGACCTCGCGGTCGTTGTACATGCGATAGCACCCGGGCCGATTGGGCACCGTCTTCAAGAAGGCCTTGGCATCAAAGCCCGTGCTCGCACCCGGCGCCGCAGCGGACTCAGCCGCACCCTGCGGCGCAGCAGCAGCCATCCCCTGCGCCGCCGCCCCGGCCGGGGCATACAGCTCAGCGCCCGCCCCCGAGTCGGATGGCGTCGCCGCAGGCTCTAATGGCGTAGCCGCAGGCTCGGACGGCGTGGCCTCCGGCTCATCTTCCACCACCTCGAAAGTCAGCTCATCTTCCAGCATGCTGCCGCGCAGCCGCTCCTTGAGCAGATTGCGCGAGCTCTCGTCGTGCTGAGAGGGGGAAGGCTTATGCGGCACAGATGACATGGGCACCTCTGGTCGGACTGGGAACGTGATTCCACGGGAACTGGCTCCACGGAAACTTGCGCCGTGGACGCTTGGTGCCATTATACGAGGGCTCAGACGCAGAAGGCACCTGAGCTTGCGCCCAAGTGCCTCCCGTCTTGATGCTGGTCTAAGCTGGGCTTTAGAGCATCTTCTTTAACTCGTCGACTACGAACTGAACTTGCGTACCGACGATGATCTGAACTGCGGTGTCAGATGGGTGGAGTACGCCCCGGGCACCGGCGGCCTTTAAGATATCGTCGTTGACTTTGGAGCGATCCTTAACCTCGCAGCGGATGCGGGTGATGCAGTTGTCGCAGACTGTGATATTGTCCTTACCACCTAAGCCCTCTAAGACCTTCTCAGCGTAGGCAACGAAGGCAGCGTCACCCTTGAGGGTAGCCTTAGGAGCGGCATCGTCGTCCTCACGACCTGGGGTCTTGAGATCGAACTTGACGATCACAATGCGGAATACGGTGTAGAAGATGACCGCGGCGATGATACCGACAATGCAGACCATCCATGGGTTTTGGGCCAGAGGAGTCTGCGAGGAGAAGAATAAGTCAAGGAAGCCGGCCGAGAAGGAGAAGCCCGCACGGATTGGCAACATGACCGTAATGGCGGCGGTGATACCGCACATTGCAGCGTACAGGACGTAAAGGCCTGGAGCCAAGAACATGAACGAGAACTCTAATGGCTCGGTAACGCCAGTAAAGAACGAGCAGAATGCCGCCGAGGCAAAGAGACCTAAGACCGCCTTCTTGCGCGAAGGTTTGGCGCACTGGTACATAGCTAAGGCGATAGCTGGTACGCAGAACATCATGACCGGGAAAAAGCCGACCATGTATTGGCCGGTGACACCGTACTCGCCTTGGCCCGACCAGAACTTGGTTAAGTCGGAGATGCCGGCGACGTCAAACCAGAAGACAGCGTTTAAGGCGTGGTGCATGCCAATCGGGATCAAGAGGCGGTTTAAGAAGGCGTAGATACCGGCACCGACTGCGCCAATCGAGATAATCGACTCGCCGACCAGAACCAGAGCGTTGTAAACCAAAGGCCAGATGAAGTAGAGGATGGCCGATAAGATGATGGCGACCACCGCAGTGACAATGGCGACCGAACGCTTGCCCGAGAAGAAGGCTAAGAAGTCTGGCAGCTTAGTGGTGCTGAAGCGGTTGTAGCAGGTGGCGCCAATGATACCGCACAGGATACCGATGAACTGGTTGTTGATCTTGGTGTAGGACGGATCAACTTCACCACCGGTTAAGACCGCAACGAAGCCCGGGCCTAACAGCGTTTGGACTACGAACCAAGCAACGATACCGGCTAAAGCTGGGGTACCCTCTTGCTCCTTGGCCATACCGACGGCCACGCCGATGGCAAAGAGCACGGACATATTGTTGATAATGGCACCACCAGCTTGGACGAAGAAGGTACCAAGCAGTAAGGCAAAGGATTGCTCAGCTGCGCCACCTTGCATTGTGGTTGGTGCGAGCAGGTAACCTAAACCCATGAGAATGCCTGCCACCGGCAAGCATGCGACTGGCAGCATTAAGGACTTACCAAGTCGCTGGAGATATTTCATCATAACGACGTAACCCCAACTGTGAAGTTGACATAACTAAGGCCCCACCTAGCTACGGCACCATACCGCAGTTCTTACCTACCTAACCAAAGCGAGCCCCCAAGCAGGCGCTAGCCTGCAGCAGCTCCGATGTAAAGCGCTAATCCCTGTTGGTCAATGAAACTATGTCACATTTACACCGACCAAAAGGCCTTTCCACCACCTAGGAGTGAGGGATTGCAAGTAAGAAGTAAGCCTTGATCTTGCCCCTGCCCATGAGCGCAACGTTCACCTGCGTTGTCACTAACCTGCGCGCGGCCGCAGCCGTATGCAGCCAAGTGCCCGCCCTGTGCAGTGTGCGGCTGTGATTATCCCTTAGAGCCCCCGACAAGGCAAAAGGACAAGGCCTAAACTGTGCTCAAACGCACACTTAAGCTTGCGAGAATCAGCGCTTGCGCACGGCTTTAACGAGGCCGTCGCTGCCCCATGGACTGGCCTTACGGCAGGTGACGCGCGGGCGTTGTGCTCAATGCAAGCAAAAGCACGAAATGCACAACACACACCACAAACCAAGTCGCAAACAAGGAGCGCACCACCCGCGCCCTGTGCCCTTACTGGGCCCCAACAGAAAACGCTTACATCCAGTTTCCGGCAACTTGCCCGCAAGGCCCAAATGTTACAAATTTTCATTGCTGTAGCCCGCACCGTCTCAAAGCACCCAGCCAGCAAACCGGAGTCTCCGCACGACCAAGCTGCCGCAACATTACGGCCACGGACAGCGCTACCAACAGGCAACCTGCCATCAACCGCCACAGCGATAGGCGCCCGGTTGCGCGCAGCGGGCCAACAGCCAAGGACATCGCGCTCCAGAGCGGCTGACTGTCCTCAGCGTGCAACGCGTGGTTGACTGAGCGCTCAGGTCGACGGCTAAGACCGCCGCTGCCCAGCAGGCGCCCTGTCCTCAACAGCTACAGTGGCAGGCGCCAGTTGCGCGCAGGGGGCCAGTGACGCGCTGCTGAGCGATGTCCGGCCCACAGGAACTGTGCTGCCCTCAAGCGGACAGGGCGTACTACGGGAGCGCTCCGCTAGCGGGCAAACGGGGGCGGGCTGCCCCGGTTTTTGATCTTTTTTGGTGCATTGGACGTGACATTTTTGGGAATAGCCATGTTGGTGCATCAATACGGGGCACAAAGATGCACTCTTGGTTTTGCTCTCTACAATGGCCTCAAGCGGCAAGCACTCAGGCTTGAGCCGGAATTTGGATCCCAGAAGAGCGCGGGCTCTTCTTTAGAAGTGCGATCCAGCTTGGCGCAATAACAAACCCATTCTAGATAAATAGTAAGTGCTGGGCCTGTCAGGTACGGACTTACTATTTTCTCTTTTCAGTCAGAAGATACAGTTGCCTACCGGCTGCGCCTGCGCAGCAGAGCGCTGCTGGCAGCGCCGAGGCACTGGAGGCCCTATGCAGACATTAGCGAAATTGAGTGCGTTCTTTGGCAAAACCTTTGCGCTCTGGGTCATCGTCGCCGCCGTGATTGCGTTCTTTGCTCCGGCAGCCTTCACCTTCCTTGCTCCTTACATCAGCATCTTGCTGGGCATCGTCATGTTCGGTATGGGCCTGACCTTAAAGGCCAAGGACTTCTCCGAGGTGGTCAAGCGTCCTTTTGACGTCTTAATCGGCATCTTAGGCCAGTTCGTCATCATGCCGCTCTTGGCCTACGGCCTGTGCGTAGTCTTGAGTCTGCCATCGGAGATCGCCGTCGGCGTCATCTTGGTCGGCTGCTGCCCGGGCGGTACCGCCTCCAACGTTATGACCTTCTTAGGGCGCGGTGATGTGCCACTGTCGGTCACCATCTCGGCCTGCACCACGGTCATGGCCCCAATCGTCACCCCAGCCCTGATCTACCTCTTCGCCCAGCAATGGGTCGAAGTTGACCCGATGTCGATGTTCCTGTCGATCATCAACATCGTGATCTTACCAATCGTCGCCGGTGTTATCGTCAACGCCCTCTTCGGCAAGCACTTAGCAGTCGCCGTCTCGGCCCTGCCTTTGATCTCCGTCTTTGCCATCATCGCCATCGTAGTAGCGGTGGTTGCGGTCAGCCGCGATCAGATCGCCAAGACCGGCTTGTTGATCTTCGCTGTGGTCATCTTGCATAACTGCTTAGGTTTGGCCTTAGGCTACCTCTTAGCCAAGCTGTTCCGCATGAACCTCAAGAAGCGCAAGGCCCTCTCCATCGAGGTTGGCATGCAAAACTCCGGTTTAGGCGTCGCCTTAGCGATGGCTCACTTCGACCCATTGTCGGCTGTGCCTTCGGCCATCTTCTCGGTCTGGCACAACATCTCCGGCCCAATCCTCGCCACCATCTTTGCCAATATGAAGGATGACGAGGACGTCGCTGCCGAGCAGGCTGCCAAGCAGGCCTAACGCTCTGGTCTGAGGCTACGGCCTTAGACCGCAGCTTGCCGCTCTACAAGAGTGCAAGAAGCTGCACCTTTATAGGGCTCACCCTCAACCACTTTACCAATTTCTGTGTGCACGTTCCCAGCTTACCGCACTAATGCTGCGCTTGACTGGCTTGAAAAGGCGCGATGCCACGCCATCACTTTGTGCACCAAACCGGCGCGCTGGGCTGCCGCCTGCCGGTGGTTGCGCCGTGCCGCTGCACTAAGCTAAGGCAGCAGCGCCGCTCCACCGAGGGCGCGCTCAGATCGCGCTATGATGCTTTTTACTGGTCGCCTGCGACCAACTTATTAAGGCTTAATTTGAGCTGCTCGCGCAATGAGCGGTGCCCTTGCCTCATTGCCACGCCCTCTTGGCCCACGAGGGGCCTTGAGGCTTTGCCCCCGGTGCGGGGCTGCGTCAGATGGCGTGGTGCCATCTAGGGTCTAGGACGCAACGAAGAGCAGCGACATAGGAGTTTAATCATGAGCTTAAACAACACCCCAACTAAGTACATCTGGATGGACGGCAAGATGATCCCTTATGCTGATGCTAAGGTTCACGTCTTATCGCATGCTTTACACTATGGCACCGCAGTGTTTGAGGGCATTCGTGCTTACTCGACCCCGAAGGGCCCATGCGTATTCCGCTTAAACGAGCACATCGACCGTCTGTTCAACTCCGCTAAGATCTACCGCTTCCCAGTTCCTTTCACCAAGGAGCAAGTCAAGCAGGCCTGCTGCGACATCATCACTGAGAACGGCTTAGAGTCGGGCTACATCCGTCCCCTCATATTCATGGGCAACGTCGGCTTAGGCGTTCGCTTCCCTGCGGGCTCGCAGGCTCAGGTCATGGTTGCCGCCATGCCATGGGGCGCTTACTTAGGCGAGGATGGCTTAGAGAAGGGCGTTAAGGTCGGCGTTTCCAGCTGGCACCGTTTAGCCCCGAACACCATCCCAACCGAGGCCAAAGCTGCCGGTAACTACCTCTCCTCGATCTTAATCTCCAACGAGGCCGTCCAAAACGGCTATGTCGAGGCTATCGCCTTAGACACCGACGGCTTCATCTCCGAGGGCTCAGGTGAGAACGTCTTCTTTGTTAAGGACGGCGCCTTATACACCGCCCCATTCACCAATGGCCTGCTCCCGGGCATCACCCGTGACGCCATCGTCAAACTCGCTCGCGACGTCTTAGGCATCCCTGTTTACGAGCAGAAGATGCAGCGTGAGATGTGCTACTTAGCCGATGAGGCCTTCTTCTCGGGCACCGCCGCTGAGATCACCCCAATTGCCTCGATCGACGGCATCGACGTCGGCGCCGGTAAGCGCGGCCCAATCACCAAGCAGCTGCAAGAGACCTTCTTCAACTTGGTTCAAGGCAAGATTGAAGACAAGTGGGGCTGGCTCACTCCAGTTAAGAAGTAAGGATAATTAAGCCTTGCCCGTCTCGTGGTCGGGATGGGCCGTTCAAGGCCCCGCACGGGGCCTTTTTTCATCAGGCTTATGCTCTGCCACGCAGACTGCTCTGCCACGCCCACTGTGTGCTCTGTACGCTGCCCGGCGCAGGTCGCCTGCGCTCGCTGCCTGCTGCGCGCAGCCATGCGCTCTGAGCGCAGCCTTGTGCCCACTATCAGGATTATCCCATGCCTAAATATCGTTCCAGCATCACCTACGAAACCCGCAAGATGGCCGGTGCCCGCGCCCTATGGAAGGCCACCGGTATGAAGGATGAAGACTTTGGCAAACCGATCATCGCCATCGCCAACTCCTTTACCCAATTTGTCCCAGGCCACGTCCACTTAAAGGAAGTCGGTGCCTTAGTCGCACAGGCCATTGAGGCCGCCGGTGGCGTCGCTAAGGAGTTCAACACCATCGCCGTCGACGATGGTATCGCCATGGGCCACTCGGGCATGCTCTACTCGCTGCCCAGCCGTGAGCTCATCGCCGACAGCGTCGAGTATATGTGCCAAGCCCACAAGGCTGACGCCTTAGTCTGCATCTCCAACTGCGACAAGGTCACCCCGGGCATGTTGATGGCCACGATGCGCCTCAATATCCCAACCATCTTCGTCTCAGGTGGCCCCATGGAGGCCGGTGTCCTGCCGGGTCACCACAAATTAGACCTGATCGATGCCATGATCATCTCGGCTGACCCGAAGGTCAGCGATGAGGAGGTCAATGCCGTCGAGAGCGTCGCCTGCCCAACCTGCGGCTCGTGCTCGGGCATGTTCACCGCCAACTCGATGAACTGCTTGACCGAAGCCTTAGGCTTAGCCCTGCCGGGCAATGGCACCATCGTTGCCACCCATGAGCTGCGCAAGAACCTCTTTACTAAGGCTGGTGAGCTCATCGTCAAGCTGGCTAAGGCCTACTACGAAGGCGATGATGAGTCGGTACTGCCGCGCTCGATTGCCACTAAGGACGCCTTTGAGAACGCCATGTCGCTTGATATCGCCATGGGCGGCTCGACCAATACCGTCCTGCATTTATTAGCGGTCGCCTGCGAGGCGGGCGTGGACTTCACCATGGCCGACATCGACCGTCTGTCGCGTCATGTACCGCACCTGTGCAAGGTCGCCCCATCGACCCAAGAGTTCCATATCGAAGACGTCCACCGTGCCGGTGGCATCATGTCGATCCTCCACGAGCTCGATAAGTCCGGTCTGCTCCACCACGATTGCCGTACCGTGCTGCAATGCACTCTGGCCGAGCAATTACAGCGCTTTGCTATCGATGTCACCGACGACGCGGAGGTCAAACACTTCTATCTGGCCGCCCCGGGCCGTGAGCGCTCCATCAAGGCCTTCACGCAAAACAAGTTCTTTGAACAAGCCGACCAAGACCGTGCCACAGGCTGCATCCGCGATTTGGCCCATGCCTACAGCCAAGATGGCGGCTTAGCGGCGCTCTATGGCAACTTGGCCCAAGATGGCTGCATCGTGAAGACGGCTGGTGTCGACAGCTCCATCTTGACCTTCGTCGGCCCAGCCATTGTCTTTGAGTCGCAAGAAGAGGCGGTCGATGGCATCTTGTCGGGCAAGGTCAAGCCGGGTCATGTCGTCGTCATCCGTTACGAAGGCCCAAAGGGCGGACCTGGCATGCAAGAGATGCTCTACCCAACCTCATACTTAAAGTCGATGGGCTTGGGCAAGAAGTGCGCCCTGATCACCGATGGTCGCTTCTCGGGCGGCACCTCGGGTCTGTCGATTGGCCACGTTTCGCCGGAGGCCGCAAACGGCGGCACCATCGCCTTGGTCAAGGATGGCGATATGATCAAGATCGACATTCCAAACCGCACCATCTCCCTGACCGTCAGCGATGAGGAGCTTCAAGAGCGTCAAGCTCAGATGGAGCAGCGCGGCACCTTTGCCTACCAGCCACAACACCGCGACCGCGTTGTCTCCACCGCCTTGAAAACCTACGCTTCCTTGGCCGCTTCGGCCGATAAGGGCGGCGTCCGCGACTTAGCTAAGCTGCGCTAAGCCGCTGCCTTCGCGGCAGCGCGCGCCTCGCAGCTGCGCGCAGTGCGCGCCGCGGCTCACGCCGCCGCCCCGCCGTCGGCGGGGCCCAACAGCAGGGGGCCAAATCCGGACGGATTTGGCCCCCTGCTCTCTGGGCTTAAGCTATCACTTAGCGGTCTAAGTCGACCCACTGATAATGCTTCTTGCCGACACCCAACTCCTTAGCGCGATCCAAGATTAAGGTGCCGTTACGGCTGTTGATGCGCTCAAGCATCGGGGCGCTATCTGGAGCCAGACGTACCAAGTCGATGAAGGCTTGGTCGATCGCTACTGGATCTAACGAGGCTAAGACGCCGATATCACGCATGCATGGAGCCGCGGCATTGCCGTCGCAGTCGCAGTCAACCGAGAGGTTGTTGACCACCGAGATGAAGAGCATCTTCTTGCCGTGGTCAAAGTAATCGTAGACGGCGCTCGCGGCCTCGGCCATCGACTCAATGAACTGGTTGTGCTCTGGGCTGTCATTGCTCAAGAAGGCGCCGTTAGCGACGGTAGCAAAGCCGCCGAACTCCTCGGTGCGCCCGGCGGTATGGATTAAGCCCTTACCGTGGGTCGAGGCAACACCGATCGAGATGTTCTTTAAGGCACCGCCGAAGCCGCCCATGGTGTGGCCCTTGGCGTGCGAGAGCACGACCATGAAGTCATAACGCGGCAGATGGTTACCGACAATGTCATATTGCAAGTACTTGCCGTGCTTGACCGGCAGCTTCATCTCGCCTTCTTCGTCCATGAGGTCAAACGGAGCGATCGCGGTGAAGCCGTGCTCATTGATCACGCGCCAGTGATCAGCGCTCTGGCAGCGCGCGCCCTCATAGGCGGTATTACACTCGACAATGGTGCCATCGAGCTTTTGCACCAAGTCCTTGATCAGCGCTGGCTGCAAATAGTGCTTGTTGCCAGCCTCGCCCGAGGACAGCTTGCAGGCGACCTTGCCACTAGGAACCCGGCCTAAGGCCTCATAAGCGGTGATCAGGCCCTTCGGGGTGATCTCACGGGTAAAGAAAACCTTAGGGGCAGTCGCGTCGTCGCAGCGGTGAGGTAACTGAGCAAAATCGATGGCATCAGCCCCGCCTTGCACGCCCGCAACACTAAAGATTTGGTTCAGGTCAGACATATCGGCACTCCTCAAAGCCTTTTGTCTTCGGCCCCGGCACCGCCATCTGCGGCGGGGGCCCACATCATCCCTTAGATATAGCCCGGAGCTGCGCTTTGCGCAAGGGGGCACGCCAAAAATGCTCAGAACCGGCAAAAAAATGAGAAGCGCAGGCAATGACCTCTGCTCTGAGCTGGGGCAGGCCCTAAACTTTTTCTCTAATCTTTAACCGTTTCTATCGCAATGGCGGCAAGCCCTTTACCACAACTGATACCTCCTTTACATTTGAGCTTGCACATCCCCTTCTCGGATTATTTGAGGTATCTATCATGAAACTCAAAACTCTCGCGCAGGCTCTGCTGCTTGCCTGCACCTTAGGCGGCGCCAGTGTCCAAGCAGCGGATATCGACTTCACTAAGCTCACCCACCGCGTCACCACCGCCGAGGCTCCGGTCGTGTACTTTACCTCGGACATTAGCCCCGAAGGCCTGACGGCCGCCTACGAGGCCTTAGGGCGCGAGCCGACCGGCAAGGTCGCAATCAAGCTCTCTACGGGTGAGGCCGGTAACTCTAACCATTTGCAGCCTGCCTTGATTAAGGACTTAGTGCACCAGCTCGATGGCACCATCGTTGAGTGCAATACCGCCTATGGCGGCTCGCGCTCCTCGACCTTGGCTCACCGCCAAGTGATCAAAGACCATGGCTTTGATGCGATCGCCACGGTCGACATCATGGACGAGGACGGCTCGATGGAGATTCCGGTCACGGGCGGTGAGCACCTGAAGGTCGACCGCGTCGGCAGCCACCTTGCCAACTACGACTCTATGGTCGTGCTGACCCACTTTAAGGGCCATGCCATGGGCGGCTTCGGCGGTGCTTTAAAGAACATCTCAATTGGGGTCGCCTCGCAAGAGGGCAAGAACCTGATTCACACCGCAGGTCACACCGACAAGTTCCAATGGGGCGCCTATGGCCCAATCGATACGCCGGAGCATGTGGAGTTCATCGAGGCGATGGCCGAAGCCGCTGATGCCGTCAGCGACTACTTCGACCACGGTCAGAAGATGCTCTACATCTCGGTGATGAACAATATGTCAGTTGACTGCGATTGCGATGGCAACCCAGCGGCCGTAGATATGCACGACATCGGCATCTTGGCCTCGTTAGACCCGGTCGCCTTAGACCAAGCCTGCGTGGACTTAGTCTATCAGGCTCCCGATGGCGCCGCGCTCATCGAGCGCATGGAAAGCCGCCAAGGCCCCCACATCCTTGACCATGCCGTCAAGATGGGCTTAGGCTCCAAGAACTATCAGCTGGTCTCCTTAGACCAAGAATAGGGTCTTCTTATACCAAGAATAGCAAGCCGAGGCGAGCATGTGGGATCTCATCGAGCGCGAAGCGATCTACCTCTACTATTACCTTGACATCCAAGTGCGGCAGCTCTTTTGGTTCTACCTCTTAGGCACACTGCTGGGCTCGTTGCTCTCGGTCTTCGGTAAAGACCGCTTAAAGCGCCTGCTCACTGCGCAAGTGGGCGTGAGCATGGGCTTTTTAGGTCTCATCATCGCCGCGCTCTTGGGCTTTGCCTCGCCTCTGTGCATGTACGGGACGCTGCCCTTAGTGGCAGCGCTCTACCACCAAGGAGTACGCCAAGATTACTTGGCGTGCTTTATGGTGGCCTCGGTGCTGCTCAACCCGCAGCTCATCGCCTACTCTTTGGCCTTAGGCCCTACCATCTTCACCTTACGCCTGCTCACCTGCCTCATCATGGCCTTGGCCGCAGGCCTCATCATCCGCTACGCCTTTAAGAACCAGCCCTTCTTCAACTTTGTCAGCTTCGGCCCGGGCCACAATCGCGATACTGACCCCAATATCCTGTGGCGCTACCTCAAGAATGTCGGGCGCAACCTCAAGGCCACCCTGCCCTACTTCTTAGGCGGCATGGTGCTCTCCGCCCTCTTCTCCATTCACATTCCTCAAGATGCCATCGCCAGCGTCTTAGGCAAGGGCAATCCGATGAGTGTGCTCTACGCTGCGACCTTAGGCGTGCCCCTCTACCTCTGCGGAGGTGGTACTATTCCCATCTTGGTGATGTGGCTGGCCTCGGGCATGTCGCCCGGCGCCGCCGTGGCCTTTATGCTCTCGGGCCCGGCCACCAAGATCAACAATCTGGCCGCGCTCAAGGCCATCTTAGGACTCAAGCACTTTGCCTACTACCTCGGCTTTATTATCGTAACTGCGCTCATCTTGGGCCTGAGCACCCATCTGATGTTCATGATGGCCTAACCGCAGCAAGGATCTCCTATGCCCGCATCGACCTTACGCTCTCATGCCCGCACCGCGCTCCCGCACCATGCGGCCGCACGCCCGCAGGCACGCCCGGCCCTGCGCCCGCAGGCACGCCCAGTGCTGCGCACTGCGGCGGCGCGTGGGCTCGTACGCCTGAGCACCAAGCTCTTAGGGCTCGGGGGCCTGCTGCTGACGCTGAGCTTTGCAACCTTTGCTCTGACCCATTTAGCGCCGGGCGATGCGGCCCTCAATACCTTGCAGCCGATGGGCGTGACCTCGCAAGAGGTGCTCAGCACCTTACGCCAGCACTTGGGGCTGGATGCACCGCTCATGGCCCAGTACCTGACTTGGCTCTATCAGGTGCTCACCGCATGGGACTTAGGGCAGTCGAGCCACTTTGGGCGTCCGGTTAGCACCGTCCTCGCCGAAGGCCTCGCGCTCTCGCTGCCCCTGTGCGCGCTGGCCTTTGTCATCTTGCTCGTGGTCACGCTGCCGCTAGGCACTTACTGCGCCTTACGGCCTCAGGGCCTGATCGACCGTATCTGCCAAGTGCTGAGCATCTTGGTGCTCTCGGTGCCGAGCTTCTTGCTTGCATTATTGGTACTCTACTTTGGCGGCGTCAAGCTCGGTCTCATCACCACCTTGCGCCCTGAAGCAGGCGTGGACTTGCTGGCCCCCGCACTGTGCCTTGCGCTGCCCTTGATCGCCTTTTACCTGCGCCAAGTGCGCACCATTATCGTAGCCGAGCTGCAGGCGCCATACCTTGTGGCCCTAAGCGCCCGCGGCATTAGCCTCACTCGCCAGCTCACGCACCATGTGCTGCCGCGCGCCGCCGTCAGCCTCTTGCCCTTACTGAGCTTGAGCTGCGGCCATGTGCTCTGCGGTACGGTCGTGATTGAGCGCATCTTTTCCTTGCATGGGCTGGGCTTTATCGCCTTGGAGGCCATCACCTACCGCGACCTCTACCTCATCGCGGCCTATGTGCTCTACAGTGTGCTCATCTTTGCCGCGCTCAATAGCGCCGTCGCCGCGCTCAGCGCGCGCTTCAGCCACCACGAGGCCCGCTCATGCTAAGTACCGCCCTGACCTTACGGCCCCCACTCAAGTTCAGCTTAAGCCTGACCGTCTGCTTCTTTGTCGTGGTGCTGACCGGCCCACTTTGGTATGGCCACATCACGGGCTATGACCCTTACCACATGGACATCAGCTTAAGCTTGGCCGCCCCAAGCCTTGAGCATCCCTTCGGCTGTGACCGCTTAGGGCGCGACCACCTGATGCGCCTCTTGTGGGGATCGTACTATTCGCTGCCCTTGGCCGCGGCGCTTATCCTCAGCGCCCTAACCATCGGCACCACCATCGGTTTGGTAGTGGCGCTGCGCGCCGGGCGCCTTGCCCGCCTCTTTGCCGCCTGCGTCAACCTCTGCTTGGCCTTTCCCCAGCAGCTCGCGGTCATCTTGCTCTTAGGCATGCTTGGTGTGGGCTTAAGCCACAGCATCTTCGCCTTAGCGCTCTTTTGGTGGGTGCATTTTGCCCAGCTCACCTACACCCGCACCAGCGCCATCTTAAAAGAAGACTACATCAAGGCCGCGCTGCTCTCAGGCGAAAACACCCTCAGCCTCGTGCGCTACTACCTCTGGCCCGAGCTTAAAGACCAACTGCTGCTCACCGCGCTGCTGGATCTAAGTGCCGCGATCTTGGCCTTGGCCACCTTATCCTTTTTGGGCCTTGCGACCCAGCCGACAATCCCGGAGTGGGGTTCGATGCTCTTTGAGAGCCAAGCTTACTTGCAAAACGCCCCGCACTTGCTGCTGGGCCCGTTACTCTTCATCTTTCTCAGTGCACTGAGCTGCAACTTGCTCGCGCTCAGCCTGCGTCAGGAGCGATCATGCTAAGCCGTACCCTCAGTCTCCTTCTCCTCAGCCTCGTCGTGACCGCCTGCTCGCCCGAGTCCAGCAATGCGCCCAGCACTGCGCCCAGCACCGAGTCCCGCACTGCGTCCAGCGCCGCGTCCAGCACTGCGCCAAGTGCAGAACCGACGGCAGAGCGCAGCGCCAAGGTCGGCATCTTCTACCTTGAGGGCTCACTCGACCCCAAGAATATGTTCGATGCTTGGGTCTTGATGCGCGTAGGCGCCGCTGAGACCTTGCTGCGCTTAAGCGATGACGGCAGCCTCAAGCCGTGGCTGTGCCAAGCCTATCGCGTGGTCGATCCGCTTAACTACGAGCTCACACTGCAGCCGGGCCTCACCTTTAGCGACGGCAGCCCGGTGCACGCCGCCGCCGTCAAGGCCTGCTTAGAGCGCGTCTATGCCTTAAATCCGCGCGCGCTGCAGTACTTTAAGCTCGACCACATCACCGTGCACGATGACCTGCGCCTGACCATCACCACTCAAGAGCCGGTGCCGGAGCTCTTTTACAATCTGTGCGAGCCGCTCTTTAGCATCATCAAGCTGCCAGCTGACGCCTATGCGACCATTGAGTTGCCTATCACTACCGGCCCGTATCAAGTCACCGCCTTTGTCCCCAACCAAAGCGTGACCGTGCAGGCCAACCGCCACTACCGCAAGCAAGTGCCGCTACTCGATCAGATTGACTTCTTGTACCAGCCTGAAGAGCAGGCGCGCACCATGGCGCTGCAATCGGGCCAAGTGGCACTGATTCCGACCGTCAACTATGCGACCTTGCCGCTCTTCACCGATAAGGCGGACTTTCAGGTGCTGCGCCGCATTAGTCCGCGCACCAACGTCGTGTACATCAACCATGACAACGCGCTCTTAGCGCGCAAGGAGCTGCGCCAAGCCTTGGACTTGGCCCTCAACCGCGCCCAAATCGTGTCCTTAATCGGCGGCACCCCGGCTGCCAGCCTTATCGCCCCAGACTTGGTGCAAGGCTTTGCCCCGGAGAGCGCCTATGACCCCGAGCGCGCCCGTCAGCTACTAGATAAGGCGGGCATCATCGACCACAATGGCAATGGCACGCGCGACTTCCAAGGCCAAGAGCTAAGCTTTAACTACTACTTTAAGGCCGACCATGGCTCCGCAGACAGCGCGCTGATTGCCCAATGCCTGCAGCAAGACTGGGCGCCGCTTGGCATCAAGCTCAACTTATATCCGGCCGAGAACTTAGCGGCGATCATGGCTGCAGGCGACTTTGACTTTTTTAGTGCCAATGACAGCACCCTGCCCACGGGTGACCCCTATGTCTTTATGTACAGCCGTTTCCATCGCGCCGGGGACGCCAACTTCGGCCACTACGCCAATCCCCAAGTAGAGGCCCTGCTTACCACGATGGCCCAGACTTTCGACTCCGAGCCGCGCCAAGCGCTCACCCATGGGCTGCTCACGGAGCTCAAAGCCGATGTCAGCGCCTTGTTCATCAACCACATCGAGATCAACGAAGTGGCCAATCAGCACCTGCGTGACCTGCACCTCTACAGCTTTGACTACTACTTCATCGACGATCAGGTGCACTATGAGTAGCACGCCCCTTTTGGAGCTTAAGCAAGTAGGCATCACGCTCCACGACACCACCCTGCTCCATAGTGTGCAGCTGACGGTGGCTCCGGGCGAGGCGGTAGCCTTATGCGGCCCTTCAGGCCAAGGCAAGAGCACCTTGCTCAAGGCCATCTGCGGCCTGCTGCCGCACGGCTATGAAGTCACGGGCACGCTGCGCTTTGCCGGACACAACCTAACCCATCTTAGTTCCGCGCAATGGCGCGCCCTGCGCGGCCCGGGCATCGCACTCATGGGCCAAAACGTCAGCGAGAACTTCGATGAGCGCCACACGCTGGGCAGCCACTTCATCGAGGCGGTACAGGCGCACGACCCCAAGCGCCCTCGCGCAGTAATCAAAGAGCAAGCCTTAGAACTGCTCTATCGCTTGGAGCTGGCCTACCCCGAGCGCATTTGGCGCCAGCGCAGCTCGGAGTTTTCACAGGGCATGTGCCAGCGCATCGCCTTGGCTTTGACCTTGATGCTGCAGCCCCAGCTCATCTTGGCCGACGAGTTTACTTCGGCTTTAGACCTCAACACGCGTCTCACAGTCTTAACCGAGCTCAAGGCACTGCAAGCCGAGTTGGGCTTTGCCCTGCTCTTCGTCACCCACCACCCCGATGAGGCGCGCTTCATGGCGCAGCGCCGCTACGAGCTCAGCCACGGCACGCTCACGGAGGTTAGAGTTGCTTAACATTGAGAACTTGAGCCTGAGCTATCGCCTGCCCCAAGGCAAGGAGCTCCCGGCGCTGCAAGGCCTCAACCTGAGCCTTGCGGAAGGCCACATGCTCGGCCTGATCGGCGAGTCAGGCTGCGGCAAGACTACGCTCTGCCACGTGCTCACCCAAAACCTCAGCTATCAGGGCCACATCACCTTCAACGGCACCGAGCTCAAGGACATCCGTGACCGCAAGGCCTACTATGCGCAGGTGCAGTACATCTTCCAAGATGCTAAGAGCACGGTACCCCAGCACATGCGCTTAGAGCACTGGGCCTTAGCCCCGCTGCGCAATCTCAAGGGCCTCACCCCAAAAGCAGCATCTGCGCTCATGGTTGAGCTGATGGCGCAGGTCGGCTTAGACCCGCAGCTCTTACAGCGCTACCCCGGCGAGGTCAGCCTCGGGCAATTACAACGCCTGAGTTTACTCAAGAGCCTTGCCATCGCGCCTCAACTCTTGCTGTGCGATGAGATCACCTCGGCCTTAGACCAAGAAAGTGCCACTGCCTGCCTTGAGCTCTTAACGCGCTATCGCACCGAGCAGGGCTTGAGCGTGCTCTTTATCACCCACGACCTGAACACCGCCATGCAATGGTGCCCAGAGATTGCCGTGATGTTCAAAGGCCAAGTGCTCGAGCAAGGCCCCAAAGAAGAGCTCTGCCACCCCTATGTCCAAAGCCTCAAAGCAGCCGCGCACGTCTTATCCGGGGAGCAAGCCCTCCCGCCCCAAGCGGCCCCGACCCTAACCTGCCCGATGCACCATGAGCCGCTGTGTCCATGGCTCATGCGCTGCAGCAAGGCCCAAGCGCTCTGCGCGCACCAAGCGCCGCCGCGCCACCAACTCACCTCTCACCACTACCTCCAATGCCATTACAGGAGATAAACCTATGGATCTTGATGCCCTGCTCCACGAGGTCAAGGCTGGCACCATCTCAATTGACGCCGCCAAGGCCCAGCTCAAAGCTGCCCCCTACATCGACTTAGGCTACGCCAAGCTCGATACCCATCGGGCGCTGCGCACCGGCATGGCCGAGGTGGTCTTCTGCCAAGGCAAGGCCGACGAGCATTTGGTCGCCATCTTCAAGCAGCTCTTAGCCAGCGAGGGCGCCATCTTAGGCACGCGCTGCAGCAAGGAGCAAGCGGAGCTGCTCAAGGCCAACATCACGAGCCACGAACTCTACTACGACCCGATCAGCGCCATCATCTCAACTAAGCCCCAAGACCAAGGAGAGGGCGAAGGCGCAGGCGAAGGCCTCATCTGCGTGGTCACGGCCGGTACCGCCGACATCAAGGTCGCCGAGGAGGCTGCGCGCGTCTGTGAATTTTTTGGCGCCAAGGTCGAGCGCATCTACGATGCGGGCGTAGCTGGGCTACACCGCCTCTTGAGTCACGTTGAGACGATTCAGGCTGCCAACTGCACCATCGCCGTGGCGGGCATGGAAGGTGCCTTAGCCTCAGTTATTGGTGGCTTAGTGGGCAATCCCGTCATTGCTGTGCCCACTTCGGTCGGCTATGGTGCCAACTTCCATGGCCTCTCGGCCTTGCTGACCATGCTCAATTCCTGCTCTAATGGAGTCGCCACCGTCAATATCGACAATGGCTTTGGCGCGGCCTTCATCGCCAGCCAAATCAATCGCTTAGCCTGCCACAAGGAGCCTTAGGCCCAGCCGCAGGAGCTGATCTTAGGAGGAGACAATGGCTATTTTGAGTTTAGATGTACAACGCGGGGTCAGCGGCGACATGATGGTAGCCGCCCTCTTAGATGCCGGTGCCAGCTTCGATCAGGTCAAGCAGGTGCTCAGCAGTCTACCGCTTGCAGGCTTTAGCATCGAGCAAAAGCGCGTGACCAAGGCCTGCCTCGACATGTGCGACTTTACGGTCAAGCTTGCGCACGACAACCACGACGCGGACATGGCCTATCTCCATCCCGACCGCTACGCCCCCAAGCCACAGCTGACCATCAAGGCCCCGGTCAGCGCCGCGGCGCTGCTCACCCGCAGCGCCCATCTGCAACCTGCCCATGCCCACAGCCCAGAACCCGACCACATCCATGGCCCACATGACCATGACCCGGAGCATGGGCCGCATGACCACGAGCATTTACATGACCATGGCCACGACCATGAGCACAGGCATGGCCACTGCCACCGGGCGCTACGCGATGTGGTGGCGCTGATTGAGGGCTCGAGCGCTTCGGAGGCGGCCCAAGCCTTGGCCATCAAGGTCTTCACCATCATCGCCGCGGCTGAGGCTAAAGCCCATGGCACCTCACCTGATCTGGTGCACTTCCACGAAGTCGGCGGCCTCGACTCCATCGCCGATATCTTGGCCTTTGCCGTCTGCGTTACCGACCTCAATATCACGCAAACCTACGCCACCCACTTAGGTGAGGGCTTTGGTGAGGTGCGCTGCCAACACGGCTTACTCCCAATTCCGGTTCCGGCGGTAGCCAACATCTGCGCTGCCCACCATTTACCGTTGGTCACCGGGCGCTGCTACGGCGAACTCGTCACCCCTACTGGTGCGGCGATGCTGGCAGCCTTGGACTGTCAGTTTGCTCCGGCCCCGCTGGGCACCATTCAGGCGGTGGGCTATGGCGCAGGCAAGCGCATCTACGATAAGCCAAGCTTCGTGCGCGCCACCATCATGACCGAGCAGGCCGAGTCCTCGCCATATCGCGATAGCATCGTGGAGATCAAGAGCAATATCGACGACTTAAGCGGCGAGCTTATGGGCACGCTCTTTGAGAGCCTCAAGGCCCAAGGCGCGGTGGACGTCAGCCTGCGCGCGCTCATCATGAAGAAGAATCGCCCGGGCTTTGAGCTCTGCGTCCTATGCCACGAAGCGCAGGTCAAGGGCTTGGTCACCACGATTTTGACTGAGACCAGTGCCATCGGCGTGCGCCTGTGCCGCCAAGAGCGCTACATCATGCAGCGTGAGCAAGGCACCTTTAACTCAAGCTTAGGCCCGGTGACCACCAAGCGCTGCCGCTTAGACCCCGAGCTTGGTGCGTACCACATCGACTATGTCGAGTTTGACAGCTTAGCTGCGCTCGCAGCGCGCACGGGGCGCCCACTCAAGGAAGTGGAAGCGATCGTCAAAGGAGAGCTCTATGCCCAAAAATAGCTTAGCGCCTGAGGTGCAAGATGCGCTCACGCAGGCTAAGGTGCGCCTTGAGCTTGAGCTGACGCAGCTTGCCTCACACAAGATCGCTTTGGCCTTCTCCGGCGGCGTCGACAGCTCCCTGTTATTGGTGCTCTTGGGACTGCGCCGCAAGCACGGCACGCTGCCCCACGGCATGGTGGCCTTGACCGTCAATACCACGCTCCACCCGCAGCACGAGCTCAAAGAGGCGCAGGATTTGGCGCAGTCCTTTAACCTGCCCCTAGAGGTGCTCGAGCTCGATGAGCTGCCGGTGATTGCTCACAACCCAGTCAATCGCTGCTATCTGTGCAAAAAGGCCCTGATGGGCAAGCTGCAAGCGCGCGCCGCCGAGCTCGGCTGCGGCGTAGTCATCGACGGCACCAATGCCGATGACCTCACGCAGTATCGGCCGGGCTTACAGGCGCTCAAGGAACTGGGCATCAAGAGCCCCTTAGCGGAGGCAGGCCTCAGCAAGGAGCAAGTGCGCGCCCTGCTCCAAGAGCTGGGCCTTGAGATTGCGCATAAGCCGTCCAATGCCTGCTTAGCCACGCGCTTTCCTTATGGCACCGAGCTTAAGGTGGAAGCCCTCACCGCGGTGGGTAAGGCCGAGGAGGCCTTGCACGCCTTGGGCTTTCGCAATGTCCGCGTCCGGGCCTACCCTGAGGCACGCCTGATTCGCCTTGAGGTCGATCCCGACGCCTTAAGCCGCGCCATCGAGTATCGCAACTTCATCTTGCCCATCTTGCAGGCCATCCCCGGCTACGACCACTACACCTTAGATCTCGAAGGCTTTGCCTCGGGCAGCATGGACAAGGCGATCTTAGCGGCGCAAGCGCTCCCGTAACAAGGCCAATCAGCCCGCCGTAGCGCAGCCCGCCACTTGCGCCGCATGGCGCCGCTCGCCGCCCCAGCTATGGGGCGGCAGAACCTTCCGCTTGCTCGGCTTGGAGCTGCTTGGCGCGCAGCGCCCGCTCCTCGCGGCTTAAGTAGTTGAGGCGGCGCCCATCGCGCATCGATACTGGGCGGCCCTTACGCCGCTCTAAGTAGGTCTTTAAGGCGATGTAATTGTCCTTACGCTCGCGCTCCTTTTGCGCTTGCATGCGCACATCGGCGCGCTCAATGGCGCTTTGCAAGGTGTCGCCTTCTTGCTCGCCCAAGGTGGCGCAGCCAAAGCCGACAAAGAGCGGCATTACGCCCTCTAAGGCGTTGTGGGTGCGCACGTATTGGCGCAGCTGCTCAATGATGTCGGTGCACTCCTTGAGGGTGCAGCTTGGCAAGATCGTCAGGAACTCATCGCCTGCAAGGCGCATGATATCGCAGGGCCGCTCAATGACGGTGTTGAGCACCTCAGTCACAGTTAACAGCAAGATGTCGCCGTCGGCATGGCCCAAGACGTCGTTGGTGATCTTAAGGCCGGTGACGTCGGCGTAAATGACCGATACCGGCCGGATATCCGGATCGATCCAGCGCGCCAAGTGCTGCTGGAAAAAGGAGCGGTTCTTGAGGCCGGTTAAGGTATCGGTGTAGAGCAGCTGCTTGATGTTCTCAAAGTTGTCTTGGACTAAGTTGATGTCCGAGAAGGTGCCCAGCATCGAGATGGCACTGCCGTCAGGATGGCGCCGTACCACAATGCCACGGCCAATCGACCAGATGTAGCTGCCGTTTTTGTGGCGCAGGCGCGCGCAGTACTCAAAGCTGTCGCCAAAGTCCGGGCAGGCCAAGATGTGGTTTTGCACGTCGATGATGTCGCGATCGTCAGGATGGATTAAAGAACTCCACTCATCGAGCGTCTGCGGCAGCTCGTCTGCATCGTAGCCTAAGAGGTCGATGTAGGCCTTAGACAGATGCAGCGTCTGGGTGACGCAGTCCCACGAAAAGAAGCCATCGCCTGAGATCTCGCACACAATGAAGTCGGAGTACGAGCTATCGCTCTTCGTGAGATAGCCCGTAGCATAGCGCACCTTGCTATTGGGAAAGCGCGCCAGCACTGAGCCGTTGATGACAAAGGACTGCCCGGCGTACGGGCCGCGCGTGAACTCAATGTCCTCAAAGATGATCAAGCCCATATCGCGCGTATCCATCACGCGATAGTAGCGCTCGATGTTGCGCATGGTTAGGTACTCTAAGAGCTCAGCCTCATCGATCCACTCGCGCCGCGCCCCCAAGCCAAAGAAAGCCGCGCATTGGGCATCAAGCAAGAATTGACGCTTGGCGCCATCGAAGATCCAATAGCCGCGCACGCCACTATGGGGCCGCTCATCGCCTAAGATGAGCTGCGCTTCATCCTCAAAATGGGCCTTGTCTTGGGCCATGGCCGTCCGCGCCCACTCGTTTTGGCGCACTTCCTCAGTCATCTTGCGCTCCTTGGCTCTGCGCGCTGCCCGCACTGACCGCACTGGCAGCACACGCACTTCCGGCGCCGTCCGACGGCGGAGCTGCCCCCTGCGCCTGATCTGCATGGTCTAAGTAGTCGAGGACACGATTGTCCGAGAGGTCGATGCTGTGCCCTAACATTTCCTCGATAAAGGAGCGCAAGGCGTCGTAGATCTCGTCATGGTGCTGCTGCTTGTAGTACTTAAGACGCTCGTCGGCGCGCTGCTCACAGCGCATGAAGGTATCACCGTCGTCGATCTCGTTTAAGGTGGCAATGCCATAGCCGATGAAGACTGGCAGCGGGAACTCATGGGCTGAGTTGCGGCGATTTAAGTCAGCAACAAAGCGCTCCATCTGGATGGAGCATTGCTCGTGCGAGCAGCACGGGAAGATGAGCAAGAACTCATCGCCCGACAGGCGCACCAACTCATGGTCTAAGAAGATGTCCTGCGCGAGCACCGTCACTGCCAGCTTGACCAAGGCATCGCCCTTGGCGTGGCCTAAGTAGTCGTTGATGACCTTAAGGCCGGAGATGTCGACATAGACCAAGGAGAGCGGCTGACTCTCTTCCATGGTGAAGAATTTGTTGCGCGTGTTGAGGTAGAGGCGATTGTGCAGACCGGTCAATGGGTCTTGGTAGATGGTGCGCTTTAAGCGCTCGAAGTTGGAGCGCACCACATCGATGTTGGTGGTGGTACCAATAATGCGCGAGGCCTTGCCTGAGCGCTTGCGCTCCACCACTAAGCCGCGGTCGATACACCAGATATAGTAGCCACCGCTGTGCTTGAGACGGTAGATGCTTTCGTAGTAGTCGCCCAAACTGGGATTGGAGACCACGTCGCCTTGCTTGCGGTAGATAAGCAAGTCGTCGGGGTGGATGTAGCGCTTCTCAAACTCGATCAAGGAGCGCGGCAGGCTCTCCTCAGGCTTGAGCCCCAGCATCTGATAGATCGCTACGCCAAAGTGAATCTCGCCGGTATAGGCATCGATATCAAAGGACGATGAGTGGTTCTTGATCTTGGCCAAGCACTCAAGGAAATCCGTCTGAATCCGGGCAAAGAAGCCCGACACCAGCAAGGCGATGCCGGTATCATCGCGCATCACGACCGAGCCGTTAAAGAAGAGGCGCTCGCCTTGGTGAGTGCCTTGGTTGATGCGCACATGCGAGAAGATGCTATCACCGGCCTCCGGATTAAACAGGACGTTGAGCATCTCTTCTTTGTCGATAAACTCAACTTGCAACTCCATCAGGGCATGCGGAATCCACTCGCCGCTATAGGTCAAGCCCAGCAGGCGGCAGGAGCCTTCATCGAACAGGAATTGGTCTTGGGCAAAGTCATAGAGAGCATAGCAGGGCAGATAACCGCCGCGGTAGGCGCTATGCGGCTCAGCCTCTCCCCCATCCTCAGTCATCATGACGTCCGATAAGGTGCTGCCTTCTGCCGTCAGCGGCAGCTCTTGATACGGACGCGGCTCGCTCGGATGAGCAACCTCATCCAGCGCTTGTGCCAAGGCCTGCTCTAAGGCCATGCCTTGCGGCACGGGGCCATCATGGCTAAACGCCGCGGCAGTAACTTCCGTGACATCCACCTCAGCCCTAGGCGCCCCCTCAGCACCATCCGCAGCACTTTCCTCACAATACGGTACTGGGCTGGTTTGCAGCTGCGGCGGCTGCAGATAAGCCCCACCTAAAACACGGCTCTTACCCGGATCTAAGTCCGGACAGCGCAGGGGCTGCATCGCCGCGCGCACCGACGGATCGTCAAGCGGAATCTCAACGCTGTGATTAAGTGGATTGACCGGCTCGGGAATCGCCTGCGAGTGCGCCTGATCGCGGCGGGCGGCTGCCACCAAGGAATCGACATTGCGCTCAAACTGGTCGGCCTGCGCCGTCAGCTCCGTGCTGTGCTCGTCCGCTTGCTCCGCACTCTGCGCAGTTTGCTCGTTGAACTGCCCCTCTTGCAGGCTCTCGCCCATGGTCTTGACCGCGCTGCCGGAGTCGACCGTGGTGACGTGGTGCTCAATCTTGGACTTGAGGGCTTGGATCTTATCGAGCAGGCTGCCTTTATAATCTTCCTCTTCGGCGCCCTTATCGACCAAAGCATGCTTTTGCAAAGCCCGGGCACGCGCCCGCGCAATCACGCCCTGAAACTTCTGCCACTCCGGTAGCTCCATCTGGGCCTGATGATTGGCCCCTAAGACACCTTGGGACTCTTCTTTGGGATCTTCAAAAGTCGCCTCATACTGTGACAAGGCCGCCACGGTCTGCGCCGGAGTAAAGGTAGTCAGCGATGGGGACTTGGAAGGCGGCTCCACGATGCCGCTCTTCGGCGGCCGCAATTGCCCGCGGATGATGGCACTGGTACGCCCCGACAAGGCTTGCGCCGCATTGATGCGCCGTGGCGCCGCCTGCGCCTCAGAACTAAGCGCAGCACTCGGCGCCCGCGCCACAGAACTAGGCGCCTGCGTCCCCGGCGCGTCCTGCGCCGCAGGTTGTAGCGCTGGTTGCACCGCAGTTTTGACGGCAGCCTCAGCTGCCCCTTGAGTTTGCGCCGAAGCGGTCTTAAGGACAGCAGCGGCAGCTGCATCCCCATCGTGCGATGAGTTCTGCTCTAAGGTACGTGGCGCCGGAAGCGGCGTACCTGCATTCTTGTCCATATGTAGGTGTGTCACCTTGCTTAAGACCAAGAACCATTGGTGGTGCACCCCAAGGTCAGCACCAATGAAAACCGAAGACTTATCCTAGCTTAGTATAGCAATCATCCTCTGGAGCGGCGCCACTTCTGCCCCATTTTGCGCCGCCAGATCACGCTATTGACCCAAAAACCACAAGGCCTTGCCCAAAGTTTGGCCCACACTGCCATACTTGTATGGTAAGTCTACCACCCTGCCTCACGTTGCACCAAACCACGCGCAGCCTCAAACTGCACCAAAGCAAGCCAGAATCGGCCGAACCGAGCGTCCGGCCTCAACCCTGAGCTGCGCCCCACCCTACTTATGGTGGCGGCGGGCCTGCTTGCGCTGCTTACGCTGCAACTTGCGCTGCTGCTTACGCTGCTTGTGGCCGCGGGAGCTGTCCCAAGCGCTCAGCTGAGCCACCGTCGGCTCCAAGGCGCTGAGCTCCTCATCGTCGTCAGCTAAGTCCGTGTCCTCAACTACCGACCAGTCCTCAAGCTCAGCGCTGTCTTCGACCTCGACGATACGGATCTTAAGGCCATCCTTGATCATGGCCGGAGCGCCATCATAGTGATCCGCGACCACAGCACGTACCGCCTGCGCCAGCGTGCTGAACGCGCAGCCGCTCGCCCCAGCGTCAGCTGGCTCAGCCGCCGCTGGCTTTGCCTCTACGTGAGCCGCGTCCGCTGGCTTTGCCTCGGCTACGTCTGAAGAGCTACCCTCAGCCATGCCCATAAACTCCTCTAACTCGAGGTGGACATCAGCTGGATAAGCTGCAGCCGTCTTGGGCTCTGAGGTGACGCTCTGCTCCTCAGGAGCGGACTGGGACGCTGCGCCGCTTAAGGCCTCAGGAGCGACCTGAGCCTCAGGGACGCTCGAAGCTACCGGGGCGCTGCCCTCTGGTGTGCTCGGAGCGCTTGCGGCTGGTTTGGCTGACTTGGCCTTCTTGGCAGCTGACTTGCGGGAAGTCTTGGACTTCTTTGGGGCAGCCTGAGGGCGCTTCTTGGTGTTAGCCTTGGCGGCCTTGGTGGAGTCCTTGGTCTCAGTCTTAGCGTCAGCTTTGGCCTCGGCCTTGGCATCAGCCTTGGCGCTGGTCTTCTTGCTGGTCTTCTTGGTAGCCTTCTTGAGCTGGATGGAGGTGGCCTGCAAGAACTGGTGCATGTTGCATCCGGACTGTTCCCACGCCTGCGGCTTGACTAAGGCGGCCAAGGCAAAGAACTTTGGCAAGCTCTGGCCTAAGGTCAACAAGGCGGCGTGCAAGTCCTGCGAGCTCAGTTGCAGCAAGCGCTGTAACAGCACGAGGTAATCGTGCAGCTTGGACGGCAGGCACTCCTTTAAGACCTTGATCAGGTCGCCTAAGAGCGGGCGCAGGGCTTCTGGCCAGTGCGCGGCGCGCTCACTTAAGGCTTGCTGGTACGGCTTGAGGGCCGTGGCATTGGGCCTGAGCGGCACCTCTCTGCGGCAGCACTCTAAGCCCTCGGCAAACGGATCGTGCCATGCGCCGATCACCTCTTGGGCCAAGGCCTGATAGACCGGCAGCTCAATGTCCCGGGCCCAAGCTAAGATATGGGTTGGGCCTAAGCTGTTGATGAGGTAGGTCACCCGGTGGTGATCTTCAGGCAGCAGACCGGCTGGGGCGATGAAGCGGTCGTGCATGCTCTCCTCGAGCAAATCACGCTTGCTCGCGCGCAAAAGCTCCGTGACCTGAGAGAGCGCCAGATGTTCCTCGTAGGTGCCCGGCTTGAGCTTGATCAAGGTAACCGTGCCATCGGGGGTGGTGACCTCAAGAGCCCGCACGGTACGGAGGTACTTGCGCAGGCGGATGTTTTGCGGGGCGCAGGTCGGCTGGAAGCTGCAGATCTTCTCGCGCTCGCTCTCCGGTGGCACCGGCAGGGCTTCACGCCCGGCTGGGACGCTGTAGTAATAAGAGGAAGCGCCATGGGAGGCGTGACCGTGGCAGCGCTGCTTTAAGGCCTTGCGCTGAGCGGCACGCGCGGCGCGTTCCGCCGCCTGCGCATCCGAATCCTCAGTGGAAGTATCGGCCTTCGCCTCAGCAGCGTGTGCCTCAGCAGCCTGTGCCTCAGCGGCGGTGGCGGTGCTGGTCTCGACAACGAGCGCGCCGGTCATCTCGGTGGTGGTGGCAGGTTCAGAGCCAAGGGCGGGAGCCGATGCGGCGCTGGCCGTGGTGGTATCAACCGGCACCTCAGGGACGGTGCTTGGGCAGTGGGATAAGGTTGGATCCATAACTAACTCTCCTTATGTAAGTGGGGCGTCCGTGCGGGACGCTGAACTTATGTCCAGTGTAAGTGCAACTCATAAGCAGATGGTGAAAAAGGCCGCTCAAAACACAGACTAAACATAACTTGCGGCACCTTTACCTTAGCTGCGGCACGCGCACCTGCGTGACGGCTCTGCGCTCAAAACCCACATAGGCGTACCACGGCCAAGACCACCGCAGGTCGCTGCGACGGCTCAGCCATCTGCCATGACTCCATTAAACCGTACTTCTAACCCAACCCCCGCAAAATATCCGCTCAAAAGTCAGCCCAAGGAGAAAAGGCGAGCAGGCGGTTCAGTTCACCCCCTAAAAGTATGGCCAAACATGCGCAGCGCACCCATCATCACACGGTCGGCCTCAGGTTAAACTACAGATATCGCGACATGCGCTGCTTAGGAGCGGCAGCGCAGTTCAGCCCGGGCGCCGCGACCACCGAGTGTGCCGACGCAGCCACCTCCGTCAAAGGCCACGCTGCGTCCTCACACCGCGGCGGCAGACGCGGCGCGGTGGTTGTAGGCCGTATTGGGTTCAGGGAAGCGCCGCCCTATACCACAAAACTAGCCCGGCGGCGCAAATTTCACCGAAAAGCCCCCAAAACGCGCTAAAGATGCGTCGAATCAGGCCAAGAATCAAGGTGAATCAAGGCTTAGCACAAAGGCAATACCTCCGGCTAAGGTTGTGGTGATCTAAACGCCCCCGCGGTGGAGCCCGCGCTCTTGACGCTGGGCCGCAGCACTATGACAATGGAAACCACGGGTGAGGTCATGCAAGGAGGCGGCGATGCAGTACTACGATCCTAGCAGCTACCGCTTTGCGCGGGTCTATCTGTTGGTAGACTGCAACAACTTCTTTTGTAGCTGCGAGCGCCTCTTCCGCCCGGACTTGGTGGGGCAGCCCCTCTTGGTCTTGTCCAATAACGATGGCTGTGTCGTTGCGCGCTCGGCCGAGTCCAAGGCCTTGGGGATCCCGATGGGCATCCCGGTGTTCAAAATCCGCCACCTGATCAAGCGCCACCACATCGTGTGCTTTTCGAGCAACTTCTCGCTCTACCGCGACGTGTCGCGGCGCATCATGAGCATCTTAGAGCGCCTCTCGGAGCATTGCGCCATCTACTCGATCGACGAGGCCTTCTTGAGTTTTAGCCACATCACCGAAGAGGAGGCCATCGCCCAAGCGGTCAAGATCCGCAATGCTATCGACACCTTGGTCGGCATCAAGGTCGGCATCGGCATTGCCACCACCAAGACCCTCGCCAAGCTCGCCAATCACCATGCCAAGGTCGCGCGCGCCACTACCTTTGGCATCTGCTCGGTGCTACAAGACCTCGAGCGCCTGACCTTGCTCAAGGCCCAGCCCATTGACGCCATCTGGGGCGTCGGACGGTGCCTCAGTGCCAAACTGCACGATGAGGGCATTGCCACCGCCGCGCAACTGGCAGCCCAAGACCAAGACCGGATCAAGCGCCGCTATAGCGTGGTCTTAATGCGCACGGTCGCCGAGCTCAACAATATCAGCGCCATCCCCGACGAGGACAATGGCAGTGGATCCGACGACGAGGGGCGCGCGCCCAGCTATCAGATCATGTGGTCGCGCTCCTACAGCAAGCGCTTGACCACAATCGAAGAGCTCCAGCAGGCACTGGCCAATTACGGCGCGGCCGCCTGCCACAAGCTCCGTAACCAGCACCAATACTGTCGCGCCGTGACCGTCTTCATCCGTACCTCATACTTCGGTGATGGCCCCAAGTACAGCGGCAGCCGCACTCTGAACCTCAGCGTGCCCACCTCCGACACCCGTGAGATCTTGGGTTATATCAGGCAATTGCTGGATGCCATCTTTCGCCCCGGCTTTCACTACAGCAAGGCCGGGATCGTACTATCCGAGCTGAGCCTCAGCCGCACCTACCAAGCTGATCTGCTGGCAACCGATGGTAGCGCGCAGCAGCTACGCTCCGAGCGCTTGATGGCCGCCATCGATCGCATCAATCACCACGGCCACCCTGTCTTTTGGGCGGCGCAGGGCACGCAGCAAGATCAAGCCTTTAAGCACCAAAAGGCCTTATCGCCGCGCTATACCACGCATTGGGACGAGCTGCCGGAAATTGAGTGACTCGCACTTCTTTGGCATAATGGGGCCCGTGGCATAACAAGGGAGCGCCTCGCATGCTTGCCAAGATTCTTGACTTCACCCCAGCCTTAGCCTTCTTCATCACCTACCGTCTGTCCTCAGACCTGATCTTAGCGACCGGCGTCATTATCGCGTGCTGCCTTGTCTCCTTTGCTGTGCAATACGTGCTCTACCACAAGGCCTCGCGCATGCAGGTCTTCTTAACCGCCGCGGTGCTGCTCTTTGGCGTGCCGACCATCTTGCTCAATGACCCGATCATCATCAAGTGGAAGGTCACGGTAGTCAATCTCATCTTGGCGGCCACCATCTTCATCTGCCAGCACGTGGTACACCGCAATCCTTTTGCCTACCTCTTTGGTAAAGAGATCCCGCTACCTGAGCACATCTGGCTCAAGCTCGGCACCTCCTTTATGTGCTACTTCATCTTTGCCGCCGGGCTCAACGTCATCATCGCCTTCTATCTGCCTGCCCTCTTTGGCATCGACGCTAAGAGCGCCGAGTCGCTCTGGGTCGACTACAAGACCTTTGGTAACGCCATCCTAAACTTCGTCTTCTCCATCGCCGTGATCTTGATTTTGATGCGCCGCTACCCGGAGATGCTGAGCGCCTTCAAAGAAGATAACGCCAAGGCCGTACCTGCCGACAAAAGCGCCTCTGAGTTTGAGGCCAAGGACAAGTAGCGGCCGACAGGAGAGATATGAGCAAGTCCACACGCAAGGCTCCCAACCTCCAGTTACTCAACTTCAAACCCGGTGACCAAGTGGTCATGCGTACCATGGTGCAGTACGTGGTAATCAAGCCCAATGGCGAACAGCAAATGGTGTTAGCCGAGCACCAGCACGAAGAAGACTTAGCTGACAGTGTCCAAGCATTTTAATGATACCCACGATTGCCAGAGCTTCTTACGGGCGGTTGATACGGTTGAAACCCATGTGCTCTCCAGCGTCGAACGCATCAGGCAGGAGCTGGTTGATGACTGCGCCCAGCTCAACCAAGCCATCGCCACAGCTCCGCGCAAGAAGGCGATCACCGCCGAGACCGCAACCACCAAGCCTGCCCGCAAGAAGGCTGCCGTCGCATAGGCCGCAGCCCCAAAGCCTGCCCGCAAGAAGACAACCAGCAGCAAGACGGGCAGCAGCAAGATGAACGCCCCGCCAGCGGAGTAAAGGAGCGCAGGCGGAGCCTGCGGGCACGGCGTCGGCCACGCCGACGGCGCGGTGACCAAATTTGTGCCTCACCCCCATTATTTAGGGCGACCTTCTTGCAAAGCGCCGCCGGGCGCGGTACTGTGGTTAAAGCGCTGCAAACGGCTGCCCATCAGGCTTAGCGCCTTCATCAGAGGTGGCAGCATGCGTGTGATGTGATTGTCGTAAAAAAGGATTTGCAAGCTATGCCTGACATGAATTATGGCAACATCAAGTATGCCATTATTCCAGTTGCGGGACTGGGAACGCGCCTCTTACCTGCCACCAAGGCCATCCCTAAGGAAATGATGCCCCTCGTCGATCGCCCCTTGATCCAATACGTGGTCAACGAAGCCGTAGCCGCTGGCATCAAGAACATCGTCTTAGTCACCCACTCCTCTAAAAACGCGATCGAGAACCACTTCGACACCTCCTTCGAGCTTGAGGCCACCTTAGAAAAGCGCGTCAAGCGCCAGCTCTTGTTGGAAGTACAAAACATCATCCCCAAGGATGTCACCATCATGCATGTGCGCCAAGGTGAAGCCAAGGGCTTGGCCCATGCCATCATGTGTGCCTATCCGATTGTCGGCAAGAATCCTTTCGCCGTGCTCTTGCCTGATGTCGTCATCGATACCCACTTAGCCGATCCGCACACCACCAACCTCGCTGCGATGGTCAAGCGCTTTGAGGAGACCGGCATCGCCCAAATCATGGTCGAGCGCGTCCCGCACGAGGACGTCATCTCCTACGGCATCGTGGACTTAAGTGGCGCCGACATTAAACCGGGCGAAGATGTCCCGATCAAGAGTATCGTTGAAAAGCCTGCGGTGATGGAGGCGCCCTCGGATTACGCGGTGGTGGGCCGCTATGTCTTGCCTGCAGAGATTTGGCCGCTGTTCAAGCGCACGCCGCTAGGCGCCGGAGGCGAGTTCCAGCTGACCGATACCATCGATCTGCTCATGAACATCGAAAGCGTCAACGCCTACGAAGTCGTCGGGCGCAGCCACGACTGTGGCAATAAGGAAGGCTATGCCGAGACCTTTATCGATGCCGCCATCCGCCACCCTGACATTGGCCCGCACATCGTGGCCTTCTTAAAGAAGCGCTTAGCCGAGCTCGAGCCCCAAGCCTAAGCTGAGCTCACCGCCCATGCGCTTCCTGCTGCCTCAAACTCCCCGCGGATTTGAGGCAGCGCTGTTTTAGGGCCAACACTTCTTGGAGACCGCGCTGCGCCGCCGGTAGCTTGAGCTTTGGCCATGTTTAGCGGACAATGATGAGAGCCCGTCCCCGGCGGTCGTGGTGTCAGTTGGTTTTGTTTCTTGGTGAGGCCCTATGCCCGAGCAATTGAGTTCTCTTCATCCCCGGTCAGCTCAATTGACGCAGCCTGCGCCCTCCCTTTTTGCCGACTTACCGGCCCGCGGCGCCGTCCGCGCCCAAGAACTCAGTACCTTGCTGCCGCAGGAGCTGCCCCCGCTCTATTTGGGTCAGCTCAAGGCAGGCTATAGCCTCGTCACGCCGCTCGTGGCCTTAAGCCCGCGCGAGCGTACGCGCCTGAGCCCCAACACCCCAAGCGAGGACATCAGCTCCGCCTTAATTACCTTGCCCTGCCTGCCGCAGAGCCTTGCGGCGGACTCGGCCGTCTCCTTGCTCGAGCTCAAGCTGCCGCAGGCGGTGGTCTTTGAGCTGATGCCGCGCGGCGAGAGCCTGATGGCGGTGGAAGTGCGCCCGGTTAACACCTTGGGCAAGTACGAGTTCTTGGCGCTACTGTGGGCCTATAACCTGAGCTTTATCGAGCACAGCCATGCCCCATCGCTGCTGGCGCGCCCGCATCTGAGCGCCCCCTTGGGCGACTTTTTGGCCCAGCAGCTGCGCGCCTATCACGCGGCGCCGCTCGCCTGTCTTGACCTTATCGCCTTAAGCGCTATCTACGTCAATGCCAATACCAGCCTGCCCCAGCAGCGCTTTGAGCTCAGCGCCTTGTTACTCCACAGCCCATGGCGCTATGTTCTCAATGCCACTGTAACGCCCGGGCCTACACCGCAGGCTGCGCGCTTGCGCGGAAGCTACGACGCGCTGCGCGCCGACAGCTTGCTGCCGCCGCCGCGCGCCCAGCTACCGTTATCGACCCCGATCGTGGCGCAAATCTCGACTCTGCGTTCGAGCTTGCGGCAGCAGCCCATCAGCGCGTGCCTCGGCGCTAAGCCCAACCTCATTACCGATATTGTGCTCTACCTTGCGGCCCATGAGCTGGCGCTCAGCCCGGCGCCCAGCCTGAATCTCAGCTACGCCCAATTGTGGGCGCACTATCTCGCCGCCCTATCCGAGGACAGCAGCGTAAGCGCGCGCGTCACGGCCCTTGATGTGGTCTATGCCCTGCTCGCAGGCCCGGAGGCTACGCCCTTAGGCGGGCTCACCGCCGTAGCTTTAGTGCTCTCCTTACTCTACCCTGAACGCGACGCTGACTTTGAGCGCAGCTGTGCGGCCTTGGCCCAACATGGCACCGCCCGGCTTACGCTGACGGCGCTGGCCCCACAGTTGGAGCTCAGTCCTGAGCGTGTAGCCATCGCCTTAAACTATGGGCTCACCGAGCTTACCTGCTGCACCGACCTCACTGCCCTTGAGCCGTTGATCACAGCCCAGCTGGCCGTAGTGTCCGAGGAGCTCAGTAGCGCCCAGCTGGCCGCGCACGCAATCACGCCGCATCAGGCCGCCCCGTCCCTGCTCCAAAGCTATCTCACCTTCCACCCCGAGCGGCTCAACGCGCTCTTGCAAACGCAGCCTGAGCTCTTAGCGGCAGGCCTTAATGCCTTGGCTGACGAGCAGCAAGCGGCGGTCTTAGCCCAGCTGACAACGCCAGACGCTCAGGTATGGGCCGAGTTCTTGGGTCAAGCGCTCGCCCCCGAGGTACTCAGCGCCCTTGCGGCGACCCTTAAAGCGCAGCCGCTCTGCGCCGAGCTCATCGCACAGTTAAAGGAGCGCGCTGCTGACGCGAGTGTCACCGCTACTCGCGCTCTCAGTGCCTTAAGCGCCCTGTGCGCTGAGCTCTTAGTGCAGCCTGAGCAGATGCCGCTCTGGACGGCCGCCCATGACGCCCTGCCGCTCCTTGGCGCCCGCACCCTGGAGTCCATGGCTGAGCAGGTCAGTGCTTGCTTGCAGCACCACACCGCCTTAGCCCACTTGTTAACTGACCGCCCGGAACTTAACACCGTACTGCAGGGCTTAGCCCAAGGCCTGCTCCTTGTGCCCTGCACCGAGAGCAAAACTGCCTTAAGCGCCCATCCTGAATACTTAGAGCAATGGCTCACCTTAGTTGATGCTATCGGCCCAGAGCAGGTGGCTGCAGCTTTAGAGAGCAGCACATGGAGCGGGGCGCTCTTAACCCATGCCACCACCCCCGACTTGCGGCGGCGCTGCCTTGACCTGATTCCGGCGCGCGCCTTAGGCCACATCAGCCTGCATCAATTAGAACCGCTGCTACCGGAGCTCAGCGCCCAGCAGCTGGGGACTAAGCTCGATCCTAAGCTCGGGCCGAAGCTGCACGCCCTGCTCGATGCCTTACTTGCCACCAACCTCAGCGCCTATAGCGGCAGCGACCTTGCGCTGGTGCAGCAGCTCATCACGCTCAACTTAAGCGTCAACCCCGATCTGTACCACGAGCTCATTGCCACTGCCGAGAGCCCGGAGCGCTTGGGCCTTGTGATCACCAATCTCATGGTCTTAGGACGGCGCGTCAGGGAGGTCAGCTCCGCGGTGGTAGCGCAATTGAGAACGCTGTCCTCAGAGCTGCGAGCGCGCTTGCGCGCGGCGCAAGAACTCCCGAGCTTAGGCGGAGCGCCTAATGTCTTAGGGGCGCTGCTTGAGGGCTTGGTCGGCGCTCAGCTCGGTAGTCCTGACGGGTGGCACTGGCTGACCTTGCTCAACCATAAGTATTGCGCCCGCTGCATCGGCCAGCACAGCGCCGAGTTTGAGCAGCTCATCACCCACCCCGATGAGCTTCCGGAGCTCGAGCTCGTGGCCACGCTCTTAGCGCAGTTCATCATCGACCGGCCCAATGCCCCGCAAGTCAAAGCTTGGCTTGCGCCCATTAAGGCGCATGAGGCGCTACGCACGGCCTTAGCTCAGGCGCTGACCCAAGCGCTCAGCGCCGAGTCTAAGCTCTTAGCGCTGGATCCTAATGACCCGGTGAGCCTCACGCTGCTGACCTTGCTGCCCCAAGCGCTGCGCCTTGCCCATGCCGCGCTGTTCACGCACAGTCCGCTCGCAGCTGACTGGGCTCAGCGCGAACTGCAGCCGCTTAGCGCGCAGCTGAGTACCGCGCGCACTGCCGCGGCCACGCACGCCCTTGCGCTCTTGGGTCTGAGCGCCACGGATCCGGTCTTAGCCTTATGCTGTGCCCTGAGCACACCAAAGCTGCGTGAAGCGCACCCGGCGCTGACCACGGCGCTGCTGGCGGCCGCGCCCAACGACTTCTTAGCGGCAGTCACGACCTTAAGTGAGCCGGAGTGGACGCCCCTTAAGGAGCTGATTACCCACCAGCTCTATCAAGCCGCCCCGAGCGTCCAGCCATGGGCCGGGGACTATCAGATTGGCCTCGCCCATCACTTGGGCTGCACTGTGGCGCATCTGCCTGCTACCTTAAGCTCCTACCTCATCGTCGGCACCGTGCCCGAGGCGTTAGCGGCCCTCACGCCGCTGCTACCACTGACGGAACGCGCCACGCCTGATCCCACAGTCGATCTACAATCAATAGTTCAAGCTAGGCTGGAACGCTCAGAGGCGCTGGCTTTAAGTCCAGCCGACTTCACACACTCGGGCAAGTTCTTGCTCTATGGGGCCGTAGCTGCGATCGCGCCGCGCGCTCCGGCCTTAGCTGAAGTGCTGCACGCCCATCTCAAAGGCGCCCCGGCACTATTGGCACTAAGTGCCTTACCGCCGGTCATTACAGCCGCCCTGAGCGCGCCCGGAGTGCTGGCCTCAGACCAAGCTGCGCTGGCCGCCTTAATCGTCACCGCCGCGGACTTAAACGCCGCCCACTATCCGGTCGCGGCCCATTGTAGTGCCGCTGAGTTAGAGCAGATGACGGCTGAGGCGCTTAGCGCCTATCACTTACTCTTAGTGGGCCTGCGCCCAGAGGTCATGACGGCAAGTCTGGTGCCGCAACCACTGGCGCAGCACTTGAGCCCGCTCTACTACCACCAGCATGGCCGCGCCGATCTGGCGCTGGCCTTAGAGCAATACTCCGAGCAGCTCAATGTCTTAAGCGCGCCGACTTCGCAAGCCCTGCTGGAACTCCATGGTGCCCAGCCCGACCAAGGCCGCCCTGACCTAGGCCGCGTCATCGCGACGCGGAGCTGCGATGGCACCATCAGCCTCTATACCTTAGCTCAGAGCAACTTAGGCGCTCTGCTCAGTGCCGCCGCCGCGTGTGACACCCTAAAGCTTGAGCCTGAGCCCATCAAGCTCACCTTAGTCAGCACCAACGAGCCGCCGCACGGCGCCGCCTTAGGCGCGGAGAGCGCAGATGAGCGCCTCAGCAGCGCTTTAGCGCGCGACTTAGAGCAAGGCAGTGCCGATCCCGGGCTGTTAGCCGCCCGCTGCCGCTACAGCACACGCCTGCGCGCGCGCCACTTTGCGACCCAAGTGGCGCTATTAGCCCAGCTGGCACACGACCTACCGCTCTACTACATCATCGAATACGAGCGCGATCTAGCGCCGCTGCAGGCCTATCTCAGCGCGCAGTATCCGCAGCTGGCAGCAAAAACCACGCTCCTGAGCCTCAGTGCCCTGCTGCCACAGGCTCTGTGCTCAGACTTAGTTCAAGCCCCACCCGAGCTAGGCGTACTGGCCGATGAGGCCATGGTGGTCATCAATGGCCTTGAGCTCAGTGCACACCTTGATTTAGCCGAGGCCAGCAACCAGCAGGGCGTGACACCGAGCTTTGCGACCTTAGGCCTTAATGCCCTGCCGCAGGTTGAACTCCAGCCCCTGAGCCCCAGCGCTTGGGCCTTGGTCTTGCTCCATGGCTTAATGGGGGAGCTGGCACGCCACTTTGGCCCGCAGTGCACGTACTACCTCTTAGAGCCAAGCCTCAATGATGGCTTTGAGCTCAGAGCTACCGAGGCGCCCCTCTTAAGCTCGGTGCAACTTGAGCTGCGCTATCTCAAGCCTTTTGCCAGCCGCGAAGCCAAGTTCAGCGCCCAAGAGCAAGCCCAGCCCTTCTTTGCTCTGAACTCCGACGCCACCACCAGCGCCTTGCAGACGCTTGAGGCCATGGCCAGCTCCATCAGCGCCGCTCCAGAGTCAGCTCCTAAACCGAAGCCAGCCTCGAGTGATCCCGCGCGCACCGCCCAGGCGCAGCTGACGGCGTTGCAGCCGGAGAGCAGCTTGCGCCTGAACAAGGCGCAAGGCGAGAAGGTCTTGGCGCTGTTAGCTGGAGAGGGTGAGGCGAGCAAGCTCGAGGTGAGCAAGGCACTGCGAGCCATCTCCCATATGTTTATCGGGGGCCATGAGTGGCGCTCCTATCAGAAGACCGCGCTCCCGGCCTTGCTCAAGCGCACCGCTGATGCTCTGATTTCGCTGCCGACCGGCGGCGGCAAGTCGGTACTATTCCAAGGCCCGGCGTGGTATCGCTCCTTTTACTCGGGGCGCCTGAGCGTCGTCATCACGCCGCTGCGCGCCCTGATGGTCGATCAGGTGCTGGCGCTGCACGATAAGAACTATCTGAGCGTCGACTACATGTCGGCCGACCGCCCCAGCTATGAAATGCGCCAAGTCATGGAGCGCGTGCGCTCGGGCGTGACCACCTTGCTCTACATCACCCCGGAGCGCCTGCGTAGCCGCTACTTTGTTAAGCTACTCAAGGAGCGCTATGAGCAAGATGGCAAGCAGGGCGAATACTTCATCTTCGATGAGGCCCACTGCATTTCCCAATGGGGCAAGGAGTTTCGGCCCGACTACATCTACGCCGCCAAGCTCATCGCTGAGCTACGCGCTGAGTACGACTTTAGCGTCGTGATGTGCTCGGCGACCATGACCACCCAAGTCATCACCGACTTAGAGCAATACCTGCGGCCCAACCACTTGCTCTTAGGGGAGATTGGCACCAATTACAATCCAATTCGCCCCCACATTGGCCTGAGCACCCAGCAAGTGCCAAGCGACCTCAACGCCCGCGTCGCCGCTATCATCACCTTTATCCGCAGCCAACACATCGACTTTGCTCAAAGCCGCATGTTGATCTTCTGCCAACTGCGCCACAGCACCGAAGATGTCTGCCTCGCCTTAGAGAGCTATGTCGAGCACTTACACTACCTCTATCGCTACCAACAGCGCCATCCGGGCCTGACCTTTGAGCCGGTACCGCTGACCGAGGTCTTAGCGCGCTTAAACGACCAACCGGCGCCGCTCTTCGAGAGCGAGAGCGATAACCAAGCCGAGCGCGCCCAGCACAGCGCTCAAGAGCAAGAGGATCTGAGTGATGCCGCGAGCACCTCGCTCGGCGCTGAGGCCGAAGTCCAAGACAATGAGCGCTATGGGCAGGTCAGCAGCTTAGATGAACTCTTTGACCCGGAAGCAAAAGAACCAGCGTCCTCGACCTTCACTTATGCCCCGCACGAGCTGTGCTGCGACCTCACGAATATTCCGGCTGACGACCCGCTGCTGCAGCTCAAAGGCCATGTGGGCTTTTTTCATGCCCAAATGAGCGCCCGCGCCCGTGAGCATGTCTTCACCCGCTACAAAGAAAACGACGCCCGGGTCATCGCCGCGCAGGTCAAAAACCGCCACGCCCTCTGGTTTAACGACAATGTGGCAAGCTTAGAGCGCGGTGCCGCCACCGAGCAGAGCATGCTCACCAGCAATCAGCCACTGTACGTGCTGTGCTCGACCAAGGCCTTTGGCATGGGAATGGATCTACCCAACATCCACTACGTGCTGCATGCCACGCCGTCAGGGGTCTTTGAGGACTACCTGCAAGAAGTCGGACGCGCCGGGCGCTCGCAGGCTCAATATGAAGCGGCCTTTCCGCTCGATCCCGCTACCGGCGCGCGGGCCCTCTTGCCTGCCATCTGCCTCTATCACCAAGAGGACTTTGATCAGGCGATGGAGCGCCTCAACAAGTCATTGATCAGCTGGGATCAAATCATGCTCGCCGACGAGCTGGTACGCGCCTATGTCGCGCGCTTCGGCCCGCTGCCGGAGGCCGTCACCACGCCGGTGGTCGTGCCCTCCGACCTCTTTGCCCGCAGCGTCGAGCAGGTACTGACGCCGAGCGATCCGGAGAATATCAGCAATAAGGCCATGGCGCACAACAGCACCCTGCTCTTCTATCACTTAGAAGACATGGGGCGCATTAAGCTCGGCTTTCGCGCGCCGTGCCCGCTCCAGCTGACACTACACCGCCCACGCTTCACGAAAATTTGGGAAGCTCTGCAAGAGCCCAATGCGGTGCTGACCTTTGCCTACAACGACGAGCTCCACGCAGGATCCAACGAGCGCAGTGACGCTCGCTTGGAGTGGGCGACGCGCTGCGTCATGGTGGTACTGCACGCCCAGCTCAGTAACTTCGATGCCGCCTACCATGGCCACGAAGACGAAGATATCACCCCAGTACGCGCCACCAATGAGCCCGAGCTCAGTGCGGCCACCGATCTACCCGAGCAGGTCGCGCTTATCTTTGACCTGCAATACTTCCTGCAGCAGTGCAATCACAACGCCCCGCTCAAGCAGCGGCTCACGCTCGCAAGCACCGTCAATGCCTTAATCGAGCTGATGGCCGCAGGCGCCCTGACGTTGCACCTGCCCTTTAGCCTGAGCTTTAACCTCGGCCAAGGCGCCGACTATCCACGCCGCTTCAACCAAGCGGAGGTGCAGTACTACCTCAGCAAGTACGAAACAGTCCCGGCGCTGAGCGCGCCGGTGCTGCCGCACCTCAACCTCACCTTACGGCTGGGACTGACCATTTTAGAGCGCTCCTATGAGCACTATTGCGCCCAGCCCCCGACCGCCGACGACCAAGGCTTAGCCTTCACCAATCAGTGGCTGTTGCGCACACTGCGCGAGCTCCTTGAGCCCTACGCCCAAGACTTGGCCACCACCGGCTTTACCAATCCGCCGGTGCCGTGGGTCAGCAGTCGCAAGCGTGACCTTAACTACTACCTTGAGCACCACCTCTTGCCTGATGTCACCGCAGGCGTCAGCGCCCTGCTGCAGCTGATGCCGCAGGTCAAGCTCACCAAGGTCACGCCCGAGCAAGGCGCGGGCGCCTCAGGCGCAGGAACCTCAGGCACGAGCACCGCAAGCGCAGGCACCTCAGGCACGAGCACCGCAAGCGCAGGCACCTCAGGCGCGAGCACCGCAAGCGCAGGCACCTCAGGCGCGAGCACCGCAAGCGCAGGCACCTCAGGCGCGAGCACCGCAGGCGCAGGCACCTCAGGCGAGGGCGCCTTAATCGTCAAGACGTGGAGCGATGCCTTCTACCTCATGCTCGACCTGCTCTATGAGGACAGCTGGCGCCTGCTCACAGAGCTCAACCGCACTTCAGGCTTAAATCCGGTGACAACCACCGCCGTGACCTTTGCGAGTCTAGCCCAAGGCGCGAGCACGCCCGAGCCGACCATCACGGTGCCGAGCATCTTGAGTAACTGGGCCGAGCTCGTCTTTGCCTTGGGCCTGCGCCATGAGTCCAGCGAGGCGCTCTTAAACAACTACGAGCTGACCTTAGCGCGCAACCACGCCCGCGCTTGGTTCCAAGAGCTCAAGAGCGAGCTTAGTACCTACAGCTACTTCCAAAAGCTGCTGTCCTTGCTGCAAGCCATCGGCTTGGTGCGCCACTCGGCCCTGATCAGCTACGGCTATGAGCTCACTCTCACCGCCGAGAGCGTCAGCTTGGCGCTCGATAGCGCCTCCGGCATTGAATCGCCTTTTTTCCAGCGCAAGCAGAACTTTGAGGCCTTGGCCCAGTTTAAGCGCGCCCGCCTTGCCCTGATGCAGGTCTACTGCCAAGAAGTGCCCGACGCCAAGCGCCGCCTCTTCATCGAGGAGTTCTTTAAGTCCAAAGACTACGGCGATTACATCAAGCACATCGGTAACTTCTCCGATGCCAACAGCTCGATCTTAAGCGAGATCACCGCCTCGAACTTGGCCTTAGCCGAAGAGCAGCTGCGCGCCAACCCCGAGCAATGGGCGGTCTATCAAAGCCCGGCCGACCTCAGCCTCAATGTGATGGCAGGTCCAGGCTCAGGCAAGACGCATCTGCTCGCCTTGCGCTGCGTGCGCCTGATCTACCACGATCACGTCGCCCCCGAGGCGGTGTTGATCTTAGCCTACAACCGCGCCGTGGTCGTGGAGCTTAAGACGCGCTTAGACCGCCTCTTTACCAACTTGGGCCTGCGCAAGATCGGGCGCAAACTGGCGATCTTCACCTTCCACAGCTTAGCCAAGGTCTGCCTTGGCTCTGAGCTCAACGAGCTCGACCCGCAAGATTGGGAATGCACCCTCATCGCCCGGCTCAAGGCGCAGCCGCAGCTCTTTATCAAGCGCTTTGCCGCCTTGCGCTACATCATGATCGATGAGTTCCAAGACATCACCCACGCACGCCTTGAGCTCTTGCACCTGCTCAAGCAGTGCTACCTCACCCCGCTCTATCTCTTCACTATCGGTGACATCAACCAGAGCATCTACGGCTTCAACCGCGTGGCCAACATGCTGCAAGACCCCAGCGCCCAAGCGGCCACAGGGTACCAGCCCAACAGCAAGCCCACCCTTAGTGCGGCTGAGTACGCTGCTTGCTTAGGCCCTGAGCCCTACTATCGCGACCTGCAGCGCCTGTTTGAGCCGAGCACGATGAGCCTCAAGCTCAACTATCGCTCGTTTCCGCAGATTCTCGCCCGGGCCGCGCCCTACGCGCTCAACCCCAACTACACCTCCTGCAGCGCCCCGCTGCTGACGCGCTATGCCCCTCAGGACGTGGGCTATTGCGCCCTCTTTGACGTCACCGCTGCCGCAGCCCAACGCGCCCAGCACGGCACCGGCAAGCTGCGCGCTTGGGAGCAGGACTTAGGCAACATTCTACGCTTTGTGCACCAGCGCAATGAGCAGGCCCAAGTCTTAGCGCGCGAAGCGGCAGCGCAGCTGGGCCTGCAAGACAGTGAGGCCAGCGCCCGCTACGAGCAGCTGATTTTTGCCGCGGCCGCGCTCAGCGCCAATAGTGCCGCCGCCCAAAAAGACCACCCAGATACGGCGCACGAGCGCCCACCGCAGGTGCCGCGCCCGCAAAGCGCCGATGAGCTCTTGCTGCAGAGCAAGTACCGCCGGGTCGAAAGCATCGCGCTCTTCTTTAGAACCAATAACGAGGTCTACCGCGCCTTAGCGCAAATTAGGGCTCTACCCGAAGAGGCCTTGGCCGAGGTCGAGATACGGCTGCAAAGCGCCAGCAGCGTCGCGCTCTGGCGCGAGCGCGAGTTCTATGCCCTCTGCCACTTCATCAAGCGCTTAGGCACAGAAAAGCTCAATCTCAGCACCCAGCTCATGCTAACCAAGGAGCAGAGCACCGGCCTTGCCTTGGCGCACCTTGAGGACTTAAGCCTCGAGCAGCTCTACGCCCAGCTCACGACCTATGCCCAGCGTGATGCGGCGCAAGCGCTCAAGCTCCTGACCCAAAGCCTGATGGCGCGCTACCCTAACTGGGATCAAGTGCGCCTTGATATGGCCTATTGTCTTGCTTTGAGCTTTAGCGCCACCATGATGACGGGCCTTGATTACACGTGGGCAGACCTCTATGAGTACTACACCGACCTGCTCTCAAAAGACGACGGCGGCCAGTGCTACAAGCTCTATGAGAGCATGGCGCGCCACCACTTAGTGGCACAAAAGCGCGTCAGCCTGACCCTCTCAACCATGCACAAGGTCAAGGGCCTTGAGTACGATATGGTTATCATTCCGCCAAGCTCTGCCGATCTGCCGCTGATGCAGCATGATTATGTGCGAGCTGAGCCCAACCAGCTGCGCTTTGAGCCCAACCGCTACTACAGCTACGAGCAGGCGCTCAGCGCCGCCCAAAGCCTGTCCTTAGGGCAAGATGAGCAAGCGGACTTGGCAGAAGAGCGCTGCCTCTACTACGTGGCCTACACCCGCGCGCGCAAGTTCTTGTATGTCTACTACGGCGAACGCGAACGGGCCTTAGACGCTCAGACGCGCTACCTCAACCCCGAGAACACCGTGCTGTGGAGCGAAAACGACGATAGCCTCGATAACTACGTCATCTCCTTTAACGCGACCGCCGCGCGCAGTGGCGCCAACGACTACCTCGCGCGCATGGTCAAGCCGCACGATGCGGTGCTGTTGGTGGCCCAAGGCGAGCAGTGCTACATTCAGCACCAAGCCGCGAGCCCTTACGGCGCCCCATGGTTCACCATTGGCCGCCTCTCGCAGAAAAGTAAGCTGCGCGCTCAGATGCTCACGCACCATGTCAACTACCTAAGCGGCCTGTTTATCAACAACATCGTGGCTTGGACGTACGAAGACACGGTGCAATCCGACATCAAGCGCCTGCAAGAGGCCTTAGCCGAGCAAGGCCAGCTCGACCTTGAGGAGGCTGAGCCCGACCTGAGCGATCCGCAGGTGCGCGCCAGCTTAGCCCACAGCCTCAACCTCACGCTCTACGCTTCGTACTGGGCCCCCGAGACGCGCGCGCGCGGCTATTGCTACCTTGTGACCTTGGCCGGACGCGGCACGCCCCATTGAGCAATGGAGCAGTGTTAGTCAACGCATGATGCTGCGCAACCGTCATAAAAGACACTGTTGACCGCGCAGGCCCAGTTACCTTGATGCCCAAAATTGCGTCCCTCCTAATGTGGACTCGGTCATATGCCACAAGCAAGCAAACATGCTATGATTTTACCTACGGTATGCAGCATGTTTGATGATCTTTTCCCTAGTTTAATAGCATTACGATGACCTTACTGCCTAACACTACAAACGACGACGAACACCAAACCCTGCCCAAGAAGTATGATTGGACTAATCTTACCGTGGGCCAAGTCGTTACTGGCACTATTGAACGTATCACTAACTTCGGCGTTTTTGTTAGTATTGACAACGAGGAAGTTGATGCTTTATTACACAAAAGAGAAATATCATGGGATCGCGTTGATGACCCTTCTGATATCTTTACTGAAGGCGAAGAGATTGTAGCAAAGGTCATCAAAATCGATGATACCAAAGAGCAGATTAGCTTAAGCAGAAAACAATTACTCGAAGATCCATGGAAGCAGGTTGAGACCGAGTTTCATGTGGGCTCGGTAGTAACAGGCACTGTGACCTCGGTGACAGATTTTGGTTGCTTTGTCTCATTAAAAGAAGGCCTTACCGGATTAGTTCACAAAAGTGAACTTGATTGGCGAAAATCCAATCTTAATCCCCGCGAGGTAGTTGACAAGAGGCAACGCATCAAGGTTAAGATCTTACAAATCGACCCAGACCAAAAGCGGCTCTCCTTGAGCATCAAGCAGTGTCAACCTAATCCATGGCGTATCTTCGCCAAAAAGCACTCTGTTGGTGCTAGTGTTACTGGCACCATCACGGCCATCTCACAACACAATATTACCATAGAGCTAGAAGACGATCTTCACGGCAAAGCAAGTTTCGATGATATAGTATGGCCGTCTTCTGAGGAGCTAGCTCAAGAGCAGAGAGCTCGCGCACAGGACGCTTCGCCCAAAGTTAAGATCAGTGCGCTCAGTAAAAACGGCTTCAATATCTCATTACAATGCAATGCAAGCACGCTACTTAACTACTTACTTGGGCTCGACGAACCTCATCAGCTGAATGATGCCTTGTTGACTCTCGCTCAAGGACTTGGCTTGATCTCAAGCGGCGACAACGCAGCCGAGCAGGCAACTAGTGCTACACAGCTTGAGCGCTGGCTCAGCTTAGTCACAAAGCTCGACTCAGTTCGGCTCCAACAAGCCTTCGCGCAGACAGCCCAAGGCAGTAAGCGTCCTTGGTATGTACGCCTTCTCGCTCATGCCACAACAGCTCAACTATTACAAACTTGCTTAAAGCTGTTCCCGCGTCAATCCTTAACCCAGCTGTCCTCAAAAGAGTTAGCTGCGCTCTGCTCGCAGCTTGAGCAACAAACTCCTGAAGCCTTGGCAGGTTATAGCGACAAGCTGCAGTTTCTACTGATCCAGAACTTACAGTCTGACCTTACTGACCAGCAGACCTGCAATAGTGTGCTGAAGTTGCTCGCGCTCAATTTCAAACTAGAGCCCAAGTTATACTTCAATCTTATTCATTACGGCCACTGCACTAGCACTTCCAGCAATACCAACGAGCGCGAAGACATCATCAGAGCCTTGAGCTTCTTGCTGCGCTATGATGAGCCCAAGGCTCATCAACTTCCAGCCCTCGCCCAACTACTGGCACTGTTAATTCTAGAGCAAAGGCGCAATGCCACATTAGTACTCGCTTGGGCTCGGCCTTGGATCCATGATGCTACGCTGCGCCCGCAGCTTTCTCATGAACTTGAGCTCTTGCTGCAGTCAAGTGATAAGCATCAGCTCCTTGATGTCACCAACCAAGACAGCCTCGAGCTAGTAGCTTTGTTACCGCAGACACAGCGCTTTGCCCAGTATGAGCTGTTTGCCTCAAGTTCACTCATAGCAGATCTTCTTGCCCCAGAGTTAGAGCCCATCATTACCCCTATCACCAAGGTAATGGGCGCATCCGAGCTCAAGGACTACTTAGGCATGGTGGGAGTAGAAGATTGCGCTGAGGCGCTATCAAACGCTCCTCTCGTCAAATGGCAGTATGATTCAGAAGATCAAATAGCCCAAGCCAACCGCGCTTTGGCTTTGTGTTACGTCCTCAATACCCCTAGCTTCAAAGACCAATATAACAATCTCTACACTGCTCTGCTGGTTAACACTCCCGATGAGCTAGCGACAGCCTGCTTACAACTCGAAGTTCCTGAGCTGGCCCGAGTGCTATCCCATTTAGAGTCGCGATTAACAACGTCGCCCAAGCGACCATGGAATACGCCATTGGCGATGATGCTTGTCCATAAGGTCGGAGCCAGTATCAATCGTTTGCCGGAAAAGTTAAGTCACTATCTCGTCTTAGGGCCGAATGCACTGGCCTCGTCTTTTGCTAGCGTCGCACCAATTGCGCCTTTAAGCACTTGGACTACCCAGCAAGCAACTAACAGCACCGAGGAGCTCCAGACTAACGCTAATGCATGCTTAGACGCGCTGCGCGCCCTTGTGACAGGCCGTATCTCCGCAGGACAATGTGCGCCATTGACCTTAAGTGACCTTAATCAAGCCGCAGACTCAGAGCCATGGGAACAGCGCTACTTCGCTTATGGGGCCATTGATAGCATCAAGGAAGCCGCCCCTACTCTCTATGATTTCTTGTGTCTGCACCTGAAAGGCGCGCCTACACTCTTAGCACTCACTGCTTTACCATCACAGGTCAAGTCATTGCTAGGCACCTTGCTATCACCTCAAGATACAGCAAGTAAGACGTACTGCGCCATCTTAGGCAGCGAAGATCTTAAGGCATTTAGTGCCTTAGTGGTAACCACCTCAGAGCTGCAAGGAGCAAACTATCCAGTCACCTATTGGGGCAATATCAACGATTTACGTGCGATTGCACCGGAGCAGCTCACCTCCTTCTCCTTGCTGATGGTGGGACAAAGCCCCCAAGTGTTGCTTGAGAATCTGGCACCACAGCCTTTAGCACTGAAGGTTAAGCCCCACTTCTATACTGAACATGGTTATGACAACCTGTGTTTACGCTTAGCAGTCAATACCAATGCCGAGCAACTTAGTGTCATCAGCCCAGAGCTCTCTGCGCAGTTGCTGCTAGCGCATAGAGACATTGCTAAATCTACAACCGAGCAACAGTCCAAGCTCGTAGCGACTGATGCTGCATCGTCACCTACGGCTAGCTCCGACCAAACAAAAGAGCTCCAGCCGAGCTCAGCACAACCTGAAGGGCTCAATCCTAACGGAGCTCACAACGAAGAGACACAGCGTAATGAAGCTAACTTGCCTGATGAGATGCAGCCTACTGGGCAGGTCATTGTATCGCGCAATCTTGACAACACCTTTGATCTCTACACCTTAAAGATCGATGTAAATCAACACTTGGCAGCGTTCACCTCCTGCGACTGCTTGAGTCTCCAATCGTGGCCGCAATCTGCGTTGACTGCAGCTCATGGCGCTCCGCTTAAGATTTGCTTGGTGAGCACGTTACCTGAGCTCTGTCACCGTCAATCCACTTACAGTCCAATAAAAGATGAGCTTGCTGCCGAAGTTAGCCTTGGCAGCAGAGATGCTATCGAAAAGCGCTACACCTACGGCTCTAAGCAACGTGCGCGTTATTTTGCCTATCAGGTTCATCTGCTCAACCAAGTAAGCGCCGACTCGGATAGTAGCACGATCTGCTATCTCATCGAATACGAGCGTGATATCGCGCCGCTGCGCGCTTACCTGCAACATAATTGGCCGCAGCTTGCAGAGAGGGTGCACCTCATCAGCTTAAGTGCACTCCTACCGCAATCACTATGCTCGGACTTAGCCGAGCATCAAGCTGCAAACGAAGCTAACCAAAGTTTAGCCAAGCTGCAGCCTGACTCCGTCATCATCATCAATAGCCTTGAACTGTCTGCTCACCAAACACTCAGCACGCTAATCGAAGGTTTTGGTGACAAGGGCTATAGTGTACGCCATACCTTAATGGAGTTAGGTCTGAGTGCTCTTGCTGCGCAGCTTCCTGATGAAGAGCTAGAGTCCCTGACCTCATTGCTACAAGAACGTAGTATGTATGATGAGCAAGCCAAGCAAGCCCAAAGCCTTATGCTCCTGCAAGGCTTGCTAGTACTGCTTTATTACAAGCTTGGTACGGTCGCCCCATCCTGCTCCTACTACCTCCTAGAGCCACAACTCAATGATGGCGTAGCTCCAGACCTGCTCGACTTATTTGCCACCAGCTTTACCATTGAGCTGCGCCACCTTATACCATTTGACAACCAACCAGCAGAAAAGCGTACTGCTGAGAAAAAGGCTGCACCATATTTCAGCAGCACTAGCGAAGCGACCGGAGCTGCGCTCGCTGTCCTTGACGACATCTACCAAGATCTCACAGAGCAAGCTCCAAACAACAAGCCTGATGAAGCTCTGGACGAAGCCCAAGGTAGCCTCCAAAACGGAAGTCAAGAGGCAATCGAGGCTGTTCACGAGCCATCCGCAAATGGAACTGCGAGCGACCGCGAACCTGCTCGTGATAGCAACGATACTCCGGAGCGCTGGATTGAGCAGTTTTATGACTCAACCCAAGAAGCAGAAACATTGGAGCGGCTGTCCAGTGATGACGAGCGCATCAGCAAACTGGAACTAAGCAAAGCGCTGAATGTCATCTCCTTCATGTTCATTGATGGGCACAAATGGCGACCTTATCAGCTTGCGGCCCTGCCGACCATTCTCAAGCATCAAAACGACTGCTTGATCTCCTTGCCAACTGGCGGAGGCAAGTCGGTCTTATTCCAAGGCCCAGCTTGTTATCGCTCCTATTTCTCTGGGCGCCTCAGTATTGTGATCACACCGCTCAAAGCCTTGATGCTCGACCAAGTCTTGGCCCTGCGGGATAAGGGACTGAAAAATGCTGACTATTTGTCATCAGATCGTCCTTATCACGAAATCCGCCAAGTCATGGAGCGCCTTAGCTCTGGCGACATCACCTTGCTTTATGTCACCCCGGAGCGCCTGCGCAGCCGCTACTTTATGCGCACGCTCTGCAATCGCTACGCGCAAGACAACAATCAGGGTGAGTACTTTATCTTCGATGAGGCGCACTGCATATCGCAATGGGGCAAGGAGTTCCGTCCTGACTACATCTATGCTGCCAAGATGATTGCTAAGTTACGCCAAACCTACGACTTTAGCGTCATCATGTGCTCGGCGACCATGACCGATCAGGTAATCCATGATCTAACAAAATACCTGCGCCCAGACTACAAGCTGCTCGGAGAGATTGGTACTAACTACAATCCAATTCGTCCGCACATCGGTCTCTTCACGCAGCTCGTACCGCCTACCCCCAAAATCCCCAACCTCACCTATTATGAGCAAAAAACATATCAACTTGTTCAGCGTGCTGCTGCGATTATAGACTTCATTCGCGACAACAAGGTTGACTTTAGCAAGAGCCGGGTTCTAGTCTTTTGCCAAACCCGCAAGCGTACCGAAGAGTTGAGCTTAGCTTTAGCAAGCTATGCGACCTACCTGCGCCGTCTCTATCAGTGCACCAGCCAACATCCTAACACTGCTTTGGTGCCAATATCTTTAGCCGATTTATTATTTCAGCTTGACTCCCAAGGAACATTATTAGCTGCAGAAGAAGGTGAAGTTGAGCAGGATGAAGGGCAGACATCAACCTTGATGGCCGAGTCATCAGCTCAAGACTCGTTTAGTACCATGTCTTCGTGGGAGCAGCGCCTCGATGCGAATCTCAACTCAGATCAAGCTGCAGGCACCCCTCAGCTTGATCCGAGCCGTCATTACTATTGCGATGTTACCGACATTGATCCCAATGATCCTATCCTGCAATTAAGCGAGCACGTTGGATTTTTCCATGCGGGAATGCACGTACGTGCTCGCGAGCATACCTTCAACCGTTTCAAAGAGAGCTCGGCTCAAAACATCGCTGCCTTCAGCAAAAACAAGCAAACCGAATCCTGGTTCAATGAGAGCGAAGAGCTCAGTACAGCATCAACTACCGAGCATGACCGAAACCTCACCGCCAACTTCCAACCGATCTTTGTGCTCTGCGCAACTAAAGCTTTTGGCATGGGCATGGATCTGCCCAACATCCACTACATCATCCATGAGCGCCCTTCGGCCGTATTTGAGGACTATCTCCAAGAAGTCGGACGTGCTGGACGCTCCGAGGAAATGTACCAAGCTGCTTTCCCACTAGATCCTGCAACAGGGCAACGCGCTCAACTACCTGCCGTCTGTCTTTATAACTCAGAAGATTTTGAGCGTTCTAAAGAGCTGCTCAATGCTTCATTACTAAGCTGGGAAGGAGACATCAAACCAGCAGACGATTTAGTGCGTGCGTATGTTGCACGCTTTGGTGAACTCAGTGCCGCACTCCAGCAACCTGTAGTTGTGCCGCAAGATCTCTTCAATAGATCTATCATCAACGTGCTCGATCCCCTGCCTCAGAGCGATGACCAAAACAGCACTACAAACGCCTTACTCTTCTTCTACTTAGAGGATTTAGGGCGCATTCAACTAACATACCGCGCTCCCTGCCCACTGCTGCTGACACTGAAGCGTTCTGCCTTCCTTAAGTTCAAGCAAGCACCGCTTGACCCAGCTCCGCGCAGCACGCAATATGACATCGATACTCAAGATTTAGTCATCGAAGAGCTGACTGAGTTACTCCAAAGGTACGACGTCCAAACTCTCGCCCAGCAAAGCCTCGCCCCTGACGCCACAGACTACGACAGGGTCAAAGCAGACGACGAAGTGGTGCTGCTCTTTGGGCTTAATGAGTTTTTACTTCGCCCATATACCAGTACTAACTCAACCTTGAATGCCTTGATTGAGTTAATGGCCGCAGGAGTGCTCAAGCTCCGTCTGCCTTTCTACTTAGGCACCGGCAAAAATACTAACAAGCAAAAAGAAGTCAGCTATTATTTTGATAAGCTGTCAGATCCAAGCTCGAAGAAGCTCCATACTATCCCGGCGTTCAACCAGCCGTGCTTACCGCTGCTTAACATTACACTGCAGGTCTGCTCTTTAATCTTAGAGCAGTCTTATCAAGATTTTTGCGGCGAAGTAAAGCGTTATCAAGAGCGCTTAAGCAAGCAGCGCTCCGCGCAGGCTCCAGTTAACAACAAAGCCGTCAAGCTTAGTACCAGAAATGGGCCTCTGCCTTATTATCATGGTATTGCTATTAGCAACGAATGGATCAAGGATAAAGTACTAAAACTCCTTGAACCTCTAGTGTTGGAGCTAGGGCAGGAAGATGGCACCAATAACAACGTAGCTATCCCTTGGCTCTCTACTTATACTTATGGTGTAAACTCCAGCACAAAAAAAACATACCGTCTTGATAACTACATCGATAAGATTTTGCTGCCAACCGTCAAGCGAGGTATCAACGTACTCCTGCGGCAACTGCCTGATATTAAGGTTACCAAGAAGTCAGCTTCTGTCTGTCTGGTCAAGACTTGGAGCGATAGCTTCTACCTCATGCTCGATCTGCTCTACGAGGACAGCTGGCGTGTGCTCAATGAGATCTACGCAGACAGCCATAACCCGCAGCAAACGGCTCCAACGATCACGATCGACAGTATTTCCCAGCAACGCCAAACTCAGCCCGCTGCTAGCCCATCACCTCACAGCTCCTATCAAGCAGAAGCTGCTCGCTCATCGTTAAACGATTGGGGCCTCTTGGTGTTTAACCTAGGGCTGCGCCATGAGTCATGCCAAGCGGTACTTGACAACTACGAACTCTATCATTCACGTCGCGATGCTCCGCGGCTCTACCAAGAGCTAGCGTCCAAGCTTGATACCTACAACTACGTCACTAATCTGCTCTCCTTCTTAAAAACGCTGGGCTTGATCGTCCATACGCCACTCGTCTTATATGGCTTTGAGCTCACATTGACGCAAGAAAGCGTTGAACAGCCTCTCGAAGCCGGTATCGAGCCAAGCTCAACGTTTTATCAGCGGCGCAAGCAGTTCGAGACGCTGACTCAATTCAAGCGCACGCGCCTTGGCATCATGCAGACCTACTGCCAAGAATTGCCTGATAACCAGCGTCGGCGCTTTATCGCAGAATTCTTCAAAATTTCCGATAACGAAGACTACATCAAGCATATCATTGCCTACGCAGGTGAAGATAGTGATCTTCTCAACGAGCTGCGCGCCTCACGTTTAGAGCTTGAAGAAGACAAGCTCCGCTCCAATTCAGATCAATGGCAAGTTTATCAAAGCCCGCTCAACCAGAGCCTCAACGTCATGGCAGGCCCAGGCTCGGGCAAAACCCACGTCTTAGCTTTGCGCTGCGTCCGCATGGTGTACCGCGAACATGTTCAGCCTGAATCGATGCTGGTCTTAGCCTACAATCGCGCGGTGGTCGTAGAGCTTAAGACTCGCATTGACCAAATATTTACCAACTTAGGCCTACGCAAGGTGGGCCGCAAGGTGCCAATCTTTACCTTCCACAGCCTAGCTAGGCTCTGTCTAGGAGCTAAACTCAAAGACATCGCCACCGAAGAGTGGGAATATACCTTCATTGCGCGGCTACGTGAAACGCCGGAGCTGTTCACCAAACACTTCGCCGCCCTGCGCTATATCATGATTGATGAATTTCAAGACATCACTCATGCTAGATTAGAGCTGCTCAACTTTCTCCACCAGCAATACCCTTTGCTCACTATCTTCACGATTGGAGATATCAATCAGAGCATCTACGGTTTTAGCCGTATCGACAACATGTTGCACGATCCAGAGCAGCAAGCTCTGCTGACTGACGGCCGTATCACCGCCGAGCAATATGCCGCGTGCTTGGGCCCTGCGCCATACTACAGCCAACTTAACGCGCTCTTTAATCCAGTAACCTTATCGCTGAAGCTCAACTACCGCTCCTTCCCGAAGATTCTCCAACGCGCCAAGCAATTTGCTTGCAATGAGCAGTACTTGTCGTACAGCGCTCCGCTCTTGTGTGACTATGCCCCTGCTGATCGCAAATCATATAGCACCATCGTGGCCGCCAGCGAGCAGGCTGCACACTATCTGCAAATGCCGGTACGGCGCTGGGACAAGCAATTAACGGGGATTCTCAGTTTTGTCAAAGAACGTAATGCTCAAGCTGAGCAAAAGGAGCAGGAGATTGCCCTTCGCCTCAGCTTAACCGATCGCGAAGCCATTGAACACTATGTCAACAAACTAATTGCAGCCAAGTCTTTACAAGCCAAAATGCTGGCCTCCGATCAAACTGAGAGCGGCCCCGAGAGCGATGATGTTACGCCTGAAGACTCTGCGTCTGACGCCGCAACCGAGGTCAAGGAAGCGAGCCAGTCGGCAGGCAAAAAGCTCAGTGAGGACGAAACTCTGCTACGCTGCCATTACAGCAAAGTCAAGAGTATCGCGCTCTTCTTTAGAACTAATAACGAGGTTTACCGCGCCTTAGAGCAAATACGCGCCATGCCGCAAGAGGCCCTCAGACAAGTTGAGCTGCACATCCAAGGATCAAGCAATACAGAGCTCTGGCGCGAGCGTGAGTTTTATGCCATCGCTCATTTCATCCAAGAGATGGGAGATCAGCAGCTCAACCTCAGCGACACCTTACTACAAGCTCCGCCCACTGATGATGCCGAACTGCCTACACAGCTGCTCCAGATCAACGCACAAGAGCTCAATCTTCCTGCGCTGTACCAGTCCATCATGCCAATTGCCGACAAGGAGCCGCAGCGCGCGCTTAAGCTCTTAACCCAAAGCTTGATGAGGCTCTATCCTAACTGGGATCAAGTCAAGCTCGATATGGCTTATTGCCTAGCTCTGAGCTTTAGCTCGACCATGACCTCGGAGCAGGTCTACACTTGGGCAGATCTTAATGAGTACTTCCTAGAGCTTCTCGCCCGCGACGATGGTGGACAATGCTACAAGCTCTATAACAGCATGTGGCGCTATCACATGGACACCACCCACCACCAAAACATCAGCCTAACCCTGACGACCATGCACAAGGTCAAGGGCCTAGAGTATGACATGGTGCTCATTCCACCAAGCACCTGCAATCTTCCGCTGATCAACCATAACTACATTCGCTCTACCAACCAGCAAGAACGTTTTGATCGTAACAGATGTGCCGATTATGCGCAGGCGCAGTGGGTCGCCCAGAACCTGCCTTTAACCGCCGACGAGCAAGCTGATATCGAAGAAGAAAGGCGGCTGTATTACGTCGCCTACACACGAGCCCGCAAGTTCCTGTGTGCTTACTACGGCGATCGTGAAATGGCCTTAGCGCTCAAACGCAGATATGTTGCACCAGAAGAGCTCAGCCTCTGGAGCGAAAAGGACGATAGCATCGACAACTACGTCATCTCCTTCAACGCCAACCAAGATCAGATGGGCTGCGACAACTATATCGCGCAGTGCGTACAGCGCAATGATCCCGTGTTGATTGTGCGGCGTGGCTCGGCTTGTCTGATCAAACATAACGCCTACACCATTGGCATGCTCTCGTCTAACAGTGCACTTAAGCGCCAGATGCGAGATAACAACGTCATGTGCCTAGAAGGCCTTTTTATCAGCGATATCTTGGTATGGACCTACCAAGACACCATCAACTCCGACATCAGACAAATCCAAGAGGCTTGGACGCAGCAAGCTTCGATGCAGCATAATACGTCTATGCCGACCATGCCTGACTTGCACAACCCTAGTGTGCGTAACGCTGTAGCCCAGCAATTGAGGGTTCACCTATATGAGCCTTACTGGTGTCCGACGGCCCGGACTAAGGGTTATTGCTACCTTGTGACCTTGGCCGGGCGCGGCACGCCCCATTGAGCAAGGAGCAGGAACCATGTTGGAGCTCGCAGTCTATGGTAAAATACATGATGTGTAGCCCCAAATTATATGAGACAATGTAAGCTACACCAGCCGGGGAATGCCGTCTAGAGAGCAACCAGCTCATAAAAGGCGTGCCAATCGGTGAATGTTAGGCTTAGAACAGTAACTATAGACTGATGAGGCTCTATGAGTGAGACTTGTTTGATGCCACCCCTACCCACCATCCCATTGGGGATGAGCGATTGGAATGAGCTGCGTGCGCGCAACTTCTTGGTCGTCGACAAGACTGAGCTCATTCCAGACTTGGTTACCAACTACATCAAGGTCTTTATCTCCAAGCCGCGGCGCTTTGGCAAGACCATGTTGCTCTCGATTCTCCAAGAGCTCTTCACTCACGGTGATCGTAACTTCGAAGGCACCGCCATCTTTGGCCGCTGGCCTGAGCCTGATAACAGATTCCCTGTGATTCGCCTCTCCTTCGTCAACATCCCGTGTGATGATGTGGAGCAGTTTGAGTTCAAGCTGCGCGACGCCCTCATCAACGCCTATGAGAAGGCCTTCTGGGCGACCCAGTGCGAGCAAGACTGGTCGGCTCTAATCCAAAGCTGCGCGCAGCTACCTTACCACCAAGCACTCAACAAACTATCGTTTATCACTGACACCACCAGAGTAGTGTTTTTGATTGATGAGTGGGACTATCCGTTGTCGTGCTATCTCAACGATCCAGCCAAGTATGAGCGCATTAGAAGGGTGCTGCACACATTCTACAACTGGCTGCGTGAGCTGCACCGAGTCAGATTTGCCCTCATAACCGGCATCATGCGCTACAAGGAGACGAATGTCTTCACGGGCAAGGATGTCATAGACTTGAGTATGGAGCCGAAGTATACGGCTCTACTGGGCTACTCGCAAGCAGACATCTTGCAGTACTTTGCAGACTACCTCGACCGTGGAGCGCAGCTCCTAGGCGTAAGCCAAGAAGAGCTCTTAGATGAGTTAACCTACTTCTACGATGGCTTTTGCTTCGACTACAACGCCCAAGTCAAGATGTACAACCCTTGGTCGATCAACAGCTTTTTCCACCAAGTCAAAGACAATACACGTCCGATCTTTCGCAACTTCTGGATCGACACGGCAGGAGACTCCAAGGTAATCCGCTCGTTTATGGAGCGGGCTCACCCGCAATATGCGGACATCGCTAATATCTTCACCAGCAACATCGCAATCAAATACGATGATTTGGGCTTACCACGACCGTTCTCACTGGTTGACCTGTGGCCTCTGCTCACCCTCAACGGATACCTCTCAATCAAGGGGCTCCAAGAGCCGGTCGCCTACAATCCAACTGACCGCGTCTTTATCTGCGGGCTCACCAACCTCGAGGTCACTCTGAGCTTTACGAAGCAGTTCATGTGGTATGCACTTGACAACAAGCTCATCCGCGCCTCCTTCCCAAGCAATCTTAAGGCTTCACTGGCACAGGGCAACATAGCCTCAATGTGTACTTATCTCAACGAGGTGCTAAGCGACCTTTTGCCTGATACGCTAGCGAGCGCCAATGAGGTGCAATACCGCACCATTATCGCAACAGCCATCTACTTTTGCGATTACAGCGTTAGAGAAGAGACTCAAAACAGAAAGGGACGCTCCGACATTGAGGTGGAAATCATAGACCCTAAGACCATGTCTGTGAACCACGTTTATGTCATTGAACTAAAGCTCCTACCATCCGACCAAGACACGCCGACGGCGCGTACCAAACTGCTTGACGAAGCCCAGCAGCAGATCATTGATCATGGCTATGGAGTCAACCGCTTCACCCACGGCAAGCACGTTACTGGTATTGCCCTCGTGATTTCTGCACTTCACCGCCAGATCGTGGCTTGGCGCAAGATCGAGCCCGCCTCTAGCACCACCGCAGGCGCCACAGTTGCTGGCTCAATAGCACCGAACAGCGGAGTCACAGCTCCAACAGCCATCGTTGTAGAGGGCACTGTTGAGCCATTGACCTTGCTTAACAAGCCTGAATACCCCGTCAGTGACAAGCAATGACATCAAGGATAGTAGCTCCCGAGAAGGATGCGCCCCTGCGGCGCATCCCGATTGGGAGCGCGGACTGGCCGTTTTTGCGGCGCAACAACTTCCTCTTGGTCGATAAGACGCCGCTCATCGGGCAGCTCGTGACCAAGTACCTGAAGGTGTTCATCGCCCGGCCGCGCCGCTTTGGCAAAACCGTGCTGATCTTGCTACTCGAGGAGCTCTTCACCCACGGTGATCGTAACTTAGAGAGCACCGCCATCTTTGGCCACTGGCCCTTCCCTGAGCCCTGCCCGGTCATCTCCTTTTCGTTCCTCAACATCACCACCGACAATATCACGCTTGATGCCAGCGGCAAAACCGATCTCACGTCCTTTGAGTAATCGTTGCAGACCGAACTGGCCTCTGCCTATCGCAGTGCGGGCTTTCCTGAGGCCGATGACTTTGCCCGCAACGAGCCGGACTTCCAAAGCTTCATAGCACGGCTTGCCGACATCTCAGAGCAGCACACCTTGGTCTTTTTGATCGACGAGTGGGATAAGCCGCTGACCGACCACCTCGACAACGAAGTGCTCTTCAATGCCATCCACTCTGTGCTCTCAGTCTTCTCCAATTGGCTGCGCCCCCTGCGCAACGTCCGTTTCCTCTTGCTCACCGGCGTCATGCGCTACCAAGGCACCTTGTCCCGGCCCAGACATCGTCGACCTCAGCCTGAGCCCAACCTTTGCGCCGCTCTTGGGCTACACCCGTGACGACATCAAGCAGAGCTTTGCGCATTACCTCAAGCGCATCGCCGCGCAGCAGCTTCGCGCCTACCCCGTCAAGCGCGACCCGCAGGTCACGGGCATCATCCTCGTGCTCTATGAACTCACCCGCCAAATATGCGCTGAGAGCTCCATCGAGCAGCACCGGGCAAGCCTCTGCCGCGACACCGACGAGCCCCTGACCTTTCCCAACCAGCCTGAGGCCTAATCCGTCCATGGACGGTGCGGGAAAAAAATGTCGTGGATGCGGCGCGGCATGCGCTGCCCGAGCACATGCGCGCCCAGCCACGTACCGATGACGGCGCCGATGAGGCCTGCTATGAGACTCGGGACAATAGCATGGCAGCTGAGCAGCGATAGCTTAAACACCGAGCACACCGTGTACACGCCCAAGGCGGCAAGCAGCGAGGTCAGCACGCCGCAGGTGTTGAACTTGCGCCAGAACAGGCCCAAAACCACCGGCCAGACAAAGGCGCTCTCTAATCCGCCAAAGGCAAAGAGGTTAACCCAGACCACGATATCGAGCGGGAATAGCGCCAAAGTAATGGCAATCAGGCCCATGACCAAGGTCGTGCCCTTAATGATGATCTTCTCGTGGTAGCTCAAGGCGGGCTTGACCGCGTCAGCGACCGCGCTCGCTCCAGCGCCCGCACCGGCGCCCGCCCCGGAGCCAGCGTCGCTCTCCGCGGCTGTCTGAGGCCGTAGGGCCTTAAACAAGTCGCGGATGATGGCGGAGGCCGAAGCGATGAGCAGCGAGCTGACCGTGCTCATGGTAGCCGCGAGCGGCCCTAAGATGGTGACACCGGCGACCAGCGGATGCATCTTGTGCGCGATTAAGGTCGGTATGACGGCGTCGGTACCGCCTTTAGGCAGATCGGTGACCACGGCGCGGGCGAAGACGCCGAGCATGGTCATGCCGATCATCAAGGCTCCGCAGATGATGGTGGCGATCACCATGGCCTTGTGCAGCTCGCGGCTTGATTTGTAGCTCATGCAGCGCACTAAGGACTGCGGCAGGCCCACCGTGGCAAAGCCCACCAAGATCCAAGCGCTAAAGAGCAAACCCAAGGGCAGCGCTCCACCCGCGTTATACTCGAGGTTACGACTGATACCGGTGGCCTCGTCGATATTGACTTCGGCCAAGCTCTGCATGATATGCGCTAAGCCGCCGCCATCGCGCACAATGACGTAGCCTAAGATGAACATGCCCGTGAGCATCAACACCGCGCAAATGGCGTCGGTGATGGCGACCGCACGAAAGCCGCCTGAGGAGTAGAGTACCGTCACCAAGGCAAAGATCACAAGGCCTAAGCTGTAGTCAATGTCGGTCAGGCCCGCAAAGATCTGCGCGCCACCGATGAATTGGCCCACAATCATGGCCAAGAAGAAGATGATGAGCATCAGCGCCATCAAGATCGCGACCAGACGCGACTGAAAGCGTTCAAAGAGCAGGTCGATGACCGTCAGACTCTCGGTGCGGTGCGCCAAGATGGTCAGGCGCTTGCCCACCACGCCCAAAATCAAGAAGCCGGTGATGATCTGCGGAGCGGCAAACACGACCCAGCCCAAGCCCAAATTCCACGCCACACCCGGGCCTGAGACAAAGGAGGAGACCGAGCCATAGGTCGCCACCAAGGTCATAGCCAAGACCACGCCGCCCAGGTTCTGCGAGCCGAGGAAGTACTCCTTTTTAAAAGAGGTAGCGCGATTGGCCTGATAGGAGACCACGTAGCTCACTAAGAGCAACACCACAAAGAACAGGCCAATTGGCACTAAGGGCATGATCTGTTGCATCAGCGCTTCTCCGTAGGACTCTCAGGCTGACCCGCAGGCTGCCCTACCGCCCGGCCCGCAGGCTGGCTTTGGGCATGCAGCTCTTGATACGAGGCGACCTGTAGGCGGCACGGCCGTAACAGCCACTTCACCAGCACCACCACGATCAGCACCGAGAAGAGATAGCCCCCAAGGCAGCTTAAGGCAAACCACAGCGGCAGATAGCCCACCGTGATGAGGCTGTCATGGGTTAAGGCAATGGCGCCCCAGAACAAGACGGTGGTGATGACAGCCGCGCCCAAGGTGTACCAAGCCTCGCGGTCAAGCTGCACAAATTGCGCGGCGTACTGCGCTTGCTCGCGCGCGACCTCGGCGGCACTGAGCGGGCGTTGCGTAGCGGCCTCAAGCAACGATGGGGCCGCGGCAGAGGACACCGCGCCAGAGGAGGCCGCGGTAGAGTGCACCGCGGCGCCGGGCGCCGCAGCGGATGGTGTTGCTGGGGCGGCAGCCGTGGACGCGGCTGGTTTAGCCATCATAGCGCTCCTTGGCCTCTAACTTGAGGTTATATATGGACACATCGATCATCTGCTCAACCCACGCATCCCCGAGCGCAGCGAACAGAGCGCGGGCGGCCTCAGACCAACCGGTGAGCTGGGCTTTGACTGCGGCCGAGTATATGATGGAGCAGCTGTGCACATTCAGGTACTCGACAATGCGCCGCATCGTCAGCGTCCCTTTCTTATGGCGCTTTAGCGCGGTGAAATACCCATCAGCTTTAGCTGATGGGTAGTTCACATCAAACAATACCAGTGGCATCGTCATACTCACCCCTCTCATCTGGCTGCGCCCCCACTATGGTAGTAGCGCCGCCTCTAATTGCCGCCACATGTTCCCAAAAAGAGCACACTGCCCCACAATAGGGCTACTTGCTCAAGAACTCCAGCTTGGCGCTAAAGGACAAGGTGCGCTCCTTTTTGAGCTTGTCAAAGTAGATGCCATACTCGCCTAGCTCATAGCGCACGGTGCGAATGGTGCCTTCACCGAAGATCTTGTGGAATACCCGCGCCCCCACCAAGTTTTGCTGCGCTGCCGCGTCCGTATTGGCACTCCCCGCAGGCGCGGCTGCATTGGCGCTCCCAGAGAGCGCGATCGTCGGCGCCCCTTCTTGGTTCTTTTTCACCACGACTTTGAGCTTAGAGCAAGGGAAGGGCGCGCCGACCTCGGCGTAAAGGCCCGGCGTCAGCTCGCGCAAAAAGCGCGACGGCTCGCGCGGCATCTTCACTTGGTCGTTGTTTTGACGCACCGTGATGAAGCCTCCAGCCTCAGTCATGATGAGCTGCTTTTGCGCCCGGGTCATGGCCACGTACATCAAGCGGCGCTCTTCTTCGACGTTGAGCTCGTTGACCGCCTGCTTGCTTGGAAATACGGCCTCGTTGAGCGAGACCACGAAGACGTAGTCAAACTCAAGGCCCTTGGCGTTATGCACCGTCATCAGCCGTACCGAGCGGCTCAAGTGCGCCTCGTCGGCACTGGTCATCAAGGACACATTGCCAATGAAGTCGGCCAAGTTGACCTCATCGTCTTGGTTCTTGCGGAAGTCGTAGAGGTAGTTCTTTAAGGCCGAGATGTTCTCAAGGCGCTCGTCTTCGCCACTGGTCTTGATCGACTCCTCATAGCCGGTGTTGTTGAGGATGAGTTCAAAGTCATCAACCGGGTTGCCAAGGGGCGTGAGCGCCAGCTCCGTCATGACTTGCACAAAGTGCTGAATCTCAGGACGGGCGCAGAGGAACTTGTCATCTAAGTGGTTGACCAAGGTGCGAAACAGCGAGCTGCGCTCTGTGCGCGCGAGCGTCTCCAGATACTCCATGCGCTTTTTGCCGAAGTTGCGCGCCGGGACATTCACCACGCGCCGAAAGGCCACGTCATCATCAAGATTGCAGCGCAGGCGGATGTAGGCGATGACATCGCGTATCTCCTTGCGGTCAAAGAAGCGCTGCTCGCCCACGACGCAGTACGGGATCTGATGCTGCACCAAGGAGTTCTCAAGATTGAGCGCAATGTAGTGCGCCCGATAGAGCACCGCAATCGAGGCGTACGGCTCCAGCGCGCGAATTGCGACAATGGTCTTGGCCACAAAGTCCGCTTCGCGGTACACCGACCCGGCATGACCCACAATCGGCTTTAAGGTGCGCACATAGCCTTGGGCATTGGGCACCTCGCTCAAGCCCGTGAGCTCCACACCGCCCAGCACCGCCTGCAGCGGCGCTCCCCCCACCGCGGGCCGCGCTGGAGCCGGAGCGACCGGGGCCGGTGCAGACACGGGAGCGGGCACGGGCGCCGACGCAGGCACGGGAGCAGGCACTGCGACCGGAGTCGGCGCCGCCACCGGCACCTGAGTTGCTGCTGGAGCCGCGGCGGGCACCGTCGGCTGCGGCATCGGCTGTGGCGTCAGGCCGAGCAATTCGGTCGCCTGCGGTGGGACTAAGCCGCAGGCCCGGGCCGCTTGGGCCCAATCATCGGCATTGGCGCCCCCTTGCCAATAAGCGCTAACGCGGGAGTTGCTCGGCGCATAGTGGCGCTCGGGCGCAGGTGCGCTCGGGACGCTCGGCTCTGCGGGCTCTGCGGCCACGCTCAGGCCCAAATGCGCCAGACGGTGCTCGTTTTTAAGCTGCGCGCGCACCGTGTGGCCCAGCATATTAGGGCGGGCACTGCTGCGCACCGTGTAGTCAAACTGAGTCTCTGGCGTCGCATCAGGCGGCAGCACCGGGCTGTGCTCAGGCGGGATGCTGGGGCCGAGCTGCTCGGGACTGGCGTTAGTGAGCGAATAGTAAGCGCGGTCGTTGAGGGCGGCGATGACCTCGGGGCTTAACTCATGGTCTTGTACCCGGTTGGGGTCACGCACTGGCACCATGGCCTCCAGCGTGATGTCGTCACGCTTGGCAAGGAGCGGACGGCGGTTTTCGTCGTAGTTATGGGAGATGACGGCGTAGGCCGCCGCTAAGATCTCAGCGCTTGAGCGATAGTTATAGGTCAGGTACAAGCGCTGCGCTTCCTCGCCGTGCGTCTCCACGAAGTTGTTAAAGTACTCAACGCGCGCGCCGCGGAAGGAGTAGATCGTTTGATCCGGGTCGCCCACGATGAAGAGGTTGTGGTGGTGCGCCGCCAAGAGCTCGACTAGCTCGTATTGGTCGCGGTCGATGTCTTGGAACTCGTCGACCAAGATGTACTCAAGACGCTGCTGCCAGCGCGTCCGCACCTCTTCATTAGTCTTTAAGATATGGAGCGTCAGCAAGATGAGGTCATCAAAATCGAGGCTGTAGGTAGTGCGCTGGGTGAAGAGATAGCGCCAAAAGAGCTTAAGCGTGTCCTCGCTTGCCGCCTCAGAGCGCCGTACCAGCTCGGTGCTATCAGGGCCGAGGAAAGGGGCGATGTAGTCCTTGGTCTCCTTTTGCCCGTCGATGAAGTTCCACGCCTTCTTCAAGGAGAGCTTCTTGCCATCGATCTGACAGACGCTATAGAGTGGGCGCAGCATGTCCTTAACATCGCTGACGTCGCTGATGGTAAAGGTCTTAGGCCAGCCGATGGTGTTGATCTCCTCGCGCAAGAAGAGCGCGCAGAAGCCATGGAAGGTCGTGACAAAGGGATTGCCAATGGCATTGCCGCACATGCGCTGGACGCGCTGTTTCATCTCCAAGGCCGCGCGGTTGGTGAAGGTCACGCACCACACCGCGCGCGGCGCAATGCCGTACTCGCTAATGAGGTAGGCATAGCGATAGGTCAAGGTGCGGGTCTTGCCGGTACCGGCTCCGGCGTGCAGGCAGACATAGCCCTCGGTCGCTTCGACCGCCGCACGCTGCTCGGCGTTGAGGTCATCAAGCCACGAGCACTCCGCACCCGCACTCGTGCCCGCACCCGCACCATCCTCAGCGTGCACGCCCGTGATGCCCAGCGCCGCCAATTGCTGCACCGCGCCCGAAGCCGGAGTGATCGCGGTTTGGGGCAGGGCCGCTTGGAGCGCGGCTACCTGCGCCTGATATGTCGCATCACTGCTGTGATCCCACTCGGACATGCCCCTACCCTCTCTTCTGCCTCATGTTGCCCTACTTGACCTTAGGGCCCTGCGAGATAGCGCTAAAGTCAAAGAGATTGCGATCTAACAGATGCGATGGCACCACGTTCTTGAGTGCCTTAAAGATGATGTCCGGGCGCTTAGGCTGCTCCTTTTCCCAAGCGCGGATCATGCGCAGCATCGCCGCGCGCTCTTCGTTTTCGCCATAGCCGCACAGGCCCTTAGGCAGCACTGGGTAGTTCTTGAGCTTAGCCAGTTGCGTCAGGTCGCGCTCGCGGCAGTACGCAAGCGGCCGGATTACGGTCAGATCGTCCTTGTCGGTGCGCAACAGCGGCGGCATGGTCTTCATGATGCCTGAGTAAAAGAGGTTCAAGAAGAAGGTCGCCAAGATGTCATCGCGGTGATGGCCTAAGGCCAGCTTGTTGGCACCGAGCTCACGCGCCGCCGAGTACAAGAAACCGCGGCGCATGCGCGAGCAAATCGAGCACATACGTTGGCCCTCGGCAAGCTTGGCCTTGGAAATCTCATAGACCGGGCGCTTTAAGATGTGATACTCCAGCCCGACCTTCTTTAAGTGGGACTCCACCACGCCCTCGGGGGTGTGAGGGAAGCCCGGCTCAATGTGCACCGGAATCAAGGTAAAGGCAATGGGCGCTGAGCGCTTGATCGAAAGCAGCAGATCGAGCATGGCATAGGAGTCCTTGCCCCCTGAGATGCATACCATGATCTTATCGTTCGGCTCGATCATGCCGTAGTCGCCGATGGCATGGCCGACCTTGCGGCGCAGGCGCTTGAAGAGCTTGTCGGCCTGATACTTCTCGGCCTTGTCTTCGATGTTGAAATAAGGGCTCACCTTGCGGCCATACTCATCGGCCTGAGCTGGTAATTGCGTGTCGTTTTGCACCACTACTCCCCACTGCACGAAACTAACAAAGCTCCCAACTAAGCGCAGAGATATTCCCAACTTAGTCAAGGCGCCTCAGTTTAGCACAGCGGTCAAGCCGCCCGCAGCAAGCAGTCCGAGCAAGCTGCAGCAAGCAGCAAGCGTGCTCATCCAGCAGCTTAAGCGTCGCCAGCGCCCGCGGCCTGCGCTAAGGCGCGATCAGGCTCGGCGCGTCCTCAAGCTCAGCTGAGGCAAAGCGGCAGGCGTCGCTGATGCCTTGGTGGCAGGCGCGCTCGATATAGAGCTTGGCCTGATAGCGATCTGGGGCGATACCCTTGCCGGTGTAGAAGGCTAAGCCCAATTGGTATTGGGCAATGGCATTGTCCTTGGCTGCTGCCTGTTGATAGAGGCTGACGGCGATGGTGTCATCTTCGGCCACGCCTTGGCCATGGGCGTACATATTGCCCAAAAGCACTTGCGCGAGGGGCTCGCCTTCGGCCACGGCCTCAGAGAGCCAGCTGTAGGCATAATAATAGTCGCGGCTGACACCTGAGGCTTCCTTGAGGGCTTGGCCCACATAGAGCTTGGAGGCGATGTTGGCATCATGGGTGGCCGCAAATTGGTGCCAGTAGAAGGCCTTTTGCCGATCGAGCGGTACGCCGATGCCTCGCTCATAGCACTGGGCGATTTGGGCTTGCGCCACGCCATTGCCCGAGAGGGCCGCCTGCTCAAACCAGTAAGCAGCGAGCTCTTGGCTCTTCGGACAGCTCTGCCCTGCCTTGTAATTTAGAGCCATCAGCAACTGCGCCGAGGCATTGCCGCCGAGCGCGGAACGCTCGAGCCAATACAAGGCCTGATTGAGGTCTTGGCCCACGACCCGGCCTTGGGCAAAGTAATGCGACAGCTCGAGCTCAGCGCGGTGATCGTGGGCAATCGCCGCTTGCTGCCACCAATGAAAGGCCGTCTTCAGGTCTTTATGCGGCCCCACCTCGAGCGCGCGCGCCAGCAGCACCTGCGCATCCACCGAGCCGCGCTGCGCTTCAGCCATTAAGAAAACCAGCCCTTGCGGCAGCGGCTCGAGCGCGGACTCGGCTGCTGGCTCTACGGGCCTCATGGTCTCAGCAAAGAGCTCGGTCGGCGCCTCAGTACCCCATGGCGCCTCAGTACCCCATGGCGCTTCAGGCACCGCCTCAGTTGGCGTAGTAGTCTCTAAGGGGGCATCGGCGGTAGCCTCTACGGTCGTAATCCCGCTGGCCGCTACGGGCATGGTAGGCGCAGTCACGGCCTCAGCTGCTCCGGCCTTAGCTGCTACGCTCTCGGCCGCTCCGAACTCGGGCACGACTGCTTCGGGCACGACGGGGGCGCTGGGCTCCAGCGCAAACGAGGCTGAAGTGAACAAGGCACCGACTACGGCCAGCGCAAGCACGTTAATTCTCATAGACCCCCCGAAGTCGAGGCACGCAGGTAAGAGGTGCTAAGCGATTAATGTAAACCGGTGACGCTTTCGGCGGCCATCGGGATACGCTCGATCACGGCCTTCGGCGTGATGACCGCGACATCGCAGTCGAGCTCCTCGACTACGCGCTCGCAGATGTTACCCACTAAGGCCACCGCCAAGCCCTTACGGGCGGAGGTGCCTATAAACAAGGCCGTAGGGTTGAGCTCGGCGCATAAGGTCGGGATTACCTCGTCGGGCTGTCCCTCGCGGATATGGCAGAAATCAGCTGGAATGCGGTGGCGCGCGGCAAAGGAGAGCACGGCCTTGCAGCCTTCCTTTAAGGCGGCATCACCTAATAGATCTGGGGTAAAGCCCGGTAAGTCGATGGTAGCTGGAGGTAACAGCGGCGGGATGGCATTTAAGATGTGCAAGTCGCAGTGCATGATGCGGCAGAGCTCTTGGGCCTCACGCAGCAGACGGACATTGAGCATGCGCAGTTCAGTGTCCTCAGGATCGGAGAGATCAAGGGCCATGGCGATGGTGCCGGTCGGATGCCAGATGTGATCTTTGGCGATGAGCACCGGCACTGGGGCGTGGCGCAGCAGCTGCCAATCCAGCGGCGTAAAGAGCACGCTATCGAGCATGCCGTGCACTTCGTGCGCTTTGATGATGAGATCAACACCTTCTTCGTGGGCCATGTGGGTGATGTCCTTGCCCACGGTCTTGGAGATCAAGACGCGCGACTCCACCTCAAAGCCCATGGCATGGATCGCGAGGTAGGCCTTGAGCCACTTCTCGTTCTTGGTTTGGACGGCCTTGATAGCTTCGTCGTTTTCGACTGAGAGCTTGGAGATCAGATTCTGCGAGAGCTCAGTTACCGGCAACACGGCAATGATGTGATGTGAGCCCTTAGTTGCCGCCCGGGCTAAGGCCATGGCTCGCTCTAAGGCGACCTGACGCATCTGCTTAGGCTCGATGACCACTAAGATTTTTTTGAAGTTTCTCACCTAGTACTCCTTTGAGTTACCGGCATAGCACCAAATCAGAAGGGCTGGGCCCGCGCAGGCCGCGTGCAATGCCCTGCACACCTCTAGAAAAATCATAGCACGATCGCGCGCACGCGGGCGCAAAGCGCTGCCATACTGTGACCGGCCCGCAATTTTAGCGCCCGCCCCGCGGCCGCCCAGCTGCCGCCCGCCGCCCTGCGCCAATCACAGGCTATTGCTATTACGTTTAGTTGGACTGGCATAGGGGCCAAATGTTCCATGCAGGCTCGTTCCACAGGTGGCACGCGCGCAGCAGGCGCGCGCAATGTTCCACGCCCAGCTCTAATCTGCGCTCTTCTCGGTGATGCCGGAGTCTTCGATGCAGTAGTTATAGGTCGAGGTCACGAGCTTTTGCCACGCCGCGCGGATGCGATTGACATAGCGGTCGTGCACCTGCTCGTTGACGCTGTAGTGATAGTGGTAGTTGCCTACGCCGACCCAGATGTTGTTATCGGCCTTTTCGATCTCACGGCGGATGAGGTAGCCCATGGCCCAGATATTATGGCAGGGCTTGGACTTGATCACGTCCTTGCTCAAACCAAACTGCTTGAGCTCCTTTAAGCGCACATCGTTGATCTGCGCCGGGCCGCAGTCTTGGGTGCCATTGCGGTTGGTGCCGCACTTGCCGTTGATGGGGCCGCGCTCGACATACAAGATTGAGTAGAGGAGCTCCTCAGGCAGCTCAAACTGGAAAGCCGTCCACGCAATGCAGTTTTTGAGCGACTCATACTGCTTCATCGGCGCCTCGCGATAGGCGACGTCGCGCCAATGGCCCTCGACTGCACACGACATCGAAGCGCTCACAGCAGGCCCTGCGACCACGAGGGCGAGCAACGCTACGAGCAACGCTAACAGCTTTCCCATGGCACCTCCCAGCTTCAGCGCATCCTGTTACTGTGCATCCTTTTGCTCAAGCTCAAAGAGCACGTCCTGCGCCGCTTCTTGCTCACGCTTGGTCAAAGGCAGCACCACGGCCGCGGCCTTGACCAAATCGGCTTCGAGTTGGTCTTGGTTGACCCCATCGAAGTTCAAAGCTTGCGCTTGCGGATTAGGCTGGCCGAATTTGTAAGGGATAGGCTCGATGTAGTTGGCGCCTTCGACGTAGTAGTTGACCGTCATGGCCGTAATCAAGGTGCGCACCGATCTTTGCTGATTGACCAGCACCAAGGGCTTGAGCATGAAGATGAAGTTCTTGTTGATGCCCTTAAGGCGCACTTGCAGCCCGGTGGCCGAGGCCCCTTGGAATTGGCGGATCAAGAGCTCACTTGGGGCCGCTGAGACCTGCGCGCTAAAGCCTTGGTTTTCAAGGCGCGTTGAGACAATCTCCATCGGTAGGCCATTGAGGTCATAAAAGCGCAGCACCGCAATGCCATGGCGTGGCACCGCCACCTCATACTCAGCTTGGTAGGTGGCGCTCAGGCGCATTACGCGCGCCTCTAGATCGCCCGGCACCGTCGGCACTTCCATCGAGTACTGTGGCGCAGCCTTGCCTTCGATATAGGTGTGCTCTAAGAGCTGCTCTTTAGTTCTAAAGTCGGTCAAGGTATCCGACAGCTCAGGCGGCGCCGCAGGCGCAATGACATCGCCATAAGCCCCTGTCCCGCAGCAAAGCAGGCTCATAAGAGCAAACTTGAGACTTGCCCGGCCGCGCTGAGCAAGAAGACTAAAGTGCGCCATAAACCACCCTATGACAACCAACCTCATGTGAGTATAGCACGCGGAGCTTGAGGCAAAGTGTGGGCCACGCTCGGCTCTGCGCCGCCACAACGCGGCAGAGCCGACGCGGCGTAAGCGCGGAGCGGCCGCGGCGCAGCGCAGCCTGACCGGGGTGCGGCGAGATGTGCTAAAATCGAGGCCGATCAGGAGCGACCTTACGTCCTGATAAACCCTTGTTGCCAAGAGCGCGCGGTCACGGTGCGCAGCACCACCTAGCCTTACTTGGCTTACCCATGTTGAGGATCTTCATGAGCGCTTTAGTATTGGGTCACAAGAACCCTGACACTGACTCCATCGTTTCGGCTTTAGCTGCTACCAACTTATACCGTGGTCGTGGTTTTGATGTAAAGGCTGTCGCTCAAGGCACCCCTGCTCCTGAGACCGCTTTTGTCCTCGAGCGCTTCCAGTTACAAGCTCCTGAGGTCGTCACCTCGGTTGCAGGCCAAGAAGTCTACCTCGTTGACTACTCGGACTTAGCTCAGGCTCCAGCTGACTTTGCTCAGGCCAAGCTCTTAGGCATCATCGATCACCACAAGTTAGGTGATGTCACCTCCGATAGCCCAGTTGAGTGCTTTATTTGGCCGGTCGGCTGCTCCAACACCGTCATCAAGATGCTGCACGACTACTACAAGGTTGAGATCAACCCAGCCTTAGCCGGTGCCATGCTCTGCGCTATCCTCTCGGACACGGTCTTATTCAAGAGCCCAACCTGCACTGACCTCGACAAGCAGGCCGCTTACGACTTAGCCAAGATTGCCGGGATCGACGATCTGCAAGCCTTAGGCATGGAGATGTTCAAGGCTAAGAGTAACTTAGCCGGCGCCACCCCACGTGACCTCATCTTCCGTGACTTCAAGGACTTCGACATGTCCGGCTCCAAGGTCGGCATCGGCCAGCTCGAGTTAGTCTCCTTAGACCTCATCACCCCAGAGCTCAAGGCTCAGTTAAAGGACGAGTTAGCCAAGGTTAAGGGCGAAGGCCGCCACAGCGCTTTATTAGTCTTAACCGACATCATGGAAGAGGGCTCGGAGCTGTTATTAGTCTCCGACGACGCTGATAAGGTTGCCGGTGCCTTAAAGGCCACCGTCTCCGATAAGATTTGGCTGCCAGGCGTCATGAGCCGCAAGAAGCAGGTAGTTCCATTCTTAGAGCAAGCCTTCAAGGCCTAAGCAAGGCATAAAGCCCACTAAAAAGGCAGCAGTGCGCAGCACCGCTGCCTTTTTGTTGCGCGCCCCCGGCACCAAGCCGCACGGATGCCCCGGCGCCCAGCCTAGGCGGTGCCCGGGGCCGGGCGCGCTGCGCGGGCTTTGCGCTCTGCGCGCTCTTGCGCAAAAAACGCGACAGAGACGCCATTTTGTGTGATAAATTACGCGTCTTGGGCCTAAGGCGGCACCCCGCAGCACGGCCCGCTCCGATCTTGTTACTTGGAAGGGTTTTCGATGACACGCAACGCTAATCGCATTCCGCACGTGGGTGTGGTCTCACTGGGCTGCCCGAAGAATCTGGTCGACTCGCAGCGCTTGATCTCGGTGCTGATGGCCAAGGGCTATGCCATTGAGAACGATTTTAGTCAGGCTGACGTAGTCCTGATCAACACTTGCGGCTTTATCGAGCCTGCGGTCGAGGAATCCTTTGACACCATCTACGAGGCCAAGCAAGCCTGCCAAAACATCATCGTCATGGGCTGCTTGGGCGCCGAGAAGGAGAAGGTCTTAGCTGAGTACCCAGATGTGGCCGCGGTGATCGGCCCGGGCAAGCGCACCACTGTCTTGCGTGCGGTCAAGGACTTAGTGGGCGAGCCCCCAGCCATTGCCCACCAGTCGGTACCAAGCTCGGGCGTGCTGCTCACCCCACCACACTACAGCTACCTCAAGATCGCCGAAGGCTGCCGCCATCGCTGTGCGTTCTGTATCATCCCGGATTTGCGCGGCAATCTGCGTTCGCGCCCTATTGCCAACATTGTGGCCGAAGCGCAGGACTTGGTCGCCCGCGGCGTGCGCGAGATCATGGTCATTGCCCAAGACTCCTCAGACTATGGCTTTGATTTCAAAGACGGCACTAATCTGCTCACCCTGTGCGAAGCCTTAGGCAAGGTCACGCCACGCCCATGGTTCCGCCTGCACTATGTCTACCCGAGCAAGCTGGTCGATGAGCTCATCACCTTCATGCACGAGGGCATCATCCTGCCGTACCTCGACGTGCCGCTGCAGCATGCCTCCGAGCGCATCTTGAAGCTGATGAAGCGCCCGGGCAACATCGAGCACACCTTAGAGCGCATCTTAAAGTGGCGCGAGCTCTGTCCTGATCTCACCATTCGCTCCAACTTCATCACCGGCTTCCCGGGCGAGACCGAGCAAGACTTTAAGGAGCTCTTGACCTTCGTCCAGACCGCCCAGCTCGACCGCGTCGGCACCTTCCCATACTCCGACGTCGAGGGCGCCCAAGCTAACGCCTACGAAGGCGTCGTTCCTGAGGAGGTACGCCAAGAGCGCGCCCGCATCTTAATGGAGCTCCAAGAGGAGATCTCGGCCCAAAAGCTCGCCTCTCGCCGCGGTAAAAACTTTGAGATGCTCGTCGACACCGTGACCGAAGAGGGCGGCCTCATTGCCCGCACCAAGTACGAAGCTCCGGACATCGACGGTATCGTCACCATCGATGAGCTGCCCAGCGGCGCTCAGGTCAAGGAAGGCGACCTGATCTTAGCTCAGGTCACGGCCAGTGATGAGCACGATATGCAGGCTAAGTTCCTCGAGAACATTACCCCGGTCAGCCATATCCCATTTGCCCGCCGCTAAGTTCCGCCCAGCCGCCCCAAGCTTCCAACTGCCCAGCCTTGCGCTGGGCTTTTTTGCACCAAAATCGGGAAGCAGCGCCAAAAACTTCAACCCAGTTCACAAGCCGTTCGTAACGGACACGTGCTCAGTTGCGGATCACGATGATGCATATTTTGGGGTTTAGTTGCGAAAATTCATCCCCGCAATTTGACGCGTAGTTTAGCCTGAAACCATCCGCCACCTAGGTGGCACCTGCCAATACTTGGTGACCACGACCACCAAGCTGATTGAGGAACATAATCATGGCAAAACTACCAATGGTTAATCTGTGCGGCCCACGTACTGAGTTACACGATGCTTTAGGCTTAACCGGCTGCGAAGCCTCCTACAACGTCCTGCCGGGCGGAGCCGCCGTGCCCTTTGTCCACGCCCATCAGCACAACGAAGAGCTCTACCTTGTACTCAAGGGCTCAGGCGAGCTCTACCTCAACGGGGAGATCACCCCGCTTACGGCAGGTCAGGCCTTTGCCATCCCGCCTGAAGGTCATCGCTGCCTCAAGGCCGGCCCTGAGGGCATGACCTACCTCTGCGTACAGACCAAGCAAGGCTCCCTTGAGGGCTTCACCATGACCGACGCGGTCATGTGCGCAGGCGAGCAGGCCTTCGCCTAACCGACCTGCGCCTAAGCGGCCTGCGCCTAACCGAACCCGCGCGCCCTGCGCCTAAGCGGCCCCGCGCGCCCTGCGCGCTGCGCGCAGGCCTGCGCCCACCAAACAGGTGCTAAAACGCGGGCGCGGTCACCGCGCCGCTGCACCAACTGATTTATCATGGCCATATCCACCAGACAAAGGAGAGAAATATGGCACAGCTTAAGACTGCTAACTTCACCGGCCCACGTACTGAGTTACACGATGCTTTAGGCTTAACCGGCTGCGAGGCTTCCTACAACGTCATGGCAGGCGGTGCCGCCGTTCCATTTGTCCACGCCCACAAGCAAAACGAGGAGCTCTACCTTGTAATCGCAGGCTCAGGCGAGGTCTATGTCGACGGCGAGATCACCCCGGTCAAGGAAGGTCAAGCCTTCGCCATCCCACCTGAGGGTCACCGCTGCCTCAAGGCTGGCCCTAATGGCATGACCTACATCTGCATTCAGGCCAAGAAAGGCTCGCTTGAGAGCTACACCATGACCGACGGCGTCATGTGCGAAGGCGAAAAGGCCTTCTAAGACAGCTCAAATAGCTGTCCTTACGACAAGCCCCGCGCTGGTTTCAGCGCGGGGCTTGTTCGTTTATGCGCAGCCAGCCGCAGGCGGAGCTAAGCGGCAGCTGAGCCGGAGGTCGGCTTAGCCGAAGTTATGGCGGCACTGCTTGGCGATCACGCAGTTGATGCAGTGGTCGGCGTACTTCTTGGCGGTGCAGACATAGCGGCCGTGGAGCAGCAGATAGTGGTGCGCGTCTTGGATAAAGCGCGGATCGATGAGCTCCGGCAGGCGCGCCTCGACCTCAGCGGGCGTCTTGCCAAGGCACAGACCGGTGCGGTTGCACACTCTAAAGACGTGGGTATCCACCGCGATGAAAGGCTGGCCGAAGGCGACGTTGAGCACGACCTTGGCCGTCTTCGAGCCCACACCTGGCAGCTTGACCAAGTCATCGTAATTGTCAGGCACCACGCCATCAAACTCGTCGTTGAGCATCTGGGCTAAGGCCGCCAAATGCTTGGCCTTATTTTTCCACAGGCCGATGCTCTGGATGTACGGGGCAATGCCCTCAGGGCCCAGCGCGGCCATCGACTTGGCATCAGGCGCGACCGCAAAGAGCGCCGGGGTGGCTTTGTTGACCGCGACATCGGTCGACTGCGCAGAGAGCACCACCGCGCAGAGCAGCTCAAAGGAGTTGCGGTAGTTGAGCTCACTCTTAGGATTAGGGTTTTGCTCTTGCAAGAGACTCATCAGCTCAAAGCGCGTCTTGGGGCCCAGTAAGGTCTTGCCCACTTGGTCATGTTCGATGCCTTCTTGCCCCTCGTGGCTGGCCATTCCCATGACATGGCCTAAAAAGCCTTTCTCCACGTCCGCGCCCCTACTTGGCGTTATGGTTTGGGGTTGTGCCTTAGTACCAGCGGTGATCTCAGGGACAGGCTGCTTGTCAGCTTCTTGCTTCTTGCTCATTTTGCTCGATCTATCGTGGGTTAGGGGTAAACCAACAATGAGGGCGCACGCCGGTAGGCCACGCCATGGCCCGCAGGCCTGAGCTAATTATGCCAAAGCGCCAAAATGGCGCAAGCCTTTTCCCCAGAGAGCTGATGACCTTTTTTCGCGTCCGGGCCCACGCCGTGGGCTTCTCCTGCCCAGCACCCGCAGCTGAGAGCAAACATAATGCCTCAAGAAGCGCGTCTGTACCGCGGTTTGGCGCACCTGCGTCTTTTGTCTTAAAATAGAGCGCCCTAAAAGAAGCCGCGGTGACGGCGCAGCGGCCGCGCTCTCTTTTTTCGTGCGCCATGCTCCCAGTTGCGCGCCTGACAAAAAGTTGCAAGAGAGCGCAAACAGCAGCGTCTGAGGCGATGATAGAGGGCGAAGATAGTAACGGCCTGGGGCGCTGCGCGCAGAAAGCGCCAAAAGCGCCACGCACGGGCGCCTAAGCAGGCGCGACGCAAGCGCGACGCAAGCGGGCGGCCCGGTTTTGCTGAGATCAGAGCGATGTTAGAAGCCTTAATCTTGTTTTTTAGCGCAGCCATCGTCAATAACTTTGTGCTGGTGCGCTTCCTTGGTATCTGCCCGTTTATCGGCGTCTCCAAGCAACTCTCAGCAGCCTTAGGCATGGGCGGGGCGACCACCTTCGTCTTGGTGCTCTCCTCCTTGCTCTGTAGCTTGGCCTTCAACTACGTGCTGCGCCCCTTGGGCCTGAGCTCGCTTGACCTCATCGTTGACATCATCGTGATTGCGGTCTCGGTGCAGCTGGTGGAAATCTTCATCAAGCAGTTCTCATACAGCCTCTATCAAGCCTTAGGTATCTACCTGCCCTTGATCACTACCAATTGCATCGTCTTAGGCTTGGTGCTGCTTAATGTCTCGCTTGACCACAGCCTCGTCGAGGCTTTGGTCTACTCCTTGGGCGCAGGCGTGGGCTTCACCTTGGTCTTGACCTTGTTTGCCGCGATGCGCGAGCGCCTTGACCTCAACGATGTGCCCGCCCCCTTCCAAGGCACCGCCATCGCCCTGATCACCGCAGGTCTGATGTCCCTTGCCTTCATGGGCTTTGCCGGTTTTGCCGGAAGTACGGCCTAATTTACCTTCTCTGAGTTGACTTCGTATGTTGCTTAATTCCAACGAGCTTCATTTTTTGGTCGCCGGAGCGCTGGCCCTCTTTGCCTTGGGCATGGTGCTCTCGCTCCTTGCGCGCCGCAGCAAGCAAGACGGCAATGATTTAGCCCAACGCCTTGAGCAGGCGCTGCCGGGGGCCCAATGCGCCCAATGCGGCTTCCCGGGCTGTCGGGCCTATGCCGAGGCCATGGCCCAAGGCACGGCTCCGTGCAATAAATGCACGCCCGGCGGCCAAGACACCACGGAAACGTTAGCGGCCATCTTGGGGACGCCGCTCCCGGAAGATGACAGCGAAGATGCGATCTTTACCCCGCGCCAAGTGGCCACGATTCATGGCAGCCTGTGCACGGGCTGCGGCAAATGCACCCGTCACTGCCCAGTGGATGCCATTGAAGGCACCATCCGCATGCCGCACCATGTCAATGAGCGTGAGTGCATCGGCTGCAACGAGTGCGTCAAGACCTGCCCGGAGCGCTGTATTGAGCTCATTCGCCTTGAGCCCACCTTGGCCAACTACAATTGGGATCTCAAGGCCATTCGCGTCAAGCGCACCTAGTACTCTCCTTCCCCTGTTCTGAGACCTCGGCTATGTCTTTTTCGCAGCAACTGGACAAGATTCTCAATGGCAAACTCTGGCGCTTCTTTGGCGGCATCAAGCCGGATGGGCGCAAGAGCACGGGCCATCTTCCGATTGAAGAGCTGCCTATTCCCTCGCTGATTACGCTGCCACTTGAGCGCCACTTAGGCCCGGGCGGTGAGATCTTGGTCAAGGTGGGCGACTACGTCAAGGCAGGTCAGGTGTTAACTACGCCCGGCGGCAAGCGCAATGTACCGCTGCACGCCTCGACCTCAGGCCACGTCACCAGCATTGGCCTGCAGGTGCTGCCGCACCCAAGCGGCTTTGAAGGGCGCTGCCTCACCATTAAGCCCGATGGCCTCGATGTCGCCGTGCCGCCGGAGCCTTGGCCTAACTGGCAGGACAAGACGCCCGAAGAGCTCTTAGAGCGCATCCGCGCCTACGGCGTGGAAGGCCTAGGCGGTGCTCAATTCCAGACCGCCGCCAAGATCGGCGCGGCTCTTGAGGAGGCCAAGGGCGATTGCAACATCTTCATCGTCAACGGCGCTGAGTGCGAGCCAGTGGCCACCTGCGATGATCGCCTGATGCAAGAGAAGGCCGCCGAGATCGCCCAAGGCATCGAAGTGGTACGCCACATCTTAAAGCCTAAGGCTATCATCGTCGCCATTGAGGACAATAAGCCTGAGGCCATTGCCGCGATGAAGCAGGCCGTCGCGAGCGACGTCATGGTACGCACCATTCCGACCATCTATCCTTCGGGCGCGGCACGCAACCTGATTAAGATCTGCACCGGCATCGAGATCCCGTACAACGAGCACACCTCCGAGTGCGGCATCGTGGTCGATAACGTCGAGACCGTCTTTGCAATCAAGCAGGCGGTAATCGATGGCCTGCCGCTCATCAAGCGCGTCATCACAGTCGACGGCCAGACTTTAGGCAAGAGCGGTAACGCCTTGGTGCGCCTCGGCACCAGCGTGCGCTTCGTCTTAAACGCCTACAAGCTCAATCCCGAGCGCCAGCAGCGCATCATCTTGGGCGGCCCGTTCATGGGCTTTACCCTGCCCACCATCGATGTGCCGCTGACCAAGAGTGCCACCTGCATCTTTGTCCCGGCACAAAAGGAATTGCCTCCGGCCGAAGAGCCGATGAACTGCATTCGCTGCGGCCGCTGCGCCCGCGTCTGCCCGTCGCGCTTAGTGCCTTATCAGCTCTACGCGCTCTCGCGCGCTGGACGGCACAAGCAAACCAAGGCCTGCGGCCAAATGGACTGCACCGAGTGCGGCTGCTGCGCCTACGTCTGTCCATCGCGCATTCCGCTCAGCCACCAATTCCGCAAGGAAAAGGCGATCTTACGCCTGTTAGATGAGCAGCAATGGCGCAATCAGCACACCCAAGAGCGCATTGCCGCACGCAACGAGCGCCTCAAACAAGAAGAGGCCGAGCGCCAAAAGCGTCGCGCCGCCGCCCTTGCGCGTGCCCAGCAGCAAAAAGAGGACGCAGGTAAGCTCAGCGCCGAAGAAATCGCGCAAAAGCGCGCCGCCGCAGTCGCAGCCGCCCGCGCTCGGGCTGCCGCCAAACGCGCTGCGGTCACGCCGCAGGCCAAGGCCCAAGAGCTGATGGGCCAATCCAAGGATGGCATGTTAGTCGCGGCCATGATGGCCCAAGGCGGCACCAGCGCCATGCTCAAGGAGCAAGCTCCCGAGCAAGACCAAGCTCCGCAGAGCAACGAAGCTGAGAGCAAGCAGCGCCGCGAGCAAATCCCGTATGCGCTGCGCTTAGGGGCCAAGCCCAAGCATGCACAGGTCATCACCCAGTGGCCAGAGATTGCGCCGCACGAACAAGACCTGACCCGGGTGGAAAATCCGCCGGCTGAGGGCGTCATCATCCCCGAGAGCAAGCCTAAGACCAAGAGCTACCTCTACGCCCCCGAGGAAGATCGGAGCCAGCACCTCGTGCTGCCGAGCCGTCTGCGCCGCGCGGCCGAGACAGCTGCGCCCGAGGCCCGCCCAGCCCCAGAGGCCCGCCCAGCCCCAGAGGCTAGCGCCGCGCCTGCCTCCTCCACCGAGACCGACCACTAAGAGCACCGCAAGGACATCTGTATGCAAATCTCCGTTCAAAGTGCGAAGCAAAACCTCGGCATTGAGCCCGCCCCGCACTTGCACTGTGCGATGAGCACCCGCAAGATTATGGTCTTGGTGCTGCTCTCCTTAGTCCCCGCCCTAGCGGTGTTCACCTATTTCTTTGGCGCAGGCACCTTAATCCAATTTGCGCTGGCGGCGCTCACCGCCTTAGTCTGCCAGCTCCTAGCCGCCCTCTTGCGCGGGCGCAAGCTCAAGCGCGCGCTGCAAGACCCATCGGGCCTAGTCACGGCCTTGCTCCTTGCGCTGACGCTGCCGCCGCTCATGCCATGGTACTTTACGGTGATCGGCACCATCTTTGCCATGATCATCGTACGCGAGTGCTTTGGCGGCCTTGGCATGAACCTCTTTAACCCAGCCATGTCGGGTTTTATCTTCCTCGTGGTCTCAGTGCCGGGTGTCTTCTACAACACGTGGATTACCCCAACCCCTAACGCCTTGAGTATCGCGAGCCCAACGCGCGTCTGCGAGGTGGTATTTAAGGGCGCCGCGCCCGATGACTTAATCGCAGAGCTTAAGATCCTCAACCGTGAGCAAGAAGAGGCCTACTTCGTGGCCCGGGCCGCTCAGGCCGCTGAACAAGCCGCTGCCGACGAAGCCGCCAACCCCCAAGAAGTCGCCAACCCCCAAGAAGTCGCCAGCGACGCCGAGCAGGCCGAGTCCGCCGTGGCTGCACCCCTGACTATTGAAGGGCATGCCGCAGTGGATGTCTTGACCGGTGCGACCTTCCTTGAGAGCATCAAGACCGCCCGTAAGGCCGGTAATGTCGATGAGCAGCTTAAGATCGACTTCTTAAACCCAAGCTTTAACGCCTATGTGTGGCTCGCCGCAGCCTATGCCCTAGGCGGCATCTTCCTCATTGCCACCCACGTCATCCGTTTCCAAGTGCCACTGTCATTTTTGGTTGGCATCATCGCTTTAGGCGCCCTGTGGCACTACCTCGATCCGAGCATGTCGATCTCGGCGCTTGAGCACGTGCTCATGGGCGGCACCATGCTCGGCGCGTTCTACATCGTGACCGACCCGGTCACCACCTGCGGCACCTTTAAGGGCCGTATTCTCCTGTCCTTTTTCATTGGCCTCTTGGTCATCATCATCCGCGTCCACGGCAGCTACTCGGACTCGGTGGCCTTTGCGGTGATGCTGGGCAACTGCATGGCCCCGCTCATGGATGTCATGACCAAGCGTCGGCCCTTTGGTGTGGGTTATCGCAAGGGAGGTCTGAACTAAGATGAGTCTCTTTGAGCACCGTCCAAACACCCGCGTCTTCTTCTCGGGCTTCATTTTGGCCTTGATTGCGGTCATCTGCATCAGCGTCGTGCTGCTTGCTGAGCACGATACCAAGCCTGCAATCGAGCACAATCGCTCAAGCCGCGAGCAGGCCTTAATGGAGCAGTTACTGCCTAACCTCAAAGACCAAGCGTTAGGGGAGATCACCTATCAGTGCAAGCTCTTAAGCCACCCGCTCATCGGCACCAATATGAAGGCCTATCTTGCCACCGATCGCTCAGGCAAGATCTTAGGCTACATCGGCACCTACGCCACCAGCCGCGGCTACTCCAATCCGCTCATCTTGATTGCCGGTCTTGATACCACCGGACGCCTGACTAAGGTCGACATCTCCTTTACCCGCGAGACTCCGGGCATTGGCGACAAGGTCGAGCGCAAGCGCGGCAACTACCTTGACCAATTCGACGGCAAGGGCCTGTACGATGCCAACTGGGACGTCAAAAAGTTCAACGGTGACTTCGACTACTTCACCGGTGCCACCGTCACCTCGCGCGCCGTCGTGCTCGCCACGCGCGACTTCCTCGAAGTCATGATGGGCACAGACCTCAGTAAACTGCCCAACTGCAACTAAGCACGCCGCACCACCCCGCCGTTTTCGAGATTTGCTATGAGCACTGAACCAAACACCACCCCAGACACGCAAGCGGCAGACGACGCTAAGGCCGTGGCTAAGGCCCGCGCTATCGCTCGTGCCCGTGAACTCGCCGCCGCCCGTAAGGCCCAGCAAGCCGCTGAGTCCACCCCAGATGTAGCTGCGGAGGCAGATAACAGCGATGCTGCAGCCGATGACAAGGCCGCGGCCAAGGCCCGCGCCCGTGAGCTCGCCGCCGCCCGTAAGGCTCAGCAAGCCGCTGAAACCACCACTGATGTAGCTGCGGAAGCAGCTAACAGCGATGCTGCAGCCGATGACAAGGCCGCGGCCAAGGCCCGCGCTATCGCCCGCGCCCGTGAGCTTGCCGCCGCTCGTAAGGCTCAGCAAGCCGCTGAAACCACCACTGATGTAGCTGCGGAAGCAGCTAACAGCGATGCTGCAGCCGATGACAAGGCCGCGGCCAAGGCCCGCGCTATCGCCCGCGCCCGTGAGCTCGCCGCCGCTCGTAAGGCTCAGCAAGCCGCTGAGACCACCCCAGAGACAGCTCAGGAAGCCACCAAGATCCCAGAGGGCGCAGCTGATGCCAAGGCCGCAGCTAAAGCGCGGGCCCTTGCGCGCGCTCAGGAGCTTGCAGCCAAGCGCAAGGTGCAAGCGGAGGCAGTGGAGAGTGCGCCGGTTGAGGGCGTGCTCAAACCGGGCAAACCGAAGCAGAGCTCGCTCTTTGAGATCTTCTTAAAGGGCATCTGGAAGGATAATCCGGGCCTGTGCCAGCTCTTAGGCATGTGCCCGCTGCTGGCGGTCACGACCTCGGCGGCCAATGCCTTGGGTCTTGGTATTGCCACCATCTTGGTGCTGATGCTGAGCTCAAGCGTCATCGCCTTAATTCGGCGCCTCATTGTGCCGGAGGTACGCATCCCGATCTACGTCATCATCATCGCCTCGCTTGTGACCGTAGTGCGCTTTGAGGTGGAGGCGACCTTCCCGGAGCTCTACCAACAGCTTGGCATCTACCTCTCGCTCATTGCCACCAACTGCATCATCATGGGCCGCGCCGAAGCCTTCGCCGGTCATAACGGCGTCGTCCGCTCCCTGATCGATGCGATCGCCAGCGGCCTAGGCTTTACCCTCGTGCTCTTTGCCCTCGGCTCGATCCGTGAGATCGTGGGCAACGGCACGTGGCTGGTGGGCGCGAGCGACCTCTTAGGCAACTGGGCGGCCGGGTTTGAAATGCACCTGTACAGCACCGACTACACCCTGCTTATTGCGATCTTGCCGCCGGGCGGCTTCTTTGTTTTGGCCTTCCTGATTGCCGCAAAGAATGCCTTAGACGGCCGCGCCAAGCGCAAGGCTGAGCGCCGCGCCCGCATCGATGTCCTCAACATCTAAGCTAGTGGGCACCATGAGACAAGCAGACTCTATGAGGCAAACTGGCGCTATGAGGCGCGCAAGCGCCATGGGGCAGAGCAAGCCATTAGACAGAGCGGGCTGCGGCCATTCGTAAAGCGCGTTTACAAAGATGGAGCGCAGCTGTTGCAAATTCTTGCAAGTGATAGCGCTTATCACCAAGCGCGGCCTATTCTATGCCGTGCGTCAGAAGGGCGCGCCCAGCGCCCGCTCATTAGCTCACATCTTTGAACCTTCGCTCTGGCAGGGGAGATCTCATGGTTAAGCTCAAAACCCTCATTGGTTCACTACTGGTTTTGCTGGTTTTAGGCTCCGTTTACGCTTGGTCGCTCTTTAACCTGCCTCTTAGCTCGAAGTACGAGCTCGACATCGATGCCATCGCCTTTACCTTCGGCATCATGACCTTATTCATTGCCATCGGCAGCTCCAGCTCGGGCTTTTTGAAGCTGCGCATCGGCATGCAAAACGTGGTCGCCTTAAGCGCCGTGTGCACGGGCGCAGGCCTCTTGCTCTCGGCCTTTGCCCCCAACCTCATCACCTTGTACTTAAGCGCCGGTCTCTTGCTGGGCTTCGGTGATGGCTTAGGCTACATGCTGGTCTTAACCAACTGTGTGAAATTTTTCCCTAAGCACAAGGGCTTAGTCTCGGCTCTGTGCATCGGCGCCTACGGCTTAGGCTCGCTGCTCTTCAAGAGCATCGACAGCTACGTCATGACCAACTACTCCCTTGAGAACGCCCTGCTGACGTGGGGTGCCATCTGCGCCGTGATCGTCACCTTAGGCAGCATCTTGATCTACGATGCGATGCAGCAGGCCTCGGTGGTCAGTGGCGCAAGCTCCAAGCGCGAGTACGACTTACAAAACGCCATCCGCACCCTGCCATATTGGCTGCTCAGCCTCATGTTCTTTATCGACTGCATGGTCGGCCTCTACATCATCGGTATTGCCTCGAACTTAGGCAGCGCCCTGCTCAACATGTCCGCCGCCGAAGCTGCCACCGCAGTCTCGGTCGTAGCCTTGGCCAACATCGCAGGTCGTCTCGTCATGGGCGTGCTCTCCGATCGCCTACCGCGCATTCGCCTCATCACCTTTGACCAGTGCTTATCACTCACCGCCATTGTCCTGCTGACGCTGGTGCCGATCACCACGGTGACCTTCTTTGCCGCAGTAGCCTTGATCGCCTTCTCCTTTGGCGGCACCTTAACCATCTACCCATCGCTCATCAGCGACTTCTTCGGTATCCGCAACTTAGCCAAGAACTACGGCCTGCTCTACTTAGGCTTTGGCTTAGGCTCGCTCTTTGGCTACGCCGCCGCCTTCATCTTCGGCTCCTACACCGTCACCTTCACCATGATGGGCGCGCTCCTCATCGTCGCCATCATCGCCTCGCTCTTAGTGCGCCTCCCCGCAGAGCTCGCTGAGAGCCACAAGGAGCTGGTACGCACCCAAAAGCTCAGAACCGAAGATGAGGCTGTCTCCGCCGCTCAAGCCGCCTACCAAAAGGCCTCCGAGGTCTTAGCCCCAGAGTTCGCCCCTAAGCCAGCAGCAGAGCCTGAGACCAAGCCCGAGCCAGCGGCAGAGCCTACGGCAGCGGCAGCCCCAGCAACGGATAAGCCAGTAGCAGAGAAGGCAGCTGAGCCAAAAGCAGCCGCTGAGGCTAAGGACGCTAAGGCCGAGCAAGCTGAGCCTGCTGCGGCGCAGCCTGAGGCTAAGCCTACCGCCTAAGGCGTCGTAAGCGCCCGGCGCCTCGATTTCAAATCGAACTTCGGCCCATTGCCAAAGCCCTTGGCAGTGGGCTGTGCTTTTTGAGGCAAGGCAGGATCGATCCGCAAAAGGCAAAGAGCCCGCAAAATCTGGCACGGGCGGCGTGCTCTGACCCAAAGACCCAGCGCGGCGGCCTGTGCTTGCCTCACGGTGCGCCCTTGGGGGCTGAGATCTGCCAGTTACCGGCGTTTCAGCCCCATGTGTACAAGGCTGCGGCAAGGCGCGGCCGAGCCGCTCCACGCTGGTGGCCTCTGCGCTCAAAACGGCTTATTTATCGGACAGAGCCAGATGGAATAGGCGACTTGGGCACGTGGCATGCGCCTTGCACTTTTAAGAGCAACTTGCGCTCAAGACGCTGGACGAAAGCTGCGGCTTAGCGGAGACCTCGGGCTTGAGGCGTAGGCACAGAACAGAGACCATGTGGAGTATTAGTCATGTTCGGAATTTCCGTTAGTGGTATCAAGAACTCGCAAAAGCACATCGATGTGACCTCAAACAACATCGCCAACAGCAACTCGTATGGCTTCAAGAAGTCACGTGCTGAGTTCGCCGACGTTTACGCCAATAGCGTCTACACCAACAGCCGCGTCACCACCGGCATGGGTGTCCAGAACACGGTCGTAGCCCAGCAGTTTGCGCAGGGTGCGCTCTCCGGTGACACCGGTAACCCACTTGATATGGCCATTCAGGGCAATGGCTTCTTCGTCCTCTCCGGCCCTAACGGCGACCGCTCCCACACCTACACCCGTAACGGCGCCTTCCAAGTCAATGACGAAAACTACATCGTTACCGCCACCGGCGACTACCTGCAGGGCTGGGACGTCGACGACCAAGGTCGCACCTCTTCCTTAGACTTAAACGCCACCCACAACATCCAAATTCCTTCGGATACCGGCGCGCCAAAGCAGTCTAACAACATCTCCATCGGCGTTAACGTCCCGGCCGACTCCGACCCGGTTAAGACGCCAGATACTAACACCATGACCAATGATCCTTGGACGGGGAATACTGCAACTTGGCCTTCTTATGTAACCGATCCAGATCAAGCTCCACCAACAACTGCACCTTCTTTACAATACGGCGTACCACGCGACCCTGACGGTAAAGTCATTCAAGGCACAGGCGCTAATAATACAACCACTGCAGCTGATTTCGACAAGGCAGCCTTTGTCCAGTACTATGTGGACTTTGATCCAAGCGACTCCTCGACTTACACCAACTCAACCTCGCAGACCGTCCACGACTCGTTAGGCGGCGCTCACACCCTGACCTACTACTTCGTCAACCTCGGCGCTAAAGGCACTGAAGGTGATGATGCTAATACCTCGGTCTGGGCGGTAATCCCATACCTCGACGGCGCTCCAGTTGATGTCGCCCAAGTCGAAGGCGAACAAGGCACGGTGGTCTCGGTTCCTAATAACTCGTCGAGCCCATGCCGTGGCGCAAACTTCTTCTGCTTCCGCCTCGAGTTTGATTCGTCGGGCGAGTTAGTCGGTGATAAGACCATCCCAGGTAACATCCAGTTCATCAACGGCGAAACCCAAGGTAACACCGCAGATCTGCGTACTCACTTATTCGGTGGTGCATTAGCTGCTGGTATCGATGATCCAACCTTTGATTTGGAGGCTGTGCGCGGCGACAACACCATGGCCAATGGTACGCTGCACACCGCTATGGGCACGGGCATCAACCCAGACCAAATCCTGAACCTCGCCATGAGTGCCACCCAGTATGGTTCGTCGAACTTCTCCATAAGTGAGTCGCCTACGGACGATGGCTACTCCACCGGCGTGCTGACCTCGGTGAGCGTCGATGAGAACGGCGTCATTGTCGCCGAGTACTCTAACGGCTCGGTCTACAACGTCGCGAAGGTCGCTATGGCTGACTTCGTCAACCAGCAGGGCTTAACCAAGATCGGTGACACCCAGTGGCGCGAGAGCTTAGCCTCGGGCCCGGCCGTCGCTAAGGAAGCCAACTCCGGCTCGTGCGGCTCGATTAAGGGCTCTAACCTCGAGCTGTCGAACGTCGACCTGACCACGGAGTTAGTTGAGCTCATCACCGCACAGCGTAACTACCAGGCTAACGCCCAGTCGTTACAGACCCAAAACACGGTCATGGACAGCATCCTTAACATCCGTTAAGGCACGCTGACCTAAGCTGGCGCGCCTGCGCCAGCGATACTCCACATACGAACGCCGGGCCCTGCTCGGCGTTGTTGTTTTGGCAAAACTACAAACCATCTCCCCAAGTTTAAGGCAGACACAAGACACAGGCATGATGTCATGCTGGACGCACGGAGGTTCAAAGGGGAAGAGAGGCAATGAAAGGAAGGGGCGGCTGCGCCGCGCGATTTGATCGACTAGGTTCGGTGTTGTTTGCACACTGTGATGGTACTCTTGCCTACTCTGCAAGCAGCAGTCATCGCGGTTGTCACAACCCAGCAGCAAGTTAGCAGTCTCAGCGAGCCGTGGGGCTCACCGCAGCCTCGGTCGCAAACCAAGCGCCTAGGCGGCTAACTTCGTGCGTAATCTAACGCAGTTATGAACGTCGATCACTTAGATATGAACTTGGCCCAAGGTTGGCTAAAAGCCAAGTTGGCCTTGTTCCTAAGGGAAAAAGAGACCTTAGGATCAGAAGTCAGCTCGGAGCTATTGTGGCCACATCGTCAAGCTGTACCCTGCGGGGACTACTTGTTGATGTTTGGCACAAAGTGGAGCTCAACTTTGTGGCCCAAGCAGGATGCCAGCTTCTGGATCGTCGAGATCGAAGGATAGATCAAACCGTTCTCGATCTTCGAGAGATTGGACTGGTTAATTCCGCTGAGCTTTGAAAGTTCGCGTTGACTGATGTTGAGCGCCTTGCGCGTCTCTTTGATAAATGAAGTGAGCTGCGAAGACGGGCTTAACAAGTCAAGATCGCCGGGCATAAAGTCGTCAGATGGCACATGTTGTTGGTTAAGCATGTTTTGCATCGACCACATACTCCTAAATCAATGATCAAATTCGATTACTAATGACTCTCCTTACCTTAGTTAGTGTTTGTCGCCTCGAGCCTAGAGGATGCTGCCGAGGACTTAGCGCACGGGTCGACCATGGCGCTTGCGCTCCACGCAGGCTCCGTGCAGTGCCACAAGCTGAGACTTGGGCACTTTGCCAATGGTGGCAGCTGGCGCGCAGGCTCAGGGTAGGCAGGCTCCGAAGAGGCAAGCTACCGCTAGCGTCGCTCCAGCAAGAAATTGGAACTTGGCGAGATCAACCAACGCTCCACCGCCTTTCCCGGAAGCAAAACGCCCCAGTCGTGCGTACCAACACGCAAGACGAATGCGGATGCTGCTTGTGGAAAAGAACGGGATACGAGGAGGGATGCAGCACCACGCCGCAGGCCTGTGCCTTCAGCGCTTTGCTGCCCCAAAACTTGGTGATCCCACCCAAGTCTTGGTCGCACACCAAAGCCTTACACGGCGGCATGCGCCACCCCATGGGGCTTTGATGCATCAGTACGCTGAGTTTTAGCGCACTAACGAAGTGAAGTTTAGCACAAGACTTTTGCTTTTGCACCATCACATCTCGCATTTTAGCAATCTAGTGGGCGCCAGCGGCGCCGCAGCACCGACTCGGTGTCCTTTAAGCTGGGAACATCGTTATGCATTTCGCGGCGGGCCTGCTGGTGGTGAGCGGCGCACCACAATAAGGCGTCTTAAACCGTCTTGTCAGCGCCAGCCCCTGGCTCTGCTGTAGGGGCAGCAGCTGACGGCGTGTCTGACGCAGCCGTGGTCTCAGCTTTGCTCTCAGGCTTGTCCGGCGACCTGCTATCGGACTTGGCCTTATCTTTGGTCTTATCCGGCGTCAGGCCCATGGTGGTGCCTAAGACCGTGCCTGAGACCTTCTGATCTGACGGTGTCAGGCCAAAGGCCGCCGTAGTCACCGCCCCAAACGGCGTAGTGGTTCCCTTGCGGTCTTTGAGCTTGCGCTGATGCTTGTGGGCCTTAACCCGGCCTTTGACCGCTTGGTCTTCGGCCGCAGCCTGCGGCGCTGAGGAAGGGGCCTTGGGCTCGGGGCTCGGTTCAGGGATGGACTCGAGTCTCGGTTCGGGGCTGGACTCGGGGCTCGACTCGGCGCTGGTGGTGCTGGGTTCGGTCTTAGACTCGGCCTTGGGCTCGTCTTTGCGCACGAAGACCGTAGCTGCCTCAGGGTTGGAACTTTCGGTGCTGGCGATGTTCTCGCGTACGACCTGATCCTTTACGGGAGCCGGAGGCTGGTTCTCTTGCTCTTCGGCGCGCTTGGCCGCGTCAACTGAGTTGTTGGCACCCTCGCGCTCCTTGATGGCCTCGCCGATGGCCTCATCTAAGAAGTCGTCAGCCTGATCGTCGGAGCTGGAGAAGACCATCTTGGCCGGGCACGAGACCACACGATCGCGCCCGGTGCGCTTAGCTAGGTACAAGGCCTTGTCGGCTTGGGCGATCAGCTCCTCGATGCGGAACTGGCCGCGCATCGTTGTCACAAGGCTCAAGCCAATCGAGATGGTGACCATGCCCCCCGGGATGCCCTCGTTTTTGAGCTTGAGGGCCTTGACCTTGTTGCACAGGCGCTCAGCGACGTTGTAGGCATTGTGCTCGTTGATGTCGTTTAAGAAGATGCAGAACTCCTCGCCACCGTAACGGAATACCAAATCCTTCTTGGCGATGGAGTGCAGCAAGGTCTGCGCGACCACAAAGAGCACCTCGTCACCGTGCTGGTGGCCCATGGTGTCGTTGAGGTTCTTGAAGTAGTCGATGTCGATCATGAGGCAGGCAAAGCCGGTCGGCGTATTGTTCGCCACGCTCTTGATTAACATGTTGAGGCTGCCGCGGTTGAAGACCTTGGTTAAATCGTCAAACTTCGAGGAGACCTGCAGCTCTTGATAGCGTGTCTGAAGCTTGCTGCTTTGCTCCTTAAACTGCGAATAGTCCGAGAAGATCTGCGGCAGGATGTCAACGATCTCGCGGATCTCCATCAGTTGCTGCTGCTGGGTAAACTTGGTGTAATCAGTCGCCTCAATGCTTTGGGTCTGCCGAAAGCGCGTCAGGATGTGTGCGATTTCCTTAAGCGGGCGCATGACATAGCGATTTAAGACGAAGATGGTGACCGAGAAGCCGATGAGGCAGAACAGCAGTACCGCCATAACCATCGGCTGCGTCTCTGAGGCAAGGAATGAGATGTACTGAATTTCCGCGTGTAGCGAGCTCGCCTCCCCGGTGGTAAAGTTATGCGATAAGTCGTTGACCTTGCCTAAGACGTCGTTGAGGTCATGGGCAAAGGCCTGCTGCATCCGCAAAAATAGCTCCCAGAGCGGGTCGAAGCGATCGAGCTCTTGCTTGTAGATAGCCAAGAGCTTCATATCGGCAAGGCGCGACGGCGCCATCAGCTCCTTGATCGCATCGTTGATCTTCTGGCGATTGAGCTGCGCCTGATGCTGGAGCTCGGCCACCCGCTTATTAACCCGAGCTTCAGCAGCGGCGGCCGCGCTCTCCACGACGGTAGCCCCCGCTTCCACCTCAACGCTGCTCGCCCCTGCGCTGGTCGAACCAGTGCTGGTAGGCTTGGCACTGGTGTCTGCCCCCTCGGCTGTGGTCGGCTCGGCGCTCTCTGCAGCCTCATCGGTCGGCGGCAGCTTGGCCTGCAAGGCCTTGCCCGCGTCAGCCGCGGCAAGGTCAGCCAAGACCGAGCTGCCCTCAGCGGCGTTTTGTAAGGTCGACGATAAGGAGGCAAAGGATGGATGATCGCTGGCCTCATCTTCCTTGTGGGACGGATTGCGGGCGGCCAAGTCCTCTTCGTTGCTGCCTAAGTCCGAGTATGGCTTGGAGTCAGACTTGCTGGCTTGGTTTTGTAAGAAGACGTTGCGGTCAAAGCCTGCGCTTAAGCGCTCGACCATCATCTGGTAGTAGAACTGGTGCTCAGTGCGCAGATCGCGGGTAAAGGCTGAGGTCTTGTAGAGGTCGATGTAGTTGCTGATGTGGCGGTCGATCTCCGGGAACAGCTCGGGGTGGTCGTTATAGACAAGGTACATCACCGTGTCCATAAAGTGCAGCGAGCTATGTAAGGTCGTACGCAGCTCGTCTAACTGCAGGCGCAGCTTCCACAGGCGATTGACCTCAAAGAGGATCTCGTTGATATTCTCCTGATAGTCGCGGCCGCGCTCCCCGGTGCGCAGCTCGGAGTTGTTGATCAGGTTGCGGATGGCGACATAGGACTGGCGGGCGCGCTGCAAGTCCGGCGAGGTCGCGACCATCTCGATGTTGCTTTTGAGCTCAACTAAGTTGATGGCGCTCTGCTGGGCGGTGAGCACATGCGGGATGACGCTGCTGACCAGCTCTTGGGACTTGTTGTGGATCTTGTCCATGTCTACGTACAAGTAGAAGGCCAAGAAGATCGACAAGATCATCACGGGTAGGACACACAAACGTGTCAGGTCACTGATTTTGCGAATCTGAAACATCAACTACACCATGATTTGAGTCTCGAGCCCCCACTGCGAAGGCTCACTGTACAGCCAGTTTACTGGGGACTGCGCCCCAGTTTTAATTTGAGCCTCACCATGATACGCCCATTTGGGGGCAAAACACGCTTGGCACCACCGCTGAGCCCGGCATAATTGCTTGGCCGTGAGCTTGGTCACGCCCGCCGACGCGCTTGCGCAGCTTAAGCTGAACACAGATCGCCTGAGACAGCGGCCCCGGCGACTGCAGTGACCAGTGGCTGAGCACCTGCGGTGACTTGCTGCTTAACGGCAGCGGCGCGCGGCGGCGCCCAGCAGTGAGAGCACTGCCGACAAGTTAGGCGCGCTCGGCGGCTAAGCGCTGGGCCATGATGTCAGGATCCATCATGCGCTTGGGCACGAGAAGGTTGGGGTCGGCAAAGTAGCACACGCCCAAGAACAGGCCGTGGTAGTGGGCTTGCACTAAGGCGTTGAGCTCGGGGAAGGGCTCTGGCAGCTTAAGCTCAGCGCGTTCGGCCTCAGTCTTGGCGTTGCTCAAACGCACCTTCATGCCGTGGCTTAAGGGCTCGGCAAGCACCTGCGGCAGCTCCACCACCGGCAGGTTGCCTAAGGCCGCTTCAATTGGGATGAGTAGGTTATCAAGCTCGGTGAAGTCGAGCTTATTGCTGCGGCTGTCGGCAAGGTGCTGCAGCGTCTCTAAGGTGGTCATCTGCCCTTCAGGCAGTCCCTCGACATAGACGCGGCGCAGGTGCGAGACGTAGGCGCCACAGCCTAAGGCCTCACCGATGTCCGAGATTAAGGTGCGAATGTAGGTGCCCTTAGAGCAGAAGACTTCGACCTTAAAGGTGGTGGCGCTCTTCTCTAAGAGCTTGAGCTCGTAAATCTCAACCGTGCGCTCAGGGATCTCAACCTCGCGCCCTTGGCGGGCGTACTTATAGAGCGGCTTGCCGTTGACCTTGACTGCCGAGTAGATCGGTGGCACCTGCACAATGGTGCCGACAAACTGGCCTAAGACCTCCTCTAAGCGCTCCATGGCATTGCCGATGTCACGCTCAATCACAACCTCGCCTTCGCGGTCGCAGGTGGTCGTGGTCTTGCCTAAGGTGCCTTCAGCTAAGTAGCGCTTCTTGCCCTCTAAGAAGAAGGATGAGAACTTGGCCGCCTCGCCCAAGCAAATCGGCAGCAAGCCGGAGGCTTGGGGATCTAAGGCCCCGGTGTGGCCACCTTTTAGCGCTTTAAAGATCGCTCGCGTCTTAACTAAAGCCGTCGACGAGGTGATGCCCTCAGGCTTGTCTAACAAGAAGATGCCGTTGATCTTACGCTTGGCCATGCCACCCTATTCCTTACCCAAAACCCAACACACAGCGCCGCGAGCGCCCGCGCTTTCACACCATAAGCTGCGGCACTGCCGCCGCAGACTTGCCGCATTTCTGCCGCCGCGGCGCCCGGAAGCGACGCGCCATTTTAGCACAGCCCTATGCGCTTCCTTGCGCGCAGTTAGCCGCCCAGCGCTCCAAAGTCACAGCTCGGCGCTGCAGCTAGCACGCAAGCCCCGTACGCTGTGGCCTGCGGCGGGGCTTGCGTGCCCGGACAAAAACCGTTATCATAGGCGCCGTCGTTATGGGGGCCCTAGCGCTCTCGTACTTGTGCTTTAGGCAACGGGTCAGGATCGGAAGATAGCAGCCCACCTTTAGTTTCGAGGTACCGAGATCACGTTAGGCGCCCCCGCCCAAGAACCTTCGGGTTCTTTTTTTGTTTCTGGGCCCAGTAACACTGTGGGGCCGGGTGTCTGCCATGGAAGCCTCCAACTCACTGGTCAAAAGCCACCTCCATGAGGTGATTTTTGCCGACCGCCACTACATCAACAAGCTCAACCAGCTTCTCACCTTCATCTCCCACCTCGACAAAGCGCCGCGCCTGCCCACGCAAAATTTCTTCATGCTGATCCGCCCTAAGGGCTTTGGCATCTCGCTCTCCAATGAGTCGATCGAAGCGCTGCTCGTGCGCGATGAGCTCTTGATGGATCACTTAGATCAAAGCGTCGCCGACACCATTGTCTCCAAGGGCATTGGCACCTACCCGGTGCTGCATCTGTCCTTTAGCGACCTGACGGGCAACATCACGGGCTTTGATAGCTTCCGCGCCATGCTTGCCGAGAAGCTGCAAAGCCAATTCTGGCAGCACCACATCAAGGTGCGCATCGACCAAGGGCGCCGCTCTGATCTGCGCATGCTGATGGTCGAGCTCATCACCGAGCTCTCTGAGCGCGCCGGTAAGAGCGTGGTCATCTTGATCGATAACTACGACGTGCCCTTCTTTATCGTGCGCACCTTCGATGAGCCCAAGGAGCGCGATCAGGCCCTCGCCTTGTACTTTGAGATGCTCAACGCCTTCCGACAAGCGGGCAATAAGGTCAAGTTCAGTCTCTTGGCTGGGCACGTCAAATTCCCGCTCTCCAACGACATGTCCCAAGGCCTGCCCCATGTGATCGACCTGTCCTTTTCGGACATTGCCGCCGAGCTTACCGGCTTTACCATCGAGGAGATCAAGAACTGCTACGAAGAAGACCTCGCGCGCATCGCGCCGCAACTGGGCGTCACCATCAGCGAGTATCTAACCGCCCTTGAAGATTGCTATGGCGGCTTTGTCTTCTCCGATCGCATGCAAAAGGTCTTATGCCCGCTCTCGGTCACGCACGCGCTCGACAACGACGGCGAGCTCTACGCCTACAGCTGCGATAACGACTACTCCTTCCTGCAGCAGAGCTATAACGCCGAAGAGCCTGACTTAGACTGGCTCATCGATAAGGACGGCCAAGACCAGCTGCTGCTTGAGGAGGTCTCGCTCTTGCCCAAGGGCAAGGAATTTGGCTCCCTGCTCTTGCAGCAAGGCATCGTCTCGGTCAATAAGGTCACCTTCGCCGAGCACGAACACTCGCTCTCATGGCGCTACCGCTTTGGCTTCCCCAACGTCGAGATGCGCCGCGTCTTCAACATCATCACGGGCAAGAGCCGCCCGGAGCTGCGCGAGCTGCCGATCAACACGCGCGTCTATGACGCGGGCGAAGAAGAATACGCTATCGAGGACGATTAGCCCGCACTACCCGCGGGCTAACGCGCAGCCTTCACTAACGTGAGGCCTTGCGCGGCGCAGCGAGCTTGGGGCTCTGGCGCGTGGAGAAGTTGTCAGAGCCGACCGCGAAGTTGCCAAAGACCGCGTTTTGGCGCTTGGACACGGTCTGATAGCCCGACTTGTCATCTAAGGTGTAGAGCTGTGCCTTGGTGCGGTGCACGAAGACTCGCCCGATGTGCTCGGGGATAAAGCAGAGCTTGCGCGCCGGGACAGCGGCGCTTAAAAAGAAGCGCGGCTGGGTGGTGCCCACTTCCTTATAGACCACCGCGTACTTGCAGTAGTAGGCGCGATCGTGATGCAGCAGCTGCCCGAGGGCCGAGAGTACTAGGTTGCGGCGCAGATCGAGGCAGACCACCGCATAGGCCTCAACCGCGAGCGGCGCGGGATCTTTGCGCAGCTTAGCGCGCAGACTGAGGAAATAGGCCCAGCGCCCGAGGTAGCTGACGATATACACCAAGAGGCAGGCGAGGACGCAGTATAAGAGAAGCTTCTTGCCCGTACCGACCTCATGCAGGCCTTGGGTCGCCGCATCAAAGGCCGAGACCGGATTGCCCGGCATGCCCAGCGGCAGGCCAAAGAGCAAGAGGGCCACAATCACGGCCAAGTAAAAGCTCAGTGAGAGCTTGCGGTTGCAGATGGTATCGACCAAGTTGAAATCAAAGCGGATTCCAGCTTGCAGTAGATAGGATTGCAGGTAAGTGCGGTCGGACGGTGTATTCATGCGCGAGCCCCATGGCAACGAACTGACTTCATGATAGCAAAATCAGACCGCCCTCTGACCAAAAAACCACTTGGCCATCGGCGCGCCCGCTTAGAGCGCGTGGAGCTGTGCGCGCAAGGGCGCGTGGGGCTGCGCGCGGCGCCGCGCAGGCGGCGCGGGCCGCGTCGGCGCTACTTGGTGCGCACCTCGACCCAGAACTTTTGCTCGAGCTCGTTGAACAGGCTCTCACAAGCATTACCTTCCTTGAAGGTGAGCTTGGAGACAATCAAGATGGTGAGGGCACTTAAGATGAAGCCCGGCACAATCGAGTACAGGCCTAAGAAGCCACCGATCTCCCAGACGATGACGGTGATGGCACCGACCGCCATACCGGCGATAGCACCTTGCAGCGTCATGCGCGACCAGAAGACACTGATCAAGACACACGGGCCAAAGGAGGCGCCGAAACCGGCCCAAGCGTAGGCAACCAAGCTTAAGATGCCGCTATTTGGGTCTAAGGCGATGATGTAGGCAATGATGGCGACGATGAGGAGCATGACGCGGCCGCACCATACCAGCTCGCGCTGCGAGGCGTTAGGACGCAGCCAGCGGCGGTAGAAGTCGGCCGTTAAGGTGGTCGAGGCCACTAAGAGCTGGCACGATAAGGTCGACATGATGGCCGCTAAGATCGCCGAGAGCAGGATGCCGGCAATCCATGGGTTAAACAGCGCTTGGGTCACGATGATGAAGATCTGCTCGGCATTGGCGATCTTAACCTCTGGATGCTTCATCGAGAAGGCAACGCCATAGTAGCCAATCAAGACTGCGCCCAATAAGCACAGGGCCATCCACGTAATCGAGATGCGGCGGGCATCGCCCATGCCGCGCACCGAGCCTGCGGCCATGAAACGCACTAAGATGTGTGGCTGGCCGACGTAGCCTAAGCCCCAGCCGACCAAGGACAAGAAGCCAATCAAGGTCATACCTTGCAGGAAATCATCCATGCTGGGATCCTTGGCGGCAATCAAGGCATTGGCCGCCTCAAAGCCACCGCAGTCCATGATCATGACCACTGGGGTGATGAGCAGAGCAAAGATCATGAGGCTGGCCTGCACCGTGTCCGTCCAGCTGACCGCTAAGAAGCCACCGATGAAGACGTAGAAGATGGTGGAGACCGCACCGATGAGCAAGGCATTGTGGTAGTCCATGGCGAAGGTCTGCTCAAACAGACGAGCACCGGAGACCATGCCTGAGGCGCAGTACACCACAAAGAAGATCAAGATGATGAGCGCGGCAATGATGGAGCAGATACGATACTTATCGCAAAAGCGCGCCGAGAGATAGTCCGGCAGCGTCAAGGCATCGGAGGCGTTGGCGGTAAAGGAGCGCAGACGCGCGGCCACAAACTTCCAGTTGCACCACGACCCCACCGTCAGGCCAATGGCAATCCACGCCTCAGACAGGCCTGATAAGAACAAGGCGCCGGGCAAGCCCATCAAGAGCCAACCGGACATATCAGAAGCGCCTGCAGACAGCGCGGTAACGAAACGCCCTAAGCTGCGCCCGCCCAAGACATAGTCATTGAGCGAGGTGGTCATACGGGCGGCGGCAATGCCGATAATCAGCATGCACAGGATATAAACGATAAAGGTGGTGGTGGTTGAGAACATTGCCGAGCAAGCTCATGTTAAGCCCAAGACATGCGTGTCACCCGCAGCTACCCTGTTCAACCTGCTCTGCGCCTCGCAGACCAGCAGCGGATACACCCCCGTTGGGACGTGATGGAGATCACGTCACTAATAAAGTGACTCATGATAGCAAAAATGAACCATTTTGGCTGTCTTAAGCCCAAAAGGGCCCAGCCGCACCGCAAACCTGCCCCCAGCGCGGCGCCGCCTTGTGCGGCGCGCAGGCCCCATCCGCTCTGACTTACGGCCCGCGGCGCAGCAAATCTAGGCGCCTGCGTGGGCACGTTATGGGGCATTGCGCCGCGTACCGCCTCAAATTCGCTCCATAATGGTGCACGCTTTGGTGCACGATCAGAGCGCTTCGATCATATGCGCGGCGGAGCGCTCCCAGTAGGCCCGATAGACGAAGTCAGGCGGCGCCGTGAAGTTACGCTGATACAACCTAAAGACGACTGGGATGTCCTTGGGCTGCCATTGCTCACGATAGGAGTAGCAGTACTTAAGTCCCAGCTTGCGCATGACCGCGCCGCTGTGCGGGTTGTTGCGGTCATGGGTTGCGATCACATAGGGCAAGATCGGCGCCACGTAACGCAGCACCGCCGCCCCTGCCTCAGAGGTCAAGCCCTGATGCCAGTAAGCGCGGCTTAAGGCATAGCCCAGCTCATACGGTGCCGTCGCTTCGACCTTGATATAGCCGATCAGCGCCGCATCAAGCTCAAGAGCCCAGCAATAAGACTGGTCTTGCAGCCTAGCCTCATAGAACGCGCGCGCCTCTGCGCTCGTGGCGAGCGGCCACCACGGCAGAAAGGTATTGACCGCAGGATCTGAAAACAAGGTCAAGATCGCCGGAAGATCGTGCCGCGTAAAGGGCCGCAGCCGCAAACGCTCCGTGGTTAATACCGCACTCATTGGGCTAAGGCCGCAAGGCGCTCAAAGTAGTCCGGGAAGGTCTTGGCGCAGCAGCGGTAGTCCTTGATCACGATACGCTGCTTGAAGGCCACGAGCGCGAGGGACATGGCCATACGGTGGTCGTTGTAGGTGTCAAACTCTGGGACAAAGTCCGGATCGGCTTGGCGCTCCAGACATTCCTTGGTATTACCATCGACCACGATATAGTCGGCGCCTTCCTCGACCGCGCAGCCGAGCTTGCGCATCTCGGTGGCAAGGGCCGTGATGCGGTCGGTCTCCTTGACGCGCCAGCTGCCGATATTGCGGATGGCAATCGGGCTTGAGGTAAAGAGCGCCAGCGGCACCAAGGTCATGGCGGCATCAGGCATGTCGTTGAGGTCTAAGTCGATGCCCTGCAACTTAGTTTGCGCCTTCGTTACCTTGAGATAGTCCGGGCCCACTTCGGTCTGGGCGCCCATCTGCGCTAAGACGTCGATGAAGTGGGCATCGCCTTGCAGCGATCCAGCGCCGACACCCTTGACCGTGACCCTGCCCGCTAGAGCAGCCGCAGCCAAGAAGTAGGTGGCGCCGCTCGCGTCACCCTCAACCAAATAGCGCCCCGGACTCGTCAGTGTTTGCGGCGCAATGGTGAAGCGCTCGAAATTGTGGTTGACTACCTGCACGCCAAAGCGCTCGAGCAAGGCGCAGGTCATCGCGACATAAGGCTTGGAGATAAGCGTGCCTTCAACCTGCAAGGTCAAGCCCTGCGGCAAGAGCGCACCCACCATCAAGAGCGCGGTGATAAATTGCGACGAGGTGTTGCCCGCCACCGTTACCGTGGAGCTGGCCTGAGCTTGCGTACCGGTAATGCGCAGCGGCGGATAGCCTTCCGTGCCCAAATACTCAATCGTTGCGCCTAAGCTGCGCAGCGCATCGACTAAGATGCCGATGGGGCGCTCGTACATGCGCGGCTCACCCGTGAGCTCAAAGGTGCCGCGGGATAAGGCCAAGGCCGCGCAGAGTGGACGCATCGCGGTACCGGCATTGCCGAGGAATAAGGTTTGCGGCTGCGCGCAGGCAAAGGCGCCGCCGACGCCGCTAATGGTTACCGTGGTGGGATCGTGAGGGTCGGTCTCCACTGTGACGCCTAAGCGTTGCAAGGCTTGGAGCATGACTTTTGAGTCGTCTGAGCGCAGGATGTTGGTGAGCGTGGTGCGCCCGGCGCTTAAGGCGCTGAGCAGCAGCGCGCGGTTGGTCAGGCTCTTGGAGCCAACTAAGTGCACTTCACCTGCGATCTGATGCAGCGGGCCTAAGGGCAAATCAGGGCCTACGGCGTGCAACGTAATCATGAAAACCTCTTGTCTTTAGTTGCCCATGCCCGCCACGCGGCTTAAGACGTAGGCGTCCGACAGGGCCATCTTCTCTAAAATCTTGAGCACCACGGTGTTGGCCGCAGCCGGGGCCAAGGTGATGTTGATGAGGCTGTTGAGGCCAAGATAGCTCAAAGGCCGCGTAAACACCCCATGGCGCATCAGCTCTTGGTAGTAGCGCTCGGCGTTGGCGCCAAAATCAATCGTGACCGAGCAGGTGTTGGTGTCAATCATAGCAAAGCCATAGCGCGCGCAAAAGTCGCGGAAGCGGCGCCGCTGCACTCCGGTTTGCTGCACCACATGGGTGATAAAGGTCTTGTCCTGCAAGGCCGCAATGGCGCACTCCTGTGCAAGGCCCGAGACATTGTAGGGCTCGCGCAGCACATTGCAGATGCCACAGATGTCTTCGTTACTGAGCATATAGCCAATGCGCAGGCTCGCAAGCCCATAGGCATGGGAAAAGGAGCGCAGCAAGACGAGGTTGGGGTACAGGCTCAGTAAGGAGTAGAAGTCCTCGTAGGCTGCGCCTTGGTAGTCGATAAGCTCCTCATCGATCACCACGATCACGTCCTCGGGCACTTGGCTTAAGAAGTCGGTCACCTGCGACTTCAAGGCAAAGGCGCCGATCGGATTGGAGGGATTGGCCAGCATGATCATGCGAGTGCGCTCATTGACCGCATCTAAGATCGCATCGAAGTCCGGCGTCCAATCATCCATGATGCTGGTCGGGACGATCGGAGCCCCCACCAAGGTCGCGGCGCGATCGAGCGCAATTGAGGAGAGCTGCGGGATGATGACATTGACCTGCGGGTTTAAAAAGGCCCGGCACAGCAAGGCAATGAGCTCGCCATTGTCCGCCCCCACCGTAATGTGGTTGACCTTATAGCCGAGCAGATGCTGAAGCGTCTCTTTGAGGAAATAGCAGCCGCTGTCAGGGTAGAGGGCCAGATTGGGCTCATAGCGTGCGAGCACTTCGCGCACCTTGCGGCTCACCCCATAGGGGCTTTCCCCCGCGTTGAGACGCAGCAGTTGCGGCGCCTTGAGCTGCGCTTGCACCAACTCCACCGGCTTGCCCATGCGATAGGGCAAGAGCTGCGCAATACCGCCATTGGTCAACGCGGTGAAATCAACCATGCCGCCTCCCTCCATTAGGCCCTGCCCTAAACTTCGCCTTCTGGGCCCGCCTCGCCCCTTGGCACTTTGGCACTTTGGCACTTTGGCCTATTGTGCCATGAAAAAAGCCCTATCCCAATGACTTGGAATAGAGCTTAGAAGCCAAGATGTGCTTGGCACATCCTAGCGCTCACATGCTTATGCCCCTATTGTCGACGATTTGGCGTCAAAGCAAAAGCGTTGAGCGTGAATTGTTCGGCTTTGCCCTAATTGGGCGCAAACGTTTACACGCGGTGGCCGCGGCCCGCCCCAGCTGCATCTAGGGGCGGGCTGGGCGCGCGGCGCCGTCAGGCGCTGGCCGTCAGGCACGCGCGAGCTGACGCTGCGCGCCCAGAGTGCGGTGCCGTCAGGCGCTAGCCGTTAGGCGCGGCACTCCTGCGAGTCTGGATCGAAGACGTGGTCGACGTTCTTGAGCTTCGGCTTGTTCTCGTTCCAGTATGGCGAGAGCTTGCGCAGCTGCTCGATGATGCCCGGCAGTACCTCTAAGGTCTTGTCGATCTCGGCCTCGGTGGTAAAGCGCGACAGCGAGAAGCGGATCGTGCCGTGGGCGGCGCTGAACGGAATGCCCATGGCCTGCATCACATGCGATGGCTCAAGGCTCTCCGAGGAGCAAGCTGAGCCGGACGAAGCGGCAATACCATACTCATTTAACATGAGTAAGATCGCCTCGCCTTCGACGAACTTGAAGCCGACATTTAAGGTATTCGGCGTGCGCTGACCTTGGTCACCCATGACGATGACCTCTGGGATGGTCTTGACGATGCCTTCTTGGAGCTTGTCGCGTAAGGCCTTAACCCGGGTGTTGAGCTCCTCTAAGTGCGACTTGGCCAGCTCACAGGCCATGCCTAAGCCCACGATATATGGGACATTCTCAGTACCGGCGCGCCGACCACGCTCTTGGTGGCCACCGTGGAGATATGGCAAGAAGCGGGTGCCGCGGCGCACATAGAGCACACCGATGCCCTTAGGGGCATGGAGCTTATGGCCCGAGAAGGAGAGCATACGCACTTGGGTCGACTTGACGTCCACTGGGATCTTGCCCACGGCCTGCACGGCATCGGAGTGGAATAAGACGCCCTTCTCGGCGGCAATCTCGGAGAGGCCCGGCACATCATAGATATTGCCGGTCTCGTTGTTAGCCCACATAATCGAAGCTAAGGCGGTGCGGTCGCTTAAGAGGCTCTTGAACTCATCGGCATTGAGGTCGCCCTTGCTGTCGGCGTGCAGATACTTGATCTTGACGTTGCGCGCTTCTAAGAACGAGCAGGTGTCGATGATGGCCGGGTGCTCAAGGCGCGAAGTGACGATCTCGTCCTTGTTCTTTTGCGTCCACAAGGACGTCCATAAGGCGGTATTGTCCGACTCGGTCGCGCACGAGGTGAAGATGATCTCATCGGGGTACTGAGCGCCGATTAAGTCGGCGACCTGCTCGCGGGCGCGGGCAATGGCCTTCTCCACCGGCACACCAAAGCCGTGTTGCGACGAGGCATTACCATAGTACGTGGTAAAGTACGGCATCATGGCCTCGACCACCTTCGGGTCGATCATCGTGGTGGCATTGTTATCAAGGTAAATGCCGCTGCCTGCACCTAAGTTGTTGGTATCCATGATCTGCCTCTAAGCGCTAATGGTTAAATCCTTGGCCTCAGCCCCTAAGGCTTCACCTAACTTGGTGGTGAAGAAGTTCAAGGTCATGTCGTGCATCATGCCTGCGGCAATGCTGCCTGAGAACTTCAGTTTGATCTCCTTGTCAGCAATCTGCGCCAGCTCAATCTTCGAGCCGTCGGCAAAGCCCGCGTTTAACTCCTTGATCACGGCGTTAACCGGGACAAAGTACTTGCTGTGCTCAGTGGTGCTATCCAAGGTCGAGCCGACGCTTGCCGCGGCGGCGCTCGCGGCAGGCTCCGTGGTCGTGGCGATCTTGATGCCTTGGATTGGGGTTGGGGCAAAGCCCGGGCGTGGTACGCCGCAGCGCTCTAAGTCGACCCAAACCTCATCGATGATCTCCTCGATGCGCATATGGCACGACTGGCAGCCACCACCGGCCTTGGTGTAGTTGGTGACTTCCTCGACCGTGGTCAAATGATTTTCCCAGACCACCTTCTTGATCTTGTTGACGCCGACGCCAAAGCAGTGGCAGACGATCTCGCCATCATCGTGGCTGTTCTCATAGCTCTGGCCATGGTAGTTGGCAATGGCTGCGTCTAAGGCCTCACGGCCCATGACCGAGCAGTGCATCTTCTCAGGAGGCAGGCCGCCTAAATAGTCAGCGATCTCTTGGTTGGTAATCTTCTCGGCCTCCGCAAGACTCTTGCCCTTGAGCATCTCGGTTAAGGCCGAGGACGAGGCGATAGCGCTACCGCAGCCGTAGGTTTGGAAGGCAGCATCTTCGATGATGTCGGTAGTTGGGTTGATCTTCAGCATCAAGCGCAGGGCATCACCGCAGATGATGGAGCCTACATCACCAACAGCATTAGCGTCTTCAATGACGCGTGCATTGCGTGGATGGAGGAAATGGTCTTTTACTTTGTCCGTGTAATCCCACATAGAAAAGCCTCGTCAGAGTCACTGTTGGTGGCAATCAAAACTAAACCGGGCTCCAATTGTAGCCCAGTTAGCATCAGGCAACACTAGCGCTGCAAACAATTTGCAAAACTTCGCGCCGCACACCGCGCCAAAACGGCTTATTTGAGCCGAAGAGCTACCATACCAGCTCCGCGCCCCCGGCCCCTGCCCCAAAAACGCAGGAAAGCCGTATAATCGGTGCACCCCGACTGGGGCCAAGCCGCTGCGAGGCCCAGCGCCCCGGCAGGGGCGCAGCACGGCTGCTGCCGCAGGCTGCTGCTGCCGCCGCCTTGGCCGCGGCAACATCACAGGTTAAGGAAGTCCTATGGTTCACTCCCGCTCTGTCAAAGAGTCGCTTAGCGAAAAGGTCAATCGTGAGATGTCGCTCAAAGAGCAAATCACCTTGACCATGAGCCTGAGTACGCCCGCCATTATGGCGCAGCTGTCCTCAATTTGCATGCAGTACATCGACGCGGCGATGGTGGGCAGTTTAGGTGCATTGGCCTCGGCCTCAATTGGCCTGATGATGGCGCCGCTCTGGCTCTTCACCGGCATTTGCCTCAGCTCCGTCTCCGGCTACTCGGTGCAGGTGGCGCACCTCTTAGGCGCACGCGACGAAGTCAGCGCCCGCATGGTACTGCGCCAAGCCTATGTCGTGATGCTGAGCTTTGCCCTCTTAGTGGCGGTAGTCGGCTGCACCATTAGCCCGCTCTTGCCTTATTGGCTCGGCGGCGCTGAGGTGGACGTGATTGCCACGGACGCCAGTCACTACTTCATGGTTTTCATGGCCGGGCTGCCCTTCTTCATGTTTAACTACCTGTCCGCGGCGATGCTGCGCTGCTCAGGTAATATGCTCCTGCCCTCGCTCTTAAACGTCTTGATGTGCCTCCTAGACGTCGTCTTCAACTACTTCTTGATCTTCCCGAGCCGCACCGTCACCTACCCACTCCTCGGCACCATCGACGTAGTCGGCGCAGGTCTTGGCGTCACGGGCGCAGCCTTAGGCACAGCTGCCGCGGCGGCCGTCACCGGCTGCATCATGACCTATTGCCTCTGCTTTAAGTCGCGCTCTTTGGCGCTAACCTTAGATCAGCTCACGCTGAGCGCCTTTATCCCGACGTGGCAGGTGGTACGGCGCGCCCTGCGCATCTCCCTGCCGATCACGGGCCAGCAGGTCATGATCAGCTCCGCGCAGATCGTCTCCACCATGATTGTGGCGCCCTTGGGCAATATGTCAATTGCTGCGCACTCCTTTGCCATCACCATCGAGTCGCTGTGCTATATGCCGGGCTTTGGCATCGGCGATGCCGCCACCACCTTGGTGGGCCAATCGATCGGCGCGCGGCGCTTTGACCTGACGCGGCGCTTTGCCGTGATCACGCTGTGCTTAGGCGCCAGCATTATGGCCTTCATGGGCTTTTTGATGTACGTGTTCTCGCCGTGGGTCATGTCCTTGATGAGCCCAAGCCTTGAGGTACAGGCTTTGGCCGTGCAAGCCCTGCGCATCGAAGCCTTTGCCGAGCCGCTCTTTGCCGTAGCCATCGTCGGCTACGGCATCTGCGTCGGCGCCGGTGACACCTTGATCCCAAGCCTCATCAACTTGGGCTCAATGTGGCTCATCCGTTTGGGCCTTGCCTATGTCCTCGCCCAGCACTACGGCTTAGCCGGTGTCTGGACGGCCATGTGCATCGAGCTGTGCTTGCGCGGCTGCTTTTTCCTCATCCGCCTCAAGTGGGGCAATTGGGTCAAGACCCTCGACTAAGGGCGCGCCGCAGGCGCTATTAGCAGCCGCTATTAGCGGGCGCTCTGCCGCGGAGCTATACCGCGGCAATCGCCTTGAGCTCAAAGCCTTCCTCTTCGATGGCCGCCTTCATGACCTCGTCGGAGGCCATGGCCTCACTGCCGGTGACCACGACCTTACCGGTCTCTAAGGTGACTTCAACGTCCTCGACGCCCTCAAGTTGGCTTAAGGCCTTCTTGACGCTGCGTACGCAGTGTTGGCAGCTCATACCGGCAACTTGTAATTCCTTTTTCATAGCAACTTTCTCCTCTGATGTGACCACTGCCGTGGGGGCAAACTGCAACGCTGCAAGCTGAGCGCTGAGCTTGTGACTCTGCTCCGTGCTCTCAGACTCCTTACCCGTCGGGGCAGTCAAGCGCAGTGCGCGCAGGCGCAAAGCATTGCTGACCACGCACAGCGAGCTTAAGCTCATGAGCAAGGCGGCAATCATCGGGTTGAGCTCAAGGCCCAAGCTGACGTAGAACACGCCTGCGGCCAAGGGGATGCACACGACGTTGTAGCAGAAGGCCCAGAACAGGTTTTCTTTGATGTTGCGTAAGGTCAGGCGTGACAGCATCACCGCATCGACCAGACGCCCCAATTTATCTTGCATCAGCACGATATCAGCGCAGGACTTGGCAATGTCGGTGGAGCCTGAGAGCGAGATGCCGACATCGGCCTGCGCCAAGGCCGGGGCATCGTTGATGCCATCGCCCATCATGGCCACCACCGCCCCGTCCGCACGCAGCGCCTGCAGACACTCACTCTTATGCTGCGGCAAGCACGCCCCGCGCGCCGCCGCAATGCCCGCCTCCTGCGCCACCGCTGCGACCACAGCATTGGTGTCGCCTGAGAGCAGCACCGGCGTAATGCCCATGCCCTTGAGCGCGGCCACCATCTCAGTGGCACCGGCCTTGAGCTCGTCGCCCAAGGCAAATTGCGCCAAGAGCGTATCCTGCGTAAACAAGAAGACCGTGGTAAAGCGCTCAGTGGAGGTATCCACCGTCACCTGAGGCAGCACCTGCTCAAGCAGGCCCTGACTGCCCAGATACAAGGTGGTACCGGCATATTGGGCGCTCACGCCTTGCCCTTGCAAGGTAGCAAAATGCTCCAAAGGCGGCAGCTCACTATCCGCAAGCTTGGTATCCGCAAGCTTGCTTTGGCAGTAGCTGACGATGGCCGCGGCAATCGGGTGCTCGCTGCGCGCTTCAAGCGCAGCAGCAAGGGCCAAAATCTGGGCCTCACTATAGGTCTCTGAGGCATGAAGCTTTGCCCCGACGAGCTGCATCTTGCCCACCGTCAAGGTACCGGTCTTATCTAAGACCATGGTATCGACCGCCGCCAGCTTCTCAAGCGCCTCCGGGCTCTTAAAGAGTACACCGAGCGTCGCCGCCCGCCCCGTCGCCACCATAATGGCGGTCGGCGTCGCAAGGCCCAAGGCGCACGGGCAGGACACCACCAAGACCGAGACGGCGAAGGTCAGCGCTTGGGTTGCAGGCGCCCCAACCAAGAGCCAAATGACGCCGGTCAGGATGGCAATTCCAATGACCGCCGGGACAAAGTAAAAGGCGACCTTATCGGCAAGGCGCGCAATCGGCGCCTTCTTGCTATTAGCATCGTCGACCAAGGCGATGATCTGCGCCAAGGTCGTATCCGGGCCCACGCGCTGCACTTTAAACACAACATAGCCATGGCGCAAATAGGTCGCGCTCAAGACCGCAGCTCCCGCTTCCTTTTTGACCTCGGCGGACTCGCCGGTCAAAGCGCTCTCATCGAAGTAGCCACTGCCCTCGATTACCACGCCGTCGACGCCAACGCGATCGCCCGAGCGTAGCACCACCTCATCGCCGACCTGCACCAGCTCGAGCGGAATGGTGACCTCCTCATAGTCCTCGGCCCGAGCAGCTTTGCTTTCGGCCTTACCGGAGACATGACCAGAGGCCTTACCGGAGACCTGACAGTCCGTGGGGCAGGCGCCCGAACGGCGGCGTACCACCACGCTTTGCGGGGCGAGGTCGTAGAGGGCGGAGATGGCATTGATGGCCTTGAGCTTGGCCTTGGACTCAAAGAACTTGCCGACGCTCACCAAGGTCAGGATGGTTGCGACCGACTCAAAGTAGAGGTAGTGGTTGTGATGTAAGGTGGCGGCGTCTTCGCTGGGGTCGATGAACATCACGCTCACGGCGCTGGCTAAAAAGGAAGCGCCCGCCCCGACTGCTACCAGCGAGTCCATATTGGGGCCTAAGTGCAAAAGCGCCTTAAAGCCCTGCGAGAAGTAATGGGAGTTAAAGGCGATGACCATAAGGCACAGGCCCAACTGCGCATAGGCATTGGCGTCGGCCATGGGCACAAGGTTGAGCCCGACCATCGGGCCCATCGAGAGCACCATGATGAGCAGCGTTACCACAATCGAGCCCCAGAGCTTCTTATGGCGCGTGCTCACTTCGCTGTCATCGGCCTGCTGCAGCTGCTGGGTTGAGGTGACGGCCTGCGCGCCGTAACCTGCGTGCTCAACGGCCACGATGATGGTCTCAGCTGAGCACTTACGCTCATCGAAGATCACGGTCATGGCGTTTTGCAGCAGCTGCACTGAGACCGAGATGACGCCTGGCACCTTCATGACCGCGCGCTCAATGCGCGCCTTACAGGCCGCGCAGGACATACCCTTGACGCTAAAGTTCTGCCGCTTGAGCTTAATGTCCTTGGCGCCCGTCAGGGGCATCGCCTCCGCTACCGCCTTGAGCACTGTCTTGGCCTTACCCATGTTCCGCCTCCTCACAACCGACCGCACTTAACCGGCCCATCCTAACTTGCCTATCCTACCCCAGAGCAGCGCCTATAGAAAAGCCAAGGCAACCTGCACCTTGGCTCTATGTTAGGATCTGTCGGGGCTAATGTTAGCATAGGCTAACTTAAGTTAGCAACAGCTAACATAACTACAGCGAGCTGAATCGAGCTGCATCACGCAGCATCAAGCCGCATCCAGCTTCGGCGCGCGCGGCGCCACCTGATTGGTCTTGACCCAGCCCAATGGGCGCATCGCGTTTAATACCGCAAGCACGCACAGGCCGACATCACCCAAGATGGCCAGCCAAATGTTGGCATAGCCTAGGGCACCTAAGAGCAGGATCAGGGCCTTGACCGCAATCACCAAGACCATGTTCTGTAAGGCCAGATGGTAGGTCTGCTGAGCGAGCTTGATCGTGGTAGGGATCTTGGTTAGGTCATCGTTCATGACCACCACATCGGCCGCTTCGACCGCGGCGGCACTGCCAAATTGGCCCATGGCGATACCGACATCGGCCGTGGCGAGGGTTGGAGCGTCGTTGATGCCATCGCCAACATAGGCGGTGACACCGTTTTGCTCCTTGATCGTCTTAAAGGTGGTGAGCTTATCCTCCGGCAGTTGCTCGGCGTAGAAGGCGCTGATATGGCATTGCGCAGCAATGTTGGCTGCGACTTCCTTTTTGTCGCCGGTGATCATATAGGTCTTGATGCCGAGGTCATGCATGGCATCAAAGAACGGTAAGGCCGATTCCTTGACGCTATCTGACAGCGTGACCCGTCCGGCCAGCTCCCCGTCAATAACTACAAAAAGCTCGGTACCGACCTTGTCCGAGGGCAGCTCCGGTAGCGTCAGGCCGAGCTTATCGGTGATAAAGCGCGCCTTACCCACTGCCACCGTCTTGCCGTCTACCTCGCCTTGCAGGCCATAACCGGTAATCTCTTGGACGGCGGTCGCTTCCTTAAGCGGCAGGCCCTGTTCCTCACCGTAGTTGACGATAGCAACGCCAATCGGGTGCGTGGTCAAGCTCTCTAAGGCATAGAGCGCGGTCATGAGCTCGGTCTCAGAGACTGAGCCTAAGCATTTGATGTCACTGACGGCGAACTTGCCTTGAGTGATGGTACCGGTCTTATCCAAGGCAATGGCCTTGAGCTTAGACAGGGCTTCGATATGGATCGAGCCTTTGACCATAACGCCAGTCTTGGACATCGCGCCTAAGCCGCCAAAGAAGGAGAGCGGCACCGACAGCACCAAGGCACACGGGCAGGAGACGACCAAGAAGACCAAGGCGCGGGTGAGCCAATTGGCGGCGTCTTCGTTGGGCAGCAAGCCAACCAAGGCCAATAAGACGGCGCAGCCCACCACAATCGGGGTGTAATAGACCGCAAAGCGGGTAATGAGAGCCTCAGGCTTGGACTTATTGGCCGCGGCATCTTCGATCAGGTTGATAAGGCGCGTGATCGAGCTGTTCTTGTTATCGCGCGTTACGGTGAGCTCGATGACCTGCCCCATATTGATCACGCCCGACGGCACTTCTTGGCCGCAGGTAAAGAGCGCCGGTTCACTCTCGCCGGTCAAAGCGCTCATATCCACCGAGGCACTAGCCCCCAGCAAGGAGCCGTCCAGCGCCACCGCTTCACCGGCGAGCACGCGGATGCGCTGCCCAATCTTGACCTTACGCGGCGCCACCAGCTCCTCGCTGCCATCGTCATGAAGCAGGCGTACCTTGCTCGGCTTGAGCTTGACCAGCGAGGCAATCTCATTGTGGCTACGCTGTGAGGCATAGTCCTCAAAGGCCTCACCGATGAGGTAGAACACCATGACCGCCAAAGCCTCAGGGAAGTCCTGCAGTCCCAAGGCACCGAAGGTGGCTACCGTCATCAAGAACTGCTCACTCATGCGATGGCGGATCACGAGATAACGCCATGCGTCAATCAGCACCGGATACGACACCCACAGGTAGACCACCAAGGTCAGCCCCAGTGCCAGCCAAAAGTTAGTAACAACTCCGGTTAGCAGCAGCACCATGGTCACCAAGCCGGTGCCCAGCCGCAGCTTTAGCTGCAACGACATAGAAGCTAACATGCCCATAACTAAATCCTCGTTGAGTCGGCGCCTAAAAGCGCCTGACTACCACCCACACTCAAGTCCCAAACCTGCCCGACCACTCTCCGTACAGGGCGCCGCTCACCCGCGGCTCAGACGCCAACCTAAGCAAGCCGACGCGGCGCCTGCGCTATGCGCTAATCGCGCAGCTCGATGGTAATGCCATCCTCAAAGCCATCGGCGATACCTTGGGCCACCTCGACGATCGCATCCTCATCGGCGTCCTCGGCCACTTCCATCACCAAAGACTTCATTGCAAAGTTGATGTCAGCGGCGGCAATGTCATCGTGCGCGGCAATCTTCTTGGACAGCTCTAACGCGCAGTGGGGGCAATCTAAACCTTCAATGGTGCAACGAACCTTCATCGCAAACTCCGTCAGCGTGGAACCAATCTTCAAATACTTGAACAATCATTCAAGTATAGCTGCATTATAACCAACACTTGAACACTTGTTCAAGTATGAGAAGAGCAAAAACGTGACTTTAGGCCCTATTCCAGCAAACCCCGGAGCGGCGCCGCCTGTGCCAAAGTCGGCTACAATAGCGCACGGAGTTCTTGGATCGAAGGAGAGAGCTATGGCCTTAACGATTTTGAAGGTGGGCAAGTTCGACATGCTGCCGGAGCTGGAGACGCAGCTCAAAGCCCGCGGTGATTACTTTGTGGACAGCGCCCTGTCCGTGTCAGAGCGCGCCGCCATCCGCGCCCGCACCGACATTGTGGTGGCCTCAGGCGGCAGTAAGTTTCAGGCCGCGGACTTTGAATCTTGTCCACAGCTGCGCGCCATTGTCTGCTTCTCCGTCGGCTACGATGGCATCGACATCCCGAGCGCCTGCGCCCACAACGTCTTTGTCACCCACACCCCGAATGTGCTCAACGACGATGTCGCCAATACGGCCATGATGCTGTTGCTCAATTGCACGCGCCAAGCCAAGGCCGCCCAAGACTACATCGAGCGCGGTGACTGGGGCCATGCTCCAGCGCTGCCTTTGACCACCTCAATTGGCGGCAAGAAGCTCGGTATTGCGGGCCTTGGTCGCATCGGCAAGGAAATCGCCGCTCGCGCCGCTGCCTTCAAGATGGAGATTGGCTACTTCGGGCGCCACCAGCAAAGCGACGTCAGCTACCACTACTGCTCAAGCCTCAAGGAGCTTGCCACATGGTGCGACGTTTTGCTCCTTGCCATGCCTGCCAGCGCCGAGAACTTCCACTGTGTCGACCGTGAGATTTTGACCGCCTTAGGCTCCGAGGGCTACTTGGTCAACATCGCCCGCGGCTCCATCGTCAACACCGACGACTTGATCTGGGCCTTAGACCACAACATCATCGCCGGAGCAGGCCTTGACGTCTTCGAGCAAGAGCCAAACGTGCCGTCTGCCCTGCAGCAGCGCGCCAACGTCAGCTTGCTGCCGCACCTTGGCAGTGCCACCAAGGAGACGCGCCAAGCCATGGCCAACTTGGTGATCGCCAACCTCGATGCCATCTTGCAAGGCAAGGAAGTCCTCACCCCCGTCCCGGGCACCCGCACGCACTAAGCGTCACTACGCATTAAGCGTCACTTTCCTGCCGCGCCCCTGCGCATACTGCCCTGCGCATACTGCACGCCGTGCCCTAAACGTGCCGCCACGCTGAGCGTGCCGTGCGCCCGATGGGCGCGGCATCGTGTCCTGTGCCTGATCCGGGCCGCCCGTCGCGCGGCCCGCTGCTGTTATGAGATCGCCCCATGCTCAATCGCGCCGAGTTCAATCAGCTCAAAAGCCCCCTGCTCAGCCACCTAGCGCGCACCATGTACATCTTCTATCTGCGCCCGCAGGCCCAGCAAGGCGCGCTGAGTGTCGATCCCATCTCCTTGACCGCGGACTTGGTATCGCAGAGCACGGTCATGCCCTGCACCCCGACGCTCGCCGAGATTGAAGGGGCGCTGGACGAGCTTGAGCAAGAGCATTTGATTGCGCGCGTCATGCCCAACATCAACTGGCAAGGCGCCCCCATCATCTTCCCGCTCTTTGCCCAAGAGCTCTTGGAAGTGCCACACGCACCGTTTCGTATGTACGCCAATTGGCAGCCCGGGCCCTCGTTTCGCAATGCTGCGCTCCTTGCAGGCCTTGTCGACAGCAGCTACCAAGAGAGCGAGCTCACCAGCTTCATCACCTTTTGGCTGGAGCGCACCGCTTTGCATAACCAATACGGCTGGGAGCGCGTCTTTATCCAACGCCTGATGAAGCTGCGCTCGGCCGACGCCTTTGCCCGCGTCAGCGTCTCGCAGCGCCGCCGCGCCGCTAAAAACGCCAGCAATCTGCAACCCAACACCATTAAGTCGACGCGCGCCCAAGACGCGGTGCTACCCGCCCATGCGACCAAGCGCGGCGTCAACAACGAGTCCAAAGTACGCTCCAACCACGGCGGCACCACTCAAGAGGCAGCACAAGTGCCGACCTTACGCGGCATGATCAGTGGCTCCCCACAATACGAAATGGTGGCCGCAGGTTACACCGACGAAGTGAGCAAGGCCAAAATGCAGGCAGCAGGCTTAAGCGGCTACCAGACGCGCCCCGGCGCGCCCAACGCTGAGCTCCTACCGCGCTTTACCAGCCCAGCCCCACATAAGGCTCCACCGGCTTCCCTAGAGCCTACGAGCACCGATTCCCCTGCGCCTAGCCCGGCAACGCCGCAAACTAGCGCTATACTGACGCAAGCCCAACCTAGCCAAACTCTGCCCAGCTCCGGCGGCTTTGACCTTGAGTACCTAAAAGAGCTTGACGCCGCCTTTGCCACCACTAGCAACACCGACCTGATCGCAGCTGAGCAAGCAGCTACGCAAAAGCCCCAACCGGAACTTAAACCGCAACCGAAGACGGAGGCCAAGGCTCAGCCGACGCGCAAGCGCGCAGGTAGTAGCTACCAGCGGGTCGACTTTGGCAAACTGGGGCTGGAAGCTGAGCTCAGCTAAGCACGCCTCCTGATTGCGCGCCTGCGCGTTACCGCAGGGGCGCGCCGGATGGGGCGGCCCCAATCGACCTTTGACACCCCCTGTATCCGCTGCACGAAGGCCTTGGCATAAGGCTGCTTGCTTGGGTGTAACGGTTTTCAGGCTTACTCCTCGCGGCTAAGACTCACTGTCGAACTGTGGAGGGTTGTTAATACTCTCGGGCTCGACTGCCCCGCAGCCAAGATCTTGGTTGGTGGTGAAGTAGCGCCAGTAGCAGATTTGGCGCGTTACCTCCGAGATCACCAAGACCACACCGTACCAACGCTTAACCACAGGCGTGATACTGGCGCTCCCATAGGCCTTACCAATGAGTTGGTCATAGGCTTTACGTGCAATGCGGGTTTGGGTAGCAAGGCTCGGTGGATCAAGGTCAACCTCTGGCATCTGGGCCGTGGATCCATTCACAGGCTTGCTCTCGGTGCCCTCTGCAGTCTGAGCCGCGGTGACCTCTGCGGAGTCTTCGCTCTGGGCAGACCTCTTCTTTGTCTTGGCAGGGATGAGCTTGAGCTCAAACACAAAGAGTTCGTCGCCAACAAGCGCTTCAATATCACTGCGCCCGACATTGTTGGCCACCTCTTGGCGCACGTACAGCGAGCTTAGCTCGATTTGCAGGAACAAAGCGATAAGCACGCGATATACCGCTTCCCGTTCCCGCGATTGACTTTGCCAGAGATCGTAGTGCACACGCACCAGCAGCGAGTTGATGGTTTGCACAGTGCGCGCCATATCATGCGCCTTCAAGGCTGCTGCTAAGGCCTTGGATTGTATCTTGATCTCTGAGTCAAAGTAAGCCTTCTCTTGGCCTGTAACATAGGCTAAGATGACCTTAGAGAAGATGTTCTCAACCTCGGCGTTGGTGAAGTTGCACCGATACATAAGATCGGTAACATCCTTGTCCCTCGACAACAGCTCTTTGATCGTCATGTATCCGGTCTGCACCAAGAGTAGCACAAATGGTACAGTGTCAAAGTTGTAAGAAGACAAGATATCATACAACGAAAGCTCAACGCCCTCGGCCTTGCTCTGATCAATGAAGGTGATATCAGGTTTGTAAGCTTGGAGGTAGGTACGCAGCGCGCTGGGAGCATTGGCATTATCCATCCAAAATGGCATCAGGCGAGGAACGCTATCAGGTTGCTCAGCCACTTGCGCAAAGAAGCTATTGATCGACCACGGACTGTAAACATGGACTTGCCCTTCCATATCGAAGCAGAAGCCATCATAGTAGCTCCGGATCTTATCAAGCATGGCATCTTCACTCAGGCCCCAGAGGGCGGCGCTGCGGGCAAGGTAAGGAGCAAAGTAAGACCTCACCTCCTCTTCGGTGTAACCGACTAACGCAGCGAATTTGCTTTTCAAGCTGATATCAGTGATGAACTCACCAGTAAAAAACGACGTATCTTGATACCGCCCAATGCCTGTGACGAGCATGAACTTGATGAAGGTGCTTTCGCGCAGCCACGAGTATAAAGTACTCATAAGCTCGGCAATAGACTTAAATGCTGTCCTGTCATGCAGATTGCTTGAGAGTGGATCATCCCACTCATCGATGAGCACTACCAGCTTACGGCCTTTTAGCACTTGACGCACGATGCGCGAAGCCAACACCTTGAATTCATGACACTCTGGGATGAAATCATAGATC